>JBBQHU010000013.1:0-65409 GCA_038324265.1 Micropepsales bacterium | reverse complement strand
CAGCTGGGCATTGTCGCGGAAGCGGATATTGGTCAGCTGCACCTTGCCGGCGACTTCGATGAAGACCCGGTTGGCGCCATTGACCATGATGTCGGCGATGTCGTCGCGGGCCAGCAGCGGCTCCAGCGGGCCATAGCCCAGAACGTCGTTGCAGATGTCCTGCAGCAGGTGTTCCTGCTCGGCAATGGACATCACCACCGCCTTGATCGAGATGATCTCGTTGACGATGTCGCGGATTTCCTCGCGCGCGGAATCCGGATCGAGCTGGGCCAACTGCGCCAGGTCGATGGTGTCGATCAGGGCGTTAAAGATGGTGGACTTGATCTGGTAATAGTCGTCGGAGCGGCTGTCCGCCAGGACACGCGGCGCCGCCTTGGACGCCACGGGCGCCAGCTGCGGCGCCAGCTTGGCCGGCGGTGCGCCCGGCAGGGGTGCGGGCGGCGCAGCCGGCTCGGGATTGATGCGCGGCGGCGCGTTGGCGGCTTCGCGCTGCGCCGCGCCCGTAACGGGCGGCGTCTTGCCGAAGGCGGGCTCTGAACCGGTGCGCTTGCCGAACATATCTGGTTACGCCTGCTTCTTGCCTTTGAGGAACGAGAAGATCGAAGCCGAACTGCGCACATTGTCGCTGGTGCGGCCGGTCAGCGACCGGCAGAGACGGCGCAGCGCTTCGGACACCGGGGCCTTGGGCGACAGTTCGATCACCATCTGGCCGTTGTTGGCGGCCTGGCCGAACAGCGCGGGATCGAAGGCGATGATGGCGGCGGGATCAATGCCCATGGTCTCGGCGAAATCCTTGGAGGGGATTTCCGGGCGCTTGGGCACGCCAACCTGGTTGATCACCAGGCGCGGCGGATTGTCGTTGGGGCGGGCATTCTTGACCAGCTCGATGATGTTCTTGGCGTTGCGCAAGGAGGTGAGATCGGGCGTCGCCACGATCACCACGTCATCGGCGGCCAGCAGCGTGTTGCGAATCCAGGGATGCCAGCCATGCGGCAGGTCCAGGATCACGCAGGGCGTGGTCTGGCGCACGGCGTCGATCACCGATTCATAGGATTCGGGAACCGCGTCATAGTCGCGTTCCAGCGCGGCGGGAGCGGTGAAAAGTGACAGGTGATCGCCGCGCTTGAGCAGAAGACGGTCCAGCAGAACATCGTCCAGGCGTTCGGGCGCGCTGAGGGCATCGGCCACGCCCTGGCTGGCTTCGTCATTGAAATCCAGGCCGACGGTGCCGAAGGCAAGGTCGAGGTCCACGATGGCGGTGTTGATGTGCAATTCCTCGGCGATGCACCAGCCGATATTGTGCGAGATGGTGGACGAGCCCGAACCGCCGCGCGCGCCGATCACGGCCACGACGCGGCCGATGGGGGTGGCGCCGGGATCCAGATACAGGCCGGAAATGACTTCGATCAACTGCAGCGGCTCCAGCGGGGCCACCAGATATTCGGATGCACCGCGGCGCATCAGTTCGCGGTAGAGCTCCACGTCATTGACGCGGCCCACCACGATCACCTTGGTCGCGGGGTCGCAGACTTCGGCCAGCCGGTCGAGTTCGTTCAGCGCGTCCTTGCCGTCCAGCTTGGTTTCGACGATCAGGAGGTTGGGCGTGATCTGGCCGGTATAATGCTCGATCGCCGCATTGACGCCGCCCAGCTGCACTTGCAGATGCGCCTTGGACAGGCGGCGGTCGGCGCCGGCACGCTGCAGGGCGGCGCCGGTGTCAGGGAATTCGCAGAAGGCGTGGATGGAAATGCGCGGCACCGGGCGCTCATGCGGCGCAGCGCCGAAGCTTTCCTCTTGCGGTTCCACGGTGGGCGGTTTGGCGGCCATGACGAATTCCTATCCGTTACTGTCCAATGCCGGAGCCGGGCGCGCTCTGCTCGGAACCCAGGTCAGGCGTACGCTTGGTGGCGGCTGTGGGCTCGCCCTTCTCGTATTTGTCGATGATGGTGCCGGCGCGGTTGGCATCGCCCGGTTCGAAGCGGCGCGGGCCCAGCAGGTCGCGCGGATCGGACACCATCGCCGCAACATTCTGCTGCACCGAGCAGCCGAAATTCTTCGGGGTCAGATTGTCCATGGTGAAGGCGAGATTTTCCGACCAGTCGCCGCAGGGGGCGGTCTTGGCGGTGTAGGTGATGTAGCTGATATCGACCCGAAAATCGCCGTTGGCGACATCGTGGGTGGAGACCAGGATCTTGTCCTTGGGAATGCCGGTGGCGGCGGCGCGTTCGGCGAACCAGGTGATGGCAGCGCGGCTGGGAGCGCCTTCGGGCACGCTGATGCCGAGGCTGCCGTTGCCGTGGGCACGGTAGTCGGCGAGGAAATTTTCGAAGATCACGGCGTCATCGGCGTTGATGCCCTTGTCGCCGCCGGCGAAGTGCATCTTGATCTCGCGATAGCTGGGCTCGACCATGATGGGATGGTTGAGGATGCCGTCCTGGGAGATGCTCTGCGCATCATTGGTGGCGGCGCAGCTTCCGGCCGCCAGCACGCTGATGAGGGCGGCGGCGCGAAACAGGGTTTCGAATTTGATCTGGTTCGTCATGGAGATCTCCTATCGCACCACAAAGCCAACGGGCTCGGCGGCCTGGTTCTGGAGCGGCTTGTCACCCGGCTTTTTCTTGTAGACCGCGTTCAGGCGGCCCAGCAGCAGGGTCTCGGGATCGGTGGGCGCGACAAAGCCGTCGGTGGGCGCGGCGAAGGCGCTTTCGGCATTGGGTTCGACCAGATAGGCGCTGACCATCACCACCAGTTCGGTCTGGTCGTCGGCAAAGTCGCGGCTGCGGAACAGGGCGCCCAGCACGGGCAGGTCTTTCACGCCGGGGAAACCGTCGACCACCTGCTTGGTGTTGTGCTGCATCAGGCCTGCGACCATGAAGCTGCCGCCCGAAGGAAGCTCGACCGTGGTCTGGGCGCGGCGCACCGACAGTGCGGGAATGGTGACACCGCCGCTGCCAGCGACGCCGGCCAGGGTGTAGGAGCCAGTATTGGTCAGTTCGCTGACTTCGCTGGATAGCTGCAGCGAGATGCGGCCCGGCGACAGGACGACGGGCGTAAAGGAGAGACCGACGCCGAACTGCTTGAACTGGATGGAGACATTGCCCTGTTGGTCGCGGCCGGCAGGAACCGGGAATTCGCCGCCCGCCAGAAAGCGCGCGGTTTCGCCCGACACGGCGGTGAGGTTGGGTTCGGCCAACATGTGCACCAGGCCAACCCGTTCCAGCGCCTTCAGCACGCCCTGGGCATTGTTGGGGCAGTTGGGGCCGGAAGACGTGGTGGAATTGGTCACGGTCGGGGTGCCGCCCACGGTGGTGGTGGTGGTGACGCCGTTGACGGTCGAGGTCGTGGTCCCGCTGGTGAGCGTTGAGGCCATGCTGGAAGCGGCATTCTGGAAGAACTGGCTGCCGCAGGCCTGGCCAGCCTGGCCGCCCGACATGTCGCTGAGGGCGCGGCCCAGCAGGCCGTAAGGATTGGAGGTGCCGATCGCCAGCGGCACGCCGCCAACCTTGCCGGCAGCGCTGAGATCGACGCCAAACTGCTTGGCGATGTTGCGGTCCATTTCGGCGATGCGAACCTTCAGCATCACCTGGGCGCCGCCCGCCACGCTGAGCATGTTGACGACCTTCTTGGGGTCGCCGGCAAAACGCGCGGCCAGGTCGGCGGCGCGGGTGGATTCCAGGGCGCTGCTGACGGTGCCGGTGAGAACGACATTGTCGTTCATCGCCTGCACGGAGATGGAGGAATTGGGCAGGCTGACCTTCATAAGGCCGGCCAGGTCCAGGACATCCTTTTCAACCCGGATGTCCAGCGCCAGGATCTGCTTGCCATTGGCGTCAAAGAAAAAGGCGTTGGTCTGGCCGACCTTGGTGGCCAGCAGGAAGATGCGGCGCGGCGTGCGCACGACAGCGTCCACCATGTCGGGATTGGAGACCAGCACGTCGCGGGCATCGGCATCGAGCTGCACCACGGCCGCCTTGTCGAGCGACAGGGTCAGGCGCTGGTGGCTGGAGGCGCCGCGGGTGGAGATGGTCATTACGCGCGCATTGGCCTCGTCGAGCGAGGGGCGGGCGCTTGCGTCCTGAACGATCGCGGCCGTCATCAGCAGCGTCGGCAGAACGGTCAGGAGAAGAAACTTGCGGGGGGCAAGAAGGTTCACTGGGGATTCTCCTGATGCGCGGCCTTGGGCGGCGTCATGCCGTAGCGGATGATGGCGACCGGCGTGTCGTAGTCGCCGGCAAGGCGCTTCTTGGGATTGACGCTGGCGTCGGCCACGGCGGTGTTGTCGCCCAGGGGACGCAAGGCGAGCGACAACTGGCCGGCGCTTTGCGCCATGGTAATGACCAGGGCCTGCTCGGGCGTCACTTCCACCGTGGCGGTCTTGCCGACCACGGACTTGGTATCTTTCTGCTGCGTGGAGGTCTGGTCCACCGCCAGCACGCGCAGGTTGGACAGCACGGTCTTGGACAGGACGCGCGGCGGACTGCCGTCGAACTTGCGGGTCAGGATGATATCGACGCGGTCATTGGGCAGCACAAAGCCGCCGGCGCCGGATTCGGCAGAGATCATGATGGAGACGGCGCGCATTCCCGGCGTCATCGTCGCGGCCATGAAGCCCGCGGCGTCGCCCTTGACCAGCGCGCTGGAAACGATGGGCTGGCCCGCCAGGATCGGCGCGCGTACCACATTGCCCTTTACCGCCTCGTCTTCGCTGGGAACATTGCCGTGGGTGATGAAGCTGGCATCAACCGAGGTGGTCGGCCATTTTTCCCAACGCACCTGATCGACGGTGAGAGCCTGGCCCGGTTGCAGATTGGTGGAAGCGACCAGCACTTCGCTCATCGCCATCGGCGGCGCGCTGGGCTTGGCTTCAACGGACGGCGTGCCGCCGCCCAGCATGCTGCGGACCATGAACGCCGCGGCGCCGGCGGCCACGACCGCGATGCCGAGTACGATAATGCGTTGAGTGTTCATGGCAGGCAGCTCCTTTGGTGACAATTCACCATGCAACCCTTTAGAATTTGCTTAATGACGCGAAGGCAAATGCCTTGAAAGCACAGAAGTATTTTGCGCAATTTGGCTAAAACAGTTCCGAAATCTGAGCGCGCGCCGTTAGGCTTTCGTTAAGCAGGCGCGCTGCCGCAGGCTCAGCCGCCCGCTGCGAGACGGAAGATTTCGGTGTTGGGCAGCAGGATGAAGGCGCCCGCCGCCAGCGCCACGCCATAAGGAACGCCCGACTTGGCATCGTGCAGCTGCAGGATCCAGCCCTGACGCGCCAGGCCATGCGGCAGCGGCCATTGGCGCATAATCAAGAGGCCGAGCGTAAGAAAGCCGCCGAACACCGATGCCAGAAGCGCATAGGGCATCATGTCCGCAAAGCCGAGCCACAGCGTCACTCCGGCAAACAGCTTGGCGTCGCCGCCGCCGATATAGCCCAGCGCGAACAACGAAAAGCCGAGCGCCAATCCGGCAAAGCCCGCAAGCAGGTGCAGGCCGATGGCCGGCAGCGTGAGGCCGGCGGCAAGCGCGAACAGCGGAAATGCCGCGATGACCGCGAGATTGATGAAATTGGGGATCGTGAAGCTGGCAAGGTCATAGCCTGCGGCAACGGCCAGCAGAAGAGGCAGAGCGACCAGGACGAGTGCTTGCGCGATCATGGGGGGATGCTTCGGCTTTGAAAAACGAACGGCCGCCTTTCAGGGGCGGCCGTTCCTGGAAAGCAATTTCGGCAAGCCCTACTTCAGGCTGGTCGACAGGTTCGAAAAGGTCGTCGACAGCTTGGTGCCGACGGCCGTCACGCCGGTGATGATGACAACAGCGATGAGAGCAGCGATCAGGCCATACTCGATGGCGGTGGCGCCCGATTCATCGCGAACGAAACGCGAGATGAGGTTCATGAAAGTCTCCAACTTAAAAAAAGACACCCTAGGATGTCCAACCCCGGTCGAACTCTTTTCGCCGATGCGGACGTGATCAGACTAGGAGAAGCCGCTTAATTTCGACTTAATCGCGGGGCGCGCAATATCGTCGTCCTGTGCCGGGTTGATACGGAATAAGCCTTGTGGAACCGGCGTTATCGTAAATTTTGGTGTTTTGTTTACCATGCCGAGACTTTGCACGAAACTTTTCAGCGATACCCGCTCACCGGCGATGAAAAGCGCGAGCGCGGTGACGGGAAAAGAGGCCAGCATGTCGACCATGTGATGACCGCCCTGGATCGGCGAACAGATGATCACCACCAGATTGAGAATCAGCAGCGGCCAGCGCACCGTGCGCAGCGGCCAGGCATAGTAGGCGACGATCAACGCCAGGACGCCGTGATAGGAGGGAAAGGCGATCAATCCGCGCAGGTCCGATGGCGTGATATAGCCGGGCCCATTGTGCAACAGCGCCACCAGGGCTTTTCCATAATCCCCTGTCACCGACAAGGTCAGGCGGCTCGCCACATCCGGCGGCAAGGTATAGAGCGACTTGGCGCCCAGCGAAGGCATCAACGCCCATATCCCAATGGCGATCAGCGCGCCGGCGCCCAGAGCCAGGCAGTAGCGATAGACATTCTGGGTGTGCCCGGTCCAGGCCAGCGCCACCAGCACCAGCGCGATTTCCGGCAGCACCATGTTGTAGATGCGGAAAAACGCACCGTTCAGCAGGGGATGGTCCGCCATCGCCACCATGGTGGTGTACCAGTCAAAGCCCAGGGCCTGGTCCCATGCCACCAGCACATCGTCGATGCGCGGCCCGGCCACGGTGAGCAGGAAATAATTCAGCACGCTGGCGGCGGCGGAAAACAGCACCAGAAAGCTGGCCCCCAGCATCATGGCGGCAAGTGCCGGCTCATTGCGGCGCGTCTGGTAATAGATGCCGCCCACCAGCAGGCCCAGCGACATGGTTCCCAGCTTGGCATAGGCCGCAATGTCGACCTGGAAATGTCCCAGCAGCCACCAGGCGATGTCTATGAGGACGACCCCACCGGCAAGAGCGAACAGAATGCGCTGAATCTTGTTGGGCATCTGGCTTTCGGCGGATATTCGCCTGCTTTCCTAGCCCGGCCAGACTTAAGGCTTCTTTTACGGCACGGGACCTAATCTGGGCGTGCAAAACAGCAGGTTCCCACCATGCGATCCATTTTTCTGGCCACTGCCCTTGTCGTCTGCACCGCGCCGGCCCATGCCGCGAGCGACGTGACGCTGGCGCTGGATGAAGTCCATACCCTCACCTTCAAGGGTCCGGTCGGTACCGTCTATGTCGGCAATCCCGCCATCGCCGACATCACCATGATCGACGCCCGCCATGCCTTTGTGCAGGGCAAGTCCTATGGCCGCACCAACATCGTGGCGCTGAACCGCGATGGCGCGCAGGTGTTCAACACCGGCGTCAATGTCACGGGGCAGGAAAGCAGCGGCACCGTGGTGCTCAATCGCGGCGCCCAGCGCATTACGCTCAACTGTGCCGGCAATCGCTGCGAGCCCACGCCCATGCCGGGCGACGGCAAGGACGCCTATGATCCCAGCAACGGGATTGCAGCCCTGCACCAGACCAATGCGCGCGCTGCCGCAGTGGCCGCCGCCCCCGGCCAGTAATTTCCGCATTGATTTGTGAAGCGCGCTGCGCCACCGCGCGGTGCTGTCAGGCCTTCTGCAGCAGCGGGTACACCAGCTGTGGCACCAGCCCTTCGGGCATGGCGGCATCATCGATGCCGTAGCTTTGGGGCAGCTTGCCCGCCGGCATGTGATAGGTCCCGAACATCCAGTCCCACAGCGCAAAGGTGCTGGCGAAATTGGTGTTCACCGCATCTTCGGCATGATGCCAGCGATGGAAGACCGGGCTGACGAACACGTAGCGCAACGGCCCGAAGGTCCAGTTCAGGTTGGCGTGCACCAGACAGGAGGTGACGGTGGTGAAGGGACCGATCACCAGGAAGATATTGGGCGAGATGCCCGACAGCAGCGCCGCAACGTCGACGGCCGCGGTGCCCAGCGCCAGGTTGACGGGATGAAAGCGCGAGGCGCTGATCCATTCCAGGTCTTTGGAGGCGTGATGCACGGCATGGTATTTCCACAGCATGCCACGATGAAAGCCGCGATGAATCCAGTAGAGTAGGAAGTCGGTCGCGACCAGGTAAATAATGGCCTGGCTCCACAGCGGCAGGGTGGCGATGGGGCCATGGCCGTTGTCATAGAATTCGGCGATCTTCTGGCCGTCGCTGATGTGGAAGATCCACAGGGTCGCAAATACCGTCACCCAGATGCGCAGATAGCGCGTGAAGATGGGCGCGAAAATCCAGTAGCACAGGTCGGTGACCAGGCCACGCTTTTCCCACCAGGGTTTGCCTTCATTGCAGGGCGACAGGCGCGACAGAAGACTGAAGACCACGCCCATGCCCACCAGCCAGGGCAGCACATGCCAGATGGTCAGCCACAATTGTTCCAGGACCTGGAGGGCGAGTGTCATCTAGCGGCTCACACGCACATTGGTGATCTGTTGGGCGATCTGGTTGAAGGTGGTGACCACGGCGCTGGTGGTGGTGAGGACGAAATACTTGGTGCTGTCGGTGGCGCAGTAGCTCAGCGCCGCCGAGGCGCCGCCGCCGCCGACATTCAGGAAGATGGAATAGATGATGACCCCTTCCGCCTTTGCGGCGTCGCAGGTGGCTTTCTCGCGGTCGTCGATATAGCCGTCTTCCACGGTGCCTTCTGTCGAGCCATTGCCCCACCAGCGATCCTGGGTGTTGAGGCCGTCTGACAGGATGATGATGTAGCGGCTGGTATTGGTGGGCACTGCGCCGGGATTGTAGGGGTCGCTGTTGGTCAGGGTCTGCCAGCCATGTGCCATGCCGATCGCCTGGTTGGTGGAATTGTTCGGCGACATGGCATCGATCTTGGTGCCGAGTGCCGACCAGTCATAGCCCAGGGGCGTCACGGTCGCGCTCAGGCAGCCGGACATGTTCATGGCCGGAAAGCCCTTTGGCGTGGTGCTGGGGGGCGTGTTGGAGATGTCGTAATTGTTGGTCTTGTCGCGGTCCATGATGCAGCCGGCCCAGGTGGAATGGTTGTTCACCACCCAGGCGTGTGTCCAGCGCTGGGTCTTGCAGACCCTGGAGCCGTTGCTGCCGGTGCAGCCGCAGTTCGAACTGGAAAAGCCGTTGCAGGTGGCGGCGCTGCTGCCGCTGGAGACGATGACCGTGGTGGTGCCGCTGGTCACCTTGGTGCTGGTGTAGCAGCCATTATAGTAGCGATCCCGGTGATCGGAATTGCCGTGGTCGCCATCGTCCATGCCCGGGCAGATATAGCCCTTGTAGGTGCCGCTGGAGGGAATCGTGGACGGGGTGGAGCCGCCATTGGTGGGGTTGCTCTGGCACTTGAAGCCATACGGATTGCGCAAATTGTTGCTGGCGTTGGTAAAGGGGCAACCGTCGCCGGGGCCCCAGGCTTCGAAGGATACCGTGGCAGGATTGCTGGAATTGGGATTGACGACGCCATAGGTGGCGTTGGTGCCGGGATAGGCAGGCGGCGCTTCCCAGTCGGTCCAGTCGATCCAGCTGGCGCCGACATTGGATGTCCCGACATTGACGATGCGGTCGAACGGCACCACCGAGACCTTCACGTCGCCGGGATTGGTGGCGGCGTTCTGCAGGATGGTCAGCAATTGGTGCGAGGCGTTTTTCAGCGCGGTCATCTTGGAACCGCTGGAATCGCCATTGGACATGGAGCCGGAATTGTCCAGCACCAGCGAGACCCACAGCTTGCTCTGGCCCCAGACCACGGTGGCGGCGGCGTTCACCCCGACCTGGTTCTGTCCGATCACCTTGAGCAGGGTGGTGGGCAGATCGTAGGTGGCGTTGATGGTGATGGTGCCGTTGGCAGTGCTGTAATTGCTGACGGTGACGTTCGGTGTGCCATTGGTCGTGTCGCCGGCATAGTTGGCGTTGAAGTATTTCTGCGCCAGCGCCTGGGCGGACGCCTGGTCCAGCCCCGTGGTGGAGCCCACCGCCAGCGCCGCGGCGTCGAGCGCATCGGTCATCTGGGAGCGCTGCAGCACGCCGCGCGCATAGTCGAGGCCGACGCCGGCAGCCACGATCATTGGAACCAGCGCGATGCCGAACATCATCGCGACATTGCCGCGTTCGCTGCGCAGGAACTGCCGTGCCCTTTTTAAGAGCCGGTTCATTATTTCGCCCATGGCGCATGCCCAATCGATCAAGGGCATAGTCGGGCAAAAACAATGAACATGGCGTTGCTTTCGCCGGAACTGGTAACGCAAGGGTTAAAGAAAAGCGCGGCTGTGTTAACGCTGCCTGGGCGATGCATAAAATGCGCTGCGCAGCATTAAGCACACCGCGCGACCATTAACGCTTCATTGAGCAAGAAACGCGCTTTTCCTTCATGTCCGCGCGCTTGTCTTCTAGAAATGGTGCCCAGAGAGGCTTAATCCGCCGTGACCATCATCGAACGTTGGAAGAAATTCCGCGCCCGCATGAAGGCCGATTCCCGCAAGGGATCGGCGGCGATCGAGTTCGCCTTCGTGGCACCGGTTTTCTTTGTTCTGCTGCTAGGAACTTTCGAAGCGGCGATCATGTTTTTTTCGCAGGCCGCGCTGCAAAATGCGGTCACCGACATGGCGCGGCAGATCCGCACCGGCCAGGTCGCGAACAATGGCATGAGCAAGTCGGCGTTCCGCACGGCACTGTGCGCCGATGTCTCGCCGCTGATCGCATGCGACGGCAATCTGCAGATCGATGTGCAGGCCTATCCCAGCTACACCAATGTCACCTACACATCGCCCCTGAACAGCGACCAGACGATGAACACCAATCTCAACAATTTCGTCATCGGCAATGCCTGTGACGTAGTGCTGCTGCGCGCCTTCTATACCTGGCCGGTGGCAACGCCGGGCCTGTCCTGGTTCCTGGTCAACATGGCCGGCGACAAGCACCTGGTGGCGGCGGCGGCGGCCTTCCGCAACGAGCCCTACACCACCAGCACCGGTGGCTGCTGATGCGCACGCTGCTGTTTCGCTTCCGCAAGGCCAAGGATGGGCTCGCCGCAGTCGAATTTGCGCTGCTGCTACCGGTGATGATCACGCTTTTCTTTGGCGTGGTGGAAGTGTCGCTGGCGCTGATCTGCCGCGGCGACGTCACCAATGTCGCCTCTACCGTGGCCGATCTTATTGCGCAGGAATCCACCGTCAGCACCGGCGACATGACCAACGTGTTCAGTGCCGCCAACGCGATCCTTTATCCCTATCCGACCAGCGCGGCGCAGATCACGGTGACCAGCGTGATCTATGACACCACCACCAACAGCCTGACATCCGGCAAGGTGGACTGGAGCTGTACGCGAAACGGAACCCAGCGCGCGAAGAACAGCACCGTTGCCCTGCCCAGCGCGATGATGACGACAGGCGGCAGCGTGATCGTTTCGGAAATCAGCTATACCTACAGCTCGCCCACCACCAAGGTGATCACTGGGCCCAAGGTGATGACCAACACCTTCTATACCAAGCCGCGCCGCGTCACCGCGATCGCCGGGCCCTCTTCCTGTCCTTAAGTTCGCACACGTGCGCCCTCCCCGCGCGCGCGTCAGCGCGCCCATAGCGGGGAGGTGACCGTAGCTGGGCCTCGGCCCAGCGAAGGGTGAGGCTGGCGACCAGGCCAACCGAACGCCAAGCGCCGTCAGGCACGAAGGCCGGATCGGAGGGGAAATTTAACGAGAGCGAATGAGGCCTTCCTGGGCCACCGACGCCACCAGCACGCCATCGCGCGTGTAGAGGCTGCCGCGGTTGAAACCGCGCGCGCCTGAGGCGGAAGGGCTGTCCTGGACATAGAGCAGCCATTCATCGGCCCGGAACGGGCGGTGAAACCACAGCGCATGGTCGAGGCTGGCCACCTGGACATCGGAGAAGATGCTTTTGCCATGCGGCAGCAAAGCGGTGTCCAGCAGCGACATGTCCGAGACAAAGGCCAGCAGGGCGCGGTGGAGGGCCGGGTCGTCCGGCAGTTGCCCGCGCGTTTTCAACCAGATGTGATCCACCGCCGCCCGCGCCGGCCGGTCACCGAGCCCGCGACTGAGCACCGAGCGGGTTTCAAAGGCCCGGTCGCGAGCGACCCAGGCGCGCACATGCTGCGGCAGATCGGAGCGGCGCAGCAGCACCTGCTGCTCGTCCTCAAGCTCTTCGGGCGGGGGCACCACCGGCATCTGGGACTGGTGTTCGAAACCCTGCTCTACCCGCTGGAAAGAGGCGGCCAGGATGAAGATGGGGACCCCGTGCTGGATGGCGGCAACCCGGCGGGCGGTGAAGCTGCCGCCGTCGCGCGCGCGGTCCACTTCATAAAGTATGGGAGTGGAGGGATCGCCGGGGCGCAGGAAGTAGCCATGAAAGGAGTGGCAGGGGCGCGCTGTGTCCACGGTGCGGGTGGCGGCCACCAGGGCCTGGGCCAGGACCTGACCGCCAAAAACCCGCTGAATCGGCTCGGATGGGGAGTTTCCGCGGTAGATATTGTCCTCGATCTTCTCCAGATCGAGCAGCGCCAGGAGCTGGGCGAGGGCGGCGTCGGACATGGCCTTTTGTAGCATATCTGCTTGATTTCCCTAGGTAATACTACATATGGTCAATGGGCGGGCCGTTTGCCCAATTATTGGTCACTTCGGGGACTCCAGCAGAACTGTACGGGGGGAACAGTTTCTCCGGTAATGTTGCTCAAGTGTTACACACGGGGGGTAAAACCCTGAAAAAGGACGAGAAATCTTCCGCAAAGCAACATCGGTCGTGGAGACTTTTGGCGTTTTGGTCGTTATAAGCGTTGCATTAGGATCGGGCGATTGGTGGGGGCACTCCCGCCGTCGATATTTCAAGAGGGTACAAAAATGAAGCTTCGCATGCTTGCCATGGCGACTGTTGCCGCCGCGGCTCTGAGCACACCTGCCATGGCAGGCCAGGGCTGGTACCTGGGACTGGGCGGCGGCTGGGATAACCAGCAGGGTATCAACGTCACGTCCGTTTCCACGCCGACCTACACCGGTACCACCAGCTCCAAGGACAGCGCCATCGGCGTCGTTTCCTTCGGCTATGGCTGGGCCAATGGCTGGCGCCTGGAAAATGAAATCGGCTTTACCGCCCATGATTTCACCTACAAGGGCCTGCCGGGCAACAACAGCGTCACCACCGACATGCTGAACCTGTTGTACGATATCCCGCTGAGCGACACCTGGAAGCTGACCCTGGGTGGCGGCGCCGGTATCGGTGCAGCCCGTTTCCACATCAACACCAGCCCCTATTCCAACCTCGACGTGATGAAGGGCGCGACGACTGCCTTCCAGTGGCAGGCGATCGCCGGCCTGGCCGTCTCGATCTCTCCGGACGTCGACCTGTTCGGCGAATATCGCTATCGCTCCAATGAGACCGATGCGAACTTCGGCAGCTCCTATGTCGGCATCCGTCCCCTGCACGTGAACAACGTGACGGAGAATGTTGCGATGGTCGGCCTGCGCTGGTTCATGACGCCGCCGGCCCCGCCGCCGCCGCCCCCGCCGCCGCCGCCGCCGCCCCCGCCGCCGCCGCCTCCTCCGCCGCCTCCCCCGCCGCCGCCGGCGAAGACGTACATCGTCTTCTTCGACTTTGATAAGTCGAACCTCACCGCGGAAGCGCAGCAGACGGTCTCCGAGGCTGTGTCCGCCGCCAAGACGCTGGGCTCTGTCCGCATCATGGTCACCGGCCACACCGACACCGTCGGTTCGGATCGCTACAACCAGGCCCTGTCTGTCCGCCGCGCCACCAGCGTGAAGGACGAGATGGTTCGCCAGGGTCTTGGCGCCGACACGATCGCGATGGAAGGCAAGAGCTTCCACGACCCGCTGGTTCCGACCGGCCCGGGCGTGCGCGAGCCCAAGAACCGCCGCGCTGTCATCGATCTCGGTGGCTAAGCGACAGGTTCAATCCTGAATCAGAAAGGGCACGGTCCGCCCTTTTTGTTTGGCCCAGGCTTTCTTGGAGAGCGAAGCGAAGCTGGAAAGCCCCGCGTCCAGCGGCCCGAACGATAGCGAGGGTGGGAGACAGGCACAAAGAAAAACGGCGCTGGATTTCTCCAGCGCCGTTTTTGCTTGGTGTCTTTAGTAGCTCTGGACCGGCGGGTCGCCGGGCATTGCGGGCCGGGCAATCGGGATAATTTCGGGGCCGGCCTGCACGCCCTGGAAGGTCGTGCTCACCTTGATCTCGCAGGTGCTGACCGGGGTCGCTTCGTTGACCGGCACGCCGGAGACGAAATCTTCCAGCACCGGCTTGTCGGGCGCCAGCGCGGCGGCAAAGACGATGCCGGCGGTCTTGCAGAAATTGTCATGGGCGCCGGGCTTGGTGCGGCGCTGTTCGGCATGGGCGATGGCGCGGGTCTTGTAGGCGTCATATTCGGAGTCGCCCTTGCGCGCGCCGTTCAGGCGCTTGAACATCCGCAGCATCAGGGCATCGGATTTGCGCAGCTCCGGGCCGAACACGGTCTGGAAGCGGTTGAACAGCGCCACTTCATTGGGGCCGCAGGCCAGGGCCGCGTCGGTCAGCTCTTGCTGGATCGCGGAAATCTGGATGGCGGAGACTTCGGCCGCGCTGGCGCAGTTGAGAGTCTTGGCCTGGACAATGGGGGCAGCCAGGGTGCCAAAGGCTGCCACGCAGGCTGCCAATTTCATGCCGTTCATTAGGACCTCTTCGACAAACCAGCGTCAGATCGCTGGTTTCAGCTATTGCCCGAACCCAACCCCGACAACTTAGGATAGGACTAACCTGCCGCCAAGCCTTTGGGAATAGGGAACTTTCCTTAGCGTGACGCGAGGCTGCAACACATTGGCGGGTTGCTGCGTTGTTTGTCCATGAGCCCATGTCGGACATTCCTGGCTGCCGCCGCCCTGCTTGGGGCCGCCCTGCCGGCGCGGGCCTATCAGCTGCCGCAGTCCAATGCCCCTGCCCCCATTCCGCATGTGCAGGAATCCAGCACGGAAGCGGACCGCACGCCCTATGCCATGCGTTATACCGACGAGGCCGCCCAGGCTTTGGGCGTCAAGGACGGCAAATGGGAGGCCTTCAGCACCAGCTCGGCCAACCCGCTGATGCCCAGCCTGAATGCCGGGGCCGACAGCGGCGGGGCGATGATAAAGCTACAGTGGCGCTAGGCCCGGGCTTTTAGTATCTGTGCGCCTCCTTTGAGGGCGCACCATGGCCTATAAAATCGCAGTCGTTGGCGCCACCGGCAATGTCGGGCGCGAGATGCTGAATGTGCTGGTGCAGCGGCAGTTTCCCATTGCCGAAGTCGTGGCCCTGGCTTCCACCCGTTCGGTGGGCACGGAAGTGTCGTTCGGCGACGGCACCCTCAAGATCAAGGCGCTGGACTATTACGACTTCAAGGGCACCGACATCTGCCTGATGAGCGCCGGCGGGGAGATCGCCAAGGAATGGGCTCCCAAGATCGCCGCCCAGGGCTGCATCGTGATTGACAATTCCAGCGCCTGGCGCATGGACCGGCAGGTACCGCTGGTGGTGCCCGAGGTGAATGCCGATGCGCTCAGCGACATGCCGCGCGGCATCATTGCCAATCCCAACTGCTCGACCGTCCAACTTGTGGTAGCGCTGAAGCCGCTGCACGACCTGTTCAAGATCAAGCGGGTGGTGGTGTCGACCTATCAGTCGGTCTCGGGCGCCGGCAAAGAGGCGATGGACGAGCTGTTCACCCAGACCCGCGCCGTGTTCGTGGCCGATCCCATTGCCCAGGGCACCTTTACCAAGCAGATCGCCTTCAACGTCATTCCGCACATCGACGTCTTCCTGGACAGCGGCCTCACCAAGGAAGAATGGAAGATGGCGGTGGAGACCCAAAAAATCCTGGACCCCGATATCCAGGTCACGGCTACCTGCGTGCGGGTACCGGTGTTCGTGGGTCACAGCGAATCGGTGAACATTGAATTCGAACTGCCGGTGACGGCCGAGAAGGCGCGCGCGGCACTGCGGGCGGCGCCGGGCATCCTGGTCGTGGACAAGCGCGAGGACGGCGGCTACGTCACGCCGATCGAATGTGCCGGCGAGGACGCGACCTTTGTTTCGCGCATCCGCAAGGATCCCACGGTGGAGAGCGGCCTCAACCTGTGGATCGTCGCCGACAATCTGCGCAAGGGCGCGGCCCTGAACGCGGTGCAGATCGCCGAATGTCTCGTCAATCGCAAACTGTTGAAGGTGGCCTGATGCCCAAAGCCTATTGGATCGCGCGCGTGGACGTCCACGACCCGGAAACCTACAAGTCCTATGTCGAGACCGCCAAGCCGGCCTTTGCGCGCTATGGCGCCAAGTTCCTGGCACGCGGCGGCAAGACCGAAGTGCTGGAAGGTGCCAGCCGCGCCCGCAATGTGGTGATCGAGTTCGCCAGCCTGCAGGACGCGCATGACTGCTATCATTCGCCCGAATATACCGCCGCGCGCGAGTTTCGCGACAAGGCCGGTAAGGGCGAGTTCATCCTTGTCGAAGGCGCGGAATAGCGTCTTGAAGCCGCGGCGCTCCGCTCTGTATGTGCCTTGCGACAATGCGCGGGCATTGCAGAAGGCGCGCACGCTGGATGTCGATGTCCTGATCCTGGACCTGGAAGACGCGGTGGCGCCGGATGCCAAGGCGCGGGCGCGCAGCAATGCGGTTGCGGCGGTGCGTGATTTTTCAGGGCGCGAGACGGTGATCCGGGTCAATGGCGCGGACACGCCCTGGCACGCCGAGGACATGGCGGCGGCGATGGCGGCCGGGCCGAATGCCATCCTGCTCCCCAAGGTGAACAGCGCCGCCGATATTCCGCAGGCGGGCATGGCACTGTGGGCGATGATCGAAACACCCGCTGCGGTCATCAACCTGCACGAGATATCGCATGGGGTGCAGGGGCTGGTGCTGGGCGCGAACGACCTGTTGAAGGAGATGGGGGGCCGCCACCGCGCGGACCGGGCCAATCTTCAGCATGTCATGGCGCAGATGGTGCTGGTCGCCCGCGCCCATCACATTGCGGTGCTGGACGGGGTGCACAACCAGATCGACGATGCCGAGGGGTTTGCGGCCGCTTGCGAGATGGCGCGCGATTTTGGCTTTGACGGCAAGACACTGATTCATCCCAGCCAGATCGCGTCCTGTCATGCCGCCTTTGTACCGTCGCGCGATGAAGTCGCGGCGGCCAAGCGCGTGCTGGCGGCTTTTGCGGACAATCCCGGCAAGGGTGCAATCGCGCTGGACGGCCGGATGGTGGAAAAGCTGGACGCCGAGATCGCGGCGGCATTGCTGACCCGGGCACGCGATGCTTGAAGACCAATATCGCGCTTCGGTGGCGCGCGGCGAGCTGAAGCCGGACCCGGCACAGGAAAATGCGGTGCGCCGGCTGGATGCCGTCGCCAGGGCGCTGGGGCAGAAGCGTGGCTTCTCGCTGTTTCGCAAGGCGCCGCCCAAGGGCTTGTATATCTGGGGCGATGTGGGGCGGGGCAAGACCTTGCTGATGGACTTCTTTTTCGAGGAAGTCCCGGTCGCCAAGAAGCACCGCGCCCATTTCAATCGCTTCATGGTGGATGTGCATGCGCGCATTCATGCCGAGCGCCAGAAGCCGGGCACCGCCGATCCGATTGTGCCGGTGGCCAAGGCGCTGGCGGACGAGGCGCAGCTTTTGTGCTTTGACGAATTCCAGGTCACCGATGTGGCTGATGCGATGATATTGGGGCGATTGTTCGACCGTTTCTTTGTCGAAGGGGTGACGATCGTCGCGACCAGCAACACGCCGCAGGATCGTCTGTATGAAGGCGGGTTGAACCGGCAGCTTTTTCTGCCTTTCATCGCGGAGATCCGGCAGCGGCTCGAAGTGGTGGAGCTGAATGGTCCCACCGATTACCGGCTGCAGCGCTTGTCGGGGCTTGCGGTTTATCTGACACCGCTGGGGCCGGCAGCCGATGCGGGGATGGATGCGGCCTGGTCACGGCTGACCGATGGCAAGGCGGGCAAACCGTGCAGCCTGGCGGTGCTGGGGCGGCAGGTTGCGGTGCCCAGGGCGGCGCGCGGGGTGGCGCGGTTCGATTTTGCGGATTTGTGCGCCCGGCCGCTGGCGGCGGCGGATTACCTGGCGGTGGCGCAGGAGTTTCACACCTTGCTGCTGGACCACATTCCCGTGCTGACGGCAGAGATGCGCAACGAGGCGCGGCGCTTCACGCTTTTGATCGATACCCTGTATGATGAAGGGGTGAAGCTGGTTTGTTCCGCCGCCGCGCCGCCCGAGGCGCTGTACCCGCAAGGCTATGGTGCGGAGGCGTTTCGGCGCACTGCCAGCCGCCTTGCCGAGATGCAGAGCGATGACTATCTGAGGCGCGGACACGGAATTCACGGGCTCGCATCATGACCAACGTTTACTGGGCCTGCGCTTTTGTCCTGGCCTGTATCGCTTTTTATCGCTTTGCCCTGCCCCGGCTGAAGAATTTCGACCAGGCGAATGTGGCGCGCATTGCCCAGCAGGCGCGCGATACCGCCGATGCCAATGCCCATATCCGCCATTCCCTGTCGGTGGCCGAGGAGCAGGTGGAAGAGGTGCAGGAGATCAAGGTCGGGACGCTGACGCATTTCCTGTTCGAGGCGGAGGTTTTTTCCAGCCGCGAGGATGCCGAGGAAATGCGGGCGCGGCGCGTGGGCGTGGTGGCGCGGCGATTCTATGAGGAGCTGCCGGCGGCGCTGATGGGCCGCAGCGAGGGTGGGCCGCGTTCGCCGGTCTCGGCGCGCGAGCGGGCCGGGCAGCGGTGGAAGCGGACGATTCATTGAGAGCACCCACTGTCATGGCCCGCAAATGCGGGCCACCCAGGTAACGCCAGCGTTTCAGTTTCAAGTTTCGCATAGATTTCAGCTGGGTGGCCCGCTCTCCGGCGGGCCATGACATTTTTTTGGGGGGCTAAGCCGCTTCGCCCTTCATCAGCTTGGGGAGTTTTCCGATGTCGCCGCCGGCGTGGCGCATGAAGAAGCGGCGCGCGGGGCCGATGCTGTCCACGATACCGAGCCCAAGATCGCGCAGGTGACGCAGGGGCGCGATGTCGTTGGAGAAGAGGCGGTTCAGCGCATCGGTGCTGGCGGCCAGCGTGAACGAGTCGAAGCGGCGCCAGCGTTCGTAGCGCTTGAGTGTATCCAGCGCGCCGATGTCGCGGCCCAGACGCGCGGCATCCAGCAACACTTCGGCCAGGGCGGCGGCGTCTTTCAGGCCCAGATTGAGACCCTGCCCGGCGATGGGATGGATGCCGTGCGCGGCGTCGCCGGCCAGTGCGAAGCGCGGCTTCACGAAGTCGCGGGCCAGGTGGAAGCTGAGCGGATAGGACCAGCGCGGGCCGGCGGATTTGGTGGCGCCCAGGTGACTGCCGAAACGGCGCGACAGTTCGGCGTTGAAGCCTGCCTCGTCGAGCGCCAGCAGGCCGGGCGCTTTGGTTTTGCTTTCCGTCCAGACCAGCGACGAACGGTTGGCTTTTTTGTTTGCGTCCTCGCTACGCTCGGCCGGGGGCATCGGCAGGATCGCGAACGGCCCCGACGGCAGGAAGTGTTCATAGGCGACGCCATTGTGCGGCTTTTCGTGTTCGACGGTGGCGACGATGCCCACCTGCGGATAGGACCAGCCGATCACGTTGATGCCCAGTTCGGCGCGCAGGCGCGAGTCGCGCCCTTCGGCGGCGATCACCAGGGCGGCGCCGATCTGGCTGCCGTCGGCCAGGGTGACGACCGCGCTGCCGCTGTCCGTCTTCATGTCCTTGGCCATGGCGGGGGCCAGCAGTTCCAGGTTGGCGGCACGCGCCACCGCGCCGTACAGGCTGGCGCGGATGTGGCGGTTCTCAGCGATATATCCCAGCGCTTCGGCGCCGACTTCGGCGGAATCAAAATGCAGCGAAAAGGGCGAAGTGGCGCCGGCGATCTTGCCGTCGGTGACCAGGATTTCGCGGATGGGCTGGGCGTGATCCTGAAGGCCGTCCCAAACCCCCAGCGCGCGCAGCATCCGGACACTGGCATAGGCCAGGGCCGAGACGCGGCCGTCGAAGCTGGGCTCCAGCACCTTTGCCGGGGGCGCGGAATCCAGGATCAGGGTCTTCAGGCCACCCTGCGCACAGGCCAGCCCGAGGGTGAGACCCACCATGCCGCCGCCCGAAATCACCACATCAACGCGCTTCACAATTTTGCTCCAATCTCGCCTGTTTATTATGCAAATGAGGAAATTTGCATAAATACCGGGCAGAAATGTCTGCCTGTTTTTGAGTCACGACTTGGCGTTTTTCCGGCATTTATCTTTTCAGAACAACGTCTTGCTGGATATCCCGCAAGTTGGCCCACTTCTTGATACTTCGTTAAAGCCGAACCCGGGGGTTCGGTACTGGCAAAAACATGGAAGGACGGCAGATGAAGCTTATTACGGCGATCATCAAACCCTTCAAGCTCGATGAAGTCCGGGAGTCGCTGTCGGCGCTCGGTGTTCAGGGCATGACGGTGACTGAGGTCAAGGGCTATGGGCGGCAAAAGGGGCATACGGAAATCTATCGCGGCGCGGAATACGCCGTCAGCTTTCTTCCCAAGCTCAAAATCGAAGTGGCGGTGAAAAGCGAAATGCTGGACGCGGTGATCGATGCGATCACTTCCAAGGCAAAGACCGGCCAGATCGGCGACGGAAAGATCTTCGTCACGCCGCTTGAGCAGGTCGTGCGCATCCGCACGGGCGAAACAGACGGCGACGCGCTGTAAGAAGGGGACACAGACATGACTATCGAACGTTTCAAGAAAGCGGGCCTTACGGCACTGGCGGTAGCCGGTACGCTGGCAATGTCCGCAGGCATGGCCTATGCGGCGGACGCTCCGCCGGATCCGCTGAACTCGGGTGATACCGCCTGGATGCTCACCTCATCGGCCCTGGTGCTGATGATGACCATCCCCGGTCTTGGCCTGTTCTATGGCGGCATGGTGCGCAAGAAGAACGTGCTGGCGACGCTGGCACAGAGCTTCGGCGCCACCGCGCTGATCACCGTCCTGTGGATGGTGATCGGTTACTCGCTGGCCTTCTCGACCAATCCCGATCCCACGATCAACCAGTTCATCGGCGGCTTCTCCTACCTGTTCCTGAAGCCGATGACTCTCACCAGCGTTCAGGCGCTGGCGCCGACGATTCCGGAATCGGTCTACATGTTCTTCCAGATGACCTTCGCGATCATCACCCCGGCGCTGATCGCAGGCGCCCTGGCGGATCGCATGAAGTTCTCGGCGTTCCTGTGGTTCATGGGCCTGTGGTTGCTGATCGTCTATTGCCCCATCGCCCATTGGGTCTGGGGCGGCGGCTGGCTGGGCGTTGCCGGTGCGATGGACTATGCCGGCGGCTCGGTGGTGCATCTGAACGCGGGTACCGCGGCTCTGGTGACCTGCCTCATGCTCGGCAAGCGCATTGGTCTGGGCTCTGAAAGCATGGCTCCGCACAACCTGGTGCTGTCGGTTATCGGCGCCAGCTTGCTGTGGGTCGGCTGGTTCGGCTTCAACGCCGGCTCCGCCGTCTCGTCGGGCTATGGTGCCGGCATGGCTGCGGCCGCGACGCAAATCGCGACCGCTGCTGCTGCCCTGACCTGGATGATCGCCGAATGGGTCATCGCCAAGAAGCCTTCGGTGTTGGGCATGATCTCCGGCGCCGTTGCCGGCCTCGTGGCCATCACCCCGGCTTCGGGTTTTGTCGATCCGGTGGGCGCGCTCATCATCGGCCTGACCGCGGGCGTGGTCTGCTACATCTCGGCAGTCTGGGTGAAGAAGGCCTTCGGGTATGACGACAGCCTCGACGCCTGGGGCGTGCATGGTGTTGGTGGTGCGCTCGGCGCCATCATGACCGGCATGTTCGCCAAGGGCGCCATCAACAGCGTCTATCCCAAGGGTGGCTGGCTGACCGATGGCAACTTCGGCCAGATGCTCCTGCAGCTGGAAGATGTTGGTGCGGTGTTCATCTACTGCGCCATCATGACCTTCATCATCCTGAAGGTGATCGACCTGGTGATCGGCCTGCGCGTCTCGGCCGAGGTTGAAGTCGAGGGTCTCGACATCAACCTGCATGGCGAAACCGTGCACGACCACTAAGTCTCACAAGCCTGAAAGATCAGGGCGCCGGCGCAAGCCGGCGCCCTTTTCTTTTGTCCGGACGCCATGCCTTTGTTTGTAGGTCGCTCCGGCTTCGCCTGCGCTCCGGGCGAAACCGTGCACGGGGAGGAAAAGGTTGGCGTTCCCGGGATGCGCCTCTTAAATTCCGCGCGCATTCATCCGGGTATTGCGCCTTGTCCGACTTGCTGCTTTCTGCCCTGCCGCAGGGGCCCTTTGTCCAGCTCGCCGAGCTGCTCGGCGGCGTGGCGCCCGGCAAGGACCCGATCACCCTGGCCGTGGGTGATCCCAGCGGGACGGTACCGGACTTCATCACCGAGGCGCTGGCGCGCGAGGCCGCGAGCTTCGGCAACTATCCCATGAGCAATGGTACACCCGCCTGGCGCGAGGCGGCGTGCGGCTGGGTCGGTCGCCGCTTTGCCATTCCCGGGCTGGACCCGCAGACGCAGGTGCTGCCGCTGAACGGCACCCGCGAGGGGTTGTTCCTGTCGCTGTTCCCGCTGATGCCCAAGGTGAAGGGCGGCGGGCAGCCGGCAGTGGCAATGCCCAATCCCTTTTACCAGGTCTATGCGGCGGCGGCCTTGTCGGCCGGCGCGGAGCCCATCTATGCCGCGGCGACCGCCGAGAACGGCTTCCTGCCCGACTATGGCGCGCTGCCTCCCGAGACGCTCAGGCGGCTGGTGGCGGTCTATGTCTGCTCGCCGTCCAATCCCGAGGGCGCGGTGGCGGATGCGCCCTGGTGGGACCGGCTGTTCGCGCTGGCGGACGAACATGATTTCGTGGTGCTTGCCGACGAATGCTATGCGGACATCTATTACGACCAGCCGCCGGTATCGGCGCTGAGCGCGCGGTTTGCCGCCACCGGGGAGCTGACGCGCCTGTTGAGCTTTCATTCCCTGTCCAAGCGATCGGGTCTGCCGGGATTGCGCTCGGGTTTGGTGACGGGTGATCCGGCGCTGATGGCGCGCTTTCGCGCCTTTCGCAATGTGGCGGGGCCGCAGGTGCCCGGTCCGGTGCTGGCCGCTTCTGCCGCCGCCTGGGACGACGAGGCGCATGTCATTGCAGGCCGCGCCGCCTACCAGGAAAAGATGGCGCTGGCCCAGAGCATCCTGGGCAACCGGATGACGCGGCCGGACGGGGCGATGTTCCTGTGGCTGGATGTTCAAAATGGCGCGGAATTCGCGCTGCGCGCCTGGCGCGAGCAGGGGGTGCGGTTGCTGCCCGGTGCCTATATGGGCCGAGAAATGATTGCCGGAAAAACCCAGTCAAACCCTGGCTTTTCCTATGTCCGGGTGGCGCTCGTTAGCGATTTGTCAACCATTATGACCGCACTCGAAAGGATTGGAGAAATTCTCTAATTTCCAAGGACGGCGCTTATGGCTCAATCACGCATGATCGGTGGCGTCTATCACCCCCGCGCCAAGGGTGGCGCGATGAGCGATGCCTTGGCCGATGCCCGCCGCGCCATGAACCGGCTGGTGCGGATGATTGCCTTGCGCGGCGCAGGCCTGATGCTGGTGCTGGCGGGGTTGGCGGGGCTGGTCGCGCTGCTGAGTTATTCCGCCGACGATGCCAGCCTGAACAACGCCAACCTGCGCGATACCGTGAACCTGCTGGGTCCGGTGGGTGCGGTGGCCGCGGACATGCTGCTGCAGATTTTCGGTTTTGCCGCTGTCACGGCACTGGCGCCGATCCTAGTGTGGGGCACGCGCGCACTGCGCGGCAAATCGCTGAAATACGCCATGTGGCGGCTGGTGGCCTGGCCGCTGGGCACGGCCACGGTGGCGGCGGGACTGGGCCTGTTTGCACAGCCGGCGCGCCTTCCGGCGGGTGCGGGCGGGATGATCGGCATTGCCGCTTCCGGCCTGTCAGCCCATGCGGCGAGCGTGTGGCACGTGCCGATGATCGCCTGGGCACTGCCGCTGGCGCTGCTGCTGGTGGGATTGCCGCTGGCCTTCCTGGCGACGGGCCTGCGCTTCATGCCGCTGCTGCGCGGCGCGACGAATATTCCCGCCACCGGTGTGTGGCTGTGGAGCCTGATCAAGAAGCCTGATTTCCGCTTCGCCCATCACGACGATGCCGATGACGAAGATCATGACTATGACGATGACGACGAAGGCGCCTATCATCTGGATGCCGCCGAGGAGGCGCCGGGCAGTCTGCGCCCGGAACCCATCGCCGCCAGTCGTCTGGCCGAGCGCCAGAAGAGCCGCGTCAAGCGCGATGCCTCCAAGACCGCGGCGCCCAAGCGCGCCGACAGCCAGCCGGCGCTGAACCTCACATCGGGCGACTATCATCTGCCGGGGCTGGACCTGCTGACCGAGGCGCCGCCGGTCAAGAACACCCACACGCTTTCGGACGAAGCGCTGGAAGAAAATGCCCGCATGCTGGAAGCGGTGCTGGCCGATTTCGGCGTCAAGGGCCGCATCACGGCGGTGCGCCCGGGCCCGGTGGTGACCCTGTATGAATTCGAGCCCGCGGCGGGCGTGAAGTCGAGCCGCGTGATTTCGCTGGCCGATGACGTGGCGCGCTCCATGAGTGCGGTGGCGGCGCGTATCGCCACCATTTCGGGCCGCAACGTGATCGGCATCGAGCTGCCCAATCAATTCCGCGAGACCGTTTATCTGCGCGAGATGTTTGCCAGCAGCGATTATGAAAAGGCCCGCGCGCCCTTGAGCGTCGTTCTGGGCAAGACCATCGGCGGCGAGCCGGTGATCGCCGATCTCGCCAAGATGCCGCATTTGCTGGTCGCGGGCACCACCGGTTCGGGCAAGTCGGTGGGCCTGAACACCATGATCCTGTCCATCCTGTTCCGCATGCCGCCCAGCCAGTGCCGGCTGATCATGATCGATCCCAAGATGCTGGAATTGTCGGTCTATGACGGCATTCCGCATCTGCTGTCGCCCGTCGTCACTGATCCGCGCAAGGCGATCGTGGCGCTGAAATGGGCGGTGCGCGAGATGGAAGACCGCTATCGCAAGATGTCCAAGATGGGCGTGCGCGGCGTGGAAGCCTTCAACGAGCGCGTCAAAAAGGCCAAGGACAAGGGTGAAGTGCTCAAGCGCACGGTGCAGACCGGCTTTGACCGCGAGACCGGCAAGCCGATCTATGAGGACGAGACGCTTGAATTCGAATCCATGCCCTACATCGTGGTGGTGGTGGACGAAGTCGCCGACCTGATGATGGTGTCAGGCAAGGAGATCGAAGGCGCGGTGCAGCGTCTGGCGCAGATGGCGCGCGCCGCCGGCATCCATCTGATTGCCGCGACCCAGCGCCCGTCGGTGGACGTCATCACCGGCACCATCAAGGCCAACTTTCCCACCCGCATTTCGTTTCAGGTCACTTCGAAGATCGACAGTCGCACCATCTTGGGAGAACAGGGCGCCGAGCAGCTGCTGGGCCAGGGCGACATGCTTTATATGGCGGCCGGCGGGCGCATCAAGCGCATCCACGGGCCCTTCGTGTCGGACCATGAAGTCGAGGATGTGGTGCGCTTCCTGAAGTCGCAGGGCGCGCCGGAATATCTGGACGCGGTGACCGAGGAGCCGGACGAGGACAGCGACGATCCCTATGCCGTGTTCGGCCAGGGCAACGGCAATTCCGGCGACGACCTTTATGACAAGGCGCTGGCCGTGGTGGCGCGGGACAAGAAGGCGTCGACCAGTTACATCCAGCGGCGGCTGCAGATCGGCTACAATCGCGCTGCCAGCCTGATCGAGCGGATGGAGCAGGACGGCGTGGTCAGCTCGCCCAACCATAAGGGCGTGCGCGAGGTGCTGCTTCCTGACCATGATGACCGCTAAGACGGAGCTGGAAGGCTTCATCGCCAAATTCGACCCTGACGTCGCACGCAAGGCCAGGGCCGTTCTTTCCAGAATGCGCAAGCTGTGTCCCGGCGCCTTTGAACTGGTCTATGACAATTACAATGCACTGGCTATCGGTTTTGCCACCGGCGAACGGATGCGCAATGTGTGGTTCTCGGTTGCCATCTATCCGCGCTGGATCAGCCTGTTCTTCTTCGGCACCCTGCCTCTGAAAGACCCAACCGGGCGCCTGAAAGGCACCGGCATGACCACAAAGCACATCGTACTGGCAGATGGCGCCGCAACGCTGGATGCGCCGGACGTGCAGGCTCTGCTGGCTCAGGCGCTTAAAAAAGCCGACCCGCCATTTGCGGGCGGACGCGGTCGGGTCTTCATAAAGTCGATTTCTGCCAAACAGCGTCCACGCCGTCCCGCCTGACTGGCAGGGCTTGAAAAATTCCCGTAAAAAGCAAAAGCATTCGCCGGGAGGAACGCATGTCCTATATCGATCAGTCGCTGGGTGATGGCGAGACCATCATTGCGCGGGCACATTTTCACTGGCTCTACAATCTCAGTGCCTGGGGTTCGCTGCTGCTGCCGCTGCTGGTCGAGCTGGTCCTGTATGTGGAAGCCATTCAGCAGCCACCGGTGGACAGCTCAAATCCCTATTACCTGGGCATGTTGCTGGTGGGGCTGTGGGTATTGTGGGGACTATTCACCTGCGTGAAGTTGCTGGTGATCAAGGGCACCACCGAGATCGGTGTTACCAGCCACCGCTTTGTCGAAAAGCATGGCGTCTTTTCCATGCACACCAGCGAGATCGCGCTGCCCAACATCGAAGGCGTGAAGGTGCATCAGAGTTTCACCGCGCGCATGTTCGGCTTCGGCACGGTGACGATTGAGGGCACCGGGGTGGATTCCACCACCACGCCGCAAATCGCCAATCCGGTGGCCTTTGTGCGCGCGATCCAGACGGCCAAGGAACATATCGCGGCGCGCAACAGCCCGACCGGCGCCTAGCCGACGTCCAGCAGGCCTTCGGTGATCCTGCGGTCAAAGCGCAGGGTGATGCGCGTGCCCTGGCCGCGCGCGCTGTCGATCACGATGTCGCCGCCATGCAGGTCCATCAGCGCCTTGGTCAAGGGCAGGCCCAGGCCGGTCCCCTCGTAGCGGCGCTCCAGCCGGTTGTCGACCTGGGAGAAGGGCTGGAAGGCGACCTGGATATCTTCGGGGTCCATGCCGATGCCGGTATCGGCCACTGTGACGGCAACATGCGCGTCCAGCACCGTTGCCGACAGCGAGATGGTGCCGCCTTTTTCCGTGAACTTGATGGAATTGGACAGCAGGTTGAGGAGGATCTGGCGCAGCTTGGCGGTGTCGCCGGTCATGGGCAGTTCGTGTTCCAGACCAGAGATTTCGAAGTTCAGCCCGGCGGCGGCGCATTGCTCGCGCACCATCGCGGCGCAATCGACCAGCACATCGCGCATGTCCATGTCCTGCGCGGCCAGCACCATCTTGCCCGATTCACTGCGCGACAGGTCCAGCACATCGTTGATCACCGCCAGCAGGTGGCGGCCGCTGCGCAGGATGTCGTTGGAATAGTCGAGATAGCGTTCACTGCCGAGCTTGCCGAAGAGCTGGCCGGCGATGATCTCGGAAAAGCCGATAATGGCATTGAGCGGGGTTCGCAGCTCGTGGCTCATATTGGCCAGGAAGCGGGTCTTGGAGGCGTTGGCGCGTTCGGCATCGGCCTTGGCGCGGCGCAGGCTCTCCTCGCGCTCCTTGATGAGGGTGAAGTCGGACAGGAAGATGATGGAGCCGCCTTCGCTGGTCTGGCTGACGGTCATGCGCAGCCAGCGGCCATCGGCCAATTCCAGTTCGGCGTGGCCATTGGCATCCGGCTCGGGCTGGGTGGGTGCGAGCTGGCCCTGGATGGCGGCCAGCGCCGCATCAAAGGGCTGGCCGGGCATCAGCCGGAAGGCGATGCCCTGGAAGAAGCCGCGCAGGGCACTGTTCGACATCACGATGGTGCCGTCGGGCGATGTCAGCATGACGCCTTCGCGGCTGGTCTCGAGCGCTTCCACCAGGCGGTTTTCGGCGGAGCGGCGCAGTTCGGTCTCGCGCGTGATGCGTTCGCGGATATTGGTCTGCATCACCGTCATGGAATTCAGCAGGGCGCCGGTCTCGTCCGCGCCGCCCTGCGGGATCAGGGCCTGGAGCTCACCTCTGGCGATGCGGTCGGCAACGGCGGCGGCGGCGCGCAAGGGGCGCACGATGCGGCTGCGCAGCAGGTAGGTGAGACCGGCGGCCAGCAGCAGGGCCAGTGCCGTCATGCCGACAACGGCATATTTGTAGCTCGCGATATTGGTCACGGTCTGGCGGCGGCCGATGAAGCTGTGATCGGTGTTGAATTCGACCAGCAGGTCGAACTTCTTGTCGATCTGCTCGTCGAGATCTTCCAGTGCGGCAATATCGCCCCGGTTGCGCGCCGCGCGCCATTGGGCAAACAGCGGACGGATCTGGGCGATCATGCGCAGTTCGTCGGCCGCCATGCTGCGCTGCTGGGCGACGTCGAGGTCTTCGATGAAGGTGGTGGCGAGTTCGGAGATTTCGGCGGCGATTGCTGCGCGGTTGCCGGCAGCGGCATGTTCGTAGCGCAGCTCGGCCAGCTGCATCAGGGCGAAGTCGGTCTGGGCGGCGCGGGCATAGTTGATCGCCATCAGCGGGCCGTCGAAGGTGGTGACGGCAATCCGCCCCGCAGCCGCCAGCACGCCATAGCCCGCCATGCCCATGATGCCGATCAGGAGGCTCATGGCGATAAAGGCGCCGAATATGCGGGCGCCGATGGTGGTGCGGCCAAACGTCATGCGCAGATGCGGCTCTTGCAGGGATTGCAGGAGAGTTTGGCCGATTGGGGGTTTATGGCGGATTAAGCCTGATGCAGGCGCGCCAAGCCCGTGAAAGCTTCTGTTAGGGATTGTGCCTCAATTGCGGCGCGTTAGTTGACGCGCACCACCAGCTTCATCTTGGGGTGGATGTGGCAGCGCACTTCAAAAGTTCCCGAACGGGCAAAGACCTCGGTCAGGGTCTGGCCCGGCTTCTTCTCGGCAGAATCGAACAGGCCGTCGGAATACATCTGGTGGATGAATTCGTCGTCATTGGTGAAGGTGACGCTGTCGCCGGCGCGGATGGTCAGTTCGGTGGGCGCAAAGCGGCGGCCCTTCTGGATGACTGTGACATCGGCGGCAGAGGCGGCCAGCGGCGCCAGGGTCAGGGCAATGGCAAGGAGGGCCTTCATTGTGTCACCACCTGGTGCTGCATGGGCGCGAGCCGCGCCAGGAAACGGTTCTGCACCGCGAAGGGTATTCCAACCTTGTCCATCGCCAACTGCAGGTCTTCCACCAGTGCGTTGAAGTCGAAGTTCTTCAGGTGCAGGCCTTTGTGGGTTTCTTCCATGGTGTGGCCGGTATAGGTGCAGGGACCACCTGCCACAACACAGAATTCTTCCTTGAGCTTGACGTTCAGCCGCTCGAGATTGGATTCGGCAAAGGACTCCTTGATGCGTAAATCATCGAGATAGATTTTTTCAACCTCGTCCACCACCCGGTCGATCCCCGCTTTGCCGCCCATGTCAATAAACAGCGTGTCTTCGGCAAAGGCCGGAAAGGCGCACAGCATGAAAGCCGCAAAAACAATGGGTTTCATCATCACAGTCCTGCCTGCAGCGACAGATATACGCCGCGCTGATGGTTGCGGATCACGATATTGCCCATGTCGGCATAGGCCAGGGTGGCAGAAAGATTTTTGCTGAAGAAGTATGCCGCGAACACGTCCCAGACATCCTGTTCCTTGGCGATGGAAAGGTTGCTGGGCTTGGTGCGGAATTCGGCGCCCACCGCGAAGCGCTTGCTGAAGAGATAGGCGGCGGAGGTTTCCACCTGGGCGGAATAATCGTTGTGCTTGTCGCCGCCGAAACCCAGGATGCCAAGCTGATTGGCCTTTGTGGCGCGCACGCTGGCATTGACCAGCAGGCTTTGCGCCAGGAACAGCTTGCTGGCGGCGATATAGTAATCGGTGCCGACACTGGCCTTGCCGCCCACGGCGGTGATGACGGCGCCGCGGTCATTTTCCTTGTGCTGCAGGCCGACGGAAATCTGTGGCAGCCAGCTGTCCTGGTCATAGACCGCGTCGCCGACCAGCTTCAGCTTTGCGCCGAAGATGTTCTGGTGGAAGGTGTAGCCTTGGCCCAGACCCAGCGCGGCGCCCACTTGCTGGGTGTTGAAGGCCTGCCAGGCATAAGACAGCTCCAGCCGGTCAAACAGGCCCACCGCCACGCCGGCGGTATGAAGTGTGTAGTCGGGCAGGAAGACGCCGGTGTAGTGCGCGTTGATGCCGACGCCATCGCGGGTGCCGTAGCCGGTGATAAGGGCCCAGTTGGCGATGCCGCCGCCGCCCGCGCCTTCCACCTGGCTGACGCCGCCGGTGGCCAGCAGTTTGCCGCCGTCGAGCATGTCCCAGGGGGCGGCCGCGGCCGCAGGTGCGAGGAAAGAAAGGCCCGCGAGCAACCGGCCGAGGAAACGCATCAACAACATCCTGTTATACAATGGAATTTCTCTAAGCTGGCCAGGGTTAAGGCTGGGTAAACCAGCCGAAGGGCGGATATTTGCGGGGTGGACAGGGTGGGGCCCATGGCCTATATCCCCCGCCTTCGTGACGCGGGGTGGAGCAGCCCGGTAGCTCGTCAGGCTCATAACCTGAAGGTCACAGGTTCAAATCCTGTCCCCGCAACCAAGTCGCAAAAGGCCAGTCCCATGGACTGGCCTTTTGCATTTGTGGCGGCGAGAGCAAATCCGTCGGTACGCTTGAGCACCGAAAACGGTCTGCAGCGACAGCGTTTTGTGACGGCTGCAAGAATGTCAAAAAGGTCTGGATATCAGCGGTTTGCGGCAGCGTTTGCCCGATTTCTGTGCACTGCTAATCATGGGATGCGATAGCATTTGCGGGGGGAGATGGGCGCGGCTATAACCCCGGCCCTCGGGGCATTTCTGGGCTTGAGTCCGGCGCCCCGCGTCACAGGGAGTTTGCATGGCCAACACCGTTGCCGCCGACTATCACCCGTCGGAAAACGAACCCTTCATGAATGAGCGCCAGCGGGAATATTTCCGCAAGAAGCTCAATGACTGGAAAGAAGAGATCCTCAAGGAAAGCCGCGAGACCATCCAGAATCTGCAGGCGGAAACCGTGCCGCATGCCGACCTGGCGGACCGTGCCTCGACCGAAGCCGAACGCCAGCTGGAACTGCGCACCCGCGACCGCCAGCGCAAGCTGATCGCCAAGATCGATTCGGCGCTGCGCCGGATCGACGACGGCTCCTATGGCTTCTGCGAAGAAACCGGCGAGCCCATCAGCCTCAAGCGGCTGGACGCCCGCCCCATCGCCACCCTGTCGATCGAGGCGCAGGAACGCCATGAACGGCGCGAAAAAGTTTACCGGGACGATTAGGGCGATCTGCCTGCGAAAATAATAAAAGGCCCGGTCTTCATTGAGACCGGGCCTTTTTGTTTCCCCACGCAATATTCGGGTGATTACCAGGGCATCAGGATGTCGAGCAGCTGGCTGCCATAGCGCGGCTGCTGCACATCGCTGACCGTGCCCTTGCCGCCGTAGGAAATGCGGGCTTCTGCGATCTGGGTCAGGTTGACGGTGTTGTCCTGGGTGATGTCTTCGCGGCGCACGATGCCGGAGACGCGCATGTCGCGCAGCTCGTTGTTGACGCGCACCTGCTGATGACCGTCGATCACCAGGTTGCCGTTGGGCAGCACCTGGGCCACGAGGGCGGCCAAGGTCAGATTGATGGATTCCGAACGCGCGACGGCGCCGGTGCCGACATTGGAATTGTCCGAGCCCATCTTGACCAGGCTGGAGGGCGTCAGGGCACTGGGCATCACGGTTTCCAGGCCGAACAGATTGTCCATGCTGGCATTCTCGGAGTTGGTGCGGCTGCGCGAGGTGGTGTTGGACAGCTTGGCGGCGTCGGAGGTAGAGACATTCACTGTGATGACGTCACCGATATGGCCGGCACGCGGATCGTTGAAGAAGCTCTTGGCGCCCGGCTGCCACAGTGAATTGTCGGCATGGGTGATGGGGGCGGGGCGCGGAATGTCCGCCACGATGCTGTGACCGGCGGGGTTGCCGACGGCCGCCATCTTCGGCGCCTCGCCGATATTCTCGATGCGGTCCACGGCAGAACAGGCCGACAGGGCCGAAGCGAGCATCAGGGCGGCGGAGAGTTTCAGGGTGATGTGCATGACGGATCCTATCGGCGGGCAATGGTGTTGGAAGACAGGTTGGAAATCGGGCCGGTGGCGCGCACGGCGCCCGGCGCGACCACGATGCCGGAAATCATCCGGTAGGAAGCGGGGTTCTGGATGGTGACGGTGTCGCCGATGCCGCCTTCGCTCATGGCGCGGCCCATCGCCGACAGCTCCACGCCGGGGGCGCTGAACTGCATGGTGACGGTCTGGCCTTTCATGACGACGATCGGGCGGCGCAGGTCATCGCTGCGAAACGTCTGTCCGCTGGCCAGCACCCGGCGGGTCTGAAGGCCGACGATCTCGCTCATCTTGGTGGGCACGCCGGAGGCCAGCGCATTGCCGTCCACGGTGGCATAGGTGAGGTCGGTTTCGCCGATCACTTCGCCGCGGGCGATATCGTGCACCGGCACCACAACCCGCACCGTGCTGGCAAAGGCGCTGGAAGCGGCCAGCATCATGGCGGGCACCACGACCAACAGGCCGATCAGGAACAGTGTCTTTCCGTCGATTTGGCGATTTTTCATCTTACGACCCCAGCCTTGCGGTGTTCTGCATCATCTGGTCGGCTGCCGAGACGACCTTGGAATTCATTTCATAGGCGCGCTGCGCGGTGATCAGCGCGGTGATCTCGTCCACCGAGTTCACATTGGAGGTTTCCAGAAAGCCCTGCTGGATGGTGCCGTAGCCGGTGGAGCCGGGCACGCCCGCCTGGGGACTGCCCGAGCCGGGGGTTTCCAGATAGAGGTTGCCGCCGACCGCATTCAGGCCCGCTTCGTTGGGAAAGCGTGTCAGTTCCAGCTGGCCGACCGTCTGCGGCGTGCTGTTGCCGGCGACCGTGGCGTTGACCTGGCCCTGGGCATTGATGGTCACGGTGAGCGTGTTCTGCGGGATCGCGATGCCGGGCTGGATCACCAGGCCGTCCTGCGTCACCAACTGACCCTGGGGCGACAGCGAGAAATTGCCCGAGCGCGAATAGGCGTCGGTGCCGTCGGCCTGCTGGACGCGGAAGAAGCCGGCGCCCTGAATGGCGACGTCATAGGGATTGCCGGTGGATTTCAGGTCGCCCTGGGTGGTGACCCGGTAGACCGCGGCGGTGCGCACACCGGCGCCGAGCTGGATGCCGTTGGGAGCATAGGTGCCCTGGTCGGAGGTCTGCGAACCCGGGGTCTGGACATTCTGGTAGAGCAGGTCGGTGAATTCCGCCCGCTGCTGCTTGAACGCCGTGGTGTTCATGTTCGCCAGATTATTGGCGATGACTTCGACATTGGTCTGCTGGGCCAGCATGCCGGTCGAGGCGATGGAAAGTGCGCGCATGTCTATTTCTCCTTAAGCCGGCATCTGGCCGAGTTTTTCGATGGCCTGACGCATCATGTCTTCCTGCGATTTGCTCAGGGTGGCGGTCGCCTCATAGGCGCGCATCACCTCGATCATGTGACTGATTTCGATCACCGGCTGGACGTTGGAGGATTCCAGCGCACCCTGGCGCAGGTTCACCTTGTCCGGGGTCTTGGCGGTCTGGGTGGTGGACAGCAGGTTGGCGCCCTCCTTGACCATCGCGCGGGGGTCGGCGAAATCCACCACCTTCAGCTTGGCAAGCTGGTTGCCGACGCCGTTGACGACGCTGGAGATGGTGCCGTCGGGGGAAATGCTGATCTCGCCGTCATTGGGCGTGATGGTAATGGCGCCGCCGTCACCCTGGACCTGATGGCCGGCACTGGTCACCAGGTTGCCGCTGGCGTCGAGGCTGAAATGGCCGTCACGGGTATAACGAATGCCCTGCGGGGTCTGGACCGAGAAGAAACCATTGCCGGCGATGGCGACGTCATAGGTGGCGCCGGTCTGCTGCACGGCGCCCTGGCTGTCATCGCGCAGGATGCCTGCATCCTTCACAAAGCTGACGCTCTGGGTTCCGGTCTGGCCCTCGGCGGGGCGCATCTTGGAAATATACTCTTCGAACTTGGCGGCTTCGCGCTTGAAGCCGGGTGTGGAGACGTTCGCGAGATTGTTCGCGATCACATCCATCGCCCGGTATGCGGCGAGCTGCTGGGAAAGACTAACAAGAAGTGAATTGTCCATGGCACCTGTCCCGGAGCCGTTCTGGCCCGATGGACAAGGTTACTGCAGCCGCCGTGCCAAACAGAAAGGCCCGGTTTTATTGGGTTTTGTGAGGCATGGGTAAGGCCCGCGGAAAAACTTGCCGGGTCCGAAGGGGAGCAGGCGGCAATTTCAACCGCTCCTTAACCACGTTTGCTTAGGTTGGGGACAAGCGAACAACGAATGGAAGAATTCCATGGCGAAGAAAGAAGCCCCCGAAGCCGAAGGCGACAAGCCGGAAGGTGAAGTCGCAGCCCCCAAGAAGGGACTGGGCAAACTGCTCAGCAAGAAGATGCTGATGATCGCGGTCCCGGCTTTGTTGCTGGTGATCGGCGGCGGCGGTGCGGGTGCATACTTCTTTCTGTTCAAGAAGAGTGACGATGCCCATATGGCCAAGGCGGAAGAAGTGCCGCTGGTCCCGCCCAAGGTCGCGTTCAGTGACATGGCCGACATCCTGGTCAATATCCAGTCCGCCGACGGCACGCCGGCCTATCTGAAGCTGGGCGTTTCGCTGGAAATGGAAGACGAAGAGCAGAAGAAGGCGATGGAGCCGCTGATGCCCCGCGTCACCGATCAGTTCCAGGCTTATTTGCGCGAATTGCGGCTTGATGACCTGAAAGGCTCGGCCGGTGTGCTGCGCCTGAAGGAAGAGTTGCTGCGCCGCGTGAATGTGGCGGCCGCGCCCTATCATGTGCGCGACGTGCTGCTCAAGGAAATGATCGTTCAGTAGTTTTTGGCAGTAGTTTTTGGCAGTAGTTTTTCAGGATTCAAAGTCATGGCCGACGAAACAGTTGCCGAAGCAGAAGCTCCCACCGCGGCCGCGACCTTTGAAAGCGCGTCTGCGGAAGGCGGCGGCGCAGCCGAACGGGTCCTGAACCAGGACGAAATCGATTCCCTGCTGGGCTTTGACGTCGGCGCCGACCAGTCGCAGGACAAGTCGGGTGTCCGCGCCATCATCAATTCGGCGCTGGTGTCCTATGAACGCCTGCCGATGCTGGAAATCGTGTTCGACCGCCTGGTGCGGTTGATGACCACCAGCTTGCGCAATTTCACCTCGGACAATGTCGAAGTCAGCCTGGATTCCATTACCTCGATCCGCTTTGGCGACTATCTGAACTCCATCCCCCTGCCCGCGATCCTGGCGGTGTTTCATGCCGAGGAACTGGACAATTACGGCCTGTTCACCGTCGATTCCAACCTGATCTATTCGATCGTGGACGTGCTTCTGGGCGGTCGGCGCGGCTCCAGCGCCATGCGCATCGAGGGCCGGCCCTATACCACCATCGAACGCACCCTGGTCCAGCGCATGATCGAAGTGATCATGCAGGACATGTGCGCGGCGTTTGAGCCGCTGGCGCCCGTGAAATTCAGCCTGGACCGCCTGGAAACCAATCCGCGCTTTGCGGCCATTGCCCGGCCCGCCAATGCCGCCATCCTGGTCAAGCTGCGCATCGACATGGAAGATCGCGGCGGCCGCACCGAATTGCTGCTGCCCTATGCCACCCTGGAGCCCATTCGCAAGCTGCTGTTGCAGCAGTTCATGGGCGAGAAGTTCGGCCGCGATTCGATCTGGGAAAGCCATCTGGCGACGGAGTTGTGGTCCACCAAGGTGGATATCGAGGCCATCCTGGACGAACAGACCATGCCGCTGAACCAGGTGATGAACCTGGAAGTGGGCCAGACCCTGATGCTGGGCGCTGGCCCCGACTCCACCATCGAGATGCGTTGCCGCGGCGTGCCGCTGCTGAAAGGCCGCATGGGCCGCGTCGGCGCCCATGTCGCGGTTCGGATCGACGATGCGGTGGAACGCACCGACGCCAGCCGCGCCCTTTAACAACGCCACCAATTGAGAGATTTTGCCGTGACCTTCAATCTCGCTTTCTATCTGGAACTGGCCCTGGAAGTCCTGCTGGCCTTCACCCTTTGCTACTGTGTGGTGCTGGAGCGCCGCCTGGCGGCCGTGCGCAAGGGCCAGGAAGGCCTGTCGCGCACTATCGGCGAACTGAACATGGCGATTGCCGGCGCGGGCGCATCGCTGCGTGCGCTGAAGTCGGCGGCCGGTGAAGCGGCCCAGACCCTGGACGAGCGGTTGAAGCGCGCCCGCCTGCATATTGACGAGCTTTCCGTTCTCACCGCCTCGGGCGAACGCATCGCCATACGCATGGAAGGCGCGGCCAGCGCCCCGCGCGTGGCGCGCGAAATCCCCGACATGCCGCTGCCCTCGACCTCGATCATGGGCCGACTGGCGCGCGAAGGAATCGCCCAATGAGCGTTTTGATCAAGAAGAGCTGGCCGCGTTACCTGCGCCTGCTGCCCACCGTAGTCGTGGTCGGCGCCAGCCTGCTGGTGGTCAAGACCACCGGCCTTGTGCACGAAGCCTATGCCGAAGCCGCGGAGCAGGTTGCCTCGCTTAACGCGGACCCCAAGCCGGCCCATGAAGATTTCGCCGGCGGCGCGGACGACGAGATCGCCAGCGCCAACGAAGTCGATGTGGTCAACGCCTTGGTCAAGCGCCGCAAGGAGCTGGACGCCCGCGACAGCCAGCTCAACACCGAGGCCAACATGATCGCCGCCGCCGAAAAGCGCGTGGACATCAAGATCTCCCAGCTCAAGACCCTGCAGGCCCAGATCACGGCGCTGCTGGCGCAGCGCGATGAAGCCCAGAAGGCGCAGGTCGCCTCGCTGGTGAAGACCTATTCCACCATGAAGGCCAAGGATGCCGCGCGCATCTTCAACAACCTGCCCGACGATGTGCTGGTGCCGGTGGCCCAGAGCATGAAGTCGGACATCCTGGCCCTGGTGCTGGCCAACATGAATGCCGACAATGCCAAGTCGCTGACCGTGAAGCTGGCGAACAAGCTGACCCTGCCCCAGACCGCGGACGCGCTGGCGCCCGTGCCGGTTGCCACCCCTGCCGCCACACCTGCTGCCACTTTGGGCCAGCAGACCTCTGCCGCCGCACCGGTCCAGTTGGCCTCGGCCGTCCCGATTGCCGAAGCTGCGCCCGCACCTGTGCGGCGCAAGGCAAGGGCCCGCAAGCCTATGGTCACCGCAGAAGCCAAGCCTTTGGAAGAACAGCATAAACCGGCTCCGGAAGCCGCCGCCCCGACGGCCTTGGCGGCCCCGACTGCGGCTCCGGCGGCGGCTCCCGCGACGGCACCGGTCCCGGCACCGGCCCCCAAAAGCTGAGCCCCCAAATAATCGGCGCTTTGGCAATGAATTTACGCTTTACCAAAGGTTAACACCGCCCCGCGATAGTCCATCTTGAAGGGGACACTGGTGACACGCATTGCTCGCACAATCGGACTGGTGATGGCGCTTTGCGCCAGCGCACCCGTTTGGGCGGCGGACAGCGTCACCGGCAGCACCCAGGGCGGCTATGGCCGCCTCAGCTTCACCACCGCCTCCAGGGTCAGCGCCACCACCACCGGCGGCGTCATGGCCATCACCTTTTCCGACAAGGCCAGCATCGATCCGGCTGCCGTGGTTGCGGCCATGCCGCGCGCCATTGCATCGGGACATGCCGATGCCGACGGCAAGACCTTGCGCTTTGTGCTGAACCAGCCGGTCAGGCTGCATGTCAGCCAGCAGGGCAATCGCGCCGTGGTCGACATGGCCGAACCCAATTTCACCGGCGTGATGCCCGACCTGGCACCACCCGCAAAGCCGGTGGCCATGCCGCTGGATGTGGCGGCATTGCCGGTACTGAAATTGCGCGCCGGCAGCTATGCCAACTTCACGCGGCTGGTGTTCGACTGGCCCAGGGATGTCAGCTACCAGGTGTTTCCCGGCGCGGGGAAAATGACCATCAAGTTCAACACGCCGGTGCGCGCCGATGTCTCGGTGATCGCGCGTTTCGCGCCGCCCTGGGTGAAGAATGCCGCCTGGCGCATCGAGGGCAACAGCACCATCGTGGATTTCGATACCGATTCGGATTCCGGCTATCACGATTTCAAGGACGGCACCCATGTGGTGCTGGATATCCTGGCGCCCAAGACCGACAGCGCCGCCTATGCCCCGCCCGGACTGGCAAAACCGACCGTCAGCAAGATGACGCCCATGACAAAGGTCGGCACTGTCAGCAACGCCCAGGCGCAGGCGATTGCCCATAGCGCTGAACAGCTGGCGCCCAAGAAGGCGGACAAGCCTGCGGAGGCAAAGCCTGCCGAGGTGAAGGTCGCGGAAGAAAAGCCGGCCGAGGCAAAGGCGACCGAACCTGCCGAACCTGCTGGCCCTGCCATTCCCGTCGCGGACGGCAAGCGCACCCGGGACGGCGCGGTCATCACCTTCAAGAATGCCGGTTCGCTGCCCGCGGCTGTGTTCGTACGCGGCCTCACCGCCTGGATCGTGCTGGAGAATGCGCCAAACTTCGATTCCAGGAATTTGAAAACGGCGCTGGGCGATTTTTCGCCGCGCCAGGAAGCGGTGTCGTCGGATGGCCTTGGCATCCTGCGCATCACGCTGAACGGCGCTTACGAAATCGCCGCACGTGAGGCCGGCGGCAATCTGCAGGTCGAGATCGCGCCGCATGTCGCGCCCGCCTTGACCAGTATCGGCTTTGCCCGCAACCAGGCCGATCCGCGCCGCACGTCACTGTCCACCCTGTTGCCGCTGGCCGATCACGCCTTTGCGATTACCGATCCGGCGGGCGGCGATGTGCTGACGGTGATTCCGGCAGCGCCGGGACGCGGCATCATCAGTCCGCGCTATTATGCCGATTTCGCGGCCCTGCCCAGCGCCAGCGGGTTGGTGATCACGCCCTATTCCGACGACCTGAAAGTGGAAGTGTCGCAGAACCGCGTCACCATCGCGCGGCCGACCGGCCTTTCCCTGACGCCGCCGCAATTGCCGGTGGCACAGTCGCCTTCGGCACTGGCGCATTATGGCGACGGGCCTTCCTATCTGGATTTCGCCCATTGGGGCGTGGCGTCGGCCGGCAGCTTCCTGGCCACTGAGCGCAAGCTGACCCAGGCTGCTGCCAAGCAAGGTCCCGGCATGACGACCGGGCCGCGGCTGACCCTGGCGCGCTTTTATCTCGCCAATGGCTTTGCCGCCGAGGCGCTGGGGTTGATCAACCTGGTGCAGTCTGGCGATCCCGCATTGGTGGGCGACACCCAGCTCACCACCATGCGGGCCGCGGCGGACACCATGATGGGGCGCTATCGCGAGGCCCATAACGAGCTGGCCGGCGCGTCCTTTGATTCCGATCGCCATGCCGCCTTCTGGCGCGGGCTGATCGAAGCGGGAATGGAAGACTGGCAGAGCGCGCACACGCATCTGGATCAGGCGAGCCCGGTGATCGGGCGCTATCCGGTCCTGTGGCAGGCCAATGCGATCCTGGCCGATGCCGATGCGGCGCTGGGCCTGAACCGGCTGGATCTTGCCGACGCCGCCTTGCAGCGCCTGCCCAAGGAGCTGGACAAGCGGCAGAGCCTGGCCGCCGATCTGGCGCGGGCGCGGATCATGGCGGCGAGCCGCTATAGCGAAGCGGCGACGCTGTTCACGAAGATTGAGAATGGCGGCGACGAGAAGCTGGCCGCCCAGGCGCTGTTCCATCACGTCAATGCGGGGCTGTCGAACCATGCCATCACCACGGACCAGGCGATCGAGCAACTGGAGAAGCTGCGCTTCCGCTGGCGCGGCGACAAGCTAGAACTGAAGACCCTGCGCCAACTGGCGTCGCTGTATTTCCAGAAGAAGAAGTGGCGCGACGGTCTGAAGACCCTGCGCATTGCATCGCAGAATTTCAACGGCGAGGACGCCGCCCGCCTGGCACAGGACGACATGCGCGGGGCGTTCGTGAACCTGTTCCTGAAGGGCGGCGCGGACAAATTGAAGCCGGTGGATGCGCTGGCGCTGTTCTATGACAATATGGATCTGACCCCGATCGGGGCTGATGGCGACGAGATGATCCGGCGGATGTCGGACCGGCTGGTGGCGGTGGACCTGTTGGGACCGGCCGCGAACCTGCTCGCCTATCAGGTGGACAAGCGGCTGGACGGCATTGCCAAGGCGCAGGTGGCGACCCGGCTGGCGAGCGTCTATCTGATGGACCACAAGCCGGAAAAAGCCGTGGCCACCTTGCGTGATTCCACCATCACCGGCCTGCCCGACGACCAGATGCACCAGCGCATGATCCTGGAAGCACGCGCCTTCGCGGCGCTGAAGCAATGGGACAATGCGCTGGACCTGATCGCGGTGGACCAGTCCGACGACGTCAAGCGGCTGCGCGCCGATATCTATTGGGAAAGCGGCAACTGGTCCGTGGCCGGACAGAAGGCCGAGGAAATGCTGGCGGGCCGCGAGGCAGAAGCCGCGCCGCTGAGCGATGCGGAGCGCGCCGCGCTTCTGCGCGCCACGGTGGCCTATTCGCTGGCCAGTGACGAAACCAGTCTGGAACGGCTGCGCACCCGCTTTGCGCCCAAGATGAAGAATACGCCCGACGCCAATCTGTTCGCGGTGCTGTCCGCGCCGGTGGACCAGCATGGCCTGGCCTTCCGCGAGGCGGCCGCCAAGATTGCGTCGGTGGATACCTTGCAGTCCTTCATGAAGGACTTTGCCAAGCGCAAGGACGCGAAGAGCTAGAGCTTCTGCGCCTTAAGCCAACCCAGAGCCTTGTCAGCCAGTATTTCCCAGCCCGGTTCGCCGATCAGCCAATGGCCCATGCCGGGCAGCACTTCATTGGTGGCGCGGTCACCATAGCGTTCGGCGATGCGCGCCACGGTGGATGGCGGGTTGATGCGGTCTTCGCTGCCGGTGAGCAGCAGCATCGGGCAGGTGACGGCGTCCACCTCCACCTCGCTGGCGCGGCTCATGTCCAGGCCCCAGTTCATCACTTCGAACGTGGCGCGGCCGGATTCGGCGACAAAGCGGTCATAGATGGCCCCGCGCGACTCGCGCGGCAGCTTGTCGAGCGAATGGGCCAGCGCGACGTCGCGGTTGGGGGCGAGCAACTGGTTCCAGTAGCCGGGCTGCAGGTGCATGGCATGCGCCGCGCCGATCTCGAACAGGGTGGTGGGCGGCACGCCCCACGGCGCCGACGGCGCAAGCAACACGAGCGCGCGCACTTCGGTTCTTGCCGCCAGCATCTGCGCCAGCAGGCCGCCCATGGAATGACCGACCAGGATCGGCGGCGTCTTCAGGCCCGCAATTTCGTCTTCCAGGTCGGCGGCGTAATCAGCCAGGCCCGTGGTGCCCAATGCGAGCGAAGGCGGATTTTCGTCATGGAAGCGCAGATAGGGGGCGGTGACCTTGTAACCGGCGGATTCAAATTTCTCTTTCAGGCCGTCCAGCGCCCAGGGGCCGCAGAAGGCGCCATGGATCATCAAGACGGGTGGCTTGGCCGATGCTTTGGCCGCCTTCATGCCAGCTTTCCCAGCGCGGCGATGACCTGGCGGTAAATCTCGCGCTTGAAGGGCACGATCAGGTCCGGCAGCTCGTCCAGGCTGACCCAGCGATAGTCGGAGAATTCCGGTTCATGAGCGGTCAGATCAATGTCGCTGTCCTTGCCGGTGAAGCGCAAGGCAAACCATTTCTGGCGCTGGCCCTTGTACTTGCCGTGGAAGGCGACACCGATCAGGTGTTCGGGCAGGTCGTAGGTGACCCAGTCTTCCATCTCGCCGATGATGTCGGCCTTGTCGGTGCCGGTTTCCTCGCCCAGCTCGCGCAGCGCGGCGTCGCGCGGGCTCTCGCCCTTGTCGATGCCGCCTTGCGGCATCTGCCAGCCTTCCACCGTCTGGTCGAGGCGCTTGCCGACGAACACCTTGCCGTCCGGGTTGAACAGCATGATGCCGACGCAAGGCCGGTATGGAAGATCAGAGGACATTTCCCAGCGCTGTTATTGTTTTTTCTGCGTCACTATGGCCGAAACGGGCACGAGGACAAAGCCCCGCGATTCCAAACCCTTGGCCCAGGCGGCGATGCGCGCCACCGAGACGGGATAGAGGAATGCGGAACCCACGGCGCCGCCATTGGCGCGGGCGGCGGTTTCCAGTTCCGACAGATGGCGGTCGATTTCGAGCGCGGTGGGAATGGCGTCCAACTGCGTGCCGCTGGCCGCCGGCATGCCGACCTGGCCGCTGACAGTGGTCGCAACCGACTGGCTGGCTGCGCCATTGTCGAAGAAATAAAGGCCGCGCCGGTTGAGGTAGGTGAGCGCCGGCGCCAACGCGTCGCTGTCGCCCAGGAAACGCTGGCCGAGCAGATTTGTGACGCCGGCATAGCCGGTGAAGCGGGAGAGCGCCCAGGTCAGGCGCTGGATGTTGGCGTTCTCATCCTGGCCGGAGCGCAAGGTGTGAGGACCAGGATCGCTGTCGGGGAAATCGAACGGCTCCATGGGAATTTCCAGCAGCACTTCGTGGCCCTTGCCGCGCGCCTTCGATACCCATTCGCCGACATCGCCGGCATAGGGCGCAAAGGCCAAGGTCACGCCGCCGGGAAGACCGGAAAGCGCGGACTGGGTGGCGGAAGCGGAGAGACCCAGCCCGCTGACCACGATGGCGATCTTGACCTTGGCCGATGAAGGGACTGGGCCGGCATAGGCGGTCATGGGGCGGCGGCCGTCGTCGGCGATGCGGGGCAACGGCCCCTGGCTTGTGTTCTCGATCAGGGCGGGATCGGCCAGCAACGCCGAACCGGCGCGCAGCACGCGTGTGATGGGGGCGCCGGGCGCGGGCAAGTCTTCGGCCTCGGCATTTGCGGCGGCGGGGGCCGCGTGTTTGGTGCCGGGGGCTTCGGGGATTTCGAGGCTGATGGCGGGCGGATGGGGGCGGCCCAGCAGGGTGATGGCCAGCGCGCCCGCCGCCAGCAGGCAGACGAGGAAGGAGCTGGCGAACGCCAGCGCGCGTCCAGCCCGGGACGCGGTCAGTCCTTCTGCGGTGTCGGCAGCAGCAGCCATGCTCCCTTTATGGGGGAGCATGGTTACCCTTCAGTTAATAGGTATTAACGCGCCGAAGCTGCGGTCTTTTCCGGGGCCGGGGTGTTGGCAGCGGCGACTGTCATTTTCCCGTGCAGCAGGTCGAGGGCATAGGACAGCTGGAAGTCGTCATACTTCTTGCCGGGGGCGGGTTTGATCACCGGCGCATTGGCGCGCTTGGTGGGGATCGGTTCGCCCGACAGGTGGCCGCGCAGATCCGCTTCGCTGGGACGCGCCAGCTTGGGCACGCTGGCCTCGTCGCCCTGGGCGACCTGGATGTCGGGAATGATGCCTTGGGCCTGGATCGAGTGACCGGAGGGCGTGTAGTAGCGCGCCGTGGTCAGGCGCAGCGCGCCGCGCTTTTCGCCCAGCGGGATGATGGTCTGCACCGAACCCTTGCCGAAGCTGGTGAGCCCGATGATGGTGGCACGCTTGTGATCCTGCAGCGCGCCCGAGACGATTTCGGAAGCGCTGGCGGTGCCGGCATTGATCAGCACAACGATAGGCTTGCCGTCGGTGACGTCGCCATTCTTGGCGTCATAGCGCTGGGTGTCTTCGCTGTGGCGGCCGCGGGTGGAAACGATCTCGCCGGTGTTGAGAAAATCATCGCTGACCTGGATGGCCTGGTCGAGAAGCCCGCCGGGATTGTTGCGCAGGTCGAGGACATAACCCTTGATGCCGGGGCCGATCTGTTTCTTGAGATCGCGCACGGACTTTTCCAGGCCGTCGGCGGTCTGTTCGTTGAAGCCGGGCATGCGGATGTAGCCGATATCGCCTTCGCGCCGCGCCGACGCCGCATCCACCTGGATGATGGCGCGCAGCAAAGTCACGTCGAACGGCTTCTTTTCGCCTTCGCGCAGCACGGTGAGCGTGACCTTGGTGCCGGGCGCGCCCTTCATCTTGTCAATGGAATCGTTCAGCGGCAGGCCGGCAATGGAGGTGCCGTCGATGCCGGCAATGCGGTCGCCCGACTTGATGCCGGCGCGCGATGCGGGTGTGCCGTCGATGGGGGAGATCACCTTGATCAGGCCGTCTTCCTGCGTGACTTCTATGCCGACGCCGCCGAACTGGCCCTTGGTGGTGACCTGCATGTCGCCATACTGCTTGGCGTCCATATAGCTGGAATGGGGATCGAGGTTGGAGACCATGCCCTGGATGGCGGCGTCGATCAGCTCGCTGTCCTTGACCGGGCGCACATAGTTGGCGCGCACACGCTCAAAGGCGTCGCTGAAGAGGTCGAGCTGGCCATAGGCGCTTGCGTCATTGGCGCCCTTGGCTTCGGGAAGCGAAATCATCGCCGCAGCGAAACCGGCAACGAGGCCCATGCCAACCAACGCAAACTTATTCATGTGCCGTTCGCCTTTCCAAAGCTGGCGCGCAAATTCAACTTGAGCCATGGCGAAGGATCGGTGCCATGGCCGCCGTGACGCAGTTCAAAGTAAAGCCTTGAATCAGACCCGCCGGTTAACGGCCCGGTGGGCATGGTTCCCACCGGCTCACCCGCCAGCAGCTGATCGTTCGGCTTGACCGTGACGCGTCCCAGACCCGCCAGGACCACATCGTACCCAGTGGTTATCTCCAGGATCAAGACTTGTCCGCTCTTATGGTAAGGGCCGGCGAAAAGAACCTTGCCGTCAGCGGGGGTAATCACCTGGGCGCCCGGCCGGGTGGCATAGGAAAGCCCCGGACTGCTGCTTTGTGAGCCCGCCACGGCGGTTCCCACCACCGGTTCCAGCAGTGAGTTCCGGCCCAGCCCCTCCAGGGAACCGGCATTCTGGGCAGTGACGGTCACCACGGACTGATCGGCTGCGCCGGATTGGCGCAGCTGTTTGACGCGGGCCAGCAGTGCCTGAAAATCGGCTGCCTGGCGGGCGATCGTCGCCAGCTGGGTCTTCAGGGCGCCGTAGCTTTCGGCGGCGCCGGCCGCCTCGCGCTCCTTTTGGGCCAGGAGCTGGTCGAGATCGGCGCGGGCAATGGTGAGATGGGCGGCGGTTTCGCGGGAATCACGGCGCTGGCGATCCAGGGCGATGCGGGTGCGCTTGAGGGTATCAATCCGCCGCGACAAGGCGGCGGCCTGGGCATAGATCGGCGGCAGGGTGGCGCCGATCAGCATGGCGCCGCGCGCCGCGCCCAGGGCATCGTCGGAACGCAGCGCCAGGGCCGGAGGCATGTCGTGCTGCATTCTTTCCAGCACCGCGATCAGCCGCGTCACCGCGACGCGGTCATTGGCGAAGCCGGCGCTGAGCCGGGTATTCTCGGCTTCCAGCCGCACGATCTGCGTGTCGCTGTCGATGGCCTGGCGCTCCAGCGTTTCGATGCGCCGGGCGGTGTCGATCAGTTTCTTGCGAAGGTCCGCGGCCTCGGCGGCCAGGGTATCGCTTTTCTGCTTGGCACCGGCCAACTGCGGCGTGCCCTGTTTCAGTTCCGATGACAGGCTTTGGAGCTGTGCGGCGCTGGAGGGCAGCTTGGCCAGCGCCTTGCCCGGCATGGCATGGCTGAGATCAATCGCAGGACCTTCTTCGGAAGAGAATCTTGGCGCGGCATTGCGCGGCCGCGGAGTGGGCGTGGCGGGCGCGGCAACGCGCTTGTAGGTGGGTGTCTTGTGTGCCGCCTTTTGTGCCGCGGACTTGTGTACCGCAGAGGACTTGCGGGTTTCCTTCGCCAATAAAGGCGCGGTCTGCACCAGCAGCGCCGCCGTCAGCAGCAAGGCAAGGCGTTTGTTCACGCGCTTTTGACCAGCAATGAGTGACCCGTCATCAGCGCGGGCTGCTTCAGGCCCATCAGGTCCAGCACGGTGGGCGCGACATCGGCGAGGCGGCCATTTTGCAGGCGGCTGCCGGCGGGGACACCGAAGGCGATGACCGGCACATCCAGGGTGGTATGCGCCGTATAGGGCTCATGGGTGTGCGGGTCTTCCATCATCTCGATATTGCCATGGTCGGCGGTGAGCAGCATGACGCCGCCCACCTGCTCGAGCGCGGTGCGTAGACGGCCCAGGCATTCGTCAATCGTGTCCACCGCCTGGATCGCCGCGCGCATGATGCCGGTATGGCCCACCATGTCCGGGTTGGCATAGTTGCAGACGATGAGATCGTATTTGCCGCTGGTGATCGCCGCTTCCAGCTTTTCGGTGACGAGATAGGCGCTCATCTCCGGCTTGTGGTCATAGGTGGAAACCTTGGGGCTGGGAACCAGGATGCGGTCCTCGCCCCTGAACACATCCTCGCGGCCGCCATTCAGGAAGAAAGTGACATGGGCGTATTTCTCGGTCTCGGCGATGCGAAGCTGCTTCATGTGATGGGCAGCGATCACTTCGCCCAGAGTCTCGCGCACATCTTCGGGCGGGAAGATCGCGCCCATCAAGGCGCGCAGGTCCTGGGAATATTCCGTCAGGCCTGCGGCCGCGCCGAAGGCGACGGTGCGTTCGCGGACAAAGCCTTCAAATCCCGGGTCCAGAAGGGCAGCGGAAATCTCGCGGGCGCGGTCGGCGCGGAAATTGGCGAACAGCAGGCAGTCGCCATCCTCGGCGCCGGCATAGTCGCCCAACACGCAAGGGACCAGGAATTCGTCGGTGACGTCTTCGGCATAGGACGAATCTATGGCGGCGATGGCGGCGTCAAAGCGGCGGGCCGAGGCGTCGAGGATGGCGGCGGTGCATTTTTCCACCCGGTCCCAGCGCTTGTCGCGGTCCATGGCGTAGTAGCGGCCCGACAGGGTCGCCAGTCGCACCCCGGCGAGACCCGAAATGTCATGGAGGAATTTCTCGACAAAGCCGCGCGCGCTTTTGGGCGGGGTGTCGCGGCCATCCAGGAAGGCATGGACAAAAACCGGCACGCCCTGGCCCGCGATGATCTTCACCAGGGCGGCGATGTGACCCTGGTGCGAATGCACGCCGCCGGGCGAAAGAAGTCCCATCACATGCACGGCGCGCCGGGCGGTTTTGGCTTTATCAATCAGCGAGAGGAGCACGGGACGGCGCGCCAGGCTGCCATCCTCGATCGCCACGTCGATGCGCGGCAGGTCCTGGGCGACAATGCGGCCCGCACCGATATTCATGTGGCCGACTTCGGAATTTCCCATCTGGCCCTTGGGCAGGCCCACCGCATTGCCGGAGGTTGCCAGCAGCGCGTGCGGGCAGTCCTTGAGCAGGCGGGTGTAGTTCGGAGTCTTGGCCTGGGCGATGGCATTGTCCGGATCGTCACCGGGGCGCCAGCCCCAACCATCCAGAATGCAAAGCAAGGTGGTATGCGTCATTTTATTCCCTGGGCCGAATCCTGAAGTCACTTTTATATAGGGCAATCTAGCGGAAATCCGGGCCGCTGGCCCAAATCACCAGTGATTTGCGGGTTCCCGTAACGATGGGCGTGACCTGGTGCAGCACATAGGACGGGAACGCGATGATTGTGCCCCGGCTTCGTGGCGCATGTTTGACGCCGTCGCCATAGGAGAGTTCCAGGTCGCAGCCTTCATAGCCCTGCGGATCGGTGAGTTGCAGCGACAGTGACAATTTGCGCGGCGCAGGTGTGGCGTCGCCGTGATCGACGTGCCAGCCATAATGGCCGCCCTCGGCCTGTTCATAGACCGTGTATTGCAGCCGCTCGCGCAGGCCGAAGAGTTCGTACTTGTAGAATTGCAGGTTCAGGCGCTGGACGATTTCTTCCAGACGGCGGTACAGCCACTGGCTGGCGTCGGTGCGTTCCATCCAGGCGACCTGGGTGATGCGCTTCCGCGCCCCGTCGCCCTGTTCCACGAAGAGTCCGGCAGTTTCGCGCGCCAGGCCGTCGCCATGCGCTTCGATGCGGTCCAGCTCCGATGCCGAGAAAGCGTTTTCCCATGCCACCAGCGGTCCGCCCAGCGCGCGCGGTGAAGACGGTGCGAAAGCGCTCATCGAAAGGGTGATCCCGTGGCCGTGCTCGTCTCTGTCGCAGACGTCATATCGGCCCCTAGCGGAAATTGGGGCCGGTGGTCCAAACCACCAGCGCCTTGCGCGTGCCCGACACGATGGGCGTCACGCGGTGCAGGACATAGGACGGAAATGCGATCACGCTGCCGCGCTCGCGCGGGCCGGTCTCGGTCTTGTTGCCGGCGTGAAATTGCAGGTCGCAGCCCTCATAGCTGTCGCCATCGCTGAGCTGGACCGACACGGACAGCTTGCGCTGGACATCCAGCGGGCCGTGATCGACATGCCAGTCATAGTGGCCGCCTTCGCTGTCGCTATAGACGGTGTATTGGAAATTATCTGAAAAGCCGCGCAGGTCGTAGCGGTAGGAGGCGTCGTTGAGACGGCGAATGACCGCCTGCATGCGATCATAGATCCACTGGGTGTCGGGATTGGGCGCCAGCCAGGAAGTCTGGGTGATGCGGATTTTCGCGGCGCGTTCGCCTTGCGGCGTGTCGGCCAGCAGCACCGCCTGATCTGCGGCCAGGGCGTCGCCGCAGGCTTCGATGGCGTCCAGCTCGGCCGGGGTGAAGGCGTCTGCCCAGGCGGTGAAGGTCTGGGTGGCGAGGCCGTTGTCTTCCTGGGTGCTCATGGCAGCTTGAAAATAGGGGGGACGCCGTTTTCTGTCCATGCAGGGGCCGCCATGCCCAGACGGGGCAGCGAATTTTTCCACCCTCGTGCTAGATTTTTTGTCTGGTGGGGGAAGCATGACACCCAGGAGCGTTTTCGGTCGGCATTATGCGCTGGCGGTGGTGGGGGTCATTTTCGTGGCCCTGCTGGCGGCGGCGGGCCTGCGCTCGACCCCCGGCGTGCTGATGGTGCCCTGGGGCCAGGCCTTTGGCTGGTCGCGCGGCACGATCAGTTTTGCGGCCGCCACCGGCATTCTTTTGTTCGGCCTGACCGGCCCCTTCGCAGCGGCGGCGATGCAGCGCTTCGGCATTCGCGCCACCGTCATCACCGCGCTGGCCATGATGGGGCTTTCCTCGACCGCCAGCCTGTTCATGTCGCAACCCTGGCAACTGGTGCTGACCTGGGGGCTGGTGTCGGGCATCGGTTCGGGCTGCATCACCAATGTGCTGGGCGCGACCATCGTCAATCGCTGGTTTGTCAGCAATCGCGGGCTGGTGATGGGGCTTTTCGCGGCTTCGACATCCACCGGGACCCTGGTGTTCCTGCCGGTGCTGTCGGCCGTCGCCCAGGATCATGGCTGGAAGCCGGTGGTGATGTGCGTGGCGGCGGCGATGGCGGTGATGATTCCGCTGGTCTACTGGCTGCTGCCGGAATGGCCGGCAGATGTGGGCCAAACACCGTTCGGCGCCAAGGCCGATCATGTGCACGAGACCCGCAGCACCGGAAATCCGCTGAAAACAGCGTTCAGTGCGCTGGGCGAAGGGGTCAGAAATCGCGATTTCTGGCTGCTGGCGGCGACCTTCTTTGTCTGCGGCTTCACCACCAACGGGCTGGTCGGCACCCACATGATCGCGCTGTGCCACGACCACGGCATGGAAGCGGTGGCCGCCGGCGGCCTGCTGGCGATCATGGGACTGTTCGATCTGGTGGGCACCACCGCCAGCGGCTGGCTGACCGACCGCATCGATCCGCGCAAATTGCTGTTCGCCTATTACGGCCTCAGAGGCCTGTCGCTGATCTATCTTCCTTTCGCCGATTTCAGCTTTTATGGCCTGTCGCTGTTCGCGGTGTTTTACGGGCTGGACTGGATTGCCACGGTGCCGCCGACGCTTGCCATCGCCAACCGCGTGTTCGGGACCCGCAAGGCGCCGATCCTGTTCGGCTGGATTTCCGCCAGCCACCAGATCGGGGCTGCGTCCGCCGCCTTCTTTGCGGGGATGTCGCGCACGGTGACGGGGTCCTATCTGGACTCCTTCGTCATCGCCGGATTCGTGGCGGTGGGGGCGGCCTTCCTGGCGCTGGGCATGAAAGGCCCAGTGTCCACCCCGGCGGCAGCCTAGGCCCGGCAGGAATTGCCGCAGCGTGAAACCGCGCTTCCGAACAGTGTTCAACACATTGATTTTAAATGATATTTTTCGTGCCAGGCCCGGCACGAAACTGGCAAGGATGCAGGCGACTCAAGAAGGCAGAAGCCGAATGCGCCGCGCACCTTATATCCTTCGTATTGCCGCTCTTGTTGTGGGCGCTGCCCTGGCAGCTTCGCCCGCCTTTGCCTTTTCGCGGGTCAAGGACCTGGTCGAGGTGCAGGGCATTCGCGACAATATGCTGGTCGGCTATGGCCTGGTGGTCGGCCTGAATGGCACCGGCGACAGCCTGAAGAACGCGCCTTTCACCCAGCAGTCCATCCAGACCATGCTGGAGCGGCTGGGCGTCAACACCCGCGGCCAGGTCATGCAGACCAAGAATGTCGCCGCCGTGATGGTGACCGCTTCGCTTCCCGCCTTTGCTGCCCCCGGCAGCAAGATCGATGTCTCGGTCTCGGCGATGGGCGACGCCAAGAATTTGCAGGGTGGTACCCTGCTCGTCACGCCGCTGTTCGGCGCGGACGGACAGATTTATGCGCTGGGCCAGGGCCCGGTCGCGATCGGCGGCTTTTCCGCCCAGGGTGATGCCGGCAGCGTGACGCGCGGCGTGCCCACCGCGGGCCGCATCGCCAACGGCGCCAGCGTCGAAAAGGAAACCGGCTTCAAGCTGGCCAGCCTGGATGTGCTGAAGCTGTCGTTGCACAATCCCGACCTCACCACTTCCAGCCGCATCGCCAAGGCGGTGAACGCCTATCTGGGCGGCGGCAGCGCCCGCGCGGTTGATCCCAGCAATGTCGAGCTGTCGGTGCCGGCCAACTATCCCGGCGGCGTCATGGCGCTGCTGACCGATATCGAGCAGATCCGCGTCAACCCCGACCAGCCCGCCAAGGTCATCATCGACGAGAATTCCGGCGTGATCGTGATGGGTTCGGACGTGCGCATCTCCACCGTCGCCATCGCCCAGGGCAACCTGACGATCAAGGTGACCGAGAGCCCGCAGGTGTCGCAGCCTTCGCCCTTCTCCAACACCGGCACCACCCAGGTCGTGCCACGCACTTCCATCCAGGTTGATGACAGCAAGGGCAACAAGATGACCGTGCTGCATGACGGGGTGTCGCTCCAGCATGTGGTGGATGGATTGAACGCACTGGGCGTGGGCCCGCGTGACGTGATCTCCATCCTGCAGGCCATCAAGGCGGCCGGCGCCTTGCAGGCCGACATCGAGGTGATCGGCTAATGGACGCTTCCTCCGCAATGATGATGGCGCAGCAGCCGGCTTTGCCGAGCGCGCCGCGCCCCACCGCCGACGCCTCCAAGGCGGCTTCGGCGGCCAAGGAATATGAAAGCATCTTCATCGCCCAGTTCCTGGGCTCGATGTTTTCCGGCATCAAGACCGACGGGATCACCGGCGGCGGCCAGGGCGAGGAAATGTTCCGCTCCATGATGGTGGACCAATATGCCAAGGGTCTCACCGCGCGCGGCGGCTTTGGCCTGGCCAGCAAGATGCAAGCGGAACTGCTGAAGCATCAGCAAGTCACGGTGCAGTGATGCAGGACATCAAGATCCAGGATGAGCCCCGCATCGAACGGCTGATTTCCATGGCCGAACGACTGATCGTGGCGCTGGAAAGCGACATCGAAACCCTGAAGGCGGGGCGCACCGATGCGCTGATGACCGCCGATCCCGAGATCCAGAAACTGACCGCCATCTATGGCCGCGAGGCGCAGGGTTTCGATCCGCGCATCGCCCAGGCCGCGCCGCCGTCGCTGCGCCAGCGCTTTGTCGCCATCACCGCCAAATTCCGCGAAGTACTGCAGATGCATGGGCGCATGATCGCGCGGGTCAAGAATGCCAGCGAAGGCATGATTCAGGCCATCGCGCGCGAAGTTGAACGCGCCAACGCGCCGACGCGGACCTATGGCCCGCGTCCCGGCTATGGGCCGCAACCCAGCGGCGCCATGGTGTTCAACAAGGTCGTTTGATCTTATGACGCCGCGCTTCGCGTTGCGAGGCTCGCGTCAGCCGCCGAGCAGGCTCAGCGCCAGGCTGTAACTGGAAAGCTGCGAGGTCTGATAGCTTGTCGCCTTGCCGCTGGTATTGCCGACGGACGTACTCGTCGAAGGCGGATTGTTGGTGGTCTGGTAGGTGCTCTGCAGCGAGGAAAGCACGCCCAGCAACTGTGACCGCGCCAGGTTGGCGCCGGTTTTGGTGGAAATATCGAGCGTGCCGTAAAAGCCCAGCCCATAGGTGGGCGTGATGCCGGATGTGGTGGTGGTGGCTGTCTTGCCGTCCTTGGACGGGGCGGTCAGCACGCCCGAAGCGATGCCTAGCCGCTTCAGCGCATCGAAATCGCCGGGGCCCGCAATCAGATTGATGGTGTTTCCGGCATTGACCTTGAGCTTCAGATTCTCGCCCCCGCCGGTATAGTTCACCGACGCCTTGCCGATGCCGCCCAGCTGGGAATTGATCTTGGTCACCAGCGAATCGAAGGTCTCGCCCTGGTCGATGGTGATGGTGGCGGTGCGTGACGCGGTGCCTTGAATCGCGATCTTGAAGCTGTCGCCCGCGCGCAGGGTGGTCTGGCTGGTGAGATCCACCGACTGGTTGAGCGTGATGGCCCCGCGCGGCAGGCCCAGTGCGTCCAGCACGCTGGAGCCCTGGGTATCGATGGCCAGGCTTGCGCCACTGGAAACACCGTCGGCGCCGCCGAATTGCTTGGTCCATTTCACCGTGCCGTCCGTGTTCAGCGCGGTGGCGAAGGCGTTGTTGACGTTCTGCACGCTGCGCTGGGCGCCCGCGAAGGTGCCGGTGGTGGTGCCGGCGAGATAGATGGTGCCATCCAAGGCCACCGTCACGGCGCCCGCCGTATCGGTACCGGCGGTGCCGATATAGGTGACGGTGGTGGCGCTGACGGACGCGCCATTGTCGGAGAGGGTGGAGACAAAGGCATCAATGCCGCCGCTGGCGGCCGCCGCCACGGTCGCGCCGCCGCCGGTGAGGTTGGGGTTGCTGGTGGCGCCGGAGACATAGACCTTGCCGTTCGACACGGTCAGCCCGCCGATGGCGCCGCCGGCCGCGAGGTCGCCCAGATCCTGCGTCCAGGTCGGAGCGCTGGTGATGTCGCCGCCGGCATATTTGGAAATGATCGCGTGGCCGTTCTGGGTCGAGGCGACGAACAGGTTGCCGCTGCTGTCGGTGGCGGTGGCCGCGACACTGTCGGCGCCGGAGGTGCCGAACTGGCTTTCCGACTGGATGACGCCCTTGGAATTCAACTTGACCAGGAAGGCATCGCCCTTGCCCTGGGCGGTCTGGCCTGCGCCGATCACACCGCCCGATACGCTGCCGCCGATATAGATATTGCCGCTGGCGTCGACGCTGACGGCGTTGGACTGGTTGGTGGCTAGGGTCTGGATCTGCTTGATCCAGGACTGTTCGCCATTGGCGTCATAGCGCGCCACGAAGCTGTCATTGTTGCCGTTGCTGATGGCTGTGGTCATCACCTGGCCGGTGGTGGCACCGGTGACCACAACGCCGCCCGAAGGATCCAGCGCCAGGCCATAGGCATTGGCTGTGCCGCCCGAGCCCAGCAGTTTCTGCCACAGCACATGGCCGGCCGAATCATACTTGGTGAGATAGGAATCCTGCGATCCCTGGTTGATCTGGTTGCCAAAGTCGCCGGTGGCGGCGCCGATCACATAGACATTGCCCGAGGCGTCCACGGCGCTGCCGGTGGCCGTGGTGGTGCCGGTGGACGCCTGCTGGTTGACGCTGAAGGTGGCGGTGGGCGTGCCGTCAATGCCCGTCAGCTTGGTCAGGCGTCCGGACTGGTCGGCTGCCGTGGTGGTGCTGGCCGAGGTGAAGGAATTGGTGACGGTATTGGTTTCGGTGGCCAGGCCGGAATTGCCGACAAGGTAGAGCGAGGGTGTCGCCGCCGCCGACAGCGACACCTGTTCGACGCCGCCGGGCGTGATCTGAAGACCATAGGTGGCGTTTTTCGAAGTGGTGGTGGTGTCGCCCTGCACGGTCTTCTGGAAGCGGGTGGAGAAGCCGGCAGATGACAACTGGCTGTTGATGTAGCTGACAATGTTGGTGAGGGTCAGCGTGCCCGGAACCTGCGACAGGTCGATCGCCACATTGGTGGTGGCGCCGGCTTTTTTGATGGAGATGGTGAAGCTGTCGCTGGCGGAAAGACCCGGCATGGCGCTGTCTAGCTGGGCGTTGGTGATCAGCTTCTTGGTGGCATAGCTGTAGTCGGAGAAGGCGATGCTGGCCGTCGAGGTCACGGTGTCCGACGGCTTGGCGGCCTGAAGATTGAATCCGTTGAAGTCGGTGGAGGAGAGATAGCTCTGCACCTGCGCCAGGCCGGTCTGGAAGCGGGCATTGAGTCCGGCGAGTTGTCCGCTGGTGGCGTCGGGCCGCTGGCCCATCTTGGCGATATAGGCCAGCGTGTTGACCGCGCTGTAGAGCGCGAAGAGTTTCTGGTTGTCCTGCTCCATCTTGGCGTCGGCGGTGGCGCCGGACGACAGCGGCACCTTGGAGGTGTCGAGGAAGTTGGTGGTCGAAAGGACAGCCGCATCCTGTTTGGCATTGTTGGTGTTGGGCGTGTTCCAGGGCGGATTGTCGGCGGCGGTTGCGCCCTTCTTCTGGTTGGCAGCGAGAGACGCAGCGTTGCGCGTGCCCGCCGCGATCGCGGACGGACTGGCATTGAGCTGGGACTGATAAAGCCCCAACAGCACTGAAGCATCGATTCCGCCAATACCGGACATGGAGGGAATTTCGCATTTTCGGCGTTAAGGCCATGTGAATGACGAAGAAATCACGCTTAACGAGGTCTTAAGAGCCGCCGCGCGAAGGTCATGTGATGAGCGCGGCCTATGCCACTGGACTGAAACTGTCGTCGCAGGGACGGCATGTGGAGGCCATTGCCCAGTTCGAGCAGGCCTTGGCGGCGCGCCCCGATGATACCAAGGTGCTGTTCGCGCTTGGCAATACCGCGCAGCTTCTGGGTCTTGGCGACGCGGCGCAGCAGTTTTTTCGCACGGTGCTCCGCATCGAGCCGACGCGGCTGGAAGCCACCGTCAACCTGGCCAACCTGCTGCGCGGTGCGGGGCAGTTCGAGGCGGCCATTGCCTTGCTGGAACCGGCGCTGGCGCGCAGCCCCGAAAGCCCGGAATTGCACCTGACCCTGGGTTCGGCGCGGCGCGAAATGGGCGAGGATGACGCGGCCATCGGCCATTACCGCGCGGCGCTGGTGATCAATCCGAAATATGCGCCGGCTTTGGCCAACCTGGCCGACATGCTGTGCGATGCAGGCGACCGCGCCACGGCGCGAACACTGTATGATAGCGCCATCAAGGCAGAACCGAAGAACGCGCAGGCGCGGCTGAACCGGGCGATCCTGCATCTTCTGAACGGTGATCTGAAAGACGGCTGGCGCGACTATGCCGCCCGGCTGGAGGTGCCGGGCAAGGTGCCGGTGATGGGCAGCGAACAACGTTTACTGCCTTGGACGGGCGCACCGCTAAAGCGGGCGCGGCTGTTGATCCGCAGTGAGCAGGGTGTGGGCGACCAGATCCTGTTTGCCTCGCTGATCCCTGAACTGGCGGCCCGGGCGAAAGCCGAGGGCGGCAGCCTGGTGCTGGAATGCGAGCCAAGGCTGGCGGCGCTGTTTGCGCGATCCTTTCCCGAGGTGACGGTGAAGCCCGCCAGCCTGAAAAGCATCGGCGGGACGGTGGTGGCCGACTATGGCTGGCTGAAGGGGAGCGGCGGCGCCACGGCTGCAACCTTGATGGGCAACCTGCCGCGCTATTTGCGCGGGACCTTGGAATCCTTTCCCATCCCGCACCGCTTCCTGGTGCCGGACGCGGCGGAAGTGGCGCACTGGAAAAGCCAGTTCGGCGACGACGCCATCGGCATTTGCTGGCGCAGCGGCAAGTCGGGCGGGCATCGGTCGATTCAATATGCGCCGCTGGAAGCGTGGGGCGGGGCGTTGCGCGAGCTGCCGGGCAAACTGGTGTCGGTGCAATATGACGCGACGCCGGAGGAAGTGGCGCGGCTGGAAGCCATCAGCGGCCGCAAGATTGAAGTGCCGCAGGGCATTGACCAGAAGAAGGAACTGGATCGCGCGGCGGGTTTGATGGCGGCGCTGGGCGCGGTTGTCAGTGCGCCGACCGCCGTATCCTGGCTGGCGGCGGGCGTGGGCACGCGGACTTTCAAGATTCTGTACGACACAAGCTGGACCGCGCTGGGCCAGGCTTACGAGCCGTTCGCACCGTCATGCCTGTGCGTGATGCCGCGCGAACGCGGCGACTGGGCAGGCGTCTTCAAGCAGGTTGTTACAGCGCTGTCCTGAGCGGGGTGCGCGCGGCGGCAAGCGCCTGGCTGAGATCGGCCGCGATGCGCGACGCACCCTGGCCATCCATCAGCGACAAACCGGCATTGCGCATCTCGCGCCGCGCAACGGGCTTGTTCAGCAGCCATTGCACCGTGGACGCAATGTCGGCGTCGGTGACATGCGCCGCGACGCCGAGGAAAATGCCCATGCCGGCATCGGCGAAAGCGGAGGCCGACTGGGCGTGATCGTCGGTGAGACCGAGATAGATTGCGGGGATGCCGCAGGCGGCAAGTTCGTAAGCGGTGACGCCGAACGCGCACAGCGCCACATCGGCGCCGGCATATTCGATGGTGAGGTCTTCGGCGCCTTCCACCGTCTCGTAATTTTTCTTCAGGGTTACCAGCCCGCGCGCAACGGCGGCGGCGTCTTTCATGCCGGCGCCGATGACGAAGCGGATGCGGAAGGCGCTGTCCAGGGTCGAGAGCGCCTTGGCCATGCGAAGCGTCAGGCCCTGGGGATCGCTGCCGCCCATCGCCACCAGCACGGTGGGCCGCGATGCCGGCGCGCGGGTTGCGGTGGCGTTGGGATTCAGACCCAGCAGCGACCATTCCCAGCCGATGCGCGGCAGGGTATGCGCGCCGAACCAGTCCAGCGCCTGTGCGCCGGGTACGGGGGGATAATAGGCATAGTCGGCGGCGAGGCGGCGATCACTGCCGTCATCGATGACGGCGGTGACGGCGACGCCGCGCTTGAGCTTTCCCAGTTCGGCGCGGGTGGGGCCTTCGCGGCCATCCAGCAGCAGCAGGTCGGGCGAATTGGCGTCGACCAGGGTTTCCAGATCGCTTTCGCCATGCAGCATGGCGACTTCGAAACCGGCGCGGCAGATTGGCGTGGCGGCATCATCGCTGCCGTTCAGCGCGAACAGCACGCCCATGCCTTCGCGGTCGCGCAGGGCCCGGGCCAGCGCCACCATGCGTTTGACATGGCCGTAGCCGAACTTTCCACCGCCGTCGCAGCGGACCAAGGCGAGACCGCCGGAAGCGCGCCCATTCGAAGCCAATATGGGCTTTTGCTTTACATGGGCATTGATGGCGTTGAGTTCGGGCTCGCGTTCCAGCAGCAGCAGCAGGTCGGCCAGCGAGGCCTCGCCGGCCTTGGCCGCGACGCGGGCATGCACCGCCTCGATAAAGGTGAGATCGTCAGGCGTGTCGATGGTGAAGCGACCGCCCTTTTTGGCGAGCGGCGGCCAGGGGGCGGCACGCACGATCTTCACGAAATCGGGATGCAGCTTGAAATAGCCGGTGACATGTTCCTTGGCCGCCGGATCGTGCTGGGCGTCCATCATCAGGCGGTCGAGGGCGCGGCGGCTGAACGGGTCCACGCCTTCATGGGCACATTCGGCGCCTTCTTCCATCAGGACATAATCGCCGTCCTGCTCGATCAGGGTGGCGATCAGGTGATCGACGAAGCCCGGATCAATAAAGGGCGCGTCCGACGACACCCGCACGATGATGTCGGCATCCAGCTTTTCGGCGGCGCGGGCATAGCGGGCCAGCACGTCATCTTCGGGCCCGCGCACCACGATCACATTGTTGGCGTTGCACCATTCGACGATGGCCTCGTCCGCCGGGTTCACGGTGGTGGCCACCGCAATGTCTTCCAGTAGGCGGCATTTCTTCAGCCGGTGCACGATGTGCCACAGCAAAGGCTGGCCGGCGATGGGCTTGAGCACCTTGCCTGGCAGCCGGGTGGAGCCCATGCGCGCCTGGATAACGGCAACGACCCTTATATTCTCGCGCGCGTATGTCGTGTTCACGCCGCTTCGCCCTTGTAGGCCATGCGGATGTGCTTGAGCGGGCGCATGCCGTCGGTCGGGTCGGCGCGCCATTCGCGGTCGGACAGCTCGGAGGGCTGCGGGCCCTTGAAGCCGGTGCCGTCGGCGATGGCGGCTTCGCGAATGCGGGCGATGACCGGTGCGATCTCCTGCGGCAGCCAGCAATGGCCGCTGGCATATTCCGCGCCAGTGCCGTCGAGGTCGAGATGGAATTCCACCGCCGCCGCGTTCCAGTGATGGACGGCCCGTTCGATCACGGCGGGACGGCGGGTGTGGTCGGACCAGCCGGTCTTGATGCCGGTGGCGTCGCGAATCTGGGCGATGGCCGACAGGTTGGCTTCGGCTGCCGGGGTGGGATAGGCGGAGACGCAGTGCAGCAGGGTGATGTCGGAGGCACCCGCGCCGGCGAGCGTGGCGGAGGCCTTTGCGATCTCGTCCATCGTGGCCATGCCGGTGGAGAGGACCACGGGCTTGCCGGATTGGGCGCAGGCGACCAGCAGGTCGGTGACCAGCAGCTCGTAGGACGCCACCTTGTAGAAATCCACGAAGGGCGCCAGCTCGGCCACCGCTTCCAGATAGAAGGGCGTGCAGGAGAACTGGATGCCGCGCGCCGAACAGTGTTCTGCCAGCGGCGCCAGGTGCGACAGCGGCAGTTCCCACTGTGCCCGCGCCCGGTGCTTGGGGCTTTGCGCCAGGATTTCGGGCGCGAACATGCGGTCGATCTTGAAGAGCTGGAACTTCACCGCGTCACAGCCGGCATCGGCGGCGGCATCCACAAACGCGCGCGCCCGGTCCAGGTCGCGGCCATGGTTGCTGGAGGCTTCAGCGATGAAAACAGGCTGTTTCATTTAACCAAATCTAAAGAGCGTATGGCTAAGAAGGGGTTAACGGGCTTCCTGTAGAGAAGCGTCAGGCCATTCAAATTTTCTGGGAACAGGGCATGGGTCACGCCGCATCGGCATCGCAATTCCTGCAGGACGGCCGGCACAATGGTCCGCGCATTGCCCGTGCTCAAAACCATGACATCATCGACTGCTTTGATTGCGGCTTTAAGCACGCCTTGCCGCTGCCCGATCCGGCGGCGCTGGAACGCGAATATCGCGAGAATTATTACGCCGACGAGAAGCCCAATTTCATCGCCCATGCCGGCGAAGACCAGGCCTGGTTCGAGCTGGCGCAGAATGACCGGCTGGAGATTTTCGAAAAGCTGCTGCCGGGGCGCAAGCTGTTGGACATTGGCTGCGGCCCGGGCTTCTTTCTTGCCACCGCCATCAAGCGCGGCTGGTCCGGGCACGGATTTGAGCCGTCACGCCAGGCGGCGGCGCATGCGCGCACTCTGGGCGCCACGGTCACCGAAGGCTTTTTCGGCAAGGACAGCAAACCGGGGACCTTTGACGCCATCAACCTGACCAATGTGCTGGAGCATGTGCCCGACCCCATCGCCATCCTGACGGCGGCAACCGCGCTGCTGGAGCCGGGCGGGGTATTGTGCGTGGGCGTGCCCAACGACTTTTCGCCCTTTCAGATCGCGGCCCGCAGTGCGCTGGGCATCGGCGACTGGTGGGTGGCACCGCCGCATCATCTGAACTATTTCGATTTTGACTCGCTGGCGGCGCTGATGTCGCGGCTGGGATTGGACGTGCGCGAACGCACCACCAGCTTTCCCATGGAAGCCTTTTTGATGATGGGCGAAAATTATACCAGTGATCCGGCACTGGGTCGCGCCTGCCACAACAAGCGCAAGCGTTTTGACTTTGCCTTCGAAGCGGCGGGGCTGAAGGATACGCGGCGCGATTTCTATCGCGCCATGGCCAAGCTGGGCATCGGCCGCGAGGCCGTGGTGATCGCGACCAAGCCGTGACCAGGCCGTTTTTCATTGTCTCGTCTGGGCGCAGCGGCACCGCCATGCTGCACAAGGCGCTGTCGGCCAAGCCCGATGTCGAGATGCATCACGAATATGCGGTGCAGATCACCCAGCCATTGGCGGTGAAGCGCTATCTGGGGTTGGTGGATGATGCCCAGACGCTGGGCGTGCTGCGCGAAACCTTTGGCGCGGCGGTGCATCACAGCAGGGCGGCGCATTGGGGCGATTCCTCCAACAAGCTGAGTTGGCTGATCCCGGACCTGGCGGCGCTGTTTCCGGACGCCCGCTTTGTGCATCTGGTTCGCGACGGGCGGAAGGTTGCCAGTTCCTATTTCCACAAGCTGGGCACCGAGAATTACGACGACCGCTCCAATGCCGCGTTGCAGGCCTTTTATGACGGCACGGGCAGCATGCCGCCGCCGGAAAAACCCTATTGGTGGCCGGTGCCGCGCCGGGATGATCCGCTGGCAGATGCCTTTCGCGGCTTCGACCAGTTCCAGCGCATCGCCTGGCACTGGGCGGAGATCAACCGTGTGGCGGCGGACTGTTTGGCGGCGCTGCCGGCAGAACGAACACTGTTCGTGCGGCTGGAGGACCTGCGGGAATCACCGGCGCTGGTGCGCAGCCTGTATGACTTTCTGGGCCTGCCCTTTGCCGATAGTGATTTTGCGATTTTTGCCCGGCCGCACAATGTGAACCGGCCGGAAGACCGGCTGTTGGACGCAGCCCAGAACGCCCAGTTCACCGCCATTGCCGGGCCCATGCTGGAGCGGCTGGGGTATGGCGACCGCGCGGAGTATGTCGTCAACTATTAGGCCCGCATTAACCATGCCCGGCCGAACATGGTTACCGAGATATTTCCGGGCCGGGCCATGTCCTTAGAGTGCGATTTCTGTCGCTCCTCCTCACTGCAGTTTGCCTATACCCCGGACGGCACCACCCGTGGGCTGAAGGTCTATGTCTGCGGCGTTTGCGGGCTGGTGCAGAGCTTGCCGCGCGTGGCACGAACTGCCGAGCGCCATGCCGCCGCCGTGTCGGGCGGCGCCGACTGGGGCAATGTGCGGTACGGCAAGGGATTTCGCACCACACAGGCGCTGGAGGCCCTCGCCCGCCATGCGGATCTTTCGGCCTCTCTCAAATTGCTGGATGTCGGGTCCAACCGCGGCAGCTTTGCCCGCGCTTTCCTGGACAAGGCGCCCCTTGCTGGACTGACTGCGGTCGAGCCGGACGAACGCTATGCGGATTCCTGTGCCGAGCTGCCGCGCACTGAGCTGATCCAGCTGCGCACGGAGAATACGGCGTTCGAAGATAGCAGCTTCGATATCGTTCATTCCTGTCACACCATCGAACATCTGGGAGAACCCTTTGCGGCGCTCAAGGATCATGCGCGAGTGCTGAAGACCGGCGGGCTGCTGGTCATTGATGCGCCCAACACGGCGCTGTTGGGGGGCCAGGACATTGTCGAGGAATGGTTCATCGACAAGCATCTTTTCCATTTTTCCGCCCGCACGCTGTCGCGCATGATCGAGGCTGCCGGTTTCACCATCATCGAGCAGAACGATCCCAGAGATGCCGTGAACCTGTTGTTCGTGGCGCAGAAGACCGGCGCGCCGATTTGCGACATCGAAGCGGACCCGGCGGAAGCGGCGGAAGCCATGTCGCTGATGGCGCGCTACCAGCGCACCCGCGCCCACAATCTTGTGGCGCTGGCGCAGGCGGCAAAGGAACTCAATGCCCTGAAGCCGCGCAAGGTCGCGCTGTGGGGCGCGGGGCGGCTATTTGACCTTTTGGTGCGCGACGGCGGGTTTGATCCGGCCACCCTGGCGCTGCTGATCGACACCCATCTGAAGAAACACATGGACAGCCGTCACGGCGTGATGCTGGCCACACCCGACGCCCTGCCCGCCGACATTGATGCGGTGGTGGTGATGTCGCGCATGTTCGCCGATGAAATCACCACAGAAATCCGCCGCCGCGCCCCGCAGGCGCAGATCATTCTTTACGCAGACCTGCTGGGACGCGCCCGCCTGCGTCCTGCTGCCTGAGGCCAACATGACCATGCACGCAAAAGCCGCCAACGACGCAGGAACCATCGAGAAGCTGGAGGATCGGCTGGCGGAAGCCGCGCGCTTTGTGCGGATGCATTCCATTGCCAGCATCTATCACGCCGGTTCGGGCCATCCGGGCGGCGCCATGTCGTCGGCCGACCTTTTCGCCTGCCTTTATGGGGCGGAAATGAATGTCTGGCCCAAGGGCGTGGCCGATCCGGGCCGTGACCGTTTCGTGCTTTCCAAGGGCCATGCCGCGCCGGCGCTGTATGCGGTGGGCGCCTATTATGGTTTTTGCGACCGCAAGGAATCGCTCAATCTGCGCAAGCTGCATTCGCCCTTCCAGGGCCATCCCCATGTGCTGGACCTGCCCTGGGTGGAAACCAGCACGGGTTCGCTGGGCCAGGGCATATCGGTCGCCATCGGCATGGCCATCGGCCTGCGAATCCAGAACAATCCGGCCCGCGTTTATACGATGCTGGGCGACGGCGAATTGCAGGAGGGCGAAGTGTGGGAAGCCGCCATGTCGGCCGCCCATCACAAGCTGGGCACGCTGACCGCGGTCATCGACTACAACAAGCTGCAGAGCGATGCCTCGAACGACATCATCATGCGGCTGGAGCCGCTGGCCGACAAATGGCGCGCCTTTGGCTGGCATGTGCAGGAAATCGACGGTCACGACATCACCGCCATCCTTGGCGCCTTGCGCCAGGCGGGCGAGAACGATCTGCCATCCGTCATCATCGCCCACACCATCAAGGGCAAGGGCGTGCCGTACATGGAAAATATCCCGGCCTGGCATGGCAGCGTGAAATTCACGCGCCAGCAGGCCGACGAGGCGCTGGAAGCATTGGGCGCATCCACCGAAGAGATGAAAGATCTGCTTGATGTCTAGTCCCGCCCTCATTGCCTCCAACGGCGATTCCCTGCGCGAAGCCTTTGGCAAGGCGCTGTCGGGCATGGCCGACGAATTCCCCCATCTGGTGGTGCTGGACGCCGATATCGCCGGCGGCACCGGCGTGCATCATTTTCGCAAGTCCCACCCCGAGCGTTTCGTGCAGTTCGGCATTGCCGAACAGAACATGATGGCGGCGGCCGGCGGCATGGCCGCGGTTGGCCTGATGCCGGTGGTCACGACATTCGCTGTCTTCTGCCTGCGCGCAATTGAACAAGCGCGGCTGTCGCTGTGCTATGCGCGGCGCAATGCCAAGATCGTCGCCTCGCATCCGGGGCTGGATGTCGGCCCCGATGGCGGCAGCGCCCAGGCACTGGAAGACCTGGCCTGTTTTCGCGCCATACCGGGCATGACCGTGATTTCGCCCGCCGATGCGACCGAGATGGCGCTGGCGACGCGGGCGATCCTGGAATTTGACGGCCCGGTCTACATGCGCACGGGCCGAAGCCCCTCGCCCCGGCTGTTCGGCGACGATCATGTGTTCGAGATCGGCAAGGGTCGGATCATCCGCCAGGGCGACGACCTGACCATCATTGCCTGCGGTGCCGAAGTGGCGCGCGCACTGGCCGCTGCCGAGCTGCTGCTGCGCGATGGCATCGAGGCGCGGGTGGTCAACATGGCCACCATCAAGCCTATTGACGCCGAACTGGTGGCGCGGTGTTCGCGCGAGACGGGCGCCATCGTCACGGCGGAAGACCACAATATTCATGGCGGGCTGGGGGGCGCGGTGGCAGAAGCCCTGGCCGCAACCACGCCCTGCCCGGTCGAATTTGTCGGCGTGAAGGATGTCTTCGGTGCCAGCGGCGAGCCGGAAGAACTGGCGCATCATTATGAAATCGCCGCGCCGCATATCGCGGCAGCCGCCAAGCGCGTGCTGAAACGAAAGCGCGCAAATGCGCGCGTGGAATCAACGTGAGCCGCTTTTCCCTTTCGGGCAAATGCGCGGTCGTTACCGGCGGTTCACGCGGCATCGGCGCAGCCATTGCGGTCGGGCTGGCGCAGGCCGGGGCCGATGTGATGCTGACCTATCGCGAAAAGCATGCCGAGGCGCATGCGGTGGCGCACCAGATCCAGGCCCTGGGCCGACGCGCCCTGGCGGTACAGATGGACGTCACGCACCGCCTGCAAGTGGAGCAGGCGGCCGAGCAGGCGCGCGCCTTTGGACCCATACAGATTTTGGTCAACAATGCCGGCATCAACAAGCCGACCGATTTCGACCATGTCACCGACGAGGACTGGGACAGGGTCGTGGATGCCAACCTGAAGGGCCCCTTTGTGGTGTCACAGGTTTTCCTGCCGCTGCTGAAGGACGCGGGCGGCGGGGCCATCACCCATATCGGATCGGTCAGCGGCCAGTATGGCGGCCCGCGCACAGCCCATTATGCCGCCTCCAAGGCGGGATTGATTTCACTGGCACAGGTGATTGCGCGCTTCGGCGCACAGTACAATGTCCGCTCCAACACGGTTTCGGCCGGGCTTATCGCGTCGGAAATGGCGCAGGCGGGCATGGCGTCGGCGGCGGTGCAGAAGGCGGCAGAGACAATTATTTTGAAGCGCATGGGCCGCCCCGAAGAGGTCGCCGATGCGGTGGTGTTCCTGTCTTCGGACGCCGCCAGCTATGTCACAGCGCAGACCCTGAACGTCAATGGAGGCCTGTACTTCTGATGAGCAAGACACTGTTGATCATCAGCGGCGGCATCGAAGCGGTGGATGCCGCCAAGCGCGCCAAGGAAATGGGCCATACCGTGGTCGTTTCCGACCTCGACCCGCAAGCGCCGGGCTTTGCCTTCGCCGATTCCTGCCTGATCGCCGATGTCTATGGCCCGACCGAAACCGCCGCCGCCGCCGAACGCTATAACCGCAAGATCCGCAAGATCGACGGCGTCATCTGTGTCGCCGCCGATGCGCCGGTGACGGTCGCCACGGTGGCGCAGAGGCTTCGCATTCCCGGCCTGCCGATCCATGTGGCGGAGCTGGCCTGTGACAAGCTGGCGATGAAGAAATGCTTTCGCAGCGCCGGGGTGAATGTGCCCTGGTTTGCCGAAGTCTCTACCCCGCAGGAATTGCAGCGCGTCGCCATTGAGCGCGGGCGCGATCTGGTCATCAAGCCGGTGGACAGTCGCGGCAGCCGCGGCGTGCAGCGAGTGGCGCAGGTGGAAGATCTGGCAAAAGCCTTCTGGCTGGCGCGCGAGCACTCACC
>JBBQHU010000012.1:0-66766 GCA_038324265.1 Micropepsales bacterium | reverse complement strand
CCGCCTGACTGTGCTAGGCTGAACCATCTGAAGGGGCACTGCCATGCTGGGCGCATTTCCGCTGATCCTGATCGCCGTCATCCTGTACAACCTCGCCGTGTTCGGCGGCGGCGCCGCGGGCCATGAAAGCCTGGCGCTGCTGTCGCAGAGCTTCAGCCTCCGCGTCTTTTCCGGCGACCTGTGGAAAATCTCGCTCGGCGACCTGTTCATTGCCCTGGCGCTGGTGCTGCTGTTCGTGGAGACGGTGAAGTCCGCCCGCACCAGCCAGCGCGAAATCCTCAACCACGCCTTTTCGATGCTGACCTTCACCGGCGCGCTGGTGGAGTTCATCGCCCTGAAGGGCTTCGGCACCACGCCCTTCTTCCTGATCACCGCCATGTGCCTGTTCGACACCATCGCCGGCTACACCATCTCCATCATCGCCGCCAAGCGCGACCTCAGCGTCGCCCCGCACGAAGACTGACGGGCCACAAAAGCCAGTTCCGCCAGAGGCTTAATTGAAGCTTGCGGGGGTGGGCCGGGCCGTGTATTCCCCAACCCAACGGACAGGTGGCCGAGTGGTTGAAGGCGCACGCCTGGAAAGTGTGTAACGGTGAAAGCCGTTCGAGGGTTCGAATCCCTCTCTGTCCGCCATCTCACATAGCTGGAATTGCGTGCACCCCGCTTTCGGGGGCACCCTGATTTTCAGATGCGGCTATTGTGTTTTCGTATGCGGCCGTCAGATATTCGTCGATATCGCCAACCGCGCGGGCGATATCACCACCGCTGATTCCCAACAACCGGGCGTCACTGGTGATTTGCGATGCCAGCCTCTCGATCTCCCGAGGGAGATCGGCCAGGTCCGGCACATTGTAAACGTTGGTAGAAATCCATTCCCGGGCAAATTCTTCGGCTTTTTCCGTTCGTTCGAGCAGCAATTGTCCGTGCGGTGATTTGGTCATGCACGTGCTATAGCACACCGCGCGCCTCTTTCCGGCGCTAGAGGAGCCGATGCTGAACCGAAGGCTGACGGCCCAGAATACCTATCTCACGGAAATGCTGAAGCAGGCAGGACTGGACGCGGAAGCGCGCGATGTAGCGGAGCGCATCCAGAGCGTGCTGACGGATGAAATCCACCATCGCATGAAGAACATGCTGTCCATGGTGACGGCGATCGTGCGTCAGAGCCTGCGCGCCTCTGTAAGTCTACCGGATGCGGAGGCAGCCATCAGCGTGCGGCTGCTGGCGATGTCAAAGGCACACGACCTTCTCTTGAAGGCGGACTGGAAATCCGCAGGGCTCCTAGACGTTGTACACGGCGCCACGGAACAGCATGATACGGCCGAAGGACGCTTTGTGATTACCGGAAATGCCATCCAAATTAGTTCCGCAGCCATTCTGCCGCTAACGCTGGCACTGAATGAGCTTTGCACCAATGCGATCAAATACGGCTCGCTGTCAAACGCTGAGGGCCTTGTGACAATAAGTTGGATGACAAACAAGGAAACTATAACCCTTCGCTGGATCGAGAGCGGCGGCCCCGCTGTTGTCGCCCCTGTCCGCCCCAGCTTTGGAACGCGTCTGATCGAGCAAGCCCTACCCCGCCAGCTGGGCGGCGCCGGGCACATGGTGTTCGCTCCAGCAGGCGTTGAATTTGAACTGGTGATTCCGCTGGAGCGATTGCAGCCCCTGCCCTTGGAACCCACGCCAAAGGAAGCCGTCGTTCATGCTTGATCGCCCGACCTATACCGAGCGCGCATTTGCGCTGGCCCAATCAGGAAACGCAGGAAGCCTCAAGGCTATACGCCAGCAACTGAAGGCGGAGGGATATTCCGAGGCGGGTCAATTAAGCGGTACCAGCATTCGCAGCCAACTGATCCGTTTGATTGCGGCAAGCAAGATCGCGCGACCATGAGTGAAAAAGCAGACGCGGATGCCTTTCGGCTGAGCCGAGCCTACGCAGAAGGTTGGAACGCAGCGCAGCGGCCATGGACGCTCGCGGCATCCGGACATCGCCAGAACCCGAAAAACCCTTACCCGTCAGATCCTGAAAAAGCGCGCTGGAACGAGGGATTCGCATTGTCCGAAACCGGGCGTTAACCGACCGCCAGCTTGACACCAGTTTGGAATTCGATTGGCGAATTTCGTGCGATGGCGCCATATCGGCCATCACTGCGAAATAAGGGGTGAGGTGCAACTGCATTCCCTTGTAGGCGTTGCTATCCCTGCCCAGAAATTCTTTCGGTTCCCGGCCATCCGGAAATTGCAGATTTGACTTAGCACATCGAGGTATACCTTGCTGATCCGTGCAGGATTTGAAATCGCTTTCGAATGTGCCGCTGCAACGCCGATGATGCTGCAGGTTCATGTGCGGCCAGAGCGCGAAAGCGATCTGGAGCAGCCCGAACATCTGCGGACGCAGCCCTTCACACCCTACACTACCTATATCGACGAGTTCGGCAATCGTTGCACACGCCTGGTTGCGCCTGCGGGGCTGCTGCGTCTCTCCAATATTTTCCGCATTCGCGATACCGGGGTACAAGAAACGCTCCCCTGGGGCGCACCGGACATGCAGGTCAACGCGCTGCCGGACGCGGTGCTGGTATATCTGCTTGGCAGCCGGTATTGCGATACAGACCGATTGGCCACGGAAGCGTGGGCGATGTTTGGAAAGACCGCGCCTGGGTGGGGGCGCGTGCAGGCCATCCTAGACTACACGCACAATCACATTACTTTTGGCTATCAGCATGCACGCGCCGATCGTACCGCGTCGGAAACCCATCGCGAAAGAAAAGGGGTCTGCCGCGACTATGCGCATCTTGCGATCACCCTGTGTCGTTGCATGAACATTCCCGCACGATATTGCACGGGCTATCTTGGTGATATTGGCGTGCCTGTCGACCCGGCGCCCATGGACTTCAGCGCCTGGTTCGAAGTGTTCCTGGAAGGTCGCTGGCACACAGTGGATGCGCGCCACAACATGCCGCGCATTGGCCGCATCCTGATGGCGCGGGGACGCGACGCCACCGATGCCGCCATTTCCACAGCATTTGGCGTCGCCAAACTGGTGCAGTTCGAGGTGAGCACCTTCGAGGTAAAACCCTGACTGTCCCGTTGGACCTGCGTTCGCCAAGCGTCCCGCGCCATGCTATTGCCTGCCGATCCCCCAGCGCGGCGTGGCGTATCTGGGCCTGGAAAGTCCGCGGCACGGGAGATCACATGAGCGCGGATACGCGGGTTGATTATCTGGATTATTTGATCACCGTCTCGGAAGACGCAGGCCGGTTTACGGCACGGGTGACCCGCGAAGGCGCCTTGATCGAACACGATGGCCATGCGTCGGAAGTCTGGGCGGCAGCCAGTTGCGCCAGCCTCGATCGCGCAGTTCTGATTGCCAAAACCGCAATCGACAGCGACCGTATTCGGTAGCGACAATTTGGCGGCAATCCGCCAAAAGCTAGTCCTAGACAACACTACCTTGTCATGCAAGATATTGTGCATTGATAACTAGTGGAATCGCTGATGCGTATTGCGATGTGGCTTGTGGTCACCATCTTGGCTTTTGGACTGATCCCAACTTTGGCCGCCCGGGCGCAAGGGATCAGTGTCTATCCGGCGGAGTTTTTCAGCAGCGCTCACCCCGCAACAGCCCGGGACATGATTTCCCGCCTGCCTGGCTTCGTCTTTGACCAAGGCAATGACAGTCGCGGCTTTGCTGGCAGTGCCGGCAATGTGCTGATCGATGGTGCCCGCCCCACCGCCAAGACGGACGATCTGGACACGATCCTGTCCCGCATTCCGGCCGACAGCGTCGAGCGAATTGAACTGATTCGGGGCGGCGTTCCCGACATAGATATGCAGGGCAAGAATGTCATCGCCAACATCGTCAGCAAAAAACAGGATTCAGCCCAGACCATCCTGACACTTAGCAACACGCTGATCGAAGATGGTGAATGGGCGCCAGCGGCACGTTTGGAATATCGAGGACGCAGCGGCGAGATAAGTTATGAAGGTTCAATCGCGCGCACCGTCAATCAGTGGGATGATTCCCCCGGCAACGGCTATCGCCGGATAACGGACGCCAGCGGCGTTTCGACCTATGACAACGCCCACAGCTACGGGATTATGCAGCTGGGCTATGCCGCCCATGGCGGCATTACCGCACCGCTTTGGGGTGGGGAATGGAATAACAATCTTACTCTGCAGACTGGGGATTTCTCGCAAGGAATTGCGTATTCTGGTGTGGGTGGATCTCGCTTCGACAATACTTCGCGCCAGCGCAATGGCGAGTTCGGCAGTCACTGGCAGGGTGTCGTGCTGGACGACGTCAATCTTGAAACCCTGATTCTCGAGCGGTTCGGCGATGAACGTGACAGCAACACAGACGCAGCGCCTGGCCTGAATGAAACCTTCTTTTCAAACAGTACCAGTGGCGAAACCATTGGCCGTGCCACCGCGCGATACGCCATTTCACAGGCTTTGAACGTCGAGACGGGCGGCGAAGTGGCCTATAACTTCCTGGACGGCGCTACCAGCTTCTCCTCAAACGGCACGCCTATCGCGCTGCCCAATGCCAATGTCTTGGTGGACGAGAGACGCGGCGAACTGTTCGGCAAAGGAACCTGGAAAATCACGCCCGCCTGGTCACTGGAAGGTGGCGTGCGGTTGGAATATTCCAATATCGCTGAACGCGGCGACACCAACCTGTCGCGCAGCTTCTTCTATGCCAAACCGCGCGGCCTTCTCACCTGGGATGCCGATGACAAGACCCAAATTCGCCTGCGCGCCGAACTTGCGGTCGGACAGCTCAATTTCTCTGACTTCGTGGCCGCCAGCGATCTTTCGAGCTATGGCGTTTCCGGCGGCAACGCCAATCTCAGGCCCGAACAGCGCTGGCAATATGAGGCCGCCTTCGAGCGGCACTTCCTGGGCAAGGGCGCGCTGGTGCTGACGTTCCTGCACGAAGACATAAAGGACTTGCAGGACTATATACCAATTGGTGGTGGTCTGGACGGTCCGGGCAACATTTCCCATGCGCTAAGCGATACCATCACCCTCACGGGCACCATTCCATTGGACTGGCTGGGAATCCATAACGGCCTTCTGAAGCCCAATATAACGTGGAATTTCAGCAGTCTGCGTGATCCGGTCACAGGCCTTAATCGCAGGAAGTCCGGTCAGAGAGACCACCGGGTCACTTTCGAATTTGATCAGGACCTGACGAACTGGAACTCAAGCTGGGGCTTCGGCTTCCAGCCTGTGTCCCAACAATGGCATAACTATCGCATCAACCAAATCAGCATGATCGGCATTCACGTGCCTTACAGCTATCTGTTCTGGACCTACAATCCGGCACCTGAATGGAGCATCAAGGTTCAAGGCGACAATATCACGCCCTATCGTTTCGAGCTGGAACAGGAGATTTATTCCGGTCCGCGCAACAGCGCCTCGCTGACACGCGTGCAAGACGTATTGCTTCGCACCCGGCCGCGATTGTTTGTGCAGGTGCGCAAGACTTTCTGAAGATTACCCCCACCACACTTCGCCTGGCGCCAGATGTGCCTTGGCCACGTCGGGATTGATGTCGAAACCCAGGCCGGGCTTGTCCTCGATGTGGAAATATCCGTCCTTCCAGTACGGGCCTTCCTTGGTGACCAGCGTCGGCCACCAGTCCACCCAGTTGGCCAGTTCGTGGATACGGAAATTGCGTACCGAGGCGCAGGCATGGGCCGATGCCGCCGTGCCCACCGGGCTGGCGGGATTATGGGCAGCGGTCCAGATGCCATAGAGGTCTGCGAGGTCGGAGACACGTTTGGCCTCGAACAGTCCGCCCATTTTGGGGATGTCCAAATGCACACCGGCGCATGCCTGGTGGATGATCAGGTCCTTGAACCCAGCCAGCAGATAAAGATTTTCGCCGGTGCAGATCGGGGTATTGGTGGCGCGCGCCACCCGAGCCATGGTTTCCCAGTTCTCGGCCGGGGTGGGGTCTTCCACCCACATCGGTCGCACATGCTCGACCGCGTTGCAGTACTTGATCACGTCATTGACGGCGTATTTCCAGTGGCACTCGATCGCCATATCGGTGTCCGGGCCGATGGCCGCGCGTATCCGGTCCATGCGATCCACCAGCCTGTCGACATCCTTGTTGGTGAGCTGGTTGGTATAGGGATCATGGCCAGGCTCGGAGAAGGTCGGGTCGGCAGTGCGCGGCACGCTATCGCCCTGGAACTTGAACGCCGTGAAGCCGTAGGGATTGTTGGCTTTTGCCTCCGCCGCCTGGTCGCCCCAGCTGCGCGGGTCTGCTGGGTTCTTCGCGGGAGCCTGCAGGGTGCGATAGAAGCGGACCTTGTCGCGGAATCGGCCTCCCAGAAGATCACACACCGGCACGCCGAGCAGGCGCCCTGCGAGGTCCCACAGAGCGATCTCGATGCCCGATGAGGCATGCACTGTGACGCCGCCGATGGCGCCATAGCCGCCATTGAGGAACAGCACCTTGGTCGCCAGCTTGACCACGTTTAGGGGGTCCTCGCCGATCAGCTGGTCGCGGAAACGGTTCAGCACCATGTCCTTGAGTCCCGGCCCCCAATAGCCCTCGCCGATACCGTAAACGCCGGCATCGGTTTCGATCTTGATCAGGTTCCAATCCCAGGTACCGCGGATGACCATCACCTTGACGTCGGTGATCTTGACCTTCTTGCGCAGTGACTGCGCACGGGCCTGGAACGGCAGGGCGAAGCAGGAGCCCGTGGCAGCGAGATTCATCAGGACTTGGCGGCGATCCACGTGCGGTTCCTTTCGGAGCAATAAGTCAGTTGCCGCCCGCTGCGGTTTCGGCCTGAAAATAATGCACCTGGCCCTCTTTCAGCCGCGGCGTCATGGCCAGACGCGTGCAGGGACCGGTGTTCGGCGCGCAGGTCGCACGGTGCCAGCGTTCGTTGGGCGCCATGATCACGTCCCCGCGCTGGCCTTCGGCAAGAGTCTTTTCGCCGGATATCCGCACGGTGAGCTGGCCTTCGATGATCACCCAGGCCTCCACCATATTCTCGTGGAAATGTCCCCAGCTGGAGTCGGGGGGCAACTTGGCCAGGTTGCCGGAGCGGATGACATGCGCGCTAGTGTGGCCGTCGATCGCGAAGTCCTGGCTCTTGCCGTTTACGGCGACGACGTCCTTTTCGAAGTCCAGGAAAGGCTGGTTGGGGGCGTCATAGCCGCCGGTGGAGGTGATCTTGGACTGAACATACTTCCAGCCCTTCACCGGCGTCGGCGTTTCGGTGACGGGATAGCTGGGCATCTGGCCCGCCGGGGTCACGCGCCAGAACACCACCGGTTCGGTGCCGATATTCTCCAGGCTGTACGCCAGACGCGGCGCGACATCGATCAGAAAGCCTTTGGTGGCCGTGGTCGGCGTCTGGCCATCGATCGTCACCTTCATCTGGCCCGAATAGACCCACAGGAAGGCACGATCGTCTGCATAGAACATGGCCTTGGTCTTTTCGCCCGGTGCCAGACTGACGTAGCGACCGTCATAATCACGGGTCAGCAGAACCTTTTGCTCCCAGCTGGCCTGGCCGGCATGCGCCTTCAGGATATCTGCGATATGGGTAACAGGCTTGTTGGGACCGTCGTACGGGGTCTCAGGCGTCTTCTGTGCCGCCCAAACGATACGCGCCGGGCCCTTCTCGCCGCCGGCCTGCGCCAAGGCAGGCGCGGCTAGAGAAATCGTCAGCAGAGAATTTGCCAGAATGGCCAGTGCCCGTGATTTCATGATCGCGTTCCCCTCGTATGTTTTTTGTTGGGAGGAGATTGCAGCGGCGGACAAACCCCGTCAACGTCGCGCCAGCACATACAGAACAATGCTTTTTGGGGAGGCTTAATGAGCAGGTGCAGCATCGGTTTTACCGCGCTTTTGTGCGGCTTGACGATTTCCGCCAGTGACTCTTGGGCGCAGGTTCAACGGGTGTGGAAGTTCGACAATCTCTCTCATATTGGCGGGATGGCGCCCAAGGTGGAAGGCCAGCCGGTGCTGGTGGATTCGCCCATCGGCAAGGCCGTGCAGTTCAATGGGAAGGACACTGCGCTGTTCTTCGCGAACCGGCCGCTGGTGGGCGCCAAGACTTTCACCATCGAAGGTATCTTGCGCCCAGAGGGCGGCGACTTTGAACAGCGCTGGCTGCATGTGGTGGAAACCGATCCGGTGACCGGCCTAGATGCACAGCCCAAGGGGACCAGCGACACAAATCCGCGCTTCATGTTCGAGGTCCGGGTCAAGGACGGCAACTGGTACCTGGACGGCTTCGTCAACAGCAAGGCCGGCAGCAAGGCGCTGATCGACCCCGCCAAGCTGCATCCCGTTGGACCCTGGTATGCCGTGCAGCAGACCTATGACGGCAAGACCTATCGCACTTACGTCAATGGCGTGCTGGAAAATGAAGGCGAGGTCGCCTTCACGCCCCACGGTCCCGGTCATGTGATGGTAGGGGTTCGCGTCAACCATGTGAACTATTTCAAGGGCTCGGTGGCGGAGTTGCGATTCACGCCGCGCGCCCTGACGCCGTCCGAATTCCTCAAGGTGTCGGCGCAGTAGTGCCTGTCCAACAGCACGGCCCCTGTCCGTGATGCCTTTCCCCGCCAGAAGACAGGGGCAGGCTGGGTCGTTGTTTTGATGAATCGGCGGGCCCCCTCCCCTCCCGGCCTGCTTGTCCCCATGCGCTGCAACTCCTTTCGGGTGCAGAGTAGGCGACTGCGCTGTGGACAGGGAGGTGGACAGCGGGTTCAGCGCGCTTTCAGGAAGATCAGGCCACCGGGGGTGTTGATGGGCACGGTGACACCTGTCGGAGTGAGGTGGCCGCTGGCCTTGTCCACCCGGAATTCAGCGATGTCGCCACTCTTTTCGTTGGCGGCGAAGAACCAATCGCCGGTTGGGTCGAAACGAATATTGCGCGGGGTGTTTCCGCCGGACGCGACATTCTCCAGGAGTGTCAGCAGCCCGGTTTGCCTGTCCACACGATAGATCGCGATGCTGTCATGGCCGCGGTTGGCGACATACAGATGCCTGCTGTCGGCGGATAGGAGAATTTCCGCAGTGGTGTTGCGCGCCTTCGCCGCGTCCGGAACCGTGGGCAGGGTCTGCAGCGATGTCAGCCTGCCGCCATCAATGGCGAAGACTTCCACTTCAGAATCGGTTTCGTGATTGACATAGAGATGCCGGCCGTCCGGCGACATCTGGATGCGGCGCGGGCCTGCGCCGATGTGGGTGGAAACATAGGGCGGATCGCCGGGCGTGACGGACGGCGCGGCCGCATTGAAATCGTAGCTGTAGACGCGATCCAGCCCGAGATCCGTGATGAAGAGGGTTTTGTTGTCCTTGCTGAACTGGATGCCATGCTGTTTGGAACGAGGCGACTTGTTGGCGCTCGCGGTTTCTTTCGCCGACATTTGCAGGTTTTCGTCGTGTTGATCGACATAAAAGGCTTCGCCGAGCTTGCCGTCCGGCTCCAGCTTGTAGGCAGCCATCGATCCGCCGGCATAATTCACCACCACCGCCACCCGCCCCGACGGGTCCACCATGACCTGGTTTGGCTGGGCGCCATGTGCGTTCGTCTTGTTGAGAAACGTCAGCGCGCCTGTATGCGCATTAATGCGATAGGCACTAACACCGCCATCCGTCTCCCAGTTCACGGTGTAGAGTGTTTTGCCGTTCGGCGCGGCCCACAGATGCGCCGGCTGCGCCGTTTGCGCCATCAGGCCAAGCGGCGACAGCGCACCGGATTTGGACGCGAACTTCCAGGCATATATGCCTTTCGATGTTCCGGACGTGTAGGTGCCCGCATACAGAAAATAAGGCGCGGCATCCGCCGGCGCGACCATCAGGACCGTAGACAAAAGCGCAGCCACAAACCGCATGTCGTTTCCCGTTTATTTTTGCCGAATAGACCAAAATAGCCCGGACGGGGGAAGCCTTTGCCGGTATAAGGAAAATGCTTTCCTCTTGCGGCGCAGCAATGTTCGATTTCGTTCCGGCCTTTGTCACCCTGTTCGTCGTGATCGATCCCATCGGGCTGGGGCCCATGTTCCTGGGACTGACCGCGGGCTTGCCGGAATCGGCCAAGCGCCGCATCGGGCTGGAGGCCAGCATCATTGCCTTTTTTGTGTTGGCCGGCTCGGCGCTGTTCGCCGACTGGCTGCTCAATGCGCTGGGCATCAGCCTGGCGGCCTTCCGCATCGCGGGTGGGTTGCTGTTGTTCGTGATTGCCTTCGAGATGGTGTTCGAGCGTCGCCAACAGCGAAAATCTCACGACGCCACGGCCGAAGGCCTGTCGCGCATCGCCGCCTTCCCGCTGGCGGTGCCGCTGATGGCGGGGCCGGGCGCCATCACCGCCTGCGTACTCCTGGCTGGCAAGGCGCATGGCAGCTGGATCGCATTGGGTGAACTGATCGGCATCATCGCCCTGATGTTGGCCATCTGCTACGCGATTTATTTCACATCGGGCCTATTGGAAAAAGTGATCGGGGAACGCGGGTTGAATGTGTTTGGCCGTCTGCTGGGCGTGCTGCTGGCAGCGCTGGCGGTGCAGTTCGTGGCGGACGGGGTGCTGGCGCTGTCGCACTGAGCTGGCGCACTGCGCTAGCGCTTACCGCTGCGGCGCGCGCCCCAATCCAGTATCCGCGGAAAGGCCGTGATGGTCGGACGCGCGATGGCGCGGCCGGTGCCGCTCATCGCCAGATGCGCGAACAGGGCAGCGGCATTGATGCGCGGTGCAAAGCGCCTGCGCCATTCCTCGGCATAATCGACCCGGCCCGCGATCAGACTTTGCGCCAGAAGATGGCTGGCCTGGATCGCCATGCTGATGCCTTCCGCAATCACGGGGTGGGCTTCGCCGGCCATGTTGCCGACGAAATATATGCCGTCCTTCTCACGCGGACGGATGCCGGGATGGATGGGGCCGGTGGACAGGAAATTGCCTTCCAGAGACGCGCCCGACAATGCCAGGTCCACGCCGCGGGTGGTGGCGCGGATATGGGCGAGCACCGCTTCCCCCGCCTTGCCGCCGTAGCGCGCGCGCGCACGGCCCAGCACATCGCGGCGGATACAGCAGGACAATGACATGAGCCTATTGTCCGTCGCCACCAGCCCGCCATAACCGCCCGGAAATGCCAGCAGCGGCATCAGGCCAGGCGGCAGCGCGCTGCCGCGAAACAGCGCCTTGAAGGCAAAGAGGTCGGACGTGGTGGCCTTGTGCGGCACCGTGAACGGACCGCGCGCATTCCACGAACCGCAGGCCGCAATGACTGTGCGCGCAGCAATTTCGCGTCCATCTTCCAGTTTGCAGAAATGCCCTTCGGGGGTTCGGTGCAGGCTGCTGACTTCGGCAGGTTGAAACAGTTGCGCCCCCGCTTCCGCGGCCGCATCGCGCAGCAGGGTATCGAGCGCGGCGCGGCCCAGCGCCCTGCCCCACAGGATCTCATTTGGCGAGGCCAGCATGGTGTTGCCGGCATAAAGCCCAACGCGCGTTACCGGTGGCCCGGCGGCCGCGAGATAGGCTTCGGCGATGCCGCAGGCTTCCAGCACCGGCAGCGATGTGGCTGAGAGAAATTCGCCGCACACCTTGCGGCGCGGAAATTCCGCTTTCTCCACCAGCGCCACGGAACGCCCGGCCTGAGCCAGTAGCCGCGCAGCGGGCGCGCCCGCAGGACCGGCACCGACGATGAGGACATCAAAATGCATGGCTGCTGAAGACATGGGTGAAGGGAAAGGCGGCGTGCTCGTCCAGCCGCCAGTCACCGGGCGGCCAAAGCGCCGCCAGCTCAAGATTGGTGAAACCGGCGCGCACGCTGGCCACGGCATCGTGACGCGTGACGTCATTGGCGCCCAGCGCCCAGACCATGTGCGCGCCCAGCAAGGCGAAACGGGAGCGGCGTGGTTCGCAGGCGATGAACGCTTTGGTGCGGGATGCCGCCAGCGCCAGAAGGCGCGACAGGGCTGCGTCGTCGAAATGATGCAGAAACAAGTTGGCCGTGATGATATCCGCCTGCGGTAGGGTCTGGAATATGTCGCCCTGCCGGACTTCGCAGCGCCATCCAATCTCTTCAAAGGCGGCGCGGGTCTGGGTCGCGACAATATCCTGCTGATCGCAGATCAGCAGCTGGACGCCTGGCCATTGTTTCGCCAACCGCCGCGCCACGCTCAGCATGAAGCGGCCATCGCCGCTGCCCAGATCGGCGATTACGCGCGGTGGCGGGCAATGGGCCAAATAGCGCGCCATGATGGCGGACTGGCGCATCACCCAGTTGATGCGCGCCAGATCGCGGCGCGAGCGCAAGGCACGGGTATCGTCAGGCGGCAGATGGTCCAGGATTTCCGGAACCAGGCTTCGCTCCAACCTGGGCATCACGCCGCCATGCGGAACATCATGGTCTCGGCCACCAAACCGGGGCCAAACGACATGGCGCAGCCGCGCGCGCCGGCCGAACCCTGCCGCATCAACCGATCCAGTACGAACATCACCGTTCCCGACGACATGTTTCCATAGTCGTGCAACACAGAGCGAGAAGCAGCCAGCGCATCCACCGGAAGTGCGAAGGCCTGTTCCACGGCATCCAAAACGGTGCGCCCGCCGGGATGCACGGCCCAAAGATCGATGTCGTTAGCACCGCCAAGGATATCGTCGCGGTGCGCCGTTAGCGCTGTGCGAATGGCGCCTGGAACGGCACCGGACAGCACCATGTCGAAGCCCTGGTCGCGGATATGCCAGCGGATCAGTTCGCGGGTTTCGGGGACCAGCGCAGCGCGGAAGCTCTCCATGCCAACGCCGATGGGATCGGCGCTTATCAGTGCGGCGGCACAGCCATCGGCAAACAGCAGGAAGGACAGGATCTCTTCGATGTCGGCGGTCTCGTGCAGATGCAGGGTGCAAAGTTCAAGGTTTACCGCCAGCACCCGCGCTTGAGGCTGGGAGCGCACGATGTGGCGCGCCAGCTTCAAGGCATTGATGGCCGCATAGCAGCCCATGAAGCCGACCATGGTGCGCTCTGCGCTAGTTGGCAGGCCGCATTGCTCGATCAACTGCAGGTCAATGCCGGGCGCGGAAAAGCCGGTGCAGCTGGTGACGATGACATGGGTGATGCGGCTGCGGTCTTCACCCGCCAGCAGCTTCTCAACGGCCTCCACCGCCAGCAGGGGGGCACAGGCTTCGAACTTGCGCATGCGGGCGGCGGTGTCGGGGAAGGCACCCATGCGGTAGAAGCCTTCCGCATCCACCGCGCCGTCATCCCCGCCGGCCTGGAGGTACGAATAGCGATGGGCGATGCCGCAGCGTTCCGCCATGCGGCCGAACAGGGCCGATTTGCGGTTGTCGCCTCGCAGCATCTGGCGGCCGAACCCCAGGAAGGCATCATGTACGTCATTGGGCGGCACGGCAGTGGCGATGCGGTTTATGAAGGCGTCGGGCATCGGAACCCCTGTAAAGGCAAAGAGTCTAACGCCGTGGCGGGCGTTAGGCTCCCCTTGTACGCAGTATGACGCAGGTCAGATCTACCAGAGATGGACCCGCAGATCAGGTGCCAAATAGTATTTTTCGTCCGGCTTGACGTTGAAAGCCTTGTACCATTCGTCCTGGTTGCGGGTTGGGCCAATGACACGAAACTCCGCCACCGTATGCTCGTTGGACATGGTCTGGGTCCGCAGCGCGCTTTCGCGCATCTTGACCCGCCAGATCTGGCCCACCGACAGGAAGAAGCGCTGGTCGCCGGTATAGCCGTCCTTGACCGGCGCGGGCTTGCCCTTGAGCGACAGGTGATAGGCCTTGAGCGCGATGGCAACGCCGGCATTGTCGGCGATATTTTCCCCCAGCGTGTTCTCGCCGATCACGTGCAACTTGGGATCGGTTTCGGGCAACGGATAGTAGCCGTCATACTGGGCCACCAAAGCCTGGGTACGGGCCTTGAAGTTGGCCTTGTCCTCGGGTGTCCACCAATCCTGCAGCACACCCTTGCCGTCATAGGCGGCGCCCTGGTCGTCGAAGCCGTGGCTGATCTCGTGCCCAATCACCATGCCGATGCCGCCATAGTTCACGGCGTCGTCCGCGTTGGGATCGAAGAAGGGCGCCTGCAGAATGGCGGCCGGAAACACGATCTCGTTGAAGCTGGGATTGTAATAGGCGTTGATTGTGGACGGCGTCATGCCCCATTCGGTCTTGTCGACAGGCTTGTTGATGCGCGCGACATTGTAGTTCCACTCGTAGAGGGCGGAACGCTGCACATTTCCGATCAGGTCGCCCATGACGATATCGAGCGCGGAATAGTCACGCCACTTGGTCGGATAGCCGATCTTGGGGGTGAACTGATGCAGCTTCTCCAGCGCCTTGGCGCGGGTGGCCGGAGTCATCCAGGACAAGGTCTGGATGTCGGCCTCATAGGCCTTGAGCAGGTTGGCGACCAGCGCGTCGGCCTTGGCCTTGGCTTCCGGCGGGAAATAACGCGCGACATAAAGCTGGCCCAGCGCCTCGCCCAGCTCGCCGTCCAGCAGATGCACGCCGCGGGTCTTGCGGTCGAGCTGCTGGGTGCGTCCGCCCAGCACGGTGCCGTAGAAGGAGAAAGCGAGATCGTCGAACCGCTTGGGCAGATAGGCCGAGAAGGTGTGCAGGTAATGCACCGTCAGATAATCGCGCCACACATCGACCGGGGTGGCCGCGAAGACCTTGGCCAGGGGCTCGAAGGCACTCTTTTCGCCCACCAGCACATATCGTTCCTGACCGCTGGGCAGGGTGAAGGGAATATTCGTCTCAGACAGAAAAGCGTCCCAGGGGAATTGCGGCGCCAGGGTCTTGAGCTGCGAAGCCGGCATGGGGTTGTACATCTTGTCCACGTCGCGGCGCTGGGCGCGGGTCCATTGCGCCTTGGCGATCTCGGTTTCGACCGCCAGTACCTTGTCGGCGCGCGCCTGGGCATTGGGCAGGCCCGCCAGGGTCATCATGTCGGCAAGATATTTGCGATAGGCCTCGCGGGTCTTCACGATGGTGGGCTGATCGGACAGATAATAGTCGCGGTCCGGCATGCCCAGGCCCGACTGGGTGAGGTTGACCGAATAATTGTTGGGGTTTTTGTCATCAACGCCGACACCGATGCCAAAGATGCTCTGGGTGGCGAGCTTGATGGAGCCCATCGCGTGCGCCACATCCTCATGCGTCTTGAGGCCCGCAAGATAGGACAAGTCCTGCTGAACCGGGGCCAAGCCCTTGGACTCAATGGCGGCGGTATCCACGAAGGTCTGATAGGCGTCGCGGAGCTTCTTTTCGTTGGCCGTAAGCTGAGCTTCAGGCTTCTTGTCCAGCTCTTCCACAATGGTTTTCAGGCGCTCTTCGCTGAGGATCTGCAGATCCTGGAAGGAGCCGGTGGAGGACCGGTCAGCGGGAATCTGCGCCGTCTTCAGCCAACCGCCATTCACATGGAAAAAGAAATTGTCGCCGGCCTTTACGCTGGGATCGATGGAGGAAAGGTCGATGCCCCACTTGCCCAGCTTGGGCGCCTCGGCGGCCAGTGCGGGAGATACGGCGATCATCGCGCCGCAAAGGAACAGCAGGGCTTTGGTACGGGACATGGGATTCTCCGAAAAGGCAGGATTGAAGTCTAGGGGCTGGTTTGCGGCTTTTCCACGGTCATCGCCGTTTCGACGATGATGCCAGGAGCGATGGTACGATCTGACAATTTTGTCATGGTTACGGTGACGATCCGGCCCGGCACCAGCAGGCTGCGGTCGCCTACGGTCAGGGCCGTGATGGGGGTGCCGGGCACCACTTCGACCACGGCGTCGGCGCTGCAGGCCAGCGCGCTGGCAAAGGGCGCGGGCGCGGCGCGGCCTTCGCAAACCGTGCGGCCTTTGCCGGTGCCGTTCAGCATGGCGCCGCGGTAATGCAGGGTCAGGGTGCCGTCCGCAGTGTCCTTGGGCGCGGTGGGCTGGGCCCTTGTGACCGTGCCGTTGATCAGCAGACGGCCATTGTCGGTAAAGCGGCCCTCGCCCGTGCCACGCAGCGGGTCGGCATAACGATAGACTTCCTGGGACCTTAGCCAGCCGCCACGGCCTTCCACCACTACGGCGCCGACATAGTCGCCGGGCTTGATTGCCGCAAAGCCGGCGCTCTCGCTGGCGACGACCCTGGTTTCGGGCAATAGGCTGACGGTGAGTGTGGGCGATTCAGGCGAGGCATCGGCAAGCGACGGTGTCTCGCCTTTCATGAGCGGCGCAGACGGCAGCCGCTCCAGGGTCATCACAGTACCGTCGAAGCCCAGAAGCTTCGCCTTGACGCGCGTCATCGGCTGAGCGTGTGCGCCAGGATTGAAAAACTGCGCCGCGGCTAGGGCCGCGGCGCAGACTGTCAGAGCAACTGTCTTCAATGACGGGGCTTCTGGAACTTGAGCATGAACTGATTGGTCTTGCCGCGAATGTCGTTCTCAAACACCCGCTCCGTGCCGGCGTCTGCGGAGTTGGACAGGTCCTTGCCTTCGGCGACCAACTTGAAGCCCGCGGCTTCCGCTTCCTTCTTGGTGGTAGAAACCTTGATGCGGTGGAGTTTCTCGGTCACGTCATCGCCGGCGCTCTCGGCAGCAGCATGGTCGATGATGACATAATAACCGCCCGGCTTCAGCGACTTGAAGATCGCCTTGTTCACTTCGTTCACGTCCATGGCATAGGCGGCGTTGTGCATGTCATGGTAATTTTGGGCCGTCCAGACCACGTCCACCGGCTCCGGCGTCACGAACTGCGCCAGCGGCCCGTGGATCACGCCCAAATTCTTGTAGGTCTTTTTGAGGTCTGCGAATTGGTTGTCGGGGTCCTTGCCTTGATCCTTCAGGCGCTTGTCATACTGGGCGCCGAAATAGGCATAGACGCGGCCACCCGGCTCAACGGCCTTGGCGAAGATGCGGGTGAAATAGCCGCCGCCCGGCAGCATATCCACCACCACCTTGCCCGGACCGATGCCGGCGAAGGCCAGCATTTCGGCGGGCTTGCGCAGGTCGTCGCGCTTGGTATCAGCTTCGGGACGGCTGGTGTCGCTGACTGCGGTGCGCATCTGGGCGGTCGGGGCCGCCGCCATCACCAAGGCGCTGGAGGCCAGCAGGGCTGCGCCCGCCAGAAACAGGGTTGTACGCTTCATTTTCCCACTCCCAATCTTTTTGTGGACAGGAGCCTAGCCAGTTTAACAGCCTAGAAGAAGCAGAAATGGTGCCTTTTAAGCAGGCACTTCGATCGGGATACCGGGCACGGTCTTGGAGGCATGGATGACAAGTGAGCTTTTCACGCTCGCCACGTTCTTTTCTGCCGTCACCGTGTCGGTGATAAAGGACTGAAAAGCCGACAGGTCGCGCGCCACGCATTTGAGGATGAAGTCCACCTCGCCCGACAGCATGTGGCACTCGCGCACTTCCGGCCAGCGCCGCGCGCTTTCCTCGAAATGCTTGAGATCGGCGTCCTTCTGGCTGGCCAGACCGACAAAGACGAAGCCCGTGACTTCGAAGCCCAGCGCCTTGCCGTCCAGCTCGGCGTGGTAGCCCTTGATGAAGCCCGCCTTTTCCAGCGCGCGAATGCGGCGCAGGCAGGGCGGCGCAGTAATACGGGCGCGGCGCGACAGTTCGACATTGGTGATGCGCCCATCCGCCTGCAGTTCGCTGAGGATGCGCAGGTCGATGGCGTCCAGTTTGCGGGTGTCCACGGAGGTCCTATTGAAAGGAAATTGCGCGCACGTCTTAACGCGCCCGCTGGTTGCACGCAATAATATTTCTCGAATCGTGGGGTAGGGGCCACAAGGCTGCGCCGAAGGGACAGATCATAAGCTTATGCACGGCCTCATCTTTTAATGCGGCTTGACGTTCGGCCTCGCCATTACGATATGACATGGCCAGACCCGCGAAACCCGCAACGCACGCACCCGCCCATGACCGCAAATATCCCGAAACACTCCAAAGTCATCATCCTGGGCAGCGGCCCGGCCGGCTGCACCGCCGCCATCTATGCCGCGCGCGCCATGCTGGAGCCGACCTTGATATCGGGCATCCAGCCGGGCGGTCAGCTGACCATCACCACTGAGGTGGAGAATTATCCGGGTTTCGCCGAGGCCATCCAGGGTCCCTGGCTGATGGACCAGATGCAGGAACAGGCCAAGGCGCTTGGCACCAATTTCGTCAGTGACACCATCGCCAAGGTGGATCTGTCGCGGCGCCCCTTCACGCTTTTGGGCGACAGCGGTGATGTCTACACCACCGACACCCTCATCATCGCCACCGGCGCGTCCGCCAACTGGCTGGGCCTGGAAAGCGAAGGCAAGTTCCAGGGCTTTGGCGTTTCGGCATGCGCCACCTGCGACGGCTTCTTCTATCGCGGCAAGGAGGTCGCCGTGGTCGGCGGCGGCAATACGGCTGTTGAAGAAGCGCTATTCCTCACCAACTTCGCCGACAAGGTGACCCTGGTCCATCGCCGCGACTTCCTGCGCGCCGACAAGACCAACCAGGCGCGCCTGAACGCCAACCAGAAGATCGAAATCCTCTACGATCACGAGATCGCGGAAGTGCTGGGAACCGAAGAGCCCAAGGGTGTCACCGGCGTCACACTGCGCAACACCGTCACCGGTTCGCTGCACGAGCGCAAAGTCCACGGCCTGTTCATTGCCATCGGCCATTCGCCGGCGACCGCGCTGTTCCATGGCCAAATTGAAATGGACGAGAGCGGCTACATCACCACTGCGCCCGACAGCACCCACACCAGCGTGGCGGGCGTGTTCGCGGCCGGCGACGTCAAGGACAAGGTATTCCGCCAGGCCGTGACCGCAGCGGGCATGGGTTGCATGGCGGCGCTGGAAGCCGAGCGGTTTCTGGCTGGGACACATACCGGCGATTTGCCGGTGTAGAGGTATTTACTGGCCGCATTTTCATGGAGAAAATGCCGCGCGGGGGGGCAGTCATGGATTGGGACAAGCTTCGGATTTTCCACGCTGTGGCATCGGCCGGCAGCTTTACGCATGCGGGGCAGACCCTGGGCCTGTCGCAGTCGGCAGTCAGCCGCCAGATCAGCGCGCTGGAAGAAGAGATTTCCACCCCCCTGTTCCAGCGCCATGCGCGCGGCCTGACCCTGACGGATGAAGGCGAGCTGCTGTTCACGGCGGTGACCGACGTTCTGGGGCGGCTGGCCGCGGCGGAAGAAGCGCTGAAGAATGTTCATGAAAGCCCGCGCGGAACACTGAAGATCACCGCCAGCCACGGCATTGGCGCCTATTGGCTGCTGCCCCGGCTGGCCGCGTTCCTGGCCCAGTATCCGGAAGTGGAACTGCACCTGGTGATGGATGACAAGGAGCTCGACCTTGCCCAGCGCGAGGCCGACCTTGCGATCCGCATGCGCGCGCCGGTCCAGGCCGACCTGATCCAGCGCAAGCTGTTCACGGTGCATTATCACATGTACGCCTCCAAGACGTACCTGGCCCAGCATCCCGCGCCCACCACGATGGAAGCGATCGCAGACCACACCATCATCGTCTATGGCGAGACGGCGGGGCCGGAAATCCGCGACATCAACTGGCTGCTGGAAGCCTATAAGAAGCACGCCAAGCCGGGCGGTGCGGGAAAGATCATTCGCATCAACAACATCACCGGCATTTTGCAAGCGACGGAAGCGGGCATCGGCATCGGCGTGGTGCCGGACTATGTCGCTGCCCAGCATCCCAGCCTGGAGCGGGTTCTGCCAGATGTGGCGGCGCCGGGATTTGACGTGCATCTGGTCTATGCCGACGCCTTGCGCCAGTCCAAACGCGTGGCGGCGTTCCGGGATTTCGCCGTCAAAAGTTCTAAGGACTGGCAGTATTGAAAAGCCGCCGGAGCGCATTATCTCTGTTGTGTCGCCTTCTCTCCCCCCAGCAGGCGACATCTAGACCGCGCTCTTTCCCCCTTGAGCGAGGCTAAACTGGCCGGCGGCGCGCCCTAACAGGCTGCTCCGCCGGCCTTTTTCTTTTGGGCCGCTTGCCTGTAGGCTGGATGGATATTCGGGGCTATTTCGGGGGAAATATCATGTGCGATTGTAAAATGGACAGGCGTGCGCTGGGCAAGCTTCTGGCGGGTGCGACGGGCGCTGCGGCACTGCCGGGCGCGGCAAAAGCCGCCACGGTGACGGCGCTGGCAATCACCTGCATCGACTACCGGCTGGTGGATGATGCGGTGCGTTACTTTGATCACCGCAAGATGACCAACGATTATGACCAGGTGTCGCTGGCGGGCGCGTCGCTGGCGGCGGTGTCGGACAAGTTCCCGACATCGAACGCGGCGTTCTGGGACCATGTCGGCATCGCAAAGACGCTGCACCATATTCACAAGGTGGTCGTGGTCGATCACCGCGACTGCGGCGCCTACAAGGTGGCGTTCGGCAAGAATTATCAAGGCGAGCACGCCGCCGAGACGGTGCAGCACAAGCAGGTGATGGAAGAGGTCAAGGCCAAGCTGGCCAAGACCCATCCCGACCTGGAGTCCGAATTCTATCTGATGGCGCTGGACGGCAAGGTCGAGCGCGTCATCTAGGAGTTCCCTTGAAGCGCATCAGCTCTCCTTGGGCAGCACGGCCTGTTGCGCGACGTCGTTCTTGGCCATGTTGAGGGCGAAGGCCGCGGCGCCGGGATTCATCGCGTCCACCATGGCGGTCGGCATCAGGATGGTGGCGCCACGCTCCTTGGTGGTTTCATAGATGATGTTCATGGCGCGCAGCTGCAGCGCCTCCGGGCTGGTGGCATAGAGCTTGGCGGCGTTGACGAATTTCTGCGCCACTTCCTCTTCCGCCGAACCCAGGATGACGCGGGCCTGTTTTTCGCGCTCGGCCTGGGCCTGGCGGCTCATGGCGTCCTGCAGGTTGGCGGGGATGGCGACGTCGCGGATTTCCACCGAGTTGACGGTGACGCCCCATTCCGCCGTCTTGGCGCCGATCACCAGCTTGAGCTCGGCATCGGCGGTCTTGCGGTCGCTCAGCAATTCGGAGAGCACCGAGGAGCCGATCATCTCGCGCAGGCTCGTTTGGGCCACACGCTGCACGGCGCTGACATAGTCGGTGATTTCCAGCGCGGCGCGTTCGGCGTCATGCACCATCCAGAAGACAATGGCATCGACATTCACCGGCACGGTGTCCTTGGTCAGCGCCTGTTCGGCATTGACCTCGGTGGTGCGGATTCGCTGGTCGATCCAGGCCGTTACCGCATCCAGGATGGGGATGAGGATGAACAGGCCCGGCCCCTTGACGGCGTGCAGCTTGCCCAGCCGCAGCACCACCGCGCGTTCCCATTGCTTGGCCATCTTGATGGAATAGCCCAGGAAGATGCCGATCAGGGCCAGCACGATGGTGATCCAGATCGGCATCTCGGCGATGCGGGCGAGCACTGCGCCGCCGAGGAAAATGATGAAGACGACGGCACTGATGGGATTCATGTGAACCTCCGTTGAAGAATGGGGCAAGGACGAATTGGACGAGGAATCCAGCGATGTAAGGCCCAGGCTTTCTGCTGCAGCGGCATGGCGGACGATGGTGGGCGGACGGGCCCAGGGTGATGCGGCGGTCGATTGTTTTGCGCCTTTGCGCAGTCGCGCCACGATCAGGCGCCAGGCGCCGTACAGCAGCAGGAACAGGACGATGAAGCGGACCTTGTCGGTGAGAAGCGCGGCGAATTGGTCGTTCATGACGCGCGATCCGCCATTTTCGCGAGAATTTCGGCCAGCTGGTCCAAGGCGATGCCCTGGCCTTTTGCCTGGGCGGCGACCTGGAAGGCGAAGTCCTGGACGGCGCGGCGGGTGTTGCGCGGCGGCGGGGGCGTGTCGGTGACGAAGGTGCCGACGCCGCGCTGCTTGGCCAGTACGCCGCCCTGTTCCAGTTCGGCATAGGCGCGCTGGACGGTGTTGAGGTCGATCTTCAGGGCCACCGCCACCTGGCGCATGGTGGGAAGCTGGGTGCCGGGCTTGAGAACGCCGCGCCCGATCAGGCCCAGGATCTGCTCGCGCAACTGGACATAGATGGGAATGCCGTTGTTCTGGAGGGTGAGGCTGTCCAGCATGATTGTCTTAGTGTATGGTAACACTCATACACAGGCAAGCCTACCAGGGCACCGCCTTCAGGGCCGCCCGGATGCGCCGTTTCAGGTCGCGGACCTTGCGGGACAAGGTGGGGAGAGGCTTGGCGGCATTGTGGTTTCCGGGCTGGCCGCCGCGGCGGCGTCTGGGCGTCATTCCAACGACTTGGCGATTATTCGTTTTGATGAATTGGGTCACCCCCCCTCCCCCTTGGGCGGGGAGAGGCGCTGGATACGTTCCACGGTGATGCGCTGGTGCATTTCGGGCGCGGGGACAACGCCGCGCAGGCGGCCGATGGCGTCGCTGAGCTTGACGGCGCTGCCCACCATGTCGGCGACGGAGTGGATGTAGAGGCGGCGGTTGTGCGCCTCACCCGCATCGGCCAGTCCGGGCAGCACATTCTGGCGAATGATGGCCTGGCAATCGGCGATCAGGTCGAGGAGCAGGGTTTCGGTGGGATCTTGCGGCGGCAGGATGGTCTGTTTTTTCATCCCGCCATGATGACAGAGCGCAAAAAAAATTCGACGAGGACAGACAGCGGCGCGAAATTCGCGGCAGGGTCTTGCCGTGGTTCAGAAAAATGCTTCCGCCACGGTGTGGACAGGCGGCGCGCGATCAGAAAAAGACGCGCGTCGAGAACTGGAACTGGGTATCGGTGCGGTTCAAACCGAGCCCGGCGGGGACATATTCGCCGCGGCGGCTGTTCAGGACGATCGCCTCGCCCGTCAGGCGCAGCCAGTCGCGCGGGGCATAGGAGATGGCGGCGGTGAAGGCATCGCCGTCTTCCGACCAGATGGCATTTGCGGCATTGGCGCGGCGGGTGGCGAAGACATCCTCGCGGGCGCTGAAGCGAAAATCGTCCCAGTCATAGCTGGCCAGCGCAAAGGCAGACTGGAATTTCGTGTGGCTGACGAAAGCTCGTGTCGCCACCACCGTGTCGCCGCGCAGGGCCTGGGCGATCAGGTTGATGCCGAAGAGCCGTGTTCGTGCGCCCAGGCTCCAGAAGCGGGTGTCCCAGGCGGTGTCGCGGGCGGTCCTGTCATAGGGATCGCCCTGGTTGTCGTAGCGCAGCACCGTGATCTTGAGGCCGTCCATCTGCCAGCCGCCACCGGCATACCAGCCGGGGCGGCCGTCTATCTCGTCGAACAGGCCGGTGTTGGCGTAGAGGGGGCTGCGAAACAGCGCCTGGGTGGCGACCGGCAGGCGCACCCGCTCGAACAGTCCCGTGGGGCGGTCGCCCAAGGTCCAGCCATGGCCCGCCATCAGGATTCCGGCCTCGTCGTTGCAGCAGGTGACGGCGGCCAACAGCGACCAGGTGCCGTATGCGGTCTGCCAGTCCAGACCGGCTTCGCTGCCGATGGTGCGCAGCTCGTCGCCGATCCAACTGTTGATGGCCGACGGGGTGAGCGTGTAGGGGCTGGCCCAGCCCAGATCATCATTCTCGAGGCTGATGGTGGGAAAGAATGCGCCGGCCTTCACGGACCAGGACAGGTCGCCGGTGCTGGCGGGCGCATAGCGCAGGTAGGTCTCCAGCGCATCCACCACATTGCGGTCACGCGGTTCGGCGCGCAGCACGCTGACGGCGGCAAGGCCGTCATCGATCTGCCAGGTCGCCTGCAGCACGGCTTCGGCAAAACGGGCCCGGACATTGCGGTCGCCGTAGCGAAACTTGCCCAGGCCGCCATCGAGCCAGCCCGACTGGTCGGTGGGCGCCACGATGCGCACATCGCCATAGCCGCTGATGGTCAGACCATCGGCAATGTCCAGTGCCTTTGCGTTCGTCGCGCAAGCGAAGAACAGGCCGATGATGATCGGACCATAGCGCATGGCCCGATCTTGCCAGACCCGGTTTAAGGCGGCGTTTACGGGTTGGTAAACGAAACCCTTACGTCAGCGAATTGCAGAAGGTCTGGATGCGCTTGCAGGCCTCTTCCAGCGCCTTGTTCGAGGTGGCGTAGGAGATGCGGAAGAAGGGGGACATGCCGAAGGCGGCGCCGTGGACGACGGCGACGCCGGTGTCTTCCAGCAAAGCGGTGGCGAAGTCTTCGTCGGTCTCGATCTTCTTGCCTTTAGGTGTGGTCTTGCCGACCAGCTTGCGGATCGAGGGGTAGACGTAGAACGCACCTTCCGGCTTGGGACATTCGATGCCGGTGGCCTGGTTCAGCATGGAGACCACCAGGTCGCGGCGTTCCTCGAAGATCGCCTGGAATTTCGGGATGAAATCCTGGGTGCCGTTGAGGGCTTCCACCGCAGCCCATTGCGAGATGGAGGTGGCGTTGGTGGCGGACTGGCTCTGCAGCTTGGCCATCGCCTTGATCAGGTCTTCGGGACCGGCGCAGTAGCCGATGCGCCAGCCGGTCATGGCATACGCCTTGGACACGCCGTTCATGGTGAGGGTGCGGTCGTAGAGGCCGGGTTCGACTTCCAGGATGGTGGTGTACTTGAAGCCGCCATAGACGAGATGCTCGTACATGTCGTCGGTCAGCACCCAGACATGGGGATGCTTCATCAGGACGTCTGTTAAGGCCTTGAGTTGATCACGCGTATAGCAGGCGCCGGTCGGGTTGGAGGGCTGGTTGAAGATCAGCCACTTGGTCTTGGGCGTGATCGCCGCGTCCAGCTTTTCCGGGGTCAGGCGGAAGCCGTCTTCCAGCGCACATTCCACCACCACCGGATCGCCGCCGCCCAAGCGCACGATGTCGGGGTACGACACCCAATAGGGCGCGGGCACGATCACCTGATCATCTGGATTTATAGTCGCCATAAGTGCGTTGAAGAGAATGGTCTTGCCGCCCGGCGAGACGAAAGTCTGCGACGGCTTGTAGTCGAGGTTGTTCTCGCGCTTGAACTTGGCGGCGATGGCGGCGCGCAGTTCGGGGATGCCTTCCACGGCGGTGTACTTGGTCTGGCCGTCATTGATGGCCTTGATCGCCGCGTCCTTGATGTTCTGGGGGGTGTCGAAGTCGGGCTCGCCCGCGCCCAGACCGATCACGTCCATGCCGGCGGCCTTGAGCTCGCGCGCCTTGGTCGTCACCGCGATGGTGGGCGACGGCTTGATGCGGCCGAGGGAGTGGCTGAGGAAGTCCTTGGGCAGGGGCATGGGGCGGCTTTCGTTGGAGACGGCGGTGGATAACAACCGTGCCGGGGCCGGGCAAGGGCGCGGGGCGCATAACGGGCCACAGACCTGCGGATAGGTTATATTATTGCGCGTCCGAAGGGTGAGTCGCCATGCGCAGGATCCTGATGCTGATGCCGCTGGTTGTGCTGGTGGCCTGTTCCAAGCCGGCGCCGCCGGTGGGCAAGTGGGAAGGCGGGGCCGAGACCGGCGGCACCATCGTGGCGGCGCGGGTGGAGATCCTGCCCAGCGGGCTGGTGCGGGTGAGCGCGCCGGACGTCACCTATGTCACCGGCAACCGCGAACGGATCAATGCGCTGCACGACCGGCTGGCCGCCGACCTGGCCAATGGCTGGAGCGAGGTGAAGCCGCGCAGTTTCGATTTCGACGGCAAGACTTTTCGCAAGCCCGGCGGGGTCGCGCCGCAGATGGTGTGGGACAAGGACACCAACCAGATGACGCTGGAGCTGTATATCGGGGCGAACCCGGCGCTGCCGATCCCGCTCAGGCCGGTGGCGGGGTTTCATGACAATCCGTATGCGAGTGGGTGAGGAACGGTGCGGCGAAGCCGCACGAGCATGTCCAGTGGACATGCGAGAGAGACGAACGCGCCGAGCTTAAGCGAGGCGCCGGGCGAAACTATCAGCCATATTTACTTATTCAAACGGATTCAGCCCCAAGATCGCAGTCTGATTTTTGCTTAGCTTAGTAACTATCGGCTGCCCTAGTATCTCAATCATAAGATTCCTGAGGCATCGCTGCTTTTCCTGCATCAGTTTTTCTTGAAACAAGCCCCCATCTTCTAGAACAGCCATCGACGCAACGTGCCCCATGACGAAGGATTCCAAAACGCGAACTAGCTGACCAACATTTCGCCGTTCAGTAGTACAGGAAAGCTGAGTGCACAGATCGGCCATCTCAGTTTTGATTGCGATAATTTTTTTATCTGGTGGAAAGAATGCATACCCCTCAGCCACCTTCCTAATTTCGATGCCGAGAAATTGCAGCACATCAGTTGGTCCGAGTATCTTAGTTTTGCTTTCAGGACCCAGCCCAGGAATGGAAAGCCCTAAACTAGCAAGCAGACCTAGAACTTTTTCCAGATGATCTTTGCACTCATTCTTCGTGTAACCGAAGATGGCGATATCATCTGCATATCGAATGGCAGCGATCCCACTCTTCGTTAATTCATTGTCGAAGCCTTTCAACAACAAATTAGAAAGCATCGGCGATACAGGCATGCCTTGCCTGAGCCCCCTTCCTTTCACAATTCCGCTGGCGGACGCGATCGCGGTCAAACTTCCGCTCGAGCTATCCAATTCACAATCAACGGCACCATTCAAAAGCTCCGCTATGCTCTTCGACCTGACACGCTTAGTGACAAGCGCCTTCACGTCTGAGCGTTGTATTTGGTCAAAGAATTTCACGATGTCTGCTTGCAAAACCCACGGATACTGTTGCCGCAGTTCAAGTGCTCGTTTTTGCGCGTCCTGAAGGGTTCGCTTTTTTGCAAAGCCATAACTGACGTCGGAGCCGGCTGAAAACTGAGGGTCATTTTCCAGATGGCGCAAAAGGGCACGCTGAAGAAAACGGTCTTTTACTGTGGGAACCGCGATTATGCGGTTTCCGCCTGAAGGTTTTGGAACCACGGCGATGCGCAAAGGGCTAAATTTGTATGCACCATTTGCGACTTCAAATCTGATGTTGGTGATGTGGCCAACAAGGTTTGCCGAGAAGGTTGAGGCCGCGACCTGATCAATTCCAGGGGCCGCTGCTTTTCCCGGGTTTGCATCTCGACTGTGAGACCAAACCTGTTTCAGACTTGCTTGGGATAAAGAATTCGGCAATCGCCTCACAGCTTCCTCCCCCAAGTACCAGGTACAAGCTCCCTGGGGGCCATTTCGCTGGGCGATCCTGAACCTGACGCACCAATTGATGCCGGAACCGAACCGATATCCGCGCCCTCGGTAACGCTGCATGCGCACCCAACAGGGGACGGTGAAACGAGGCGACGATCAACCGAAACTTGCGATGAGACACTCACCGAAGCCCAAATCATCATTCCCACCGAAATGCCGGTGAAAAACCTCGCGATTTTGACCCGAACCTGGCCCCCGACCTCGAGAACAAACCGTGAACGAGACGCAACCTGGACGGGAAACGCGTCCCCGCCCGCCCGGCCTCCGTCACAAAAGCTAATGGCTCGACCCTGATTTCGCTTATCGAGCATTTCGCTTTCTCCTTTCGTTGGCGATCCTGAACCTGACGCACCAATTGATGCCGGAACCGAACCGATATCCGCGCCCTCGGTAACGCTGCATGCGCACCCAACAGGCGACGGTGAAACGAGGCGACGAAGACCGCGACGTGAGAAGCACATCCGGTCTGGGTGGGATATTAAAGCGATTCGCGGCGATGCAAGAGGCGAACTTCGATCAACGCCCAGAAAATTTCGGGGGGTTGGGGAGTGGGTTTAGCGCTGGGCCTGCGGGGAGTTTGTGCCGTGGCAGACTAGCCTTGGCCATACCTCACCGCCTCTCACCGCCACCGCTTCGGCCCCTTGCCGCCGCAGCCGCAGCGGCAGCCGATGGGCTTGATATAGGTGTCCCAGTATTCGCGGCCATAGTCGTAGCCGAATTCCTCGCCCGGCTTGATGTTGCGGCGGGCCTTGATGAAGACGCGCTGGGCTTTTTCGTCCGCGATGGGCTCGCAGTTGGGGGCGCAGGAATGGTTGATGTAGCGCGCGACATTGGCGCGGGGGCTGCCGTCGATGGCCATGTCGTTCTCGAGCTCGAAGAAGTAGCGGCCGTGGCTCTTCTGGACCTGTTCGTCGGTGATGATCGGACCCCAATATTCGGCGACGACCTCGCCCTTCTTGATCGGGCCGGTGGCAAAAAGCCCCAGCCCGTGCGCGCCGCGCTTCACCTTCACATTGGGATGCAGTTCTCGTTTCATGGCTCTTCTTACGGTGCGGTGGAAAAGCGAAACTCCGTCACCTCGTGGAACACCTGTCCGGGCGCCAGTTCGGTGGTGGGGAAGTTCGGGTGGTTGGGGGAGTCCGGATAGTGCTGGGTCTGGAACGAGATGGAACCGTGGGGGACATAGCCCCTGGCCTTGGCGACCACGGGGCGCACGGAGTTGCCGCTATAGACCTGCACGCCCGGCTGGGTGGTCCAGACCTCCAGGCGGCGGCCCGAGGAGGGATCGGTGAGGCGGGCGGCGATGCGCAGGGCGCCGGGGGTGCCGTCGATCACGAAATTGTGGTCGATGCCTTTCTTGGCGGCGATCTGGGGGTCGGCGGAATTGAGGCGCGGGCCAAGCACGGTCGGCGTGGTGAAATCGAAATCGGTGCCGGCGACGGCGCGGATCTCGCCGGTGGGAATGGAGTGGGTGTCGATCGGCGTGTAGGCGTGGGCGAAGAGCTGCAGGGTCTGGTGGTCGATTGCGCCCGCCGCTTCTCCGGCCATGTTGAAGTAGGAATGGTTGATCAGGTTGATCACGGTCTTTTTGTCTGTGGTGGCGCGGTCGTCGATGCGCAGGGCGTCGTTGTCGGTCAGGGTATAGGTGATGGTCGCCTTGACCGTGCCGGGGAAGCCCATGAAGCCGTCGGGATCGGTGTGGGTGAGGATAAGACTGTTGCCCTTTACCCTGGCGGAGAAGACCTGGCGGAACCAGGCCATGCTGCCGCCCTGGTCCATGTCGCCATTCTTGTCGGGCTCGAGCGCGTATTTCCTGCCGTCGAGGGTGACGGAGGCGCCGCGGATGCGGTTGGCGAAGCGGCCGACGATGGCGCCGTAATGGCCGTGGTTGTCGAGGTAATCGGCGCTGGTGTAATCGGCGAGGCTGTCAAAGCCCTGGGCGACACTGGTGGGCTTGGGGCCCGGTACCTCGATGGATACGATGTCGCCGCCATAGTTGGTGATGCGGACCTTCATGCCGTGGGCGTTGGTGAGGGTGTAGAGGTTGGCGGCGCGGCCATCGTCGGCGGTTTTGCCCCAGGGCTGGGTGGTGATGGCGGCGTGGGCCGGTGCGGCCAGAAGGCAGGCCGTGACGGCGACGGCGTGGCGTGGGTGCATGGGATGCGCCTTCTGTTAGTTATGGCGCGGCACGTTAGTTCGGGCATTGCGGGGCGACAAGATGGTTGAGAGCATGAAGCGGTTCGTTGGTCCTTTCGCGGTGGCGGCGGCGCTGCTGGTGGTGGTGCATGTCACGGGGCTGCACCTGCTGGGGCGGTCGTGGATCGCGGCCGATGGGGTGGTGCGGCTGTGGGAGGGGCATGCGTTCAGCGTGAACATGAGCCAGGAGCTGACCGACTGGTACAGCTTTTCGCACATCATTCACGGGTTCATTTTTTATGGGCTGCTGAAATGGATCGCGCCGGGGCTGCCGGTGCCGATGCGGCTGCTGATCGCGATGGGAGTGGAGATCACATGGGAGATGGCGGAGAACTCGCCGATGGTGATCGAAGCCTATCGCCGCCAAGCGCTGGCGGCGGGGTATGTGGGGGACAGCATCCTCAACAGCGTCTCGGACCTGGCGATGATGTGCACGGGGTTCGTGATCGCCTGGCGGGTGCGGACGCGGTATGTGATTGCGCTGGCGCTGGCGTTCGAGATTTTGACGGCGGTGGTGATCCGGGACGGGCTGTTCTTTAATGTGCTGAATTTCGCGCTGCCGCTGAAGGCGGTGCATGCGTGGCAATCTGGTGCGCCGCGGTAAAAGGCCGCCCGGACCGTCTGCGGTTGACAATTTGTCCTCCAAACCTGAGGTTTCCGCCATAAAAGCGGGATGGAGCCCGCTACTGGTGCCGCGTGCGCGCGGCGGGTGGAAAAGAACAGGTGTTTGATGCGTAAAGTTTCTGTGTTGCTGGCCGGTGCGGCTTTCCTGTCGCTGGTGTGCGTGGGCGCTTCCGCACAGGCGCCCATCAAGGCACCTGCCAAGGGTTTTGGTATCGAGACTTCCACCATCGGCGAGCTGGAAGATGATCCGCGCGCGCTGGCGGTGTTTGAAAAGCATTTTCCCACCATCGCCCATGACCCGAAATTCACCGTGCGGCGCGAAAGCACCCTGCCGGAAGTCCAGGTGACGGCGGGCGGCGTGGTCACCGACGCCAAGATGGCGGCGATGGATGCCGACCTGAAGGCGCTGAACCCCGGCGCGGGGACCAAGACGATGGCCGAAGCGCCGGCCGTCAATGAATGGATCACCTGGGGCTATGACCAGGAGCGCACGGGCTGGAACCGCGCGGAGACGACCTTGAGCGCCAAGAATGTCGGCAAGCTGAAGCCGGTGTGGAACACCGCGCTGGGCGTGCCGGTGGACAAGTTCGTGCTGTCGACCGTGACCGCGCCGGTGCTGGTGGCGGGTGTGGCGACGCCTTCGGGGACAAAAGACATCCTGATCGTGCACGGCGCCGATGACCGGCTGTTCGCGCTGGACGCTTCCACGGGCGCCAAGCTGTGGGAGAAGAGCTTCCCCAATGAGGACAAGGCGAAGAAGCCGCGCACCTGGCTGTGCGCCGATACGCCCAATGCGACGCCGACGATCGACAAGGCGCGCGGGCTGGTCTTCTTCATCCCTAGCGACGGCAAGCTGCGCGCGGTGTCACTGCTGGACGGGGCGGAGAAGATGAAGCCGGTGGAATTCGTGGCGCCGTTTGCCCGCGCCTGGAGCCTGAACCTGATTGACGATGTGATCTATTCGCCGTCGGGCCGTGCCTGCGGCGAGGTGTCGGACAAGAACTCGCCGATGTTCTCGGCGGCGCGCTCCGGCCTGCGGCGCACGCCGTCCGGCCCCATGCTGGACGCCAGCGCAGTGCAGGCGGCGGACGTCAGCGATCTCGCCAACCCGAAAGTGACGCGCTTCTATACCAGCGGCGCGCGGCCGGCGGCGCCGTGGGGGCGCGGCGGCGCCGTCAAGGGTCCGGGCAGCGTGTTCGTGGAGACCAGCAACGGGCTGGTGGATCCGGCGGCGGGCGACTTCAGCGAAAGCGTGCTGAAAATCGCCCCCCAGGCGACGCGGCTGATGGACAGCTTCACGCCCAAGGTGTGGCGCGACAACCTGCAGCACGATTTGTCGGGCTCGGCCTCGCCAGTGGTGTTTGAATTCGCGGGCAAGACCTTGCTGGCGGTGTCGCAGAAGGAAAGCGTGCTGCGCATCCTGGACACGGCCAAGCCGGGCGGCGCCGATCATTCCACGCCGCTGTGGGAATCCCCGCACCTGGGCAACGACGCCAAGACCGGCACCGATCCCGGCCGCGGCGTGTGGGGCGCGATCACGACCTATGAAAGCGGCGGGCGGCGCTTCCTGTATGTGCCGATGTATGGCGAGCCGTCGAAGGAGTCGCCGGTGTTCCCGATGCGCAATGGCGAGACGCCCAATGGCCGCGTCATGGCGTTCGAAGTGAAGAATGACGGCGGCAAGATTTCGGCGGTGCCGCTGTGGACGTCGAACGACATGATCATGCCCGATCCGCCGGTGGTGGCGAATGGCGTGGTCTATGCGCTGTCCACGGGCGGCCAGGCGATGCAGAACGGCGCCAAGCCGGGCGATCCGCGCATGCCCTACCCGGTCAGCGCGGTGCTGCGCTCGACCCCGGTATCGAACATGGTGCTGTATGCCTATGACGCGGTGAGCGGCAAGAAACTGTGGGACAGCGGCAAGATGCTGACCGACTGGGTGCATTTCAGCGAGCCGGTGGTGGCGCAGGGCAAAGTGTTCGTGGTGACGCATGATGCCCATGTGGTGGCATTTGGGTTAAGGAGCGGCGCGCGCTAGCGCGTGAGCGTGTCCAGTGGACACGCGAATGCTACGTGCGCCGCGAACTTGGGCGAGCGGCCGGAACTCAAGAAGTAGCTGACATCGGCAACAACCTGCTGCTGACCGGCTGTCACGAAGAATTGTTTCACCGGCTTGCGCCACACGGCATGGGACGACAGACCGTTACAATTTGGCCTGTTCAGGGGGTTTGCGGACGGTGCGGTGGGGAGGAAGCTTCCCATCGGCCAAGGTCCGTTCGGCGCTCCACCTTAGGGATACAGCCACAAGAACGGCCGGACCGGCTTGGGTGCCCCCCACTGTAAGCCATCAGTTCGGCCGTTCATTTTTACTGCCTTGCATCCTCGCGGTTCAAAACCGGGTGTTTTTCCAGCAAAGGCAGAGCGCGCTCGGACGCAAGGCGGGGCGGACCGGCTTGGGTGCCCCCCACTGTAGCAGTCCGGCCGTTCATTTTTACTCTTTCCCCCTGCACTCATCGCAAAAGTCGCGCTTTTCCTGCCACGCGACAAAGCTTTACAGCGGTGGGGCCTTGCCTCTGGCCCCGCGAACGCCATATTTGGCGCGAGATAAGGCCAAACAGAGCCTTAACACCTGAACGGTATTATCCGCAGCGGCTTGGGGGCCGCCCATTTTAGGCAAAGAGAGTTCTATGAAGTCCTTGATTCGTGCCGCCTTTTTTCGTGGCGCCCTCTATCGTGGTGTGAGCGCCACTGTCCTTGCGGCCAGCCTGGCTGCCTGTACCGCCAATCCCACGCCCCTGGACCGTCCCGGCGACGTTCCCGCCGGCTTCACCGCCCCCATGGACAAGAACGCCCCGGTCTGGCCCCAGGCGGGCTGGTGGACCAGCTTCGGCTCGGACGAGCTGGCGCCGCTGGAAGAAACCGCCCAGAAGGAAAATCTGGACGTCGCCATTGCCGCGGCCCGCGTGCTGCAGGCCGAGGCCAATGACGGCATCGCCTTGTCGGCCCTGTTCCCCACCCTGGGCGGCAGCATCGGCGAGACCCGCGTCGGCGCCAACAACGCCATCCCGCGCGCCAGCAACCGCTTCACCGCCGGCCTGACCGCCAGCTACCAGCAGGGCTTCTTCGGCACCCAGTATCTGAACCTGCGCGCGTCGCGCGAAGACCTGCGGGCCCAGCGCTATGCCGCAGCCGTGACCGGGATTTCGATCTCGTCCCAGGTGGCGGATACCTATTTCACCATCCTGTCGCTGCGCGAACGCATCGCCATCAACAAGGAAAACGTTTCGGCCGCGCGGCGCATCCTGAGCATCACCCAGGCCAAGGTGCAGTCGGGCGTTTCGTCGAACCTGGACCTGGCCGAACAGCAGGCCATCGTGGCGCAGCAGGAATCGCGCCTGCCGGGATTGCTGCAGCAGGAAAAGCAGGCCCGCTATTCGCTGGCGATCCTGCTGGGCCGTTCGCCCGAAGGCTATGACGTGCGCGCCCAGAACCTGGACGGCCTGGTGTCGCCCGTGGTGCAGCCGGGCCTGCCGTCGGAAATGCTGCTGCGCAATCCGTCCGTGGCGCAGGCCGAAGCCCAGCTTTATGCGGCGCACGCCAATGTGGATTATGCCCGCAGCCTTTATTTCCCGTCGCTCGGCCTGACCGGCAGCGCCGGTTATGGCCCGGTGGCGGCGCTGTCCAACCTGTTCAACCCGGCGACCTTTGCCTGGTCGATCGGCGCGTCCATCCTGCAGACCATCTTTGACGGTGGCCGCATTCATGCCCAGAACGACCTGGCGCAGGCCTATCAGCAGGAACTGATCGCCAACTATCGCAAGACCGTGTTCAACGCCTTCCAGGACGTGGAAGTGGCGCTGGACCTGGTGCGGTCCACCACCGACCAGCTGGGCTTCATCAATGTGCAGACCAAGGCCAGCGCGGAAGCCTTCCGCATCTCCGAACTGCAGTACCGCGAAGGCACCATCGACATCCTGACCCTGCTGCAGAACCAGCAGAGCCTGTTCACCGCGCAGGACGGCCTGGTGCAGACCAAGCTGGCGCGGCTGGAAGCCAACCTGTCGCTCTACAATGCGCTGGGCGGCGGCTGGCAGCAGACGGCGTCGGACGCGGACTACAAGAACCAGCTGGACTGGTGGCCGCTGTAAGGCTGGCTGACATGAAATGAAAAAGGGCGCTCCGGTGGGGCGCCCTTTTTGTTTGTTTCCCCGGCCATTCATTGTCCTGGCCCGCCGGAGAGCGGGCCATCCAGGTGAAATCTAAACGACATCTGAAAGAAAAACGCTGGCGTCACCTGGGTGGCCCGCATTTGCGGGCCATGACATTTGGGTACTCGGCCACTAGCGCAAATTTCCCGCGACCGCCTTCGGCCTGTAGGGCGCTTCCAGATAGGCGATCTCGTCGTCGGTCAGCTTGATTTCGGCGGCGGCGATGGCGTCTTCGAGGTGGGTCATCTTGGAGGCGCCGATGATGGGGGCGGTGATGCCCTTGTGCAGCAGCCAGGCGATGGCGATCTGGGCGTTGGCCTTGCCGTGTTTCTTGGCGGTCTCTTCGACACGCTTCAAAATCTCGACGTCATTGTCGTCGAAATCCATGTCCAGCACCTTGTCGCTTTTGGCGCGGGTGGATTGCTTGTCGAGGGCGCTGGCAGCGCTGCGGCCCAGGAAGCCGCGCGACAGCGGGCTCCACGGGATGACGCCGATGCCGGCGTCGCGGCAGAGGGGCAGCATCTCGCGCTCTTCCTCGCGGTACACCAGGTTGTAGAAATTCTGCATGGAGACGAACCTGGTCGCGCCCATCTGGTCGGCGGTGGCGAGATATTTGGCGAACTGCCAGGCGAACATGGACGAGGCGCCGATGTAGCGCACCTTGCCGGACTTCACGATATCGTGCAGCGCTTCGATAGTTTCCTCGATCGGCGTGGCATTGTCGAAGCGGTGGATCTGGTAAAGGTCGACATAATCGGTGCCCAGCCGCGTCAGGCTGTCGTCGATGGCGTGCATTATGTGCTTGCGCGACAGGCCGCCGGGCTTGCCGGCCACCGGGAAGAACACCTTGGTCGCCAGCACGTAATCCTCGCGCCGGTCGGTGAAGTCACGCAGCGCCTTGCCCACAACCTGTTCGCTCACGCCATCGGAATAGACGTCTGCGGTGTCGAAGAAATTGATCCCTGCTTCCAGGGCGCGCTGGATGAAGGGGCGGCTGGCGGCTTCGTCCAGCACCCAGTCGCGCCACTTGGGCGTGCCATAGGTCATGGTGCCGAGGCAGATGCGCGAGACGGAGAGGCCGGTATCGCCGAGGCGGATTTTTTCCATGAGCGCAATCTATCACTCGCCGCTTCAATGGGCCATCCAGAGTCACATACGCGGGCGCTTGTTGCTCTGGATGGCCCGGGCAAGCCGGGCCATGACAAGTGGGGTGTGGCTAAAAGCCGAACAGCGGTCCCGCAATCTTTTGGATGAAGTTTTCGAACTTCAGCGAGGCGGTGGTGACGGCCAGGTTGATGCAATCCTCGCCTGCATCGGCGACGGGGCTGTGGCTGAGGCTGCTGTCGGCCACCTGCAGGTCGCCGGGGCCGTAGTTGCCGGTGGCGTCGGTGAAGCCGCCCTTCAGGACCAGGGTGAATTCCATGCCGCGATGGGAATGGCCGCCGACTTCGGTGCCGGGGGCGCCGCGCAGAAGCTTGACGCGGGTGCCGCCACGGCGGAACAGCGGCAGATAGGCGAGACGCGGGCCCATGCGCCGCCAACGGACGGCGGAGAGATCGCCGCCGAGATAGCTGCGCAGCGGTTCGGGCGTGCCGTCGCGCGACGGTGTGCGAACCGGGCGGGCATAGGGCGTGGCGTTTTCCAGACGTGCCATGGTGTCGGCAAAGGCGGTTTGGGCCAGCGGTGCGGGCGGCAGGTCTTCGAGCAGGCTGCCGCCAATCTCTTCCATCAGCGAAACGCTTTGGCGGCAGACCGCACAGAAGGCCAGATGGGTGGCGATGACCAGGCCGATGGCTTCATCGCAGGTGCCGGTGGCGTAGGCCAGCAGCAGGTCGTCGGCCGGGTGGTGCCTCATGGCATTTCTCCCAGCGCGGCGCGCAGGCGGGACATGGCCAAGCGCAAACGCGACTTGACGGTGCCCAGCGGGATGTCGAGCTCGGCAGCGATCTGGCTGTGCGGCTTGTCGGCAAAGAAGGACAGTTCCACGATCCGCATCTGGTCGGGGGGCAGGATCTTCAGGGCGCCGCGCAGGCGCTGTTCGCTTTTGGCCATTGCCATGCTGTCGCCGGGATCGGGTTCGGGCTCGGGCGCGAAATCGGCGGCGTCGAGTTCCGGGCGCTTTTCGCGGCGCAGGGCGTCAATGCGCAGGTTGCGGGCGATGGTGAACAGCCAGGTGCCGGCGGAGGCCTTGGAGGCGTCGAACAGGTGCGCCTTGCGCCACAGGTTGAGCATGGCCTCCTGGGCCAGGTCCTCGGCCTGGGCGGGGCGCGCGCCCTGGCGCATCAGGTAGGATTTGATGCGGGGGGCGAAGTGGGCAAACAGGGCGGCAAAGGCGGCGCGATCACGGGTGGCCGCCACCTGCGCCAGCAGGGCGTTGAGTTCCGCAGGGCCGGGCTGGCCGATCATGGCCTTGAACCGGAGCGGGCGCCGGCGCAAAACCGGGCGAAAGGCAGGAATAGCGGCGGTTGCGACATGAGCCAACATAGCGGGTTCTACGGGGCGGGAACCCCGGTGGATCATTTGATCCGCGGGGCTTTTGGGCCGTAATAGGCACATGAGCCCCTCTTGCGCAAACAAGTCTGCCATTTATGAGGGATGGGTGATGCATCGGCGGCTGACGCCCCGGCATCACCGGTTCAAGTACCGCGTCTTTGCGACTTTGCTGGACCTGGATGAGCTGCCGGGGCTGGGGCTGCGGTTGTTCGCGCACAATCGCTTCGGGCTGTTCAGCTTTCATGACCGCGATCATGGCGACGGGCGGCCGCTGCGGGTGTGGCTGGATGATATCCTGGCGCGCGAGGGGATCACGGCGGACGGGGCGCGGCGGGTGCTGTGTTATCCGCGCATCCTTGGCTATGTCTTCAATCCGCTGAGCGTGTGGTTCTGCCATGCCGGAGACGGCGCGCTGAAGGCGATCATCTATGAGGTGCACAACACCTATGACGAGCGCCATGCCTATGTCTTGCCGGTCGGCGATGACGAACGGCTGGTGCGGCATGGCTGTGCCAAGGCGTTTTATGTCTCCCCGTTCCTGTCGCCCGACTGCCGCTATCAGTTTCGCATTCGCCCGCCGGGCGAGGATGTGGCGGTGACGATTTTGGAAGAGGAAGCGGGGCGGCCGATTTTGAATGCCAGCTTTGCGGGCGAAAAGCGGGCGCTGAGCGACGGGGCGCTGTTGAAGATGTTCCTGCGCTATCCGCTGATGACGGTGAAGGTGGTGGTGGCGATCCACTTCGAGGCGGTGCGGCTGATGCTGAAGGGTGTGAAGCGGCACCCGCACGGCGCGAAAGCGGTCCTGCCGGTTTCGAGGTTTTAAAAGCAGAAAAGGCGAGCACTTTCGCGCTCGCCTCACTGCATCATCAGTGCGCCGGCTCTGTGACACGCCCCTTGCGGAGCCACTCACCCGTCCGACTGTTCGCGAAGCACCGACCTTCCAGACCACTTGCGTGTCCTGGCCGCCGGCTGCACCCGATACCCACCTTGCAGCGCCGCCTTTCGGCGAAGGCCTTGCGGCCCGGCATCCGATACCCGCCTCTCGGCGCAGCCCTTGCGGGCCGCAGGTCTTTCGACCCGGTATCCGGCACCTGACCTTTCGGTCCACCTTTCCACCGGGCCTCGCGGCCCGGCTTTGGATCAGCGCCTTTCGGCCCTCAATCCCGATGAAAACCTTTCGGCCTTCACCTCGGTCAAAGGCCTTGCGGCCCTTTTCCGTTCGGTCAAAGGCCTTGCGGCCTTTGGGTACCTGGCGCCTGCATTGCGGATTACGCCGCTTGCAGGTCCATCGTCACAGCGCCCTTGCTTTCGCTCCTGCGCTGCCCCCCCGTGCTCTTCCGTTTCCGCAGCACCAAGTTGCCTTGGTGCCTTGTTCCCGGCAGGGGCCAGAGGTTTCCGGGTCACCGCGGTGTCGTGAGCAACAACACCGCTCGCCAGACCTCATGCACAAATTGAACGCCTGATTCGAAGGGCGCGCAAGCACAATCGTAAAGTTACGCACAAATTCTGAGGGCGTGAACTTTTTCCCATTTTCAAGCATTGTTGCTGGGCCCAATTGCGGGCGGGCGGAACCATGACCTCCATAGAAGCTGAAGCCGACGACGAGCCGGACGCATGGTTCAAGCTGGACCGGGGCGTGCTCGCCGTGGGCGGTGCCTGGACGATTGCGGAAAGCGCGCGGCTGGACCGCGAACTGGGCACGCTGGATGCCGAGGGTGCCAAGGAGATCGATGCCAGCAAAGTCACGCGGCTGGACAGCGCCGGCGCCTGGCTGCTGCTGCGTACGCGCCGTGCGATGGGCGGCAGCGGCGCGCTGAACGTGCCGGAGCGCTATGGCGCGCTGCTGGAAAATCTGGACAAGGAGCAGAAGGTCGAACCCAAGCGCTCGCGCATTCCGAAGGGTTTTCGCGGCCGGCTTTACAAAATGGGGCGCGCGACCATCATGGCGGGCCACCAGGGGGTTTCGATCCTGGCCTATCTGGGCCGCGTCACGGTGGAAACCGGCGAAGCCATCGTCATGCCCAAGCGCAACCTGCGCGTCGCGGCGATCTTCCACCAGGTGGAAGAGACCGGCATCAATGCGCTGCCCATCGTGGGGCTGCTGTCCTTCCTGATCGGCGTAGTGCTGGCTTACCAGGCGGTGGACCAGCTCAAGCAGTTCGGGGCGCAGCAGCTTACCGTCAACGGTCTTGGAATCATCATCCTGCGCGAGATGGGCGTGCTGATGACCTCCATCATCGTGGCGGGGCGTTCGGGCAGCGCCTTTACCGCCCAGATCGGCACCATGCGCGTCAATGAAGAGATTGACGCCATGCAGACCATGGGGCTCAACACCGTCGATACGCTGGTGCTGCCACGCATCATCGGTTTGGTGATCGCCCTGCCGCTGCTGACCTTCTATGCCGACATCATGGGGCTGATCGGCGGCGGCATCATGTGCTATTTCGATCTTGGCATGACCGTGCCGGTCTTCATGCGCCAGCTGGAAGGTGCGGTGAACGTCAACACCCTGCTGGTGGGGTTGATCAAGGCGCCGGTCTTTGCATTCGTCATCGCGCTGGTCGGTTGCTACGAAGGCTTCCAGGTCGAGCGCAACGCCGCCAGTGTCGGCCTGCTCACCACCCGCTCGGTGGTGGAGTCGGTGTTCCTGGTGATCGTGCTGGACGCGGCCTTTTCCATCATGTTCTCGGTGCTGGGGATCTGATGGCGGAAAAGAACAAGGACCAGGACAAGGGCGAAGACATCGTCATCAAGGTGCGCGGGCTGGTCAACGGCTTCGGCGACAAGATCATCCATGACCATCTGGACCTGGACGTTCGCCGCGGCGAAGTGCTGGGGGTGGTGGGCGGATCGGGCTCCGGCAAGTCGGTGCTGATGCGCTCGATCATCGGGCTGATCCATCCGCTGGAAGGCGACATCCAGGTGTTCGGCCAGAAAACCGGCGATGTCGAAGGCGCGGCGATGCAGAAGCTGGAAATGCGCTGGGGCGTTCTGTTCCAGGAAGGCGCGCTGTTCAGCGCCCAGACCGTGGCGGAGAATATCCAGGTGCCCTTGCGCGAATATACCAGCATGTCGCTGGAGCTGATGGACGAGATCGCAGCGATGAAGCTGACCATGGTGGGCCTGCCCTGCGATACGGCCGAGAAATTTCCGTCCGAACTGTCCGGCGGCATGAAGAAGCGCGCCGGCCTGGCGCGCGCGCTGGCGCTGGACCCCGAGCTTCTGTTCCTGGACGAGCCGACCGCCGGGCTGGACCCGATTTCGGCCAACCAGTTCGACGAACTGATCCGGCGGTTGCAGAAGGCACTGGGCCTGACGGTGGTGCTCGTCACCCATGACATCGACACCCTGCACGCGGTCACCGACCGCATTGCGGTGCTGGTGAACAAGAAGCTGGTGATCGGCACCATGGACGAACTGCGCAAGAACAAGGATCCCTGGATCCAGGATTATTTTTCGGGCGTGCGCGGCCGCGCGGCGCTTGCCTCAATGGACCAATCTCCCGTGGAGGGGGCCGCCTAAATGGAAACAAAAGCCAATTACGTCGCCGTCGGCACTTTTGTGCTGGCCTGTGTCATCGGACTGGTGGTCACCATCCTGTGGCTCGCGGGCGCGCAGTACAGCCAGGAATACGCCTACTACCAGGCCTATTTCAAAGGACCGGTCACCGGCCTCGGCAAGGGCACCATCACCCGCTACAACGGCATCGAAGTGGGGCGCATCACCGCGCTGGAATTCGATCCCGCCGATCCGCAGCGCGTCATCGTCACCCTGCAGGTGCAGCCCAACCTCAATATCCGCGAGGACAGTGTCGCCTCGATCGACAGCCAGGGCCTGACCGGCGGCTCGTTCGTCGAGATTGCGGGCGGCACCGCCAATGCGCCGCTGCTGACGACCAAGGAGGGCCAGCGCTATCCGGTGATCCACACCAAGCAGTCCACCTTCGCGCAGCTGCAGCAGTCGGCGCCCGAAGTTGTGGCCAAGCTGAACGTGGCGGCGTCGCGGCTCAATGATTTGCTGAATGACAATAACCGGCGCGCCATCGCCCATGTGCTGGCCAACCTGGACGAGACCACGCAGGTGATCGCCCGGCGCAGTTCCGATATCGATGCCACCATCGCCAATGCCAACAAGGCGATGGCGAATTTGACAGATGCCACGAACGGGCTGAAGCCGACCATTTCCAACGTCAATCTGACGGTCGCCAAGTACGGCAAGATGGCCGACGATGCCGATGCCTTCATCAACGGCGACGGGCTGGCGCAGCTGGGCATCCTGATCGGCGACATGCGGCGGCTGGTGGGCAATCTCGACCAGTTGTCGGGGCAGCTCAACCGCCAGCCGACCCGGCTGCTGTTCGGCGACCGCCACAAGGGCTACGAGCCCAAGGATTCCAGCCAGGGAGACGCAAAATGATCGCCGCGAAGATGACAAGGCGCCTGTTGGTTGTCGGCGCGGCGGCGCTGACCCTGTCGGCTTGCGGCGGGCTGGGCAACATCATCGGTCCGACCGATACGGGCATGATCTATGTGCTGCAGCCGGTGTTTCCGCCCGCGCCCGCCGACGCGGCCAAGGTGAACTGGTCGCTGGAGCTGATGCATCCGGACGTGCCGGGTGGACTGAACAGCGAGCGGATCGCGCTGATCCAGCCGGCCGGCAACCTGGATTACTATGCCAGTGCCGCCTATCCCGACCGCCTGCCCGCCGCCATCCAGCGCGCGGTGCTGGACGGTTTCGAGGCTTCGGGCCGGATCGACGGCGTGGCGCGCGAGGAAGACGCGCTGCATGCCGACTACAACCTGCTGGTCGAGATCAAGAACTTCGAGGCGCATTACGCGGTGACCGACGGCATTCCCACCGTCAATGTCACCATCATGGCCAAGCTGACCACCGGGCGCGGCCGCAAGGTCGTCGCCAGCAAGCTGTTCACCCAGACCGGCACCGCGTCGGTCAACAGCACGCCCGCGGTGGTCGAGGCGATGAGCCTGGCGCTGGGTGCGGCGGTGACGCAGATCGTGGATTGGACGCTGGCGACCGCGACGCCTGTTGCGGCACCCGGCACCGGATCGCCCAACAAGCCCGCGGAAGAACTGCTGCACGAAACCAACCGTGCCACGGCGCCCAAACCGCCCCGGCCATAGTCGCGACGCTTTTTTGCCCCGGGACGGAACTTTCCGGCCGTGTACCGCTTTCCATAGGGGATTTCGATCACGCGGGAGCGACCGATGCTGAAATGGGCTTTCATTTTCCTGGCCATTGGTTTGGTCGCCGGCCTGCTGGGCTTTACCGGCCTTGCGGGCACATCCATCGCCATCGCCAAGACGCTGTTTTTCATTTTCCTGGTGATCTTCCTGGTGCTGCTGGTGCTGGGCATGATGGCGGCGCGACGGGTCGGATAGGCCGCCGGCACGTCGCCATGATTTGACGGTGTTTGCGTCGCGATGGACAAAGCGCCCCTCGCCCGACAATCTTGTCGCCTGTACATTGCGGGGCGACATGGCGAACGACGGCGTATTTCTCGGAAAAGCTTCGGACAATGAATATCTGCTGCTGCGGCTGGCCAATCGGCATGGCCTGGTGGCGGGCGCAACCGGCACCGGCAAGACCGTCAGCTTGCAGGTGCTGGCGGAGGGTTTTTCCAAGGCCGGCGTGCCGGTGTTCGCCGCCGATGTGAAAGGCGACCTGTCGGGCATCGCGGCCGCGGGCGAGGCCAAGCCTGCTTTTGTCGAACGCGCCAAGGCCATGGGCTATGACTATGAGCCGGACCGTTTTCCCGTGATGTTCTGGGACCTGTTCGGCGAACAGGGTCATCCGGTGCGCGCCACCATTTCGGAAATGGGGCCGCTGCTGCTGGCGCGGCTGATGGACCTGAACGAGGTGCAGGAAGGCGTTCTCAATATCGCCTTCAAGGTCGCGGACGAACAGGGGCTGCTGCTGCTGGACATGAAGGACCTGCGCGCGATGCTGGTGTTCCTGGCCGAACATGCCGACCAGTTCACCACCCAGTATGGCAATGTCTCCAAGGCAACCATCGGCACGATCCAGCGGCAGTTGCTGGTGCTGGAAAACCAGGGCGGCGACAAGTTCTTCAGCGAGCCCGCATTGGCGCTGACCGACCTGATGAAGGTCGATCGCGACGGGCGCGGCTATATCAACGTGCTGTGCGCCGACAAGCTGATGCAGACGCCGCGCCTGTATGCGACGTTCCTGCTGTGGCTGATGTCGGAATTGTTCGAGCAGATGCCGGAAGTTGGCGATCCCGAAAAGCCCAAGCTGGTTTTCTTTTTCGACGAGGCCCATCTGCTGTTCACCGATGCGCCCAAGGCGCTGATGGAGAAGATTGAACAGGTGGTCCGGCTGATCCGCTCCAAGGGCGTGGGCATCTATTTCGTCACCCAGAGCCCGCTGGATGTGCCCGACAAGGTGCTGGCCCAGCTGGGCAACCGGGTGCAGCATGCGCTGCGCGCCTTTACCCCCCGCGACCAGAAGGCGGTGAAAACTGCCGCCGACACGTTCCGGCCCAACCCGAAGCTGGATACCGCCCGGGTGATCATGGAGTTGGGCAAGGGCGAGGCGCTGGTCTCGCTGCTGGAAGGCAATGGCGTGCCGGGGATCGTGGAACGCACGATGATCTGCGCGCCGTCGGCGCGGCTGGGGCCGGTGACGCCCGAAGAACGCAAGGCGGTGATCGCCGCCAGCCCCTGTGCCGGAAAATATGAGACGGCGCTGGATGCGGAGTCCGCCTATGAGGTGTTGCAGGCGCGCGCGCAGCAGTCCGCCGCGCCCGTGCCGCAGCAGGCCGCGTCCGGTGGCGGCCTGTTCAGCGGCATCGGCAGCATGCTGGGCGGGCTGTTCGGCACCGCCACACCGCGCGGCACACGCCTTTCCACGGCCCAACTGGTGACGCGCGAAGTCACGCGATCGGTGGTCAACCGGGTTGCGGGCCAGGTGGCCGCCGATCTGGGCAGCTCGCTGCTTGGCAAGCGCATGGGCAGTACCCTGGGACGCGCGATTGTGCGCGGCACCCTGGGCGGTGTGATGCGGCGCTAGCCGAGCATTTTCACCGCTTTTGCCAGGTCGCGCCACGGCTGGAGGTTCCAGTGATTGGCGGCGAGTGGTGACGGCGACGGCAGGATGAAGACGCGGGTGTCGCCCAGCTTTTCGGGCTGTTCGCCAGCAATTGCCTTTGGGCCCATTGCCTTGCGACCGCCATTGAGGCTGGTGAAGGCGAGGATTGCGGGCCGGGCTTTTTGGATGCGCGCCTTGAGCGATGCCACCGCGTCGGCGCCCAGCGCGTCCTTTGGCAACTGGTGATCCATGCCATAGGTGAACTTGGCGATGTCGGTGAGGCCGATGCCAAGCTCCCACAGCATTTCGTATTCGGCGGGCGCAAGCAGGCGCTGCGTCAGTCCGACATCGAACAGGGTTTTCCAGAACTTGTTTTGTGCGTGGGCATAGTAGGCCTGGCGCTCCGCGGACACGCGGCCCGCAGCGGTGCCGCAGAAGACCAGCTTGAGGCCCGGCTTCAGCCGGTCAGGAAGGACATGCGCTTTGTTCAATTGGTCGCGCTCACGCGCTCCGGGGACATCTAGTGCGCATGGATAAAGTCCAGCATGTCCTGGCGCAATGTGGTGCGGCCGCGAAAGCCGGGCGCCAGCGACAGGATGATGCCGATATGGCCGATGCCGGGATATCTGATCACCTGCACCTGGTCGTCGAAGCTTTTGAGCCGGGCCGCCATGCGGTCGGCATTGCCGGGGCCGACCGTGGCGTCGGCATCGCCCGCCGCCAGCAGCATGGGCGGACGCTTGCCGTCCACATGGTTGATCGGCATGGAGTCCGTGTTGTGGGCGCCGTGGAAGATGTCGATATATTGGGCCTCGGTCAGCGGCAGGAAATCGTAGGGACCGGCGATGCCGATGACACCACGAATCCAGTCCAGCTTGCCGCCCACTGCTTCGATGAATTTGGGTTCTGACGCCAGCATCACGGCATTGTAGGCACCCGCGGAATGGCCGCTGACAAAGACGCGCGCCGGATCGCCGCCATGTTCGGCGATATGGGCATGGACCCAGGCCAGGGCGCCAGCCGCGTCCTGGACGAAGGCGGGATATTTGACCTGCGGATAGAGCCGGTAGTCGGCCACCACGGTGACGATGCCCTTGCTGGCAAAGGCCTGACCGAAGGCGAGATAGGTGGCGCGATCGCCGGTGGACCAGGACCCGCCATAGAAGAACAGCAGCACCGGCGCCGGGGCCTTGAGCCCCTGCGGGACATAGACATCGAGCTTGTGGCGGGGGCCGGGGCCATAGGCGAGCGCCTGATACACATCATAGCCGCTGCGCGGCACCAGCAGATTGAGTGCGGAAACAGGGGAGCAGGCGGACAGGAGTGCGAGAAGACCGGCCAGGAGGATCGCCTTGAGGGGAGACATGGTTGTTCTACGTCCGTGGCCAGGCTTTGGTTCAGTATTTGGCGGGACGCGGACAATGTGTCAGTCTTCGGCCAACAAAAATATCGCCCCGGGAGCCGTTCATGACTTTTAGCCGCCGCCATTTCCTTGTCACGTCTGCTGCGCTTGCGGGCGCCGGAGCCCTTCCTGCGGCCGCCAAGGCCCTGCCCTTTCGCTATGCCTATAGCGCGATCAGCTGGGGGACCAATATCGAGGAAGCAATCGCGGCGGGCGAGAAGCTGGGTTTTGCCGGAGTGGAGCCCTTTCGCCACAATGTCGTGAACTATCTGGACAAGCCGCTGGCATTGAAGGCGCTGATGGATGCCCATCACATTCGCATGGCGACCTGCTCCAATGGCGGCGGGCCGGATTTCGAGGGCAACTTCTTTGATCCTGCCAAGGCGGACAAGACGGTGGCCGACCATGTCAAGTTCGCGCGCAGCTTCATCAAGCCGTTCGGCTATGTGAACCATTTCAAGATGAACATGGGGCCGCGACCCGCCGGCTATGACACCAATGACGAGCAGATCAAGCGCTGCGCCGCCAGCCTGAATCGCATCGGCAAGGAGATCATCAAGGACGGCATCAAGCTGGCGCCGCATCCGCACGTGAATTCGCTGGTGCAGACCCAGCATGAGGTCGACCTGCTGATGAAGGAGACGGACCCGAACTATGTGTGGATGACGGCGGACATGGCGCATCTGGTGCTGGGCGGCGTGGACCCGATGGAGACCTTGAAGACCTATTGGCCGCGCATCGTGGAGATCCACTACAAGGACGCGCCGCGATACCTGCGCGGCAACCGCAAGGTGGCAGTGCCGCGGTCGGGGCCGGAAGCCGGGGGGCATGGCTGGTTCCGCGCCATGACCGACAGCGATGCCGGTGGGGTGGATTTTGCGCGGGTGCAGAAATACCTGGTGGAGAAGAATTTCACCGGCTGGGTGACCCTGGATTACGACGCCTCGATGGCGGAGCATTCGGGCAAGTCGATGGAAGCGCTGCTGGCGGCCGACAAGGCTTACATCATCAATGTGCTGAAGGCCGATCCCAAGGCGGATTTCCGCGGCGCCTGAGCCGGTTGAGTTTTTGCGAAAGCCCGCGATCCCCTTGAGGGGCGCGGGCTTTTTGCTTTCCGGCGGCGGACATACGTATCCGGCTTTGTTTTCTTGTCCCTGTTCCAATTTAATGGCTTAATGGTGCGGTGCAGCATCATGGGAACGGAGCGCGACATGGCCAGGCCTGAGACCGACACCAGCTTCAGCCACGTCAAGCCGGACGACACCGAGTTCAAGCAGGGCGGCCTGCGCGATTTCTTCCTGTACCGGGACCTGGGTATCGCCAAGGCGACCAACGGCAAGGTGATTGCCCATCTGGTGAAGGCCAACAAGCCGCCGCAGGAAGGCACCGGCTGGCACTATCATGTCTGCGACTTCCAGATCGTCTACATGACCAAGGGCTGGGCCAAGTTCATGTATGAGGACAAGGTTACGCTGGTGGAAGCCGGCGACGTGGTGCATCAGCGCCCCGGCATGACGCACTACCTGTTCGATTATTCGCCGGACATGGAATATCTGGAAATCGTCAGCCCGGCCGACTTCGGTTCGGAGTTTGCGGAAGCCGCGACGGATTACATTCCCTCCGTCACTCCCTGGAAGTAGCCAGCGACTCGATGATCTCGACCTCGCGCGCGCGGTAGGGCGTGCCGTCGGGGTGCAGGATGTCGTGGAACCAGATGGTCGGCGGTTTCATGGTGTAGGGGCGCTGCCACGAATCCCACGGCATGTCGGTCTGGGTCTTGCCGTTGACGAAACCCCAGTTGATCATGCCGACCTTCAGCCTCTTGCCGAGGGGCAAAATGGTGTCGAAGGTCGAGCCGGCGCCGCGCGCCATGTATTCGGTGCAGAGGATGGGGCGGCCGTATACGGCGAGTGATGTGGCCCGCGCCTCGAAAGTTTCCGGCCAGCTGTAATCGTGGAAGCTGATGATGTCGGACTGGGTGAGCTGGGTCTTTTCCACCGCGTTCAGCGTGTCCAGCTTGTCCCAGTTGTTGTGGTGCCAGATGCCGCTGGTCAGCGGTTGTAACGGATTGGCGGTGCGCGCCCAGTCGAACACGCGCGGCAGCAGATAGGCGACATGGTCGAAGCGGGCCTGGCTGTCGTCGCCATAGCTGCCGCCGCCGGCATTGTCGGGTTCGTTCCACACGTCCCAGCCCAGGATGCGATCATCCTTGGCAAAGCTGCCGACAATGTCCTTCACGTAGCTTTCCAGCCGCGGATATTGCGCGGCATCGGCCAGTGCCGCCCTGCCCGGCCCCTGGACCCAGCCGCTATTGTGCACGCCGGGAATGGGCGGGTGCTGGGGGCCCAGCTTGGGGTCGGGATCCCAGCAACTGTCGAACAGCACCAGCAACGGCTTGATGTGATGTTTGGCGGCGATGGCGAGGAAGACGTCGATGCGCTTCTTGAAGCCGGGCGCATCCTGCGCCCATAGCGCGTCATGCAGGAACACCCGCATGGTGGTCATGCCCATCGCCTGGGCCCAGCCCAGTTCCTTGTCGATCTCGGCCGGGTTGAAGGTGGAGGCCTGCCACATCTCGAGCTGGTTGATGGCGGAGGCGGGGATATAGTTGCTGCCGACCAGCCACGGCTGTTTGGCGTACCAGGCGTTGGCCTGATCCTTGGTCCACATATCGCGTGCGCTTGCGGGCGCGGCGAGCGCGACAAAGGCGCAGGCGATCAGCAGTTTCTTCATGGCATTTCCCCCGATTTTTGTCGTTGCGGGAATTATGCCGTCTTATTCGCCGGGATGGTAGGTCGCGGTGACGTGGCCTTTCAGGTCTTCCGGCCAGAAATAGACAGGCCGCAATTCGCCATGGGCGTAGCGGATGGTCTGGTCGAAGAAATGCGGCGAGGCGGGATCGCCGCTTTCGCCGCCGGCGCTGATGGCGACGGCGCGCACATTCGGCCCGAACTCGACCGCCGCGACGAAGCTGTTGCCGCTGGTGCCATAATAGCGGCGCGTGCCGGGATAGCGTTTGGCGCCGAAGCTGGCGAGCGAGCCCCATTGCGCCGAGGCGAACGGCACCGGGATGGACGGCTTGGAATCGTCGAAGTGCTGGGTGATGTCGGCATTGTTGCGCTGGAAGCGGTTGATCTCGCCCCAGGGGGTGCGCCAGTTGCCGAAATCCTTTTGCAGCCGCGCGCTGGCCTGGCGCAGCGCCTCCAGCCGCTGCCCCGGCGTGGCGCGGGTGATCATGTAATCCAGCACCTTTATGTCGACGCTTTTGGCGGCGGGGGCGCAGAGGTCCCACAGTGCTTCGCCCCAGAATACCGCCAGCGAAGTGGCCAGCGAATGGTCGGACCAGCGGCGATCCCAGCCTTTCAGCAGCGCGACCTGTTCGGCCAGTTTGGAGTCCGGCGCGGCGTCATAGGCGGCCAGCAGCGGCGGGATCAGGCGATCAAAGGCCGGCATGTGGGAATCAAACGCGATCTTCGACACGAAGCTTTCCAGGGTCAGGCCGTGGATGGCGGTGAGAAGCTCGGTCGCGTGCCAGGTGCGCGGGCCTTCGCCCACCGTATCCATCGTGCGCGGAAAGTCTGCCTGCTTGGGACTGTCGGGGCCGGCGCCCCACCACACCCCGTCATTGACGTTGAAGACCCAGCCGGTGGCGGGATTGACGATGTGGGGGGTGTCCGCAAGGTCGGTCAGGCCCTTCCAGTCGGTGGCGGGATCGGCGCCGTCCACCGGCTTGGTATAGTCGAAGCGGTTGTCGCGCTTGGGATTGAACTGGGGCATCAGCAGCGCGATCTCGCCCTTGTCGGAGGCGAACAGGGTGTTGTTGGAGGAGTTGGCCTTCAACTCGGCCACTTTCATGTAGCTGGCATAGTCAGACGCCTTGGTGCGCAGGAAGCTTTGCTCCAGCGCCGCGATCGGCGTGTTCATCATGGCGAAGGCGATCCATTTGCCATCGGCTTCGCGAACAATCGGACCGTGGTGGGTGGCGTAGGTGGTGAAGCTGCGCGAGGCCATCTTGCCGTCAGCGGTGCGATAGAAGACGGTGATGGGCTTGACGATCAGCGGGCGCTCTTCACTGCCATACTTGTAGAACCACTTGCCGTTCTTTTGGCTGACCGTTTCGGCGAAATCGTCATAGCGGTCCATGCTGGTGGTGGTGTGCATGAAGCCGATATGGGGATTGAAGCCCTGATAGATGAAAGGCTGGCCCCAGGTCACCGCGCCATAGGCGTTCAGGCCTTCGTCGCTGGTCATCTGCAATTCGCTGCGGAAGAAAAAGGACGTGTGCGGGTTGATCAGCAACATGGCGTGGCCGTTGGCGCTGTCCTTGGGCGCAATGGCGATGCCGTTGGAGCCGGCGGGTTCGCGGAAGGCGTAATCGGCCGGCGCGTTCCAGGCGGCGCGAGTCTTGCCGTAGAAGGCTTCCAGGCCCTTTGTGTCCACGCTCTCGATGTCGCCGCCGATCGAGCCTTCGGTGAAGCTGAGCGCCATCCAGGGTTCGAAGTGATAGATGACGCGCGGCCTGGTCTTGGGATGGGTGGCGAGATAGAAATTCAGGCCGTCGGCCCAGCCATCCATCAGCGCCTTCAGCCAGGCGGGGCTCTTGGCGTAGTCTGCTTTCAGCATCACGGGATCGAGGAACAGTTTCTGGCGCAGGTCGGCCCAGATGGCTTTTTCGCCTTCGGCTTCCGCCGAGCGGCCTAGGTTGGTGATGTAGTTGGTTTCAACCCGGTTGAAATCGTCTTCGGCCTGGGCATAGGCCATGGCGAACACGGCGTCGGCATCGGCCTTGCCATGGACATGGGCGATGCCCCAATCGTCGCGGGTGATGCTGACGCCGGCGGCACGGGCCTTCAGGCGCGCGAGATCATCGGCCGCGAATGTGGGCGTGACGAGAAGGGCTATAAGACAAGCGGATGTGAGAAGACGCAATTTGGGCTCCCGTTCAGGAGCCCAGAGTGCGCCATTGGATTGCGGCTGTCGCGCGGCAAATTACCCGAGCTTGGGATCTTCGACCCTGCGGCGGGCGCGGATGGCTTCCAGCATCTTGGGCGGCAGCTGGGCCGAATCCAGGATCACCTTTTCGGCTTCGGCGTCCTTGATGGCGCTGAAGGGGACTTCGAAATCGCCGGCATTCTCGACATAGATCACCAGCTCCCTCCTGCGCACCTGGCGCACCGCGCCCACCGAACCCTCGCCGTCGTGAAGGAAGACGTCGAAACCTTCCTGAATCTTCTCGTGCATATCGAACCTCTTGTAATCAGTAGTAACGCGGCAGCGGGCCGATTTGTGCCGTGACATTGTCGCCCAGGTCGAACATCACCTCGTCCACATAGCACCAGCCCCAGCCTTCGGGCGGGTCATAGCCTTCGATGATGGGATGCCTGGTGCGGTGGAAATGCCTGGTGCCGTGCTTGCCGCGGGACTGGTCGCAGCAGCCGACATGGCCGCAGGTGCGGCAGATGCGCAGGTGAAACCATTCCCAGCCAAGCGCGAGGCATTCCTCGCAGCCCTTGGCGGAGGGCGTGACTTTTTGAATCGTGTCGAGATGGGTGCAGTCCGCCATTACTCGGCCGCCTGTGCCAGTTTTGCGCGTTCGCGGGCCAGCCACTGGTGGATGGCCGAGACAACGGTCGAGCCTTCGCCCACGGCGGCGGCGACGCGCTTGACCGAGCCGCAGCGCACATCGCCCACCGCGAAGACGCCGTCGCGGCAGGTTTCCAGCGTGTGGCGGCCGTCTTCGCCGGTGATGACAAAGCCCTTGTCGTCCAGCTTCACGCCGCAGCCTTCCAGCCAGTCGGTGTTGGGATCGGCGCCGATGAAGGAGAAGATGTGGCTGACGGGATAGCTGTTGGTTTCGTCGGTGTCGCGCTTCCTCAGGGTGACGCTGTCCAGCACGCCGTCGGTGCCGCCAAGGCCGCAGATTTCGGTGCGCAGCACGACTTCGACATTGGGCAGGCCACGGATGCGGTCCACCAGATATTGCGACATGGTGGCTTCCAGGCTTTTGCCGCGCACCACCATCCAGAGCTTTTTGACCTTGGGCGCCAGGAACACCACCGCCTGGCCGGCGGAATTGCCGGCGCCGGTCAGCACCACTTCCTGCCCCGCGCACATGCGGGTTTCCACCGCGCTGGCCCAGTAATGCACGCAGGTACCTTCGAATTCTGAGAGATTGTCGATCTGCAGCCGACGATAGCGCGCGCCGCTGGCGATCACGACGCTGCGCGCCCGCACCGTCTCGCCGGTGCCCAGCTTGAGATGGAAACGGTCTTCGCCATCCTGGTCGGGGCCCAGGCTCTGGGCTTCTTCGGGGATGGTGACTTCGGCGCCGAATTTCTGCGCCTGGTTGTAGGCGCGCGCCATCAAAGCGAGGCCCGAAATGCCGGTGGGAAAGCCCAGGTAATTTTCGATGCGCGAAGATGCGCCCGCCTGGCCGCCGAAGCTGCGGCAGTCGAGCACGATGGTGCTGAGGCCTTCGGAGGCGGCATAGACCGCCGCGGCCAGACCGGCCGGGCCACTGCCGACAATGGCGGTGTCATAGATGCGCTCGGCATCCAGGTTCTTCACCAGACCGAGGCAGCGCGCCAGTTCATGCTCTGTGGGATTGCGCAGGATTTCGCCGCCCGGGCACAGCACGATCGGCAGATGCTCGGACTGCACCGTGAAGCGGCTGAGCAGGGTCTGGGCGCAAGAGTCGTTGCCGGAATCCAGGCTGCGATGGGGGTGGCCGTTGCGGGTGAGAAAATTTTCCAGCCGCAGCATATCGCCGGACCCAAAGGGACCGATCAAAATGGGCCCGGTCTGGCCCGCTTCCAGCAATCCCACGCGGCGAAGGATCAGCGCGCGCATGATGCGCTCGCCCAGCTCGGCTTCCTGCACCAGCACGTCGCGCAGGCGGCGCGGCCGGACCACGATGGCTTCCACCTCGTCCTCGGCGACGGCATCCACCAGCGCGGGACGGTCGGAAAGCTGCGCCAGCTCGCCCAGGAAGCTGCCGGGGCCATGCTTGACGATGGACTGGCGGTTCGTGGCCGCCCCGCCCTGGATAACGTCGATGGTGCCCCTGATCACAAAGGCGAGGCCGGGCGCGACTTCGCCCGCCTTCATGATGGCGGTGCCGGCCGGGAATATCTGGTCTTCGCCGAAACGCTTCAGGCGCGAAAAATCCTGCGCGCTGAGGATCGGAAAGATCTGGTCGCGGCGGGTTTCGATGACGGACGGTTTTTCGGGCTTTTCTGCCATGATTTTCCAAGCGTACCGAGCCAAAGCGCGGCTGGCTACCGGAACTTTCGCCGTCATACGGGCGTTATGTGACCCAATAGGGAGGCTTGCATGCTGCGTCTGATATTGCTGATCGTACTGGTACTTGCGGTTCTGGGCTCGGTCCCGATGTGGGGCTATTCCACCGGCTGGGGCTATGGCCCCTCGGGCGGGTTGGGCCTGGTGCTGGTGATCGTCCTGATCCTGGTTCTGATGGGACGAATTTAGCGTTTTCGCATCAGGCCTGCCGCCTTCAGGGCGCGCAGGATGATGTTCTCGACCGAAGGATTGCGCAGCGGGTGCGGCGCGATTTCATCCTCAATCACCGGCAATGCCGGCTCCTGCGGCGCGGGGGCCGGCGTCACGATGCGTACAGGCCTGGGCTTGGCTGCGGGCTTGGCGATCTCCAGCAGGCCCCAGAACCGGGCGATGGCGGTGGTGGAAGAAATGGCCGATTCCAGGATGAAAGGCGCGGGGGTGCCGACGTCATCGGAATCGATCGGCGTGCCGTGACCAAGCGCCGGAAGGGTAATCACTTCCAGCTTGTCGCCCCAGCTCAGCCGGACGGCCGGGCCGATCATGTCCTGTTTCGCGTCGGTCAAGTTCAGGCCGTGCAGGTCGGCCCATTGCGCGGTGCTGGCCTGGGCATTGGTGATGCTGACGGTCGTATCCATCCCGCCATGCCAGACGGAGACTCGCGGCCAGGCGCCGGCATGGTCTGATGCGGTGCGCACCAGGTCGCCCCACTGGTGGGGCGTTTTCAGCGGCGCCGTGCGCATGGCGCCCAGCGCCTCGCCCACATTGGCGGCAGCGCCGAACGGCAATCCGGCGATGATCGCGCCGCCGGCAAAAAGTTCGGGATAGGTCGCCAGCATGGCCGCCGTCATGGCGCCACCTGCGGACAGTCCGGTGATGAAGACGCGCCTGGGGTCGAGGCCATGGGTCTCGATCATCTGGGCGATCATGGCGGCGATGGAGGCCACCTCGCCTTCGCCGCGCTTGATGTCTTGGGGATTGAACCAGTTGAAGCAGGTGCCGGGATTGTTGACGGCCTTCTGTTCTGCGGCCAGCACGGCAAAGCCGTTGGCGGCACCAAGCTGGGACCAGCCCGCGCCGAGGTCATAGCCCGCCGCAGTCTGGCCGCAGCCATGCAGCACCACCACCAGCGGCGCGTTTTTGGCGACGCGCGGCACGAAGGCGAACATGCGCAGATTGCCGGGGTTGGGATTGAAGGCGGTTTCCACCAGCGCGGTCTCGGCCGGCGCGGCGCGGCGCTTCAGCGGGTTGGGCTTGGAGCCATCAAATCGCATCAATCTCACCAGTTTCCGCCACATGCCGCCTACCCAATATCATGTTGCAGTGCAGCAAATACAAGGTACCCATTGGTCGGGAACCGGGCATTTCACTGGATTTTTTCACCTTTTGCTTACCACAAAAGTTCGTCCCGGGGGACGCGCGGATGGCGGCCGCGTTGTCAGCCCATGGAATATTCGACGCCCCCGCGCGACCTGCGCACCCTTTTGTCGGTGGCGGCAAAACTTCGCCATCTGGCAGAAACCTCGCCCGAAGAGGTGGATCAGGCGCTTTACGTCAACGCGGCCGCCGCGCTGGAGGCGCGCGCCCGGTGGCTGACCACGCACCTGTCCGGGGACGATATTGTCGCCAGCGCCTTGCAGATGCACCGCCCGGTGGACGTGCTGGTGTAAGGGTTGATACCAATGGCATATGGAGCGCTATCTGTATTACGGCAGCCTGGGTCCGCATGAGCGGCAGTATCAGGTGCCCAATTTCACCGGGCTGGCGCTGAACCCGGTGCATGACCGCGAAATGGCGCACAATGCGGTGGAGGCCCTGCCTTTCGCGGACAATTCCATCGCCAAGATTCAGTCCCAGGATGTGTTCGAGCATCTGGCGTTCGACAGGCTGCCCTTTGTGCTGGACGAGATTTACCGGGTGCTGAAGCCGGGCGGCGTGTTGCGCCTGAGCGTGCCGGACTATCGCTCGCCGGTGCTCAAGCGCCGCTCGGTCTATGACCATCGCGGGCGCGTGACGGGCGACCTGATGATGGGGGCGACGCCCTGGTTCGACGCCGCCACCGGCGAGGCGCGGGTGAATTTCAGCAATGACGGCGACGCGCACATCTGGTTTCCCCGCTATGAGCTGATCACGCACCTGATCCTGAAGTCGGAGATCCGCAAGAGCATGATCCGCTTTTACCAGGGCTTCCTGGACGACCAGACCTTCCTGGCCGAACCCATACCGGATGACGAGATGTTCGTGCAGCGCGCCTTGCCGCATGACCGGCGCAGCGGCGGAATGCCGGTGTCCATCGTGGTGGATTTCACCAAGTAAGGCGCGCCTGCCTTGGATTTGCCTCTGTGGGATGGGAACAGTAGAACCCGCTGGTTCCGGAGCCCCTGCCCTGTCAAATCAAAAGCATCCCCTTACCCATACGGCCTATCTGATCACCATCCTGATCAAGGGCTTTTTCGGCTTGCTCGAATTCGTCGGCGGCGTGGTCATTGCCACCTTTGGGCCGCAGCAGCTGAACACGCTCGTGCTGCAATGGACCAATCCGGAACTGTATGAGGCCAGCCAGAACGAACTTCTGGTGCTGCTGCGCGAAGCCACCTCGGCCCTGGCCCATTCCAAGGGCCACTTCGTCATCTTCTATTTGCTGGTGCACGGCACCCTGAAGATGGCGATCACGGCCGTTCTGCTGCGCGGCCACGGCGCCTGGATATTCCCGTTCGCCAGCGTGATCCTGCTGGGGTTCATCGGCCTGTTCGCCTACGACCTGTCCAACAGCTGGTCCGACTGGGTGTTGGGGCTGGCCTTGTTCGACACCTTTACCCTGGCGCTGGTATTGAACGAATGGCGCAACTGGAAGTCCGACTGACTCAGCTGCAATAGCTGCCGTTATTTCGGAGCCACGGGCTTGCCGGTTTCCACATCCCAGCCCGCGCAGCGTGCCGGCAACAACTGCACATTGCACTGGGCAACATGACCGTCCGGCACGCGCACATTGTAGTTTCCGATGCGCGCATCGGGCATCAGGAAATCGGTTGATATCACCTGCGCCCCGGCGGCAAAGGCCCAGTCACGCCGCGCTGTGTTGCCGGCGCGCGCTTCCCTGGTCTCTGAATCGGCATAGGTGTGCACCATCAGCCCGGCCTTGACGTCTGCGGTGATGGCGGCGGCCTCCTTGGCGGGATTTTCCACCGTGACGAAGGCCGCAGCCGGGGACTGGGCGTTGGCCGCGATGAACATGACGCGGCCCTCCAGCGAATGGCGATCGCCGCGATAGAGCGCGGTCTTTTGCGTCGTATCATCCAGCACGAACATCACCTTGCCGCGCGAGGGGCCGAGGCGGGGCCAGCCGGCGGTCGTAATGGCTTCGCGCAGGGTGGCAGCGCTGCCCTGCACGCTGTCCGGCGTGATGATCTCGTCGGGGTGGAAGACGGCGCGGATTTGCGCGTCCAGCGCATCGAACACCGCGGCATCGAATTTCGCCGGATGGGTGGCGCCCGGCATGGCGGTGCGAATGTCATTGCTCTTCACAGAGATGACGATCGGGACGTGATGGCTGTGGGCGCGCGACCAGTCCGCCACGCTTTGCAGGCAGGCGGCCAGAGTGACGCAACTGGCACGAAAATCGATGTCCAGAATGCGGATCACCTTGAAGCCCGGATCACGCATGGCCGCGATATAGTCGTCGGCGATCAGTTCGTCCGCCATCGAAGCGCCAGCGGGGTATTTGTACATCCCGCCCTTGGGATCATAGGCGATGTCGAAATCCAGGGAGCGCGCGCCGGCATCAAGCTGGTCCGCGATGGGCGGCTGTGCAAAGTCCAGCGAGTCCACATCATCCTGCGAACCCAGTCGGATCAGTGTGCGCATCTGGGCGCTGGGCCGGAGCTTGTAGCTGTCTGCCGTGCCGACGGTCTGGATCTCGTTCAGGCGCAGATTGGCGTCAAACCAGGCCGTGGCGCAGCCGGCGCCTGCCAGCCGCACATCGGCGGCGGCAAGGTTGCAGGCCGGCTGTGCCTGGACGCCGGAAATTGCGGCAAGAAGCAGCAAGGCGGGTATGGCAATAGCCGGACGCAAACGGACCCCCGAATGGGCAGAAAAGCCCCAGACAGCCTATGTCAGCATTTGGGGTCCGCAAAGCGTGGTGCAGGATTAAACGCCTGTCACATCCCGGATAAACGGGAGATGGGTAGACAGGAAAAAGCCCCATCCGGGGAGACGGGGCTTTTTGCGCGGTGGCTCAGGCCACTTTCACCTTCTTCTTGGCCGCCAGGAAGGCCTGGTTCATCGCGGCGCGCTGGTCGGCAGAGAAGTTTTCCTTCACCTGGTCCCAGATCGCGTCTTCCTCTTCCTTGACGTGGTGATCGATGAGTTCCTTCAGCACCTTGGCGGCAGCCTTGAATTCCGGGGTGTTGGCAGTGAGCTTGTCCAGCTTCTTCAGCGTGGCATCGGCCAGGCCGTGCTCGATATAGCCTTCATGGCCGTCAATCTTGGCGTCCTTGCCCTTCAGCGCCAGCACGGCGTCATAGACGACTTTCTCTTCCGCCTTGGAGTGGGGGACGAGCGCCTTCTTGATTTGTGACACCAGCGACTTCTGTTCGCGGGCGGTGTCGCTTTCCACCAGACGTCCCAGCAGGTCCTGCACTTCGTCATGTTCGGCTTGCAGGGTATCGAGGATATCGGCCTCGCCTTCGGGAACGCCCAGCGCTCCCATCATGGATTTGGCGGCCTGTTCGATGGTTGTTCGCATGTTCATGAAGGTTCCCTTGGTAATAGACACAATCGCAACGCGCCAACCGCACAGCGGTTCATTCGCATCATGGTACGAAGACGTGCGCAGAGAAATTGCCGGGGTTCCTGCAACGGGTGGCGTGACTGTCGCGTTATGACGGGACACCATTTATGGAGGAATTCATGACGACGAGCAGCGGACATACCAGTGCCATTCTGGCATCCCGGGTCAAAGGCACTTCGGTTTACAACAATGCGGGCGACAAGATCGGCACGGTGGAAGACATCGTATTGGACAAGCAGTCCAACCAGATCATGTTCGCGGCGCTGGGGTTCGGCGGCGTGTTCGGACTGGGCGAAAAATATTATCCGGTTCCGTGGTCCATGCTGAACTATAACGAGGACAAGGGCGGCTATGTCGTGCCCCTGAACAAGGACAATATCGAGAAGGCCCCGGCCTATGCGCTCAAGGACCTGATCAAGCATGACGGCAGCCTGGGCGATATTCGCACCACGACCTATGACTATTACAAGGTCAGCCGCGACTGGCAGTAACAGGCCGGTGACAGACAAAAGCCCCGCCCTCACCGGCGGGGCTTCCTGTTTTCCGGCCTGCGCCCTGGTGCGTCCGCCTGACGCGGGAATAAATTGGTGCAGTGCAATAAATTGGCTTGACGGTTCGCATTTGCAGGCGCAAATTCATGTTGCACTGCAATAGGCCATCGGACTTTCGTATCGGCCGAGAATAGTTTTCAGGGTGAGACGCCTTAACCTTTCGCGTTAATGGAGACCACCATGCTTCGCACCCTCACCGCCGCCGCCATCCTTGCCCTTGCCATCACATCCGTCCAGGCCGCCACGCCGGAATCGCTTGGCGTCACCTATGGCGACCTGAACTTGTCCAGCCCCCAGGACGCCTCCATCCTGGCCGACCGCCTTCAGGTCGCCGCCCAGGAAGTCTGCCTCAATGCCAATGACACCAAGGCCCCGATCCGCAAGATCCTGGTGCGCCGCTGCATCGACATCGCCGTCGCCCATGCCACAGCGGATATCCAGGACCAGTTGGAATCCCGCCCCAACAGGGCCATTCGCGCCAACCTGGTCAGCGTTCGCCAGCAAGTCGCCAGCGTCGAACTTCCCTGATTTGCGTTCCACACGTGAAACGGCGGCGCCTTGAACAGGCGCCGCCGCACGGCGCTTAACGTCCTGCGGTGAAGCCGCCGCCAAGAGCCTTGAACAGCGCGACCGACGCGGCAAGCCGCGCGCGGCGAATATCGGAAAGCTGGTCGCGCGCGGTGTAAAGCGCGCGCTGGGCATCGGTGACCGTCAGGAAGTCGGCAAAGCCGGCCAGGTATTTGCGCCGCGCTGCGCCCAGCACCTTTTGGGCCTGGTCGGCCTGTTCGCGCAGCGCGGCTTCCTGTGCGCCCAGATGGGCAAAGCTGCCAAGCGCATTTTCGACATCGCTGAAGGATGCAATGACGGCGGCACGATAGGCGGCGAGCAGTTCTTCCTCGCGCGCCTTTGTCTCGTCGAGGCGCGCTTGCGTCCGGCCACCGTCGAAGATCGTTTGCAGCAGAGCCGCGCCCATGCCGGCACCGAGCCCGACGCCGGGAAGCGTGTTGATCGCCGCCGCCAAAGCGGGATAGGCGATGCCGCCATTGGCGGTGAGCGTGATGCTGGGGAAGAAGGCGGCGCGGGCCACCGCGATATCGGCATGGGCGGCCGCGATGTTGGCCTCGGCCGCCGCAATATCAGGACGCCGCGCCAGCAATTCGGACGGCAGGCCCGGCGCGACGACGGGCGAAGTCAGTGCTCCCAGCCCCGTGCCGCTGACAACAAATCCTTCGGGCGCGCGGCCCAGCAGGATCGCCAGCGCATTGCGGGCTTCCAGTTCCTGTTGTTCCAGCGCGGGCAGCGCTGCCGCCTGTGCCGCCAGGGCGGCACGCTGCTGTGTCAGGTCGGCGGGCGCGGCGAAGCCTGCCGTGACGCGGCGCCGGACGATGCCAAGAATGTCCTGCGCGGATTTCAGATTGTCGCGCGCCACCGCGCTGCGCTCGCGCAGCGACAGCAGCTGGAAATAGGTATTTGCGACACCGGATGTGACGGTCAGCGCCACGGTGGCACGGTCGGCGCGGCTGGCGGCGGTGGCGAAATCGGCCGAATCCGCGATGCTGCGATTCTTGCCCCAGAAATCCAGCTCATAGCTGGCGTCGAGACCAGCGCTGTAGTCGGTCTCGTGCGAGGACACGCTGCCGGTGCGGCCATAAAGACTGCTGACATTGCCGCCGGCGCCGATGGTGGGCAGCAGCGCGGCACCGGCCTGGCGCGCGCGCGCATCAGCCTGGCGCAGGCGCGCCGAGGCCTGGGCGATGTCGAGATTGCTGGCCTCGGCCTGCGCCATCAGATCGGAGAGCTGCGGGTCGCCATAGTGATTCCACCAGTCATGGGCGGGCCAGATCGGCGCGGCGGCGGGGGCCTTCTGTTCGAATTGCGCCGGCACATCTGCCGGGTTGAGACCGGGCGGCGGTGTCTGGGCGCAGCCGGCGGCCAGTGCAGCGATGGCGGTGCAATATAGAAGCCTGCGGATCATGCCGGCACCTTTTTGGGACCGCCGAAGCGTTCGGCCAAGGCGGGCAGGACCACCAGATTGAGCAGGGTCGAGCTGATCAGGCCACCCAGCACCGTGACCGCCATCGGGCCTTCGATTTCCTGTCCCGGCTGGTGCAGGCCGATGGCCAGCGGCATCAGGCCGAGCGCGGTCACTGCGGCTGTCATCAGGATGGGGACCAGCCGCTCCTGCGCGCCGCGCAGGATGGTGGCGGCGTTCCACGGTGCGCCTTCGACTTCCACCAGATGCTCGTAATGCGACAGCAGCAGAATGGCATTGCGGGCGCTGACGCCGAACACCGTCACCAGCCCCACCATGGCGCCCACCGACAGGCCTGCGCCCATCAAGACAATGGCGGCGACCGAGCCGATCAGGCTGAAGGGCAGGTTCGCCAGCACCAGCCAGGTGTTGGAGCGCCAGTGAAAGCAGAGGAACAGGATCATGCCGATCAGCACCACGGCAAAGCCGGTATAGAGCAGCATCTGGTTTTGGGCGGCGGTCTGTTCTGCCGCCGCGCCGCTGAACTCGACATAGACGCCGGGCGGCAGTTTCAGCGCGGCGACTTTGGCCTGGGCTGTCTGCGACACCGATTGCAGGCCGCCGGTGACATTGAAGGTGATGGAGACGAAGCGCTGGCCGCCGTCATGCTGCACGCTATAGCGCGTGGAAGTGGGCACCACCCGCGCCACCTGTGACAGGGGCACTGGACCAAAGGGGCTGGCAATCATCAGGGAGGACAACAGCTCGGGCCGGTTGCGCGCTTTTTCGGGCAGCAGGATGTTCACATTGACGACGCGGGTGCCGACATAGGTCTGACCGACGAGCGTGCCGGCATAATTGGTCTGTACCGCGTCCAGCACATCCTCGACCTTCAGGCCGCTGGCGACCAGCGCGGCGGGGCGAAGCTGGATGGACAGGGTCGGCGTGCCGCGTTGCGGCTTGAACTGCAGGTCGGCGATGCCGGGCACACCACCCAGCGCGGCGGCGATGCGCCGTCCGGTGGCGTCCAGGGTGTCGAGCTGGTCGCCGAAGACCTTGACGGCGATGTCGGCAGTTTCGCCGGTCAGGCTTTCGCTGATGCGATCGCCGAGAAACGTGACGACTTCGCTTTGCAGACCCGGATAGTGGCTGAGGATTTCGCGCAGGGCGTTTTCGGCATCGGTCTGGTCGATGGTGGCGTCGTGTTTCAGTTCGATGTGAAACTCGCTGCGATGCGGGCCCCAGGTATCCTCGCCCAGCTCGGCGCGGCCGACCTGTTGCTCGACCGTGGCGACATAGGGCAGCGCCAGCACATCGCGGCTGATGCGCTTGCCCACCGCCAGCATTTCGTCCAGCGAGGTGCCGGGGGTGGAGCTGGACACCTGCATGACGAAATGGCCTTCGCGGAAATCCGGCATGAAGCTGCCACCCAGGAAGGGCAATGCCATGGCTGCAATGAGCGTCGCCGCCACCAGCACCGCGCCCACGATGCGAAAATTGGCATAGACAAAGCCGACGGCGCGGTTCTGCCAGGTCTTGATCCGTGACAGCCAGGCGAAATCAGCATGGGCGTCGCGGGCGTTGAGCATCAACGCCGACAAAGCCGGCGCGGCGGTCAGCGCCACGGCAAGCGATGCCAGCACCGCCAGGATGAAGGCCAGCGCCAGCGGGCCGATGAAGTGGCCCTGTACGCTGGTGGAGAACAGCGCCGGCAGGAACACCGCGATCACCACAAGGGTGGCATAGACCACGGGCCCGCGCACTTCCAGGGTTGCTTCGGTGATGACCGAAAGGCGCGAGCGCGGCGCGGGCGTGCGGGCATTTTCGGCCAGGCGCCGCAGGATATTCTCGATCCCGATGATGGCGTCATCCACCAGCACGCCCAGCGCCACGGCGAACCCGCCCAGGGTCATGGTGTTGAGCGTCTGGCCCATGCGGTCCAGCACGGCCACCGCCGCCAGCAGCGACAGCGGGATGGCGAGAAAGGTGATCAGCGCCGAACGCCAGTCGCGCAGGAACAGATACAGCACCGCCAGGATCAGGATGGCGGCGATGGCCAGCGACTGTTCCAGGCTGGACAGAGCCCGTTCCACGAAGTTGGCCGGGCGGTGCAGCGCCGGATAGACGGTGATGCCTTCGGCCTTCAGCGCCGGGGTCAACTGTGCCAGCGCCGCCTCGACGGCGCGGGTGGCGTCCATCGTGTTGGCGCCGTACTGGCTGGCCAGCGACAGCAAGACGCCGGGCCTGCCCATCACCAGCGCGTCGCCCGAGCGCAAAGCGGGCGCCTCTGTCACATGCGCGACGTCGCCGATGGTGACGGGCGTCTTGCCGCGCACCGCCAGCACCGCGCCGGAAATGGCCGCGATGTCGGGCGCCGGTATCGGGGTCTGGATCAGTACCCGCTGGTGCGCCAGGTCGATGAAGCCGGCGCCGCGCAGCGCCAGTGCGGCGCGCGCCGCATCGGAGAGGTCGGTGAGGGTAAAGCCATAGGCGGTCATGCGCTGCAGGTTGGGCTGGATCTGGATCTCGCGCACGGCGCCGCCGAAGATCAGCACATGCGCCACGCCCGGCACCGCCAGCAACGCGGGCTTCATCACCCATTGGGCGCGGTCGCGCAGTTCGAACGCATTCAGCTTGTCAGACACCAGGCCGATCTTGAGCAGGTCCATCGTGCTGGAGATGAGCGGCGACAGGCGCGGCGTGTTCACGCCAAGAGGAAGCGCCGCGCCCATCTCGCTGAGATGTTCGGAAATGCCCTGGCGGGCATTGTAGAGGTCGATATTGTCCTTGAACTGGATGGTGATGACCGACAGGCCGGGAATGGATTCAGACCGGATGGTGGCCAGGCCCGTGGCGCCGTTCACCGCATTCTCGATCGGCTTGGTGACAAGCTGTTCGACCTGCTGGGCGGTGAAGCCGGGGGCTTCGGTCTGGATGTCCACCGTGGAGGGGACGAATTCGGGGAACACATCCAGCGGCGCGCTGCGTGTGGTCCAGATGCCCAGCGCCAAAACGATCAGGGTGAGGGTGGCAAGGGTGCCCGCATGGCGCACGCAAAGCCCGACAAGCCAGCGCATGGCCTAGTCCTCGACTTCGGTGCTGGGGTTGAGCTCGCGCGCCAGCAGCAGACCGGCGCCGCTGATCACCACACGGTCGCCCGGTTTCAGCAGGGTGCCGATGAAGTAGCCGTCGCCGGACGGGCGCGTGGTTTCGATGCGCAGTCGTTCGAAATGATCGGCGCCGATCTGGTGGTAAACCCAGGCTTCGCTTTCGCCATAGACCAGCGCGGCGGCCGGCACCACCACGCCATCCTGCGCGCCGCTGACCGGGACGGTGGCGTTGACCCGTTCGTTCTGCGCCAGGTCGCTGCCTTCGACCAGGGCGTAATAGCTGCGGCCGGGGACATTGGCATCGGCGGGCGCGTTCCATACGCTGGATGTCGTCCAGCTTCGCGGATTGCTGCCCAGACGCGTGATGCGCAGGGAATTGGGCGTCTGCGGGCCGATCGCATCAATGGGAAAAGTCACGCGCACCAGCACCGTCTTGCCGGATGCCAGGCGGCGCATCACGGCCTGCCGCTGGGTGGTGTTCTGCCAGGGCGAATGAAGGCCGAAGGCAGCCTCGGTCTTGCGGCGGGCCAAGGCCAGGGTCGCGGCGTCGGCGGCGGCCTTGCTTTGTGCGGCTTCCAGCGCCTCGCGCGAGATGGCGGCCTCCTCGCCCGTGGCGAGGCTTTTCGCGCGCGCTGCGGCGGCCTGGCTTTGCGCGGCAACCGCCTGGGCGCTGAGAAAATCGGAATCGGCCTGGGCGACCGTGTCCAGCGCGGTCACCACGCCATAGCCGCCGGCCTGGGCGCTGTACTGCGCCGCCACCACCGGCACGGTGGCGATTCCCAGGCCCTTCATTTCATCGGCGGTGAGGCTGATGCCCGACATCTGGTCGCCATCTTCTTTTTTCGCGGGCGGCGCTGCGCTTTCGCCGCAGGCCGAAACCAGCAGCAGGCAGCCCAGCGCCAGGACCGTGGCCCGGCGCATCAACGGCCCAGGACCAGAAGGCGGAAAGTGCCGGGCACCGTCACCGGCCGGGGCTTTGGCTGTTCGGCCGTCGGTGTACCGGGCCTGCGGTCTGCCGACACGACATAGACGCGGTGGGTTTTGGGATCGAGCTCCATGGTGCGGGCACCGTTGGCGGTGGGGATATTGTCGAGGATGGTATATTTGTCGGCACTGTCCTGATGGGCGATGGTGAGGTTTGCGGATTCGCCATTGGAGCTGAAGATCAGGCCGGTGGCCGGGTCGAAGCGATTGGCATCGACGCCATCGCCGATTGTGATGCGGGCCACGGCCCTGCCCGTCTTGCTGTCGGTCACCGCGACGACGCCGTCGCAGCCGGAAAAAATTCGGCCATGGGCGAAGTCGGCGGCCATGCCGGATGGTCCCTCGCAGCCCGCCATCGGATAGTGCGCCTTTACGGTGAGGGTTTTGGAATCGAAGGCCACCAATTCGTTCCTGTCTTCGACATTGACGAAGATGGTGCCCGCGCCGTCGCTGGCCGCCGCTTCGGGCTTGCCGCCCAGCGCGATGGTTCCAATCGCCTTGCCGGTTTGCGGATCAACGGCGGTGGCATCCTTGCTGGCGCCATTGAAGGTGAAGATGTGCTTGCTGGCGGAATCGTAGAGCACGCCATCGGGGCGGGTGCCGACCGCAATCTCGTCCAGCTTTTTGAAACTCACGGGATCGACAACCAGCAGCTTGTTCGCACCGCCTTCGGAAATATAGGCCTTGCCGTTCACGAAGACCGTGCCGTGGACGCCCGGCGTGTCGGGGATATCCGCGACCAGCTTGCCGCTGGCGGGATTGACCACCATCACATGGCTGCCGCGGGTGATGAAGAGATTGCCGCTGTCGGGATCGAGATTGAGATAGTCCCAGCCGCCCTCGCCGCCCAGCGTAAAAGTGGAAAGCAGATGATAGCCGGAGGGTGCTGCGAGCGCCGAGACCGCACTTGCACCCAGCAAGGCGCACGCCAGCAGCAGGATTTTTTTGTTTTTCATTGGCCGCCTCCTGAACGGCGGCCAGTATCGGCGTGTGATGTGTCAATCGCCATGCTGCAGCGGCATAATTATTCCCAATATTCAGGGAAGTGCTTGTGGCGCAAAGGCGATTTCCACAGACAGGCCGGGGCCCTCCACGATCTGCGCGCGCGCGCCATGCAGTTCCGCGATCGCCGCCACCAGCGACAGGCCAAGGCCATGGCCGGGCCGGGTGCGGCTGGCTTCGCGGCGATAGAGGCGGCGGAACAACAGTTCATGTTCTTCGCGCGGCACGCCCGGGCCATCGTCACTGACGCTGGCCACCACCTGTCCGCCGTCATCGCGAAGCGCCAAAGTCAGAGAGGTACCAGGCGGGGTATGGACCAGCACATTTTCAATGAGATTGGAAAAAAGCTGCGTCAGAAGTTGCGGATCGCCGCGCACAGTTACGCCGGGCGCCGCAGCCAGGTGCAGGCGGTGGCCCGATTCTTCGGCCACCGGTTCGAACAGTTCGCCCATGCGCCCCAGCAGCGCGCCCATGTCGAGTGGCACGAAGGCGGCGCGGCGGGCGCTGCCTTCGATCTGGGCCACGCGCAGCAGTGCGGTGAACAGTCCCAGGATTTCGTCGGCCTTGAGAATCGCGGTTTCCAGCGCCAGGGCATAGTCTTCCGCGGTTCGGCTTTCGGCGCGCGCGCGTTCCAGGCGGTGACGCAGATGCGTGACGGGGGTGCGCAGGTCATGGGCGATGTCGTTGCTGACCTGGGCGAGATTTTCCATCAGCGAGGTTATGCGCGCGAGCATCGCGTTGATTGCTTCGGCCAGCCGATCGAGCTCGTCGCGCGTGCCGCGCAATGGAATCCGGGTTTTCAGGTCGCCGTCCATGATGTCGCGGCACGCCTTGGCCATGGCATCGGTACGGCGCAGAAAGCTCCAGCTCACCAGCGCGCCGGCCAGGATCGCCAGCAGCAGGCCGGCGGCAAAAAGGCCCAGCATGACGTGAAGGATATGGGCCTGAACCGACTGCAGGCCGGCCATGTCGCGGCCGACAAAGACATACAGGCCCGGCGCCAGGAAGGCGCCGGCGCCCAGCACTTGGCGATCGCGCGTCGCCGGCGAGGCGGCGAGTTCCAGCGTGCCGGTGCGCGTCACCATCGCGGGCATGTTGCCGTCAACCGCCTTGCCGTCCCGCTGCAACAGGTAAAACTGCGATGACGCCCGCCCCGCCAGGAGCTGGTTGATGATTTCACGCGCTTCATGAACGCCGGCGCTGGCATAGCCGTCGCGAATGGCGGCGATGTCGGATGACGAAAATTGCACGATCTGCGCGCGCAGCGCCTGGTTGGTGATGACCAGCACCGAGCCGCCCATCAGCACCAGGGACAGCGCGAACACCCCGGCATAGATGGCCGACAGGCGAAAGCCTTCGGTGCGATGGAACCTAATCGGCACGAAGAGAATACCCCACGCCGCGCACGGTATGGATCAGCTCGGCATCGTGCCCGCGGTCAACCTTGGAGCGCAGCCGGCTCATATGAGTTTCCACGATATTGGTGCGCGGGTCGAAGTGAAGGTCCCAGACATTTTCCAGCAGCATGGCGCGCGTCACGGTCCGCCCCATGTTGCGCATCAAAAATTCCAGCAGGCGAAATTCCTGCGCCTGCAAGTCGATGGACTTGCCGCCGCGCTGGACGGTTCGCCGGATCAGGTCGATTTCCAGGTCGGACGCGCGCAGGCGCACCGGCTCGCTGTCGCCGCGCTGCGTGTTGCGCCGGGTGATGGCATGCACGCGGGCCAGGAGCTCGGCAAAGGCGAACGGCTTGACCAGATAATCGTCCCCGCCGGCCTGCAGACCTTCGACCCGGTCGTCGAGACCGCTCATGGTCGTCAGGAAGAGCACCGGGGTGTCATTGCCCTTGCTGCGCAGCGCGCGCACCAGGCCCAGGCCATCCAGGCCGGGCAGCATGCGGTCCACGATCATGGCGGCAAAGCTGCCGTCCTGGGCGCGGACCAGCCCTTCGGCACCATCGTGGCACGGTTCCACC
>JBBQHU010000011.1:0-66990 GCA_038324265.1 Micropepsales bacterium | reverse complement strand
CCAAGTTCGATCCCGATGACGGCTCGGTCGTAGATTGGTAGGTAAAAAAGTAATCGACAGTTAGAGGTTGCGGCTAGCTAGAACACTGGCACGCGATACGTCACCCGATTCTGGGGACAGATACCCGGCCCGCAACCGTGTAGCCTGCGAGCTGGATCAGGTGCTGGAGATGCAGGGCACGCCCTGCATGGTGGTCAGTGACAACGGCACCGAGTTCTCTTCACGCGCCATCTTGGCCTGGCAGAAAGTAGGAAGACTCCCGCCAGCAGAACGTTGTGCGCCTTCAAGCCATCTCCGCCTCTTGTTACTGGGAGAAGTATAGAAGTCGCAATGGTTCCGCGCAATTTTTTAACGATGCGGGCCAGGCGCTAAGTGGTGATCGCGAATGACCGCCAAAGGTGGTCATTCGCTTGGAAGTTAGAGGCAGCCTGGTTAACAGCGTTAAGTGCTGCGCTACGCTGAAAATGGGTTAGCGAGCCGCCACACCGGACACACGTTTGCCTAATTCCAGAAGCGTGACGAGAGCGGCGCCAGCACCAAGACAAAGGAGCAGATCATTCCAGTGTAGTGGTCCGAAATGAAAAAGCCGCTGTGCGGGAGGCCAATAAAGCGCCAGCGCAAGTACAATCAGCACTACCCCCAACAACGTCCACAACAGAGGGTTTGGTCTCAGTAGCGCTTCCTTGAGCGAGGCATGGAAAGAGCGGTTCACCAAGATCAAGCCGATATTCATCAGCACCAACACTGTGAAGACCAGCGCGCGAAGCTCGTTCTCCACCATTCCGAACCGAGTGCCCAAGAACAGGGCCAGGGCGACAATCGCCAGCGCGGCCAATCCTTGGAGGGCGGCCCATATGACCGAGGCTCGCGGGAATACCGGTGTATCCGGCCGGCGCGGCGGACGCCGCATAACGTCCGTTTCTTCCCTCTCAGCCTCAAAGACGACCGAGCAGGCCGGATCGATCACCATTTCCAGAAGCGCAATTTGAATGGGCATCAGCATCAATGGCAGACCGAAGAACAGCGGCAGCAGCGCAAGACCGGCAATGGGAATGTGGACGGCGACGATATATTTGAAGGCCTTGCGAAGGTTGTCGTAAATGCGCCGCCCCAGTCGGATAGTTGCCACGATGGAGGCAAAATCATCTTTCAACAACACCAGTGAACTGGCTTCGCGGGCGACATCGGTGCCTCGCCCACCCATCGAGATACCAATGTGGGCGGCCTTCATGGCAGGAGCATCATTGACGCCATCGCCCGTCATGGCGACGATCTGGCCGTCTCGCTTGAGGGCTTCCACCAGCTTTAGTTTTTGTTGGGGCCGGATGCGGGCAAATACGGAGGTCCGACGTGCGGCCTCCGTCAAGGCGGCCTCGTCCATCTTCTCCAGTTCATCGCCGGAAATTACGGTCTGCGAATCGATGCCGGCCTGTGCGGCAATGGCGCGGGCGGTAACCGGATAGTCGCCGGTAATCATCACGACCCGAATACCGGCGTTGCGGCATTCCTCCACCGCACCCGGGACGCTGGTGCGCAAGGGGTCGGAAAATCCAATTAGCCCAAGGTACCGAAAGGCGATATCACGCTGGGAATTGGGCTTTGCGCCGTCATGCCATGCTAGATCGGCCCGCGCTACTGCCAACAGGCGGATGCCTTCGCGGGCCAAATTGTCCACCTCCTCCAGCATGTGGACGCGGGGTTCGCCTTCGAGATGGCAGAGTTCGGCGATGGCTTCGGGCGCGCCCTTCGCAAAGGCGATGGCCGCGACATTCTCGGCGCCATTCCACACATTGGTAGTGGCGGGAAGTTCTGGCCGAAGACCAAAGCTCTGAAGCAGGCCTTGCGGCATGGCCAGTTGTGAGGCCATCGCCGTATCATGGATAGCACGATCCATGGGGTCTGTCGGAATGGGCGCGCTGGCCCCAAGCGCAGCATGGAGCACATTCTCCATATGTTCGCCAAGCGAGTCGCCGTGGCGCCAAAGCGCTCCACCGGCCGCGATCAGCGACAATCGCATCCGATTCTCGGTCAGGGTACCTGTCTTGTCAGTACAGAGCACTGTCGCCGAGCCCAGCGCCTCGATGGCAGCAGCGCGGCGGGTCAGTACACCGCCACGAGATATCCGCCAGGCCCCCATGGCCATGAAAACGGCCAGGACAAGAGGGATTTCTTCTGGCAGTACCGACATTCCAACTGCAATGCCGCCCAGTGCCGCTTGAAGCCAGGAGCCGCGCGAAATGCCCAGAAGCAGCACGACCAGGCTGGCGACAGCCAATCCCACTAAGGCGAAATCCCGCACCAGCCGTTGCAATTGCCGCTGTAGCCTGGGCTGCTCCATGGTGATGGAAGTGAGCGCTTGGCCGATCTTGCCCATTTCGGAACGAAGTCCGGTCGCAGTAACGCATGCGATACCACTTCCGCGCGCGATCAATGTGCCGGCGAAGACGAAGGGTTGGTCCTCGCCGCCCGGGTGTCGCAAGGTTTCGGAAAGCACTGAAGGCCGCTTGCGCACGGGAACGGACTCCCCGGTCAACAACGATTCATCTGCCAGAAGATCATCGCCGGAAAGTAAACGCGCATCAGCGGGTACGCGGTCACCTTCGGACAAAATCATGATATCGCCGGGCACCACCTCACGGCCGGCAATACGCGTTTGCGTGCCATCACGTACCACCAGCGCGCGGGGACTGGCCAAGTTGCGTAAGGATTGGAGCACCTTCTCACTGCGGCCTTCTTGCACGATGCCGATGGAGACCGACAGCGTGGCGAACGCCGCGAGGATACCCGCATCCAGTTTTTCGCCCAGCAACACATAGACCAGTGCGCCGCCTAGAAGCAGCGCGAACATCGGCTGGCTCACAACGCCGAAGGCGATGCGGAAGAGATTGCGCCGTTCAGGACTGGGCAGTTCATTGGCCCCAAACTGTTTCAGGCGCGATTCTGCCTCCGCGCTGCTTAGGCCCCGGTCGATCATTTGATCCATGGCAACTTTCTAAGCGTAGGGGTGGAAAAGTCCTTGATATACCTCAACCATTAACTTGATCCATCGCAATGCAGGAAGGGCCTAGCACCTTAGAATGCCAATATTCCTGGGGCCGTAATGAAAACCAATCCCTTCCGTCGGGGGAAGAAAAAGGTCGTCCCGAATGCGGAATTGCACGATGGCGAGATAGCTGCCGGGAGCAATCACCATGTCCGTGATGCTGCCGACCTTGACGCCACTCACTCGCATGTCGGCGTTGACGGTCTAGCCTGTTCCGGATAGCAATTCGCGCGCGTGTGCGGCGATTACAAATTCCTCGTTTGTTGGAATAACGAATGCGGCCACCAAGCTGTCCGGCAACGTGATACGCAACGCGCTTCGCGAGTTTGCTTCCGCATCCGATTTTACGCCGAGCCAGGCCAGTTTTTCGCAGATGCGCTGCCGGATTTCTGGCGCGTGCTCTCCGATGCCAGCGGTAAAGACCAGTGCGTCTAGTCCCTCCAGCGTGGCGGCCAGAGCCGCAATCTCACGGGCGACGCGAAACACGAATAGATCTATCGCCTCAGCAGCGCGCGGGTCTTTGCTTTGTAAAAGGATGCGCATATCGCTGCTGATGCCGGAAACGCCCAGAAGTCCTGAACGCTGGTAGAGTAGATCTTGCACTGCCTGCACCGTCATGCCCCGTTCTCGGAGAATAAAAAGAACCAGTCCGGGATCGATGGCACCGCAGCGCGTCCCCATCACCAGGCCGTCCAACGGGGTCAAACCCATGCTGGTGTCGACGCTTCGCCCATCTTTCATCGCGCACAGACTGGCGCCGTTGCCGAGATGGGCCATGATGACCTTCTTCTGAACGATTTCCGGCGCCAGCTCGGCGAGCCTTATCGCGATATATTCATAGGAGAGCCCGTGAAATCCATAGCGCCTTATTCCGTTCGTCTCAAAACTGCGTGGCAGCGCAAAGCGCGTCGCGACTGGCAGCATGTTGTTGTGAAAGGCTGTGTCGAAGCAGACCACTTGCGGCAGTGTCGGGCGCGCCGCGGCGATCACGCGCAGCGGCGCAAGGTCATGCAGTTGATGCAGGGGCGCAAGCGGCGCCAATTGCTCCAACGCCGCGATCAATGCAGGTGTAACCACTTCCGGCGCACAATGGTCGCTGCCACCATGCACCACCCTGTGGCCTGCGGCAATGAGCTTGCTTGCACCCAGATGCCCATTGAGCCAGGTGAGGAGGGTGTTGACGACGTCCTGGTGCTGCCATGCTTCATCCGCAACGATCTTGCCCTGAGCATCGCGCGCACAAAAACGGATTGCGGTGTCAACGGTCTCGATCGTGCCAACCAGTATCCGATTCAAGTCTGCGACTTCAAACAGCGCGAATTTCAGGCTGGATGAACCAGCATTGAAAACGAGAATGGCATCGGGCATCAGGCGGGTGCCATGTCGGGCGCCGGATGCCGGTGCGCTTCGGCGATCAGCACGGCCACGGCGCAGGACGCAATGCGGGTTTCCACAGAATCGGCGCGGCTGGTGAGGATAATCGGTAGCCTGGCACCCAGAACGATCGCCGCAGCATCGGCTCGACCGAAGAAGGTAAGTTGTTTGGCCAGCATGTTGCCGGCTTCGATATTGGGAACCAGCAAGATATCGGCCTGGCCTGCCACTAGCGAGACGATGTGCTTTTCGTGGGCTGCCTCCATGCTGACGGCGTTGTCGAAGGCCAGGGGCCCGTCGAGAATCCCGCCCTGAATCTGGCCCCGGTCGGCCATCTTGCACAAGGCTGCAGCGTCGATTGTGGAGGGCAGTTTCTCGCTCACGGTTTCGACGGCCGAAAGGATCGCCACCTTGGGCATCGGGATTCCCAGGATATGCGCCAAGTCTATAGCGTTTTGGCAGATGTCACGCTTGTCGGACAGGTTTGGGCTGATATTGATGGCCGCATCGGTGATCAGCAGCGGCCTTGGATAAGACGGCACGTCAAAAATATAGACATGGCTGATGCGGCGTTCGGTACGAAGCCCGGATCCAGGCAACATCACTTCATGCATCAACTCGTCGGTATGAAGGCTTCCCTTCATCAGGGCCTCAACCTTGTCGTCATGCGCCAGCCGGACGGCCTCCATTGCCGCGGCATGGCTGTGCGGCGTAGCGATCAGTGGGAATTTTCCAATATCGGCGCCCGCTTCCAAAGCCGCGGCACGGATCCTGAGTTCCGGGCCCACCAGTACTGGCGCGATCAGGCCGATTCTGGCAGCCTCGACGGTGCCCTGGATGGTCAGTGGATCGACCGGATGCACCACTGCGGTGCGGGTTGGCGGCAACCCCTGGCAGCGCGCGATCAATGCGCGGTGGCGGACATGGCCGTGAATGTGAAGATCTTCGGCGGTCATTGGGGCCATTTCCAATCGAGTATGGCCGGCATGTCGATGCCGTGCGCGCATATGTAAGCCCTATGTTCAACCAGCCTATCTCGAATTTCCTGTTTCAGGTAGGCCGCGCTGGCCAGTGCGGGCAATTGATCTATCGCCGCGGCGGCGAGATGAAAGCGGTCCAGCCCGTTGCGCACGGCCATGTCGAAAGGCGTGGTGGTCGAACCCTCCTCCTGGTAGCCATGAACGTGGAAGTTTCTGTGATTGGCCCGCTTGTAGGTGAGCCGGTGAATAAGGGTCGGGTAGCCGTGGTAGGCGAAGATCACCGGCCTGTCGGTGGTGAATAGGGCGTCGAACGCCGCGTCGTCGATCCCATGCGGATGCTGCGACTTTGATTCCAGCGTAAAGAGGTCGACTACATTTACGACCCGTATCTTGAGCGCAGGCACAAGTTGCCGCAAGAAATCCACTGCCGCCAAGGTTTCCAGCGTCGGCACATCTCCGGCGCAGCCCATCACGATGTCAGGTTCCCCACCCTGATCGGAACTGGCCCAGTCCCAGATGCCAATACCGGCGCTGCAATGCTGGATGGCCGCATTCAAATCCAACCACTGCGGTTCCGGATGCTTGCCTGCGACGATCACATTGATGCGGTTCCAGCTCTTCAGGCAATGCTCGGCGACGCATAGCAGCGTGTTGGCGTCCGGCGGAAGATAGACCCGTACCGTGTCCGCCTTCTTGTTCATTACATGATCGATGAAGCCGGGATCCTGATGGCTAAAGCCGTTATGGTCCTGGCGCCAGACATGGGAGGTGAGAAGATAGTTCAGCGAGGCAGTCGGCCTGCGCCAGGGTACCTCGCGGGCGATTTTGATCCATTTGGCGTGCTGGTTGACCATGGAATCGACGATGGGAATGAAGGCCTCGTAACACGAAAAGAAGCCATGACGTCCGGTTTGCAGATAGCCTTCCAGCCAGCCCTGGCAGGTATGCTCGCTGAGTATTTCCATCACCCGGCCATCCGGCGCCAGATGGTCGTCATAATCGAAGACCGGTTCTTGCCATGTGCGGTCGGTGACCTGGAACACCGCCTGCAGGCGGTTTGAGGCGGTTTCGTCCGGCCCGAAAACCCGAAAATTCCGGCTTTCGGCATTTTCGCGCAATATGTCTCGCAGGTAGTTGCCCAGGATCGTGGTGGTTTCCAGGCTCGTGGCGCCCGGCTTGGGCACCGCTACGGCATAGCGTGCAATCTCGGGCAGGCGCAGAGGATGGGATTGACCGGCATTGGCGCAAGGATTGGCGCTCATGCGACGCGCCCCTATTGGCGCCAGACTCGCAATCTCGCCTAGCAGCTTGCCGTTCATATCGAACAATTCCTCTGGCCGATAGCTCAACAACCATTGCTCCAACAGGTCCAGATGCTCCGCCTTTTCGAGGGTGAAAGGCACTTGATGCGAGCGCCAGAAGCCTTCGCTCTTGAGGCCGTCCACCATGGGTGGGCCCGTCCAGCCTTTTGGAGTACGAAATACGATCATCGGCCAGAAGGGCCGCTCCGGTGCCTTTTCAAGCCGGGATCTCTTCTGAATAGCGGCAATGGCGTCAAACGCCTTGTCAAGTGCGTCCGCCAGTTTCTGGTGCATGGTTTCCGGATCGTTTCCAGCAACAAAGATCGGCACATAGCCATAGCCACGCATCAGGGACTCGAGTTCGGCATTGGGTATGCGCGACAGCAGCGTGGGATTGGCGATCTTATAACCGTTCAGATGCAGGATCGGCAGCACCGCGCCATCTGTTTCGGGATTGAGAAATTTGTTGCCGTGCCAGGCGGCGGCCAGCGGGCCGGTTTCCGCCTCGCCATCGCCGATGACGCAGGCCACCACCAAATCCGGATTGTCGAAGGCCGCGCCGAAGGCGTGACTCAGCGAATAGCCCAGCTCGCCGCCTTCATGTATTGATCCGGGGGTTTCGGGGCCGGCGTGGCTGGAGACGCCGCCGGGAAAGGAGAACTGACGAAACAGGCGGCACATCCCGGCTTCATCCTGCGAAACTTCCGGATAGAACTCGCTATAAGTTCCTTCCAGCCAGGCATTGGCCACCAGGCTTGGCGCGCCGTGGCCGGGGCCGGCGATAAACAGCACATTGGCATCGCGACTGGTGATGACCCGGTTGAGATGGACGTATAGGAAATTCAGGCCCGGCACCGTTCCCCAATGGCCCAGCAGGCGGGGTTTTGTATGCGCGCGCAGCAATTTCTCCCGCAGCAGCGGGTTGCCAAGAAGATAGACCTGGCCGACGGAAAGGTAATTCGCCGCTCGCCACCAGGCGTTCATCCGGGCCAGCATTTCGGGGGAAAGCGGTTCGTCGGTTGTCATATCTGCCTCTTATCGCCCGTGAAAGGCGCCAGACGCGAAAGCTGTTGGACTAAGTTATAGATATCCTTATCCGATGCTGCAGAGCAGATCTCTGATCTGCCTCAAATCAAATTCCTGGTGGCGGCGACCATGCCACCTAGCCGCATGCCCAACCCCAATCACTGCTCAGCTCATTGCGCTCACTCGTTGAACCCACCACGTAATGAAAACATTCGGGTTGGCCGATTTCGGTCCTTCGCTTTCCGTTGGCGGGGCGATCAACAGTGCGTACATCCGCGCCGTCCGATTGCGCACCCCATCCAATAGCCACGTTAACAGCCAGATATCATCCTAACCGCTAAACACTAGCTTCCCACCCCCTCTTCCCGTGAGTGGGAATTCAGCCCCCTGCGGACAAGGCTTGTCCAAATCTTGTCAGGGGTATCGGCAAACTCAAACAGATCCAGATCCTTGGGCGATATCACGCCCTCCGCCACCAGAGCTTCAAAGTTGATAATACGACTCCAATAGGCGCGATCAAAAAGTACTATGGGTGTGGGCGGTGCTTTCTGGCTTTGCTGCAAAGTAAGCATTTCAAAAAGCTCGTCCAATGTTCCAAATCCTCCGGGAAAAACGACCAGCCCATTCGCGCGCATTGCCAAATGCATTTTTCGCATGGAGAAATAGTGAAACTGAAAGTTCAATTCCGGCGTAATGTATGGATTTGGCGCCTGTTCATGGGGAAGCGTGATGTTGAAGCCTACTGTAGGTGCGCCTAGCTCATGCGCCCCACGATTGGCAGCCTCCATTATGCCTGGGCCGCCCCCGGTCGCGATCACGTTGTCGCGCCATCGGTGCTTTGGAGCAAATGCCCCTCCTCTTTCGGACGCAATACGTCCAAACATTCTTGCCGCCTCATACCAGGCCAGCTGCTGCTTGATCTGATCGGGCATAATTCCGGCAGCAGAGGTATTCGCTTTTTCTGGTGACAAACACCTTGCACTACCGAAAACAATAATAGTGGAACGAATGCCCCAATCATTTAGCAGCAAATCAGCCTTAGAATATTCTAGGGCAAATCGTATCCCTCGCATCTCTGGACGCAAAAGGAACTCTGTATCCAGAGCTGGAAGAATGCTGTTTTGCGATTTACCCCCGAAGTGTGTCGTACCATCTTTCTCGAAATTATCTGCCATGCAGTGGATTCCGCTTTTTCTGGTCTGTGCCCTAAATGCTGTTCAGAGGCAGTGCGTCGATTAACGGACCAACTCATTCTTAAGGCAAGTGTACAGATCGGCAATCTTCATTGGTCTGGCGGGGTACTTCTGGCGAAGCAAATGACCAGCAATCACAAGGTGGTCGCTATTGGGATAAGAAATACACAATTGTTGGCCGAGGTTTTCGCGCAAAAACAAAGTCTGTAGGCAGAACCTAGTCGCAATCACGTACCAAACAACTACCAAGTCCGGACGCGGCCGACATCCACATGGACGAAGTCGGATGTGGGATAGTAGCCCACGCCACCGCTTCGCAGCAGCAGTGCCGCATCATGCACCGCCGCCAGCGAGCGCCCAGCAACACGGATATCGATCGCCATGCCCTGCATGTGTAGACTCTTGGAAGCGACGCCGGAATGCTCATGCTCAGATCTGAGCTTTGCGTTGGTCAGGGGCGAGCGATATCCGGATATCACCGTAATCGGCGCGCTGGTTTCCAGTTGGGCGCGCAGGGTGGCAAGAAGATCCAGCAGCCCTGGGGCAATGGCGTGCACTTCGCCGGAGCGGAAATCGCGTAGCACATGGTTCACTTCCGACATGGCATCCGGCAGATATTGTCCGTCCGCCCAATATTCCACCTTCAGCCTTTCGCCGGTATGGATATTGTCGAAGGCCAGCGCGCGGGTGCCCGTGTTTGCCGAGGCCGGCCGGGGCAAGATCAGGCTGAGACCCGCGGCTGCCAAGAAGCGGCGGCGTCCGAAAAGGGGTGTCATGCCGCAATGGTCGCCCGACACACGACGTTTGGCAAGCCTGGACTTCAGCATTGGCTTAGCCCCCGCCACAATGGGCGACTGCGCTGCTGGCAATCCGGACCCGTTGCGCCTTCATGGCAGGTAACAACCGGCGGTCGCGGCCATACACGTCCGTCGCCATTTTTATTGCGCCATCGGGTCCTGAAAACGCCGTCCAGTACAGGAAATAGACCGGCAAGGACTTTTTCAGCGGCAGGTATTCTGTCTGGCCAGCCGCGAGAGATCGGCTGATCCGGTCCAGGGCGTCGAGATTGCCTGCCAAGGTATAGGAGGCCAGCGGCATGATCTGCTCCACCCGGACGCAGCCGTGACTGAGCGTTCGCTGTTTTCGCGCGAAAAGCGTCCTTGCAGGCGTGTCGTGCAGATACACATCGAACTGGTTCGGCAGTTCCAGCTTGATGCGCCCCAGGGCATTGTTCGGGCCGGGTACCTGGCGAATACGGTAAGGAAAGGTCCCCGTGCGAATGCCTCGCCAGTTAATGCCCAGTCCGTGCGGATCTCCGGGCGGACCGTCCAGCAGAACCATGTTCTGCTTGGCGAGGTAGGCGTGATCGGCCCTCAGCTTGGGCAGGATTTCTTTCACCGCGATGGAGTGGGGCACGGTCCATGGCGGATTGATGGTAACGCCCGCTCCCTGCGCCCGCAGGATCGGCGTGGGATTTTTCGGCCGGCCAACGATCACCCGGGAGGTCAGGATAAGCTTTCCGTCCAGCCACAGCTCCATTTCGGCGGCTGCGGCATTGATGACGATTCGATCAGGCTCCAGTTGTGCCGGCAGCCAGCGCCAGCGCTCCATGTTGGCGCCGATGATGGCCGCATCCCCTGTTGTTAGCTGACGCGCCAGTGCGGCCTTCAGGGCGCCATATTCCGCGTGGGATGGGCCCAGATTTTCCAGCACGGAATCCAGTATGCCTTCGCGCAGCGCCGCGTTCAGGATGGTGGCGGCGTCGAAGACACGGGGTGGCAATGCAACGTCGGCATCCAGGGCCTCCAGCGCCGGCCTGCCGACCGCAACATCGCGCATATAGGTCAGCACGGCGATGCTGACCGCCACGTCATCGGTAACCGGATCGCCGCCGCGATATACGCCATAGCGATCAGGATCGAGCCCCTGAGCAGCTGCGCGCGCCAGCACGTCCATCGCGATGCGCGCATCCGCCGCCGCATGGGCCGAACCGCTCCAGGCCAGGGTTCCACCGCGCTGCTGGTAAAAAGCCCCCGTGACGCCGTCGTCATCGACCATTGCCAGCATCTGCGGCGGCACCAAGGGCGTGCTGCGCGATTGCGCCAGCGCTGGCGGCATCAGGGCAAGCAGGATCAATGTGATTATTGCGCGCAACGGCATTTGCACCCTTCAAGGAACCCAAGGATAGCCCAATCCGGGCTGGCGCGCTTGATCGAACGCAAACCGGCGTTTGATCCGGCGCAAGGCCGCAAACGACAGACCGGAACAGTATGCTGCAAAGGACGTCGCGAAGGAAGTTTCAGGCGGCGCCACCAGACATTTCAGGAGCACAGCATGACACTGATGAACATCCGCCTGGAACTGGGCCGTACTCGTGATTTCCCCCAAGGCGACCCGCGGCACGGTTATGAGTTCGTAGCGCCGCTGAACATGAACGGCCATCTTGATGCCGTAGCCTGGACGACCGCAAAACAGCACTGCACGGCGCGCAGCTTCCGCCCCGGCCACGAGGACCGTACAGGCATGTTGCGCCATGTCGGACGAGGTTGGCGCTTCGACTATGTGCCGAACCGCAGCGACGACGACGAACCTTTCTTCAAGCTGGATCAGCACGTGATCGCGCCCGGACTGTATGTTACCCTGACCGAGAATGGGGAGCAGCAGCCATTCCGGATCGTCTCCGTCACGCCCGTGATGGAGAGCGCATGAGCACCGCGCCCTTTCACCAGATTGTCTGGATCGACCATGCGGTTTCGTATGTCTATGCTTTCACGCGCGGGGGAGTGACCTTACTGGCCAGCATTCCTGCCCCCGATGCCGGGACTGGACATGTGCATCACAAAGCGGGAACGCCCGGTTCGGGCCATAACGCGGTCGAGCCGGCGTTGCTCGCACAGACTGCCGAAGCGCTGAGAGGCGCAAGGGAAATACTCATAACCGGCCCCGGCCAGACCCGTCACGCTCTCAGCACCCATCTCGAAGACCATGTGCCGGCCCTATCAAAATGTGTAATCGCCGTAGAAGCCTTGGACCGGTGCAACGATTCCGAGCTCCATGCTTTTGCCCGTCCCCTTTTCCTGCGGACAGACCGGATGGGGCACTCGCCGTGACGATGAAACAGGTGCTGGGATCAGCGGGAACCCTCATCCCGGCGCCGACAGGCTGACCCAATCCCGGTATGCGATCGGCTCACGCCGGTCCTCACCGGTCGCTCGCATCGCAACATTCTAATGGCAGAAGAGGACGCAGAAACCGGGATCCAGAAGCACGTCTTGGGTGACGCCGCCGAATACCCATTCGCTGAGACGGGTATGCCCATAGGCTCCAGCGACCAGCAAGTCGCATTTGCGCTCCAAAAGTTCCGCGTTCAGATAACTGGCATCGGTGCCGCTTTTGACGATGGCCTGCGCCGTGGCCGCAACGCCATGCTGACCGAGCCATGCCACGACGTCGGCGAGGCGGCCCTGGTTGGCAGGCTGCACGTCCTCTGGGCCAACCTGCACCACTGTAACGCTCATGGCGATTTCCAACAGCGGCAAAGCATCGGCGACCGCCCGGCGCGCTTCGCGGCTTTCCTTCCAACCGACATGGACATTGCGCAGCTCAAGCCGCTTGATGCCCTGGGGAACCAACAGGACGGGGCGGCCGGCGCGCATCACGAGATCTCCGATATGCACGCGGCGGGACTCGTCGAAAAGCTTCGGGCCCAGGTCCCGGCCCGTTATGATCAAGTCGGCTGCACGGGCTTCGTCAGCGATGAAATCGGCCAAGGGGCCATAACTGATGCTGGAGCGCCACTGTAGATGCGGCGCCCGGCCAGACAAGGCCTTTCGGAACAACTGTTCTGCAGCTTTCAGTTCGCGCGCGATTTCCACGCGATCCTGCGTGATGGCATCGCTGACACCAAGACCCTCATTGTAAAGAATCTGGATCGGCTGGCAGGCGGCGATACCGATGACATCTGCGTTGAATCGCTCAGCCAGGTCGCCGGCGATCTGCAACACACCCTCATTGTCGCCACTGAGATCCAAGTGAACCATTATGCTTTTGAAGGTCATTGGTCATCTCCTCGCAATGCCAAATCATGTTGCTCCCGGCGGACGGCCGCGGCCTTGATCTTGCTCAAACCAGGCTTCCACGAATGGCGTGCAGCACGCCATCGGTCAGGGCTTTCCAGGATGCTGATGGCCACAGCCTTATTACATCCTCCTGACTCATGGCCTTCGGATTGAAGCGATGGCGGTGATGCCCTTCTCCCGCTTGACCGTCTTTTCGGCCGCCAGCTTCTGGGCATAGCCGCTGACATGGCCGCCGAGGGTCACGACGCCCTTGCCAACGCCTACCCCGATAAGGGCGAAATCCAGCACGTCGATGATATCTTGTCGAAGGCTGATGTCACCTATTTGGCTACTCCGGATTGCGAAGACGCCGGGATTGGCACCCCTGACTGTAGGATGCACTCGATCGCCGCCGTCGCCCTTGCGCCAGATCAATTGCGCCCGCCACCTTAGCGGGCAGTCTCGAACCGGATCATAGGCAGGAACGGGAATGGCGCTGGAACTGACATTCATGGGCGGTGCCGGCACTGTTACGGGCTCAAAATATCTGCTGGAACAGAACGGCCATCGTATCCTAGTGGATTGCGGCCTGTTCCAGGGCTACAAGCAGCTACGCCTGCGCAACTGGGCGCCCCTGCCTGTGGCGCCGTCCAGCATTTCGGCCGTGGTGCTGACCCACGCGCATCTGGACCATTCCGGATATCTGCCCCTACTGGTGAAGAACGGCTTCCGTGGAGCAGTGATCTGTACCCAGGCCACGGCCGACTTGTGCGGAATCCTGCTGCCGGATTCCGGCCATCTTCAGGAACAGGATGCACAATTTGCCAACCGGCACCGGTTTTCCAAGCATCATCCCGCCCTGCCGCTGTACACCGAGGAAGACGCGGCCCACGCCCTAGACTTCCTGAAGCCCACGGCCTTCGACAAAGTCATTCCCCTACCCGGCGGCGCCGAGCTGCGCTTTCGTCGTGCGGGCCATATCCTGGGCGCGGCGTCAGCGCTCGTGGAGTGGGACGGCCTCACCATCGCATTTTCTGGTGACATCGGCCGCTATGACGATCCGCTGATGCCCGATCCCGTTACCCCGGAAGGGGCCGATTATCTGCTGATGGAATCCACCTATGGTAACCGCTCCCATGACAGTGCCGACCCGCAAGACATTCTGGCTGCGCTGATCGCAAAGACTATCGGCCGCGGCGGCACCGTCGTCGTGCCGGCCTTCGCCGTCGGCCGGGCCCAAAGCCTTCTGTTTCTCATCAACCGGCTGAAAGCGGCCGGCCGGCTGCCCGCCGTGCTGCCGGTGTTTCTGGACAGCCCCATGGCGATTGACGCTACCGAGATATTCCGCCGCCATCCACAGGACCACCGGCTGACGGGCAAGGCGCTCAAGATAATGGATGGCGACATCCATTATGTGCGCACTGCCGAGGAGTCCAAGGCGCTGACAGCCAACCCGATGGCCAAGGTCATCATATCCGCCAGCGGCATGGCGACCGGCGGCCGCGTGCTGCATCACCTAGAGCATTATGCCCCCGATCCCCGGAATACCATTCTCTTCACCGGCTTCCAGGCAGGCGGCACCCGCGGCGCCACCATGGTCGCCGGCGCGCAGAGCGTGAAGATGTATGGAAAATACATCCCCGTGCGGGCGCAGGTGCAGAACCTGTCCATGCTGTCGGCACATGCCGATCAGGCCGAGCTGCTGCGCTGGGCCCGGGATTTCCGCAATCCGCCGCGCCGGACTTTCGTGGTGCATGGCGAATCGCAAAGCGCCGACACGCTGCGGCATACCCTTGAAGAAAAGCTTGGCTGGGCCTGCAGCGTTGCCGAGCTGGGGCAGAAGGTGACTTTGACCTAGTGACGCCTGCTCGTTATCGCGCGGTGTAGCCGCCGTCTATGACCAGCTCCGTTCCGGTCACGAATTTCGCTTCATCCGAGGCTAGGTACACCGCGCCCCACGCAATATCATCCGGCTCGCCAATGTGGCCAAGCGGATGCAGCGCCGCCACCGCGGCGCGGCCGATGGCCAGATCGCCGGCATTGGTGAGATGGTGTTCGACCATGGGAGTCCAGATAAAGCCGGGATGGATCGAGTTCACGCGTATCCGATCCGCAGCATAGCTCAGGGCATCGGTCTTAGTCATCAGCCGCACCGCGCCCTTGGAGGCGTGATAGGGTGGCACATCGGGGGCGCCGACAAGGCCATATATCGAAGACAGGTTGATGATGCTGCCCCCGCCCGCTGCCCGCAGATGCGCGATGGCGTGCTTGGTGCCGAAGAAGACACCTTTGACGTTAATGCCCTGCACGAAATCCCATTCCGCTTCGGTGATTTCGTGGGTGGGCTTGTTGGCGCCGGATACCCCGGCATTGTTTACCAGGATGTCCAGATGCCCAAACTTAGCCACGACCGCAGCGAAGCACTGCGCCACCGCGCTTTCGCGCGAGACATCACAATGCCAGTAGGCGGCATCGTTTCCGCGAACCTGCAGCTCGCTACAAAGTTTTTCGCCGTCCGCGTCCAGCACATCCAGCAGCGCCACCTTGGCACCCTCTTCAGCCATGCGCAGTGCAATGGCGTGGCCAAGCCCCAGTGCGGCGCCCGTGACGATTGCAACTTTTCCGGCGAGACGGTTCATAGCGTTCTCCCTGGACCCACCCGAGCAGACAAGAACAGGACGGACATTGATTTACCGCAAACCGGCCACGGCGCCAGGCTAGGTGGAATTGCTAAGTAAAGCTCCCGATGCCGCGCCCGCGGCCGAATGCCAACATGGGCGTTCACTTCATTTCCTGGTAATCCTGAACCATACAAAGCAAATTGAAGGTACGCCGGTTGGGCATTGATACCCATTCCGAGCCGACCGTCCTACTGCGCAAGGATTGCTCCATTAGCCGCTCCGAAGGCTTTGCCGCACACAACCGCGTGCTGCTGACCGCCGGCAACCGCCATGTGATTGCCACGCAGTATCCGTTGGAAGAAGGCTTCCTGGAGCAATGCGACGCCGGGCTTTCCGAAGCCTCCTGGGATAGCCTGGACGTAAAGTCCCGCGACAGTATCCATGCTGGCGCCTGCCGTCAGCTCGATGGTGCGTTGATCCCGCGCTTCGCAGCACGGGGCAGCGGAAAGCTCCCACCCGGCGCAATCGCCGCGCCGCGCCCCGGATGGATGGTCAAGTAAAGACTACCGCCGACCGGCGCTTCCACCACTAGCCGGGAGTCAATCGGAATCAGCAGATCGTCGCGCATCTGCATCTGCACCACCGCGAGGCGGTACCGCTGGTCCAGGGAGAGGTCCGAGATGTGTCCCACCTTCACCCCGCCGATACGCACATCGCTGCCAACCAGCAGCCCCGCCGCATTGGGGATTCGGGCAGTCAATTCATAGCTGGCAAGCCGCCCGGTACCGGTACGCGCGTACATGAAAACGAGAAACATCAGGGCCGCAGCGACCATTCCCCCTGCCAGGATGGTATCGAACAGATTGTGGGCGCTCTGGGATAACGACGCGGTGGGAACTGCCAAACGGGCCTCCTTCCAAAAATCGCACGACGAATTGTATCACTCCCGGGAAAATGGAAACTTGCGCCAAATCAAGGCCGCGACCCACCCACAAGCGCATCGTCGCCAAGAAGGAAAGCGTGAAAATGAGCTCCAAATCCCTCTTGAGCCATGACAGGTCCGGGGCCCCGAAATGATGAGAAGACCAAGGCTACTGAATGCCATTCTGCTGGGGGCCGCGCTGATATCAACGGCAGCGGCACAGGATGTGGATGCCGGTCACCAGATCGCGCAGCGCTGGTGCAGCGCATGCCACGAGGTCGGCACCGCGCCCGTCAGGAACGATGTCAGTCCTTCCTTCTGGTCCATCGCACAGATGCCTAGCACGACCAAGCTCTCCTTGAACGCGTTCCTCAGCACGCCCCATCACCGAATGCCCGACTACAGCCTGACGCGACAGGAAATTGCCGACATTTCTGGCTATATCGTAAGCCTCAAGGGTGCCAAGCTGGACGACGATGTGAAGCGGTAGAAAGCGCGACGCCCCTGGCGGTCAACGCATCAGCAGAATCGGCGGGCAACCATGATCAAAATTCTGACTGGCCTGACGGATATTTTGTACCAGCGGCGTAGAGGGACTATTGCATCGCAGCCTCCTGATCCAGTGGTGGTGGAACGGGCTGGATGTTTGTGGTGCAGGTGGTCGGTATCCGCAGATAGATCTGCGCATAATCATGTCCGACCGCATCTCACACATACTGGAAGACCATATGGACTTGGCGGTCCGACTGGGCGAGCTGCCCGATAGCAGCTTCGTCGCCAGCAAGGTCGGCGAAGTGCGCCGTAGCACCTCTCAATAATGAGAGGTAACATCTCGCATAGCGAAACAACCGAGCCCACTGGCGCCGCCAACTTTTGCCGCCGAACTGAAATTTATTGGTTGTGCAACTACATGCCAAATAATAGCCGGGATACGGCACAAGTAGCGCGAACCGCACTTTGGCGACATCTCAAATGCCGTTTTAGTGCGCTGAATATATTGCGAGATTTGAACCGCACTAGTGCATTTTCATACAAACACACTATTCGGTAGCTAGGATTGTTTGCTAGCGCCTGACAAACGACCGCTTTGCGCCATAAGCAGACATTGGGCTGAGTTTCGAATTCAGCGTGCTGATATGGCTATCACTGGGCAAGGCGCAACCCAACCATCACGGCCATATCGTTCCTAAGCTCCGATCCACCTGTGTTTTTCAGGGGCTTAAAACCCGATACATAGTCGCGGACTTCAAAACGCAGCCGGATGCGGTGGTACCCGAACTCACCACCCGTGCTGACGTAGCCGGTAGGTTGATGCCGCGACATCCGTTCCTACGCTGAACAGGAATAATTTGGTTGGTATCCCGATCAAGCTGCCGCCTCATCCCGAGCAATGTGCCATCGCTGCGGTATTAAGCGATGTGGATGAACTGCTGGGCGGGCTGCACCGGCTCATCGCCAAAAAACGTGATCTCAAACAGGCCGCCACGCAGCAACTGCTCGCCGGCAATACCCGCCTCCCAGGCTTCCACGGCGGGTGGATGGTGAAGCAATTGGGGGATGTGGCTACCTTTCTGAAAGGGAAAGGCCTTCCGAAAAGCGCACTCACGCCTTTTGCTAAAGAGTCCTGCATTCATTACGGCGAACTGTTCACCCAATACCCAGAAATTATTGGAGAAATTATCAGCCGAACTGATGTGACAGGGGATGTCTTCCGTTCGGTTGCAAACGACGTGTTGATGCCGACCTCTGATGTAACACCGCGGGGACTGGCCAAAGCAAGTTGCGTTACGGTTGATGGGGTAATTCTCGGGGGGGACAATCACAGCGAGGGGTTTATTGCTCTGCTTCAGAAGCACTACCCAACCTGGCGTGAGGCCCGCGCCGAACTAAACGAGCTGCCGCTGGCAGCGGATATTTGGCTGAAATAGCGTTCGCGACGAGGCCTGATCTTCGCCATCACCTCTGCGGCTCATCCACCTGGTTACACAGGAATTACACATCTGCAAAATTCGCAGCGCCGTGAGATCAATCTAACTCATTGAAATATAATGGTGCCCAGGGACAGAATCGAACTGCCGACACGTGGATTTTCAATCCACTGCTCTACCGACTGAGCTACCTGGGCACGCCGGTGCGCCAAACTTGGCGGACGGGCTTATTAGGGGAGGCGCGCGGCCCTGTCCAGCGCCAAGGGGCTAATCCTCATCCGGGTCTTTTTCGCCGGATTCTCCGGGTGTTAGCGCCGGACCTGGGATGGCATAGCCACCCTTGAACCACTGGGCCAGGTCGATATCGGCGCAGCGTTTGGAACAGAAGGGCCGGAACGCCTCGGCCGCTGGCTTGGCGCAGACGGGGCAGCCCCCCTTAGCGGCCAAGACCGACCCCCGTCAGCAGGGACACGGTCATGGACAGCGGCAGGCCCACCACATTGGAATAGCTGCCCGAGATTTCCTTGATCAGCGCCTCGAACCGGCCCTGGATGGCATAGCCGCCTGCCTTGCCCACGCCTTCGCGGCTATCGGCATAGCGGGTGATCTGCTCGCCCGTCAGGCGCAGCACCGAAACGCGTGTCATCGCCACGCGGGTGCGCAGCCGTCCATCGGGCGACACCAGCGCCACCGCGGTCAGCACCTGGTGGCGGCGGCCCGACAGCATCTTCAGGCAGTCCGCGACCATCGCCTCATCGTCGGCCTTGGGCAGGATGCGGCGGCCCACGGCCACCGCCGTGTCGGCGGCCAGCACAAAGGCGCCGGGCTTGCGGGCGGCGACCACGCGCGCTTTTTCGGCCGCCAGGCGCAGCACATAGGCGCGCGGCTGCTCGGCCTTGCGTTCGGTTTCGTCGATGTCGGCGGGAGAAACAGCGTCCGGCACGATGCCCGCCTGCGCCAGCAAAGCGAGGCGGCGGGGACTCTCGCTGGCGAGAATGAACACTTACCGGAAGCGATAAGTGATGCGGCCCTTGGTCAGGTCATAGGGCGTCATCTCGATCATCACCTTGTCGCCGGTCAGCACGCGAATGCGGTTCTTGCGCATCTTGCCCGCGGTGTGGGCGATGATGATGTGGTCATTGGCGATCAGCTTCACGCGGAAGGTCGCATTGGGCAGCAGCTCCTCGACGATGCCCTCGAACTCCAGCAATTCTTCCTTGGCCAATGGGTCCTCAATGATCGGTTAGCGAGGGTGGGAGATAGGGGGGAAACCGCCCCAGATCAAGGCTTTATGCCCCTTTTCCTCAGGTATCAGCCCCTTGGGGGGCCAGAAAACGGCCTTTCAGCCGTTCCATCAGCTGATCGCGGACCGCCCGATAGGCCAGAAGCCGCTGCTCGCGTGAGCCCTCTACCGCCGTGGGGTCCATGGTGGGCCAGTATTCCACCTGGGTGGCGGCAGTGCGGGTCATCTCCACGGCCTTGTGCTGGGCTTCCGGCGACAGGGTGATCACCAGGTCGAAACTGCCATCTTCCAGATCCTCGAAGCGGCGCGGCTTGTGGGCCGCGATCTGCAGGCCGATCTCCTCCATCGCTTCCACTGCCAGGGGGTCCAGCTCGCCGGCGCGCACCCCGGCGCTCTCTATATAGATGCCCTTTGCGAGATGCCGCAGCAGCGCCGCCGCCATGGGCGAACGCACCGCATTCATGCTGCAAGCAAAGAGGATGGCGGAGTGGTGCATGGTCATCCGCGCATCTGCAGCACGCAGACCAGCGTGAACAGCCGCCGGGCGGTGTCAAAATCGGTCACGACCTTGCCTTCCAGCCGGTGCTGCAATTCGCGCGCCCCTTCGTCGTGCAGCGTCTTGCGCGCCATGTCGAGCGATTCAATCTGGTATGGCGGGGCGGTGCGGATCGCCTTGTAGTAGTTCTCGCAGACCAGGAAATAGTCCTTCACCACCTTGCGCAGCGGCGTCAGCGACATCAGCACCCGGCCGTGCGGGGCACCGCCCTCCAGAGCGACGTCAAGCACAAGGCGGTTTTCCTCCATCCCCAGGGTCAGGTGATAGGGACCGCCGGGCGAGCCTTCCGGCTGGAAACTGTTTTTCTCGATCAGGTCATAAATGGCGACTTCGCGTTCCTGCTCGATGGCGCGGCTGCGATGCACCACGCTGGCTTCGTCAAGGGTGATCGAAGCGAGCCGGTATTCCACCGTGTCAGCTTTTCTGATTCAGGCGCGCGGCAATGGACCGGGCGTGCGCCTCAAGCCCTTCGGACTCCGCCAGCACCAGCGCGTCGGGGCCGATCGCCGCGATGCTTCTCGCGTCCAGCTCCAGCAAGGTGGTGCGCTTCATGAAATCCAGCACCGACAGGCCCGACGAGAAGCGCGCCGTGCGCGAAGTGGGCAGCACATGGTTGGGACCGGCAATGTAATCGCCCATCGCTTCGGGCGTGTAGCGACCCAGGAAGATCGCGCCGGCATGGCGCACCTTCTTCGAGAAACTTTCCGGATCCGCAGTGGCGATTTCCAGATGCTCCGGCGCAAAAGCGTCGGCCAGCGGCGCGGCGTCGTCCAGCTTTGCCACCGTGATGATGGCGCCATAGTCATTCCAGCTTTTGGCCGCGATCTGCTTGCGCGGCAGGGTCGCGATCTGGCGCTCGGCAGCGGCGGCCACCGCATCGGCAAACTTCGCGTTGTCGGTAATCAGAATGCTCTGCGAGCTGGCGTCATGCTCCGCCTGGCTGAGCAGGTCGGCGGCAATCCATTCCGGATCATTGGCGCCGTCCGCGATCACCAAAATCTCCGACGGTCCCGCCACGCTGTCGATGCCCACCTGGCCGAACACTTCGCGCTTGGCCGCGGCGACATAGGCATTGCCGGGGCCGACGATCTTGTCCACCGCCTTCAGGCTTTGCGTGCCATAGGCCAGCGCGGCAACCGCCTGCGCCCCGCCGATGCGGTAGATGTCGGTCACCCCCGCCCGGCGCGCAGCCGCCATCACCAGCGGATTGATCTTGCCGCCACTGGCCGGCGTCACCATCACGATGCGCGCCACGCCTGCTACCCGGGCGGGAATGGCATTCATCAGTACCGAGGACGGATAAGAAGCCGTACCGCCAGGCACGTAAAGCCCCACGCTGTCCACGCTGGTCCAGCGCCAGCCCAGCACGGCGCCGGTTTCGTCGGTGTAACGGTCGTCGGCGGGAATCTGGCGCCGGTGATAGGCTTCGATGCGGGTGGCAGCGGTTTCGATGGCTGCAAACTGTTCCTTGGACACAAGCTTCAGCGCCGCTTCAATGTCGTCCGCCGACACCTTGAGCGTCTCGACCGTAAGGCCTGCCTTGTCGAACTTGTTGGTCAATTCCACCAGCGCCGCGTCGCCGCGCGCCCGGATGTCGGCGATGATCGCCTTGACCACCTGGGCGACGTCTTCTTCCTCTTCGCGCTTGGCGTAGAGAAGTTTTTCAAAATCCGCCACAAAGGTCGCGTCAGACGCATTCAGCCTGCGCGCCATTACGTTTTTTCCGAAGTGGGCTCGTGATCCGGCGTGCCGATGGCCGCCCAGGGGCCGCTCATATCGGCCAGCCCGGCATCAATGCATTCCACCGTCAGCCGCAGCGCGCCGCCACCGGCCAGCACGATCTCGATCACCCCGCCCGGATCTTCGCCGCCTGTCGGCGTGAAATTGAGCGCCAGCACCGACACCACCGCCTCGCCCGCACCCAACTTGACCTGGTTCGACTGCACTTTCAGCACGCCGTCAAAATGCAACCCGCTGCGCACCCGCGTCTTGCCACCGGTCTCCCACTGCAGCCGGTTGACCACTGCCACGAAGCGCCGAGTCTTCGGCAGCCAGACAAAATTCTTCAGCTTGACCACGGCGTCCTGCAGCCGGGCCGACAGGATTTCCAGGTCTTGCGCATCCGCAGCAGCCAGCTTGATCATTCCGATACTCGCGCAATGTCGGCGCCGACGCGGCTGAGCTTTTCTTCCAGCCGGTCGAAACCACGATCCAGGTGATAAATGCGGCTGACATTGGTCTCGCCTTCCGCAGCCAGTCCCGCCAGAACCAAGCTGACCGACGCGCGCAGGTCGGTCGCCATCACCGGCGCACCCTTCAGCTTCGCCACCCCGCGCACCGTGGCAGTATCACCATCAATGCGCACATCGGCGCCCATGCGCGCCAGTTCCGGCACATGCATGAAGCGGTTCTCGAAAATCTTCTCCTTCACCACCGAGGTACCATCCGCCACCGTCATCAGCGCCATGATCTGGGCCTGCAGATCGGTGGGGAAACCGGGATAGGGCGCTGTGGTAACGTCCGACGCCTTGGGACGCGCGCCGTTCATGCGCACCTTGACGCCGCGCGGCGTGTCGGTGACCTCGGCGCCGCTCTTTGTCAGCAGCGACAGCAGTGAGGCAATGGGATCATGCGTCGCCCCCACCAACTCCACTTCGCCGCCAGCGATCGCCACCGCGATGGCATAGGTGCCCGCCTCGATGCGATCCGCCATCACCCGGTGTGCCGCACCGTGCAGCTTTTCCACGCCATGTATGGTGATCTCGCTGGAGCCCAGGCCCCCGATCTCCGCGCCCATGTCCGTCAGGCAATTGCCCAGGTCGCAGATTTCCGGCTCGCGCGCCGCATTGACGATCTTGGTGGTGCCCTTGGCCAGGGTCGCTGCCATCATCGCGGTCTCGGTCGCGCCGACCGAGACGAAAGGAAACACGATCTCCGCGCCCTTCAAGCCGCCGGGCGCAGTGGCGGTGACATAGCCTTCCGCCAGTTCGATCTTTGCGCCCATCGCTTCCAGCGCATTGAGATGCAATTCCACCGGGCGCGCGCCAATGGCGCAGCCGCCGGGCAGCGAGACCTTTGCTTCGCCCATGCGCGCCAGCAAGGGCGCCAGCACCTGGAAAGAGGCGCGCATCTTGCGCACCATGTCGTAGGAGGCAAAAACCGATGTAATCTTGCCCGCTTCAAAGCGCATGGTGTCGCCCTCCCCGAAGCCGCCGGCCAAGGTCACCTGCACCTGGATGCCGAAACTGACCAGCAGCTCGGCCATGGCGCGCACATCGGCCAGGCGGGGCACATTGGTCAGCGTCAGGGGCTCGCCCGTCAGGATCGAAGCCGCCATGAGTTTCAGGGCGGCGTTTTTGGCGCCGCTGATGGGGATTTCCCCGGAAAGGCGATGACCGCCCCGAATGCGAATTCTGTCCATTTTTATCCCCGCAGCCTTTTGGGCCGGCGAAAGGGTTGTAGCCCGCCCGGCAGGCGGGCGAAAGCCAGCAAAAGGCAGCCCCAGACTGACTTTTTTCAGGGCTTTTCCGATGAATTTGCGGGAGGCATCTGGGGCGGCTGCGGGGCCGAATCGCTGCCCATCGGCGCCGCAGGTTCCACCGGGCGCAAGGCTGGCGGCTGCTTTCGGCGCTTCAAGTTGGCGCGCAGCGCCTGGGCAAGCTTTTCAGGGGGTGATTTGGCCATGGGAAATTCGAAAAGGGGCGCTTTCCTTCGCAGAATCCTTACGTTATAGCAGCGCTCCCTCAGCCACACATCTGGTTAAGGGTTCGGCCGTAAGGTCCGGAAATACCACGGTTGCCGTAGTAGCGTAGTGGTAGCGCAATCCCTTGGTAAGGGATAGGTCGTGAGTTCGATTCTCACCTACGGCACCATTTTTCAGGCCTCGCCGAAGGCGATGCGCCAAAAATGAAAAGCGGGACGCGCACCAGCGCCTCAGCCCCGCGCGTCCGTCGAAAACAACGTCCACTTTTTGCAGCATCGCGCGAGCATTATTCTCCCGCACCGCAGCGAACACAAAAATTCCTTAAACCTCGCGCAATCAACGTCAACGTTGCCGCGACATCCCGTTACAGACACCCGCTTTTGATCTGTGCTTAGATCAACGCCAACAACAGCTTCAGGGGAAAAGTGCGAAAATGAGTTCAGTTACCCGCAGGACAATGATGGTCGCATCCTCGGCTGCCGCCCTTATGAGCACCGGCCGCGTTTTTGCCCAGGGCGCCGCGCCCGCCGCCCCCCTTCCCGCGAACACCGACTGGCTGCACTACGCCAACGATCTTGCCAGCACCCGCTATTCCCCGCTGGACCAAATTAACGCTGGAAACTTCGACCAGCTCGAAATGGCGTGGCGCTTCTCGACCAATTCGCTGGGCCCGCGCCTGGACGCCGACTACCAGTCCACCCCGCTGGTGGTGAAAGGCCGCATCTATGTCACCGCCGGCTTCCGCCGCGACGTGGTCTGCCTGGATGCCGGTACCGGCGAGATGCTGTGGATGCACACCCATGACGAGGGCGAGCGCACCGGCTCGCGCGGCGGCCCCGGTCTGGGTGTCGGCTACTGGACCGACGGCAATGAAGAGCGCGTGATCTATGTCACGCGCGGCTACACCATGTTCTCGCTGGATGCGAAAACCGGTCTGCCCGACCCGACCTTTGGCGACAAGGGTTCGGTGGACCTGCGCCTCAACAACGACCAGACCATGGACCCCAATCGCGGCATCATCGGCCTGCATGCGCCGCCGCTGGTGGTAAACAATGTGATCGTGGTCGGCGCCGCCCCCACCGCTTTTTCCAAGGGCTATGTGCGCGGCTTCGACGTCAAGACCGGCGCGCGCAAGTGGATCTTCCACACCGTGCCCATGAAGGGCGAGTTCGGCTACGACACCTGGACCAAGCCGGGCCAGGCGGAAGCCACCGGCAATACCGGCGCCTGGGCGCCGATGTCGGCCGATACCGAACTCAACCTCGTCTATCTGCCGGTCGAACTGCCGCCCACCGACCTGCTGGGCATCACCCGCAGCGGCTCCGCGCTGTTCTCTAACAGCCTGGTGGCGGTGGACATCGATACGGGCGTGCGCAAGTGGCACTACCAGATGATCCATCACGGCCTGTGGGACCGCGACGTGTCCTGCGCCGGAATCCTGTGCGACATCACGCACAATGGAAAGATCGTGAAGGCCATCGCCCAGCCCACCAAGCAGGGCTTTGTCTATGTGCTGGATCGCGCCACCGGCAAGCCGGTCTGGCCGATTCCCGAAAAGCCGGTGCCGGCGGGCAAGGTGCCGGGCGAAACCTATTCGCCGACCCAGCCCTTCCCGACCAAGCCGCCCGCCTTTGAAAAGCAGGGCGTTACCGAGGCCGACTTCGTGGACTTCACACCCGCCATCAAGGCGCGCGCCATGGAGATCGCCAAGCATTACACTTGGGGCGGCCTGTTTGAACCGCCGGCCGTGGTCAGCGACACCATCTTCGGCACCTTGAACCTGCCGGGCCTGCAGGGCGGCATCAACTGGCCGGGCGGCTCCTACGATCCGCAGACGCACACGCTCTATCTTTATTCCAAGAACCAGTTCGAGATCAGCGGCATCGTGATACTGCCCGACGGCAAGATCATGCAGCGTGGCGGCCAGCCTGCGGCCGGCAGCGCCGACGCCAATGGCGGCGCCTTTGGCGGCTTTGCCAGCCTCAAGGGCCAGGTCGGCCGCGGTCGCGGTTCGGTCGGCAAGGACGGCATGAACGATCCCATCGTGCCGGGCATGATCTCGATCGAAGGCATCCCGCTGATGAAGCCGCCCTATGGCAGCATCACCGCCATCGACCTGGCCAAGGGTACCACCTTGTGGCGCGTCACCCATGGCGAAACCCCGGATGCGATCAAGAACAACCCCCTGCTCAAGGGCGTCACCATCCCCAGGACGGGCCAATCGGGCATCCTGGGCACCCTGACCACCAAGGCGCTGGTGATCTGCGGCGATTGCGGCCTGTTCACTGACGAACAGGGGCGCAAGGGCGCGCGGCTGCGCGCCTATGACAAGGCCACCGGAAAGGAAGTCGGCGGCGTGTTCATGGACAAGGTGCAGACCGGCGCCACCATGACCTACATGCATGATGGCAAGCAGTATCTGGTCTGCGCCATCGGCAGCAGCTATGGCGCCGACCTGGTGGCCTTCTGCCTGCCCGGCACGGTGGGCGTCCAGCCGGTCCGCGAAGAGCGCTAGCTCTCCGGATCGTTGTCGGTCTCGGCCGCGTGGGTGACGATATAGGACGGTGCCGCGGGAGCGAAAGGCTGCGAGCCCTTCAGCACCGTCCAGCCTATGCCCAGCAGCAGTGCCAGCACCGGCAGCCCGGCGATGGTGTAGGTGCCGATGGGATAATCCATCGCCATCAACACAACCACGCTGGCCAGGAATGCCAGCGTCATCCATGACATGAAGCTGCCGCCCGGCATGCGGAATGCCACACGCGCGATCTCGCCCCGGTTCTGGGCGGCGCGCAACTTCATCTGGCACACCACGATGAAGGCCCAGGTGGAAACCACGCCCAGCGACGAGATGTTCAGCACGATTTCGAACACCTTGGTCGGCACGAAATAGTTCAGCACCACGCCGAAGGCATAGATCACCAGGGTCACCAGGATGCCCGCATAGGGCACCTTGGCATTGTTCATCTTCGCCACAAGCTGCGGCGCCGAACCGCCCATCGCCAGACTGCGCAACACGCGCCCCGTGGAATAAAGCCCGGAGTTCAGGCTCGACAGCGCCGCCGTCAGCACCACGATGTTCATGGCGGTGCCGATGCCCGGCACGCCCAGGGTGCCGAAGAAGGTGACGAACGGACTGGTGCCCGCCTTGTACGCAGTCCAGGGCAGCAGCATCACCAGCAGGATCACCGAGCCGACATAGAACAGGCAGATGCGCCAGATCACATTGTTGATGGCGCGCGGCAGCACGGCGCGGGGATTTTCCGCTTCGCCGGCCGCGGTGCCCACCAGCTCGATACCGGCATAGGCGAAGACCACGCCCTGTATGATGACGATGGCGGGCAATATGCCGTGCGGAAAGATGCCGCCATTCTCGGTGATCATGTGCAGGCCCGGCATCGCGCCTGCCACCGGATGGCCCAGTGCCAGCACCAAGGTGCCCACGATCAGAAAGATCACCAGCGCTGCGACCTTGATCAGCGAGAACCAGAATTCCATCTCGCCGAACCAGGCCACCGCCAGCATGTTCATGCCGCCGACAAAGGCGAGCGCGATGGCGGCAAACACCCATTGCGGCACATCCGCGAATGCGCCCCAGTAATGCATGTAGAGCGCCACGGCCGTGATATCGACGATACCGGCATGGGCCCAGTTCAAAAAGAACATCCAGCCGGTGACAAAGCTCGCCTTCTCGCCCAAAAATTCGCGCGCATAGGAAACAAAGCTGCCCGAAGTGGGGCGGTACATCACCAGCTCGCCCAGGGCGCGCAGGATGAAGAAGCAGAAGAAGCCGCAGGCGCCATAGACCAGCGCCAGCGCCGGTCCGGCGATCTGCAGCCGCGCGCCGGCACCCAGGAAAAGCCCGGTGCCGATGGCGCCACCAATGCCGATCATCTGGATCTGGCGGGGTTTCAGGGAATGGGAATAGCCCTCGTCATGGGATTTCAGCCAGGCCTGCTTGGCCTTATCTTCGCTATCGTTCATTTCCCACCTTGATGCACAACACAGGAACGATAGAGTAGGGCCATAAAGAACAACAAGCGCAAAGCGCACGGGTGGGGAACATGGCGAAAAAGATGCGGCTTTGGCCTGCGTTGGCGATGTCGCTGGCGCTTTGTGGTGCTGCTTTCGGGCAGGCTGCTCTTCGGGGCGACACCAACGCACCCCACCCCCTCACAAGCTATGTGCCGGTGACCGATGCGGCCCTGCGCGCGCCCGATCCCTCCGACTGGATCATGATGCGCGGCAACTATCAGGGCTGGGGCTATTCCACCCTCGACAAGATCACCCGCACCAATGTGAAGGGCCTGCAGCTTGTCTGGGCCCGCAGCATGAAGCCCGGCATCAATGAAGCCGCACCCATCATCTACAAGGGCGTGATGTTCCTGGGCAATCCCGGCGACGTGATCCAGGCGATCGATGCCGGCACCGGCGAGCTGCTGTGGGAATTTCGCCGTCCCCTGCCGACCCTCGAACAGATGCACAACAACAATTGGGGCCAGCGCAAGCGCAGCATCTTTCTCTACGACGACAAGGTTTACACCCTGACCTGGGACAATTTCCTGGTGGCACTGGACGCCAAGACCGGCAAGGAATTGTGGGAGACGAACCGCGGCGGCGACCTCTATGTCACCAACACCACCGGCCCCATCGTGATCAACGGCGTGGTGATCGCCGGAAGTGTTTGCCAGGAAGCGCCGCAGGGCTGCTATGTCACCGGTCACGACGCCCAGACGGGCAAGGAGTTGTGGCGCAACAGCGTGATCCCCAAGCCGGGTGAAAAGGGCGATGAAACCTGGGGTGGCATGCCGTTCGAACAACGCTGGCAAACCGGCGTATGGGGACCGATCACCTATGATCCGGACCTGAACCTGGCCTTTTACGGCTCAAGCGGCGTCGGGCCGGCGGCCGACGCGCAACGCGGTGTGAAGGGCGTGGCCACTCTGGCCGGCACCAACACGCGTTATGCCATTGACCCCAAGACCGGCCATGTCGCCTGGGAACACCAGGTGCTGCCGCAGGACAATTGGGATCAGGAATGCACGTTTGAAATGATGCCCATCACCACCAAGGTCGCCCCCGATGCCAAGGCAAAGGGCATGATGGCGATCGGCAAGCGCGCTGCGTCGGCGTCGCGCAAGACGCTGATCGGCGTGCCTTGCAAGACCAGCATCGTGTGGAGCTTCGACGCCGCCAAGGGCGACTTCCTGTGGGCCAAGTCGACCGTATTCCAGAACCTGGTCAACGGCATCGACAACAAGGGCAAGGTCACGGTCAATCCCGACCAGATCATGACCGACATCCACAAGAGCTATCATCAATGCCCCACCCATTCCGGCGGGCGCGACTGGCCCTTCTCGGCCTATAGCCCCCAGACCAACGTGATGTATGTGCCGCTGCAAAATCTGTGCGGCGACATCGCGGTGCGCGCCGAGAACATTCCCAGCAAGCCGAAGGACCAGTACAACACCCTGACCAAGCCGCATGTCGCGGACGGCTCGACCAATATCGGGCGCATGGACGCCATTTCGGTGGAAACCGGCAAGACGCTGTGGAGCTGGGAAAGCGAGGCGTCCAATTATTCGCCCGTGCTGGCGACGGCGGGCGGCGTGCTGTTCAACGGCGGCATGGACCGCTACCTGCGCGCCTTCGATCAGGCGAATGGCAAGGTCCTGTGGCAGACCCGTCTGGGATCGCAGGTGTTCGGCACCCCGGTCACCTTCGCCATCGCAGGCCGCCAATATATCGCGGTGGCGGCGGGTGGCGGCTATAACGGCATATCACCCACCCTGCGGCCTGATATTGATCAGCTGAGCGGCGGCAACATGGTCTATGTCTTCGCCCTGCCGGACGACAAACCGAACTAGAGACTACCGGACGTATCGCAGGCTTCCATGTCGCCCTGCGCCAGCCCGCGCTGGAACCAGCGCATGCGTTGGGCGCTGGTGCCGTGGGTGAAGCTGTCGGGCACGACATAGCCCTGCCCTTCCTTCTGCAGGGTATCGTCGCCCACCGCAGACGCAGCGCGCAGCCCCTCTTCCACGTCACCGCTCTCCAGCATGTGGAATTTCTGGTCGGCGCGGTAAGTCCACACGCCAGCATAGCAGTCCGCCTGCAGCTCGGTGCGCACCGATGCGCCCGTGGCGCCCTGCGCGCCAGCCTCGCCCCGCTCCATGTTGCCCATCAGGTTCTGGACGTGATGTCCGAACTCGTGCGCGATGACATAGGCGCGCGCAAAATCCCCGGCGGCGCCGAAACGTTGGCTGAGTTCATTGTAGAAGGTCAGGTCCAGATAAATGCGTGAATCCCCGGGGCAATAGAAGGGCCCGGCGCTGGACTGGCCGGTGCCGCAGGCGGTCGGCGTGACAGACTCATAAACCGTCAGGGTCGCCGGGCTGAAGCGCACGCCCTTTTGCTGCAGCATCGGCGACCACACATCCTCGGCAGAGCCGACGACACGGCGAGCGAAGTCGCAATCTGCGTCCGTGCATCCATTGCCCGCCTGATGCGCCTGCTGGACGGGCGCAGTACCGCCGTCGCCCAGAAGCTGGCGGGGATCCACGCCGAACAACAGCGACACCACCACCACCGCGACCAGCCCCAGGCCGCCGCCGCCCATCGCCAGGCGCGGCCCGAATCCGCCGCCCCCACTCTGGCCGCGGCGGTCGTCCACATTGTCGCTCTCGCGCATATCGTCCAGACGCATGCGAATATCTCCTGTTCCCGGCAAGCTAGAATGTCGATAAGCCGCTCGCAACCGATCGGTTGCGCGGGCGGCGCCGCGCGGTTAGTTTGCGGCACTTTTTCGGGCTATTTTCATGCGTGTTGCGTTTGCCGGTTGTGCCGGATTGCTTTTGTCCTGCCTGGTAGCGCGTGCTGCACCAGAATCGGTCGTCGTCACCGCCACGCGGCTGGACGGCACCGCCGGCGCCAATGTTTCGGTGCTGGATTCCGCCGCCATTGCCAGCCGGAATGCTGGCAGCATCGTGGACCTTCTGCGCGATTTCCCCGGCGTTTATGTGCAGCAGTCCGGCGGCAGCGTGGTGTCGCTGTTCACCCGCGGCGCCAAGCCCAACTTCACCCTGGTCCTGCTGGACGGGGTCAAGGCCAACGATCCCACCAACACCCGCGGCGGTTCGTACGATTTCTCCACCCTCGACCTCAACGACATAGACCGGATCGAGTTCGTGCGCGGTCCTGCCTCGGCCATCTATGGCTCCGATGCGGTGGGTGGCGTGATCAACATCATCTCGCGCAAAGGCAGCGCGGTGTTCGATGCCGGCGCGCAGGCCCAGGGCGGCTCGTTCGGTTATGTCCGCGCCAGCGGCCATGTCGGTGGCCCGCTGGATTTCCTGGGAGACGGCGCAACCGCGAACCTCGGCATCGCCTATACCGACAATGGCATGCCGGTGGCCGGCAGCACGTCGCGCGGCATCAGCCTGGACGGCGCGCTGACCCTGCCCCAAATGGCCGGTGTGGCACTGTCATTGAACGGCCGCTTCGGCAGCGCCGTGGCCGGTTCCTTCCCCGACAGCAGCGGCGGCCCCCGACTGGCCAGCCTGCGCACTCTCGATCACCGCAACATCGATGAAAGCGTGTTGGGTGCCCATGCGCGGCGCACCATTTTGGACGGCTGGAACATGGCGCTGGACTATGGCTATTACGGCCGCCAATCCGGCACCAAATCGCCCGGCGTCGCACCCAGCGCACAAACCCCGACCGGCATTCCCGCCAATGGTGACAAGGCGCGCTTCAGTCGCCACCAGGTCACCTGGACCAACCATTTGTCCTTCGGCAATGTCGAAGCCGCCATCGGCATGGACATGCAGGCTGAGCATGGCGTCGATGACGGCTATCTGAATTTCGGCTTCCGCATTCCGACCCATTTTGCCCTGAACCGCACCCTGTGGGCGGGCTTTGGCGAAGCGCGCTGGCGGGTGGACGAGAATTTCAGCGTGTCGGCCAGCGGGCGCTATGACAGCGCCGGCAACGAAACCCATTTCAGCCCGCAACTGCGCGCCGATTACGCACCGTGGAATGGCACCGCCCTGCAACTGTCCTGGGGCCGCGCCTACAAGCTTCCCAGCTTCTATGCCCTGGGCAATCCCATCGTCGGCGATCCGAACCTCAAGCCGGAAGACGCCGAGACTTTCGAAGGCGGCGTTACCCAGAAACTGGGCGATGTCGGCACCTGGAAAGTGGAAGCCTTCGCCACCAACTATTCCAACCTGATCGATTTCCGCCCCGGCGCGGTGCCCAAGCTCATCAACCTGTCGCGCGTGCATGTGCGCGGCATTGAGACTTCATTGGCGCTGCCCATAAGAATTTGGGGAGGCGACCTCACCGCAACGCCGCGCCTGTCTTATGTGAATGCCCGCAACCAGGCGACCAACGCCGCGCTGCGCGATGTACCCAGCTGGCTGGCGGGCGCAACCCTGTTGTGGCGGCCGACCGCCGACTGGGATGTCAGCTTCGACCTCAGCCATGTCGGCGCACTGGTCGACAATGCGGTGCCCACCGGCGACGTCCGGCTGGGCGGCCATGTCCGCGCCGACCTGGCGACCAGCTATGCGGTGACACGGAATCTGAAACTGACCTTGGGCATCGATAACCTGTTCGACACCCATTACGAAGATGTGGTGGGCTTCCCCGCGCCGGGCGCTTTGGTGCGCGGCGGCATCAGCGCGGCGCTGTGACGATATTTCCGCTCAGGCGGCCCAGCAGCTTGAAGGCATACAGCATCTCGCGCGGATGAAAGGCATTGCCCGGGCCGTTCGGATCCGGCAGGCCAAACCCCGCCAGCTCATGCACAGCCGCATCACTGCCTTCACCCGGATGCGTCGCGATCCAATACAATATCCTGGGCAGGTCGCGCGGCGGGATCACCGCCTGCAGGCGCGCAAATACCAGTCGCGGCACAAAACGTTCCACCTGCTCCACTTGCATCAGGTCCGGCACCGCCGCCACCAGCAACAGGTTGCGCGTCCGCTGCACCGGATCGATGACATTGCCCGGCGCCCAGCCCGGCAGCGCCGCCTGGATTCTCTCCAGTTGCGGCAGCAGCACCGGATCTGGATCTTCATCGGGCCGCGCCACCGGCGAGACGATGCCGTCATCCGGCGGCAACCGGTCAAACGCGATGCTCGCAATATCCGCTTCGGTGACGTCGCGCCAGCTCTGTGTGGCCCGCGAAGCCGCGCGCGAGACATAATCCGCCGCCGTGCCGACATTGCGGGTATCCATCACGGGCCGCGAGAGTGGGCGCAACTGGTTCAAAACCCCGATCGCCACCCACATGCCCAGTGCCACCACCACCCAGGCGCGATTGGGCCGCAACTGCCTGTCCCAGCGAAACAGCCCAGCGGCGGCAATGCCGGCCGCCAGCGCAATCAGTGCCAGCGCCAGCAGTTCAAACGGCGCGCGCCCCGATCCGGTCGCCGCCGATTGCAGCGCCGCCACCGCATAGCGACCGGGGAAAAAGGAACTGGCAGCCTGTGCCCAGCCCGGCAGGGTTTCCAGCCGCACCGCCACGCCGCCGATGATCAGCATCGGCAGGAAGATGCACTGCCCCAGCGCCTGTACCGCCGGAACATTGTCCACCAGCATGGCGATCACCAGCCCGATGGCCATGAAGGCAAACGCCGTTGCCGTGAAGGCAGCGAAAAACGCCACCGGATGCGCCGGCAGCGGCATGGCGAAAGCCAGTGCCAGTGCAATCTGCAACAACACCGCGCTCAGCAGCAGCACATAGCGCGCGATCAGCATGCCGGCGATGAACAGCCAGCGAGGCGCAGGCGTCAGCACATAACGCCGCCACACCCCGCGTTCGCGTTCGCCGACAAGGGTGGTGGGCAGCCCGAAACAGGCGCCGCCCAGCACGGTGATGGTCACAAGCTGACCCAGGTGCAGCGCCAGCGGTACCGGATCATTGCGGTACAGCGCCCAGAAGGCGACCAGGAAGATCAGCGGAAACAGATAGCCATAAAGAATGGCCATGCGGTTGCGGAAATTCAGCTTCAGATTGAGCAGCACCAATGTCGCCAGCGCGCTCATCGCATCAGCTCCGCGACCCTGTCTTCCAGCGCGCCGCCCGCTGCCAGCGCATCGGGCGTGCCAATGGCGGCGATGCGCCCGCCTGCGATCACCACGATCCGGTCGCACAGCGCCTGCGCTTCTGCCGCATCGTGGGTGGTCAGCAGCACCGCGCGCCCCCCGCTGCGTGTAGCGCGGATATCGTCATGCAGGCTGCGGCGGGCCTGAATGTCCAGCCCGGCCGTGGGCTCGTCCAGCACCAGCAAGGGCGGATCACCGACAAAGGCCAGCGCCAGCGCCAGCCGCTGCTTCTGTCCGCCGGACAACGTGTCGTAATGGGCATCCGCCTTTTGCGTCAGGCCAAAGCGCTCCAGCAGCGCGTCCTGCGGCGCGGCGTGCAGCACCGCGAAAACATTCAGCGCCTCGCGCGGCGTGATCTTGTCCGGCAGGCCTGTCGCCTGCAGCACCGCGCCGAATTTCGCGCGCGCCGCGCGCGGCGCCAGCCCGCAAATGGTAACTGCGCCCGCATCCGGTTCCAGCAGGCCCAGGATGCAATCCACCGTGGTGGTCTTGCCCGCGCCATTGGCGCCCAAAAGTCCCAGCACTTCGCCCGCAGAAACCTCGAACGAAACATCTTCAACCGCTGCGAAAACGCCAAAGCGCTTGGCCAGGCCCCGGACGCTCAGCACCATCAGCGCGGCTTCTTTTCAAGCTCCGCGTCGGTCCAGGGCTTCTTGCGGAAGGCATAAAGCTGGCGGAATTCCTTGGCCAGGGCCGGATGAATCGCCGTCGCATTATTGCCGAAGCTGCCCCGGACATAGGTCAGCACGCTCGCCAGCTCGGTATCGCTCAGCGACTGGCCCAGTGGCGGCATCTCGCCGATCTTGCCATCCTTGCCGTTCAGCAGAATGCGCAGCGACATGTCGGGACGGCCCAGGACCAGCTTGGATCCCGCCAGCGCCGCCGCAATGCGCGGCGCGCCTTCACCATGCGCCAGATGGCAACCGGTGCAGTTGGTTTCATAGACGCCCTTGCCCGCGGCAAAAAGCTTGTTCTCTTCGGGCGTGCGCGTGTTCTTGGGTGCGGGCGGCACGGGTTTTCCGGGCCAGGTCAAATCGTCAATCACTGTCTTTGCCGCCACTGCCATGTCGCCCTTGCCCGCCGCAAGCGCACGCAGCGCTACCGGCTCGGCCGGCAGCATCAGCGGCTTCACATCGGGACGGGCGCGCGCAAAGGTGTCGGCGATGCCGCCGCCCGCCTTGCCGCCCGCGACATTGCTGCCGAAGCGTCGCGCATCAATGCCGATCAGCCCGGTACTGATGCCATTCAGCATCGCCAGCCGCAGCGCTGCGGGCTGCTTTGCATCGGTGGAAAAGCCGATCACCTTGGTCATCTGCGCAACAATACGGCTCTTGCCGGCCGCCCCGGCCAGCATCTCCACCGCATCGGCATTGGCGCCGGGTTGCGAGATCAGCAACGCCAAGGCATCGGCTTCCATGCCCTTCAGACCACTGACACTGGCATCCACCGCGATCGGATCATCGCCATAGCGATAGAGCTGGCCCACCACCGACGCCAGCCGCGATGCTGCCGGCAACTCGCCCAGCGAGGCGGCCACCTGATGGCGCACAATGATATTGGGGTCTTCCGTCTTCTTCAGCACGGCCTCCAGCAACTGCCCCTTTGCCAGGAAGCTTTCCGCCCCGCGCACGCCCGCAAGCCGCACGTCAGCGCTGGCGTCATCCAGCGCATGGGTGACGGTTTGCGCGTCCAGCGCATGCATGCCCGAAAGAGTCCATATCGCCTGGGTCCGCGTGCGCGCATCCGGCGCGCCAGTCGCCAGCGCCCGCAGCGCCGGGATCACGGACTTGTCGTTCCGCTGCACCAACAATTGCTGGGCGGTGTCGCGCCACCAGCCATTGGCATCGGACAAATGCGCCACCAGCTGCGCCGGGGTCTCACCGATCATCGCCGGCATAGCGCGGGCAGGCTTGGCGCCCTTGTACACGACGCGCCAGATGCGACCCTTGTGGATGCCCTCCCACAGCTTGTGCTCCATGATATAGTTCTTGAGGTAATCGGTCTGGATCGGCTCGTCCTGCGACACGCCGCGATACATGTCCACGATCAGGACACTGCCGTCCCAGTGCGGCGTCATCATCACCGGACGGAAGCGCTCATCGGTCGAAGCCAGGAATTCGCCCTTGGGCCAATAGTCCCCCGCCGTGATAGTGCCGTCCGCAGCGGTGTTCACCTTCAGCAGGTGAACAAGATTGGTCGGGCTGTCCACCACCAGCGCATTGCCGACAAGCTCGGGCAGCGCATCGCCGCCGCGATACATCAGCGGCGAGGAGACGCCCTGATAGTAATAGGCGCTGCCGTCGGGGCGCGGGACTTCCGGGCGATAGCCGCGATTGACGCCCAAGGTCGGGCGCACCGGCCATACCGCCGACTTTTCCTGGTCCACCAGGTTTTCGTACAGGCCGCTCGTGCGCGTCACATCCGGATTGCGGGTGAAGTAATGCGCCGGAATGTAATCCACGAACAGCGGATCGGTGTTGACGTCGCGGAAGATCAGCCCGGCGTCATTCTGGGTGATGCCCCACTGGCCGCGCCTGAGGTTGGGCACGATCTCGAACGCCCCGCCGTCCTTCGGCATCACATTGTAGGTGTGCTCGGACACGTTGATGGTGTTGTCCATGCCCCAGAACAGGCCGTTGGCGGCATGTTCGATATTGCCCAACCGGCCAAAGCCGTCCTTGATGATTTCCTTGGTGTCGGCCACCAGGTCGCCATTGGTGTCGCAGCTTTTCACCAGATTGGGCGGCTCGCCGATCAGGGCACAGCCCTTGTCCAAAATCTTCAGCGCACGCGGCAGCACCAGCTTGTCCTGGAACACAGTGCGCTTGTCGAAGACGCCGTCGCCGTCGGTATCTTCCAGGATGGCGATGTCGCCCACCGGCTCGGTCATGTTGACCATGGCCTTGCCCACGGCATAGCCCTGCATCTCCACCACCCACAGCCGCCCATTGCCGTCGAACTCGGCAAACACCGGGTCCACCACCAGCGGCTCGGCCGCCACCAGTTCCACCTGGTAGCCGGGCGCCATGTGGAAGGTCTTGGCCTCCTCCTCCGGCGTCAGCGCGGGCGGAAACTGGGGCTGCTTCTCTACCACCGGCGCCGGCCAGGGACGGTTCAGCGCCGACATCACCGGGGCGGCCTTCGGCGCGGGCTTGCTGCAACCGGTAATCGCGACCGTCATAGCCAGCGCAGCGCCTGAAAAGGCGGCGCCAAGGGCAAAAGTCCTGTTACGCATGTTTTCTTCCCGGCTTATGACGTTGTTTTGGCGCGATAATAGACGGGGGACCGGGTGGGTAAAGCCCACATTTCCCTGGAAATGGGCTCTGCGGCCGTTTGGCGACAAATTGCACAAGTTAACAGGGGACGCTGGCCCTTCGCTTGCAAGTACCCTGCTGCCCATTCGACGGATGTACCAAGATGAGATTGCTTCCCCTGGTTCTGATCGCCGCCCTGCTCCCCCTGGCGGGATGCATGAACTATCCCGGATATAGCTCCGGCGCCTATAGCGGCTACGACCCCAACTTCGATTCCGGCTATCAGGGCTATCAGCGCCCGGTCGTCTACGACAGCTACAATCACGGCCCGACCTGGTACGGACCCTACGGCCCCTACTAGCGCCGCGTCACGTGATAGATAATGCCCGGCTGCCCCTTCACCTTGAGGGCGAAGGTATTGCCGGTGCTGGTGTTGATCGTCACCAGATAGGCAGACGGCGCCTTCTTCCATGAGGCGAAGACGAGGTCGGATTCCATCTGCTGCCAGACTGTGCCGTCCTGCAACGTGATCGTGAATGTGCGATTGCGGTCGAACTTGTAATTGGTCATCGCCATGTTGCTGACCACCGGCCTGGTGGATCCCAGCAGGGCTTCAAAGAAGCCGCCAGATTTTTCCGGCGGCGGCGCGGCGGCGGCGACATGCGCGGCGGGACGCTGCGGCACAGAGCCGGCCGGCGGCACCAGCCGCACCTGGCTGGCAGGCGCAGCCGGCAGCCCCAACAGGCCGCGCATCGGCTGGGCCGAGCCATAGAAACAGTCCAGCCACACGCGGTTGTCGGCAATGCCGTCGCACCGCTCCGCCCCCGCCATCACCGCGTCACGCGTGGGTTCGGCAAATGCCGGCACAGCAACACTCACCAATCCGGCCATCAAAAATATCGCGCGCATGTCCCTCACCAGTTCAGCAGCCGTTGAAAGTTTCCGCCTTTGACCTTTGCAATGTCGGCCGCCGAATAGCCCTTCATATGGACATCGGCGATCCTGGGGGTGCCGCCGCTCCACACCACCCGGTCCACGCCATATTCCTTGATGATGCGGCTGGTGAAGGGAATGAGGCTCTCATAGGTCGGCCCATCGGTGGAGATATAGTCCAGCCCCGACAGCTTCATGTAGACGTTGGGATATTTCGCCAGCTCCAGCACATCGGAAAATTCCCACGACGTTCCCGTCTTGGGATTGGCCATATGGTCTATCAGCACCTTGCACCCCGGAAAGGCCGCGATCGCAGCCCCGGCATCGCGGGCATAGTTGGGCCCGATATCCAGTTCCACCACCAATCCAAGATCGACCGCCTTGGCCCACAAGGCGCGCACACCTGGCTCGACGAAACTGTCGAAATAGGCGGTATTGCCGCGATGCAGATGGAAGCGGGTGGAGACGATGCGCGGCTGCTTCTTCACCAGTGCCGCCAGCTTGTCCGGCGCATCGGCATCCTTGGGGAAGAACATGCTCGTCCCCTTGAACTGGCTTGGCGGCGTGCGGTCCAGGCAGTCCAGCACCAGGGTATGATCGTCACCATAAGGCTCGGGGTGCACGAACATGGCCTTGTCGATGCCGAATTCCTTCATGTGGGCGATATAGGCCACCAAAGGATCGGCCTGCAGCCGCGACGCATCAGGCTTGTAGGTGCCGCGCGGGCTGAAGGGAAACTTCTGCACATTGCTCGAGAACATGTGCGTGTTCCATTCGATCACCGGCGTCCTGGCCGCCGCCTGCGCGCCGCCCGTCGTCATCAGGCCCGCCAGGCTGGCAGCACCGGTCAGAATTTCGCGTCGGTCCATCAGTATCCCCCATTGCTTTTCGCTTATGGGCCAGAGATACCATGACCTGCGGAGCTGCGGAACATGAAGATCCTGCTGGAACAGGCATTGACGCTGCACCGCAGCGGAAAATTGGCACAAGCCGAGGCGTTGTACGCCCGCGCCGCAGAAGCTGACCCATCCGATGCCACCGCCCAAAAATATCTGGGCGTGGTGCGCGCCCAGCAGGGCCGCGGCGCCGACGCGCTGGAAGCACTGGATGCGGCGCTGGCGATCCAGCCCGGCGATGACGAGACCATCCTCAACCGCGCCAATGTGCTGCAGATGCTGGGCCGCCACGCCGAGGCGCTGGCCGGTTTCGACCATGCCCTGAAGGCCCGGCCCGACTGGCCGCAGGTGCTGAACAACCGCGCCAGCGCGCTGGTGGACCTGGGCCGCACCGACGAAGCGCTGGAAAGCTATGGCAAGGCGGTGGCGCTGGCGCCCGAATTCACGCCCGCGCTGAATAATCGCGGCGGCCTGCTGCTGAACCAGAAGCGGTTCGCCGAGGCGCTGGCCGATTTCGACCTTGCGCTGCAGCTGCGGCCCAGCGACCCGGTGCTGCTGAACAATCGCGGCAACGCCCTGCAGGGCCTGCTGCGCTATGGCGAAGCCGTGACGACCTATACCAGCGCGATCGCGATCAATCCCCAAAGCGCGGAAACCTTCAGCAACCGTGCCGGCGCCCTGCAGCAGATGAAGCGCCATGCCGAAGCGCTGGCAGATTTCGAGACAGCCATGGCGCTGGACCCGGAACAGCCCCACGCCCTTGGCGGCGCGGCGATGGCGGCGCTGAACCTGTGCGACTGGACGCGGACGGCGCGGTTTGCCGCCCTGATGCCCGCCCGCATCGCCGAAGTGCCGCCCTGGGTGCTGCTGGGCTATAGCGGCGATGAAGCCCTGCAACTGGAATGCGCCCGCGCCGTCATGCGCACACGCTTCGCGGCCTTGCCGCCGCCACTGGCGACCGGCTTCTACACCCATGACCGCATCCGCCTGGCCTATGTCTCATCGGATTTCCGCCATCATCCGGTGGCGGCCCAGATCGCGCGCGTCATCGAATTGCACGATCGCACACGCTTCGACGTGATCGGCGTTTCCACCGGCCCCGACGATGCAAGCCCGCAACGTCAGCGGCTGGCGGCAGCATTTGACCAGTTCCACGACATGCGCGGCCACAGCCCCACCCAGATCGCGCAAATTCTGCGCGACCTGGAAGTGGATGTGCTGGTGGACCTGAACGGCCATACCGATGGCGACAATTTCAACCTGCTGTCGCATCGCCCGGCCCCGGTGCAGGCAACCTGGCTGGGCTATGCCGGCACCACCGCCGCGCCCTTTATCGATTACCTGATTGCCGATGCGGTGGTGGCGCCCGATGACGCGGCCTTCTCGGAAAAACTGGTACGCCTGCCGGGCTGCTTCTTTCCCACCGACGACAGCATCACTCTCGGTGCCGCCCCGACACGCGCGCAGCAAGGCCTGCCGGAACACGGCTTCGTCTTCTGCTGCTTCAACAACAACTGGAAATTCACCGCTCCGGTCTTCGCCATCTGGATGCGGCTTCTCGACGCCGTGCCCGGCAGTGTGCTGTGGCTGAAGGCAGCGGGCGAAGCCACTGCCAACCTGCAGCGCGCCGCCCGGGAAGCGGGCATCGACCCCGCGCGGCTGGTGTTCGCCAAGGGCGCACCGCTGGATGTGCATCTGGCCCGCCACGCCCTGGCCGACCTGTTCCTCGACACCCTGCCCTACAATGCCCACGCCACGGCCTGCGATGCACTGGCCGCAAACCTCCCGGTGCTGACCTGTCGCGGCACCGCCTATGCCGGGCGCGTGGCGGCCAGCATGCTGACCGCCCTGCCGGAACTGATCACCGAAACACCGGCAGACTATGAAGCGCTGGCCTTGGCGCTGGCGCGCGATCCGGCGCGGCTGCAAGCGTTGCGCGCCAAACTTGCGGGCAATCGCGCGCTGTTCGACACCGCGCGCTTCACGCGCGACCTGGAAGACGCGCTTACTTCGCTGCTCTGACGCGCTCGACCATGCCCGCTTCCACCGCAGGCGCGCTGTTGCCCCAGTTGTTGCGGATATAGGTCAGGACATTGGCAACCTCCGCATCGTCCAGTTTCCAGGCAAAGCTGGGCATGGCGGGGCCGGTGGGCGCGCGTGGCGTCGCCGCCGCCTGTGACCCCACCACCACCATGCGCGCCGATGTATCCGCCAGAACCTGGGTGACATTGGCGTTGCCGGCCAGCGGCGGGAATATCCCACTGCCCTTGCCGTCCAGCCCGTGACAGGCGGCACAGTTCATCCGGTACACCCGCGATCCCGCTTGCATCTGCATGTCGGCCTTGTTCACCCCGCCGCCGGGGCCGTCGGATGCCGGCAGATCCTTCAGGAAGGTCGCGATGGCGTCCAGGTCACCGTCCTGCATCTTCATGGTGGAATTCTCGACCGCTTCCGCCATCGGCCCCGACGCGATGGAATGCGCGTTCCGCCCGGTCTGCAGGTATTCCACAATGTCGGCTTTGCTCCAGGCGCCGAGGCCCGAGCCGCGATTGCTGGTGAGATCGGGTGCATACCAGCCCTGCAACAACCCACCTGTCAGCGCCTGCTTGTCAGCACCCAGGAGGTTCTTGGGCGCATGGCAGGCCCCGCAATGGGCCGCGCCTTCCACCAGGTAGCGGCCGCGATTCCACGCGGCACTCTTGGATGTGTTCGCGCCCAGCGCGACGGGCCGGAAATACAGCATGTTCCAGCCGCGCATGGCGAAACGCAGGTTGAAGGGAAAGCGCAGCTGATTGACGTTGACGCTGCTCTTCACCGGCTTGACGGTCCTGATATAGGACCACAGCGCCGCCACGTCGCCGTCGCTCATGTGGGCATAATAGGGATAGGGCATGGCCGGGTAGAGGCGCTTGCCGCCGGGGCCGATGCCCTGCTTCAACGCCTTGCGGAAGTCGTCAAGCGTGTAGCTGCCGATGCCCGTCTCGCGGTCCGGCGTGATGTTGGGCGTCACCAGCGTGCCGAACGGTGTTGCCAGCGCGACGCCTCCCGCCAGGTTTTTGCCGTGACAGCCTTCACAGTCGCCCAGCACCGACTGGTAGCGGCCTGCTTCGTTGGCGGCGAAAGCAGGCGAAGCCATCAACAGCGCTGCTGCAAACAGTAACCGCCTCATGTCGGCACCAACGCGCCGGGCGCCTTGATGTATTTTCTGGTGATCGCCTCCGCCGCCCAGAAAGCCAGCGCCCCCACCGTGCCGGTGGGGTTCATCCCGGCATTGTGGGCGAAAGCCGAAGCCCCGATCACGAAGACATTGGGCACATCCCAGCTCTGCAGATACTTGTTCACCGCGCTGGTTTTCGGATCACTGCCCATCACCGCCCCGCCGGTATTGTGCGTGCTTTGATAGGGCACCGAATCCCAGCCCTTCTTGGCGCGCGACACGGTGGTGACCTTGGCGCCGAACGGCTTTGCAATCTTCTCCATCTGGTCGGAGATGTAGTGCGACATGCGCAGATCGTTTTCCGGAAAATCGAATGTCAGGCGCAGCAGTGGCCGACCATGCCGGTCTGTATAGGTGGGATCGAGGTCGAGGTAATTTCCCCGCACCGGATAGGACGAACCCTGCGACGAGAACCCCATGGTATTGTTGTAGCCGTCCACCGTCGCCTGCTTCCATTTGGCGCCCCAGCGCGGGCTGCCCGGCAAGGTCGGGCGATTGGAAATTGGTCGGCCATTGGTGACGACACAGTTGATGCCTGCACCGCCCACGAAATCCAGCGCCGCATGGTCAAAGGCATCGCCGTTGAAGTCATCCATGGTCTGGCCCAGCGTCCCCGACCCGATGAACGGGTTGAAATGCTTGCCTTCGAAGAACATGCGCGCCGCAGTGTTGGTCTGGTAGCAATAGTTGCGCCCGACCGTCCCCTTTCCGCTGACCGGGTCATATTGCTGGCCGATCTTCGACAGCAGCAGCATGCGCACATTCATCAGGCCATAGGCGCAGACCAGCACGATGTCGCCCGGCTGCTCGTATTCGACGCCGTCGCTGCCGATATAGGTGACGCTCTTGGCCATCTTGCCGTCAGCATGAAGATTGATCTTCAGCACTTCGGATTCCGTGCGCAGCTCGAAATTCGGCTTCTTCATCAGCACCGGCAGGATGGTGGTCTGGGCGCTTGCCTTGGAATAGTTGCCGCAGGCAAAGCGCTCGCAGAAGCCGCAATAGGTGCACTGCCCCATGCGCACCCCCAGCGGGTTCACATAGGACGTGGACAGGTTGGCCGACGGCGTCGGAAAGGGGTGATAGCCCTCGCCCGCCACCGTCTGCGCGAACAGCGTCGGGGCATAGCTCATCTTCATCGGCGGCGTCGGATAACCGCGGGCGCGCGCGCTTTCGAACGGATTGCCGCCGGCATGGATATGGCCCTGGATATTGCCCGCCTTGCCGGAGATGCCGCAGAGATATTCGAACTGATCGAAGCTGTGCTCGATCTCGTTCCAGGTGACGCCCCAGTCCTGAAGCTGCAAGCCCGCCAGCTTTTTGGCGCCATAGCGCCGGGTAAGGTGGCTTTTGATCTGGAAATCGCTGTCCCAGAACCGCCAGGTATGGCCGTTCCAGTGCACACCGGCGCCGCCCACCCCGTCGCCCGGCAGGAAGCTGCCATAATCGCGCATCGGCATGGCCGTCTGGTCCATGGCATTGCGCATGGTCATGGCTTCCACCGACGGCTTCAGGAACAGGTCCTTGCGGATGGCATAGCGCAGCTCGTCCTGCATATAGGCGAGGTTGAAATCGGTGGCGGTGTCGCGCCACGGACCGCGCTCGATGGCGACCACATTGAGCCCCGCCTCGGTCAACTGCTGCGCCAGGATCGAACCGGTCCAGCCCAGCCCGATGATCACCGCGTCGCGTTTGGGAAGCAGCCTGGCCATCTCAGCCCTCCGCCGAATAGATCGAGACGGGCCCGCGCGGGTACGGCACATTATGCTTGTCGATATGATCACGATAGTCGTAGCGCGCGCCGGGAAAGCCGATCATCTTCCAGCTCGCCATGTTCCGATTGCCGCCATAGACCGGGTCGGCAAAGAATCCTTCCATCGCCCCCTGCAACACCAGCTCGAAAAATGCCTTGGTGGTGAAGGTGGGCGTCAGCTTCAGCGTGATGGTCCCGTCATCCAGCCCCGTCAGCACAGCATCCTGCTGCGCCGCCGTCAGCGCCACGAAATCCTTTTTGTAGGTTGCGTGCGAATAATCGGCCAACGCCCGCAGCCCCCGCCGATAGCGCCCCGCCGGCGTCAGGTCACCCTGATAGCCCTGGGTCGGCAATCCCTTGGCGAAGGGCGGCTTGGTATAAAGCCGATCTGCCTTGCCGAAGCTGCCCGCCAGCTGGCGGTCGATATAGACGGCACAGCCGCACTCCTTGCCGCCGGGCGACAGGTGATCGGCAGGGATCAATCGGTTCACGATGGCTTCCACCGCAGCGGCCTCGCCGGGGGTGAAAAAGTACCAGCCCAGCGGATTGACCGGCCGCGGCGGATCGCCCGCAAAAGGCGACCAGGGCAAGGTGCCGGAAATGTTGCGGCCATCCGCCGTGGTGGCAAGGATCGCCAAAGCCCCGGCACTGGCCAACAGGCGGCGACGGTTCACTGTCCGCGTTTGATGCATTCGAAACCCCAGCCCACGCGATTCTTGATCTTGTTGGGGTGATCCTAGGCGCGGTGTTCCACGCGATCAAACAGCGCCTGGAAACCGGGCAGGACGAAAAATGGGGCAAATCGCTAGAAACATGAAACCTTTGGAACTATTGGATTTTTTGGAACGACCGGGCCCGTCAGCTGTTTCCTATACAGGCTGGGATAACACTTCCATGGAGGATCAGACATTGACCACCAACAATCAGGACAATGACCGCAACAAGCACCAGACTCAGCCGCAGGCAGGCCAGCAGGCAGGCCAGCAGCAGAAGCAGGGCGGCCAGCAGGATCAGGACAAGAACAACCAGAACAAGCCGGCCAATCCGTCCGGCGACCAGAACAAGCCGCGCTAACGCACGGTGACCAAAGAGAGCCCGGCCCACCAGCCGGGCTCTTTTTTGCGTTCAGTAGATATCCCGGCGGTAGAGTCCGTCCTGGGTCAGTTGATCCAGCTTTTCCTGGCCCACGATCGCCGCCAGCGCGTCCTGCACGCCCGCCGCCATTTCCAGTCCGCCACACACCATCACCGACGCGCCCCGGTCCAGCCAGGCGCGGATCTCCGCACCCTGCTCCGCCACCAGGTCCTGCACATAGCGCCTGGGCGACGTGTCGCGCGAAAAAACCAGATCGGTCTTTTCCAGCGTGCCGTCCGCCTGCCACGCCTTGATATCGTCGGCATAATAAAGATCATGGGCAAGACTGCGCTCGCCAAACAACAGCCAGGCGCCGCCGATTTTCATCTCCTGCCGATGCAGCAAATGCGCCCGCAGCCCCGCCATGCCGGTGCCTGCGCCGATCAGGATCATTGGCCCCTCTTGTGCGTCCAGGCCGCCCGGCGGATGAAAATTGGGATTGGGCCGCAGCCGCAACTTCACGATACCGTCCACTTCGGAAATCTGCGTCAGCCAGCCAGACCCCAGGCCCAGACTGCCATCGTCCTTCACCGCCTTGCGCACCAGAAGCTCCATGCGTCCCGGAAGCGACGCGATGGAATATTCGCGCGGCGGAAAAGCCTCCAGCCGCTGCACCAGCCACTCCAGCGCCACGCCTTCAACCTCGTGATCGCGCGGCAGCCGGCTATGGGCGATGATGTCGCGCAAGAATGTCCAGTGGCCATGCCATTTGAAACTCAGTTCGCCGTTCAGCTGGTGGCGCACCATGAATTCATCGACCGCCGCCTGCGCATTGCGCGGCCATACCTCGGCGATGTCGCCGGCCGTCCACGTCGCCGCGCCCTTGGGCGTCAGCGCGATATGCCAGGCCTCGCCGCCGGGGCTCCCCGCATTCAGCAGCCGCCGTTCGGCCAGTATCCAGTCCTGCGGCGCGCCGGGCATCAGCGCCTCGGCACGGGTGTTCGCGCCAAGCTGGTTCAGCTGTGACGCCCATTTTCCCATGGCCGTGTCGTCGTCATCACCATTGACGCAGACGATCTCGAACAACCGCTTTGCCCTGCCCTTTGCCAGCCAGCGGTCCAGCTCGCGTCCGAAGCCGCAGAAAGTGGCGTCATACTTGCGGTCGCCCAGCGCCAGCACGGCATAGTCCAGTCCCTTGAAAGACGGTGCCAGCGCCATCTGCTTTCGGGCAAAGGCGCGCGCCGAATCCGGCGCCTCGCCGGCGCCATAGGTGCTGGTCACCACCAGCAGGATTTGCGCCTGGGCCAGCTGCGCCGCGCGCAAGCCGCCCAGTGCGGTAACGTGTACCGACCGCGCCCCCGCCAGCGCATTGGCCGTCAGCCAGGCGATCCGCTCCGCGGCGCCGGTCTGGCTGGCGAACGCCACCAGCACCTTCTTGCCGGTCAGCCGAGGACCGCCGCGAAACAGGGAAAAGATCATGCCCAGCCCCTAACACGCGATTTTTTCGGGAGCAAACCCGCGCTTTCCCTGGATTCTTGCAGTTCGCGGAACTTTCACTGCCACCGGGAACCGCTTTCGCGCGTTCTAGTGCGAGACACAAACCAGCCGAAAGAAACCCATGCATCTCAACATCATCATGATTCAACCGTTGGTGGCGCTGGTGTTCGGCGTCCTGATCCTGGTCCTGCCGCGCCTGCTCAACTACCTGATCGCGGTCTACCTGATCTTCATCGGGCTGACCGGCCTGTTCCCCCATCTGTTCACCACCACGATCTGAAGGAGCGACACATGACCATTCAGACCCCAGCGCCGAAAATTCCGGCACAGCGATCCACCGACAAGCCCCAGCCCACCCGCGAAGACAAGATCGATGCCCAGATGGAAGACAGCTTCCCAGCCTCCGATCCGCCGTCCTTCTCCGGCGGCAACCACACCATCGGCGCGCCCAGCGGACGCGAAAGTGAATCGCCCAAGGCGGACACGCCTGCCGTGCTCGATGCCGAACGCAAGGCAGCGAAATCCAAGACTTGATCTGTGCCTGCGGGCATGAAAAAGCCGGCGCGTGACGCCGGCTTTTTTGTGTCTGCGTGTCAGCCGCCCAGTGCGGCGGTAACGTTCGCGTCCGTCAGGATCTGCGGCAGGATCTGCGGCTTCGCCGCGCCGGGCGCGTAATACAGATACATCGGCACGCCGGAGCGGCCATTCTCCTTCAGCAGCGCGGTGATTTCCGGATTCTGGTTGGTCCAGTCCGCCACCATGTAAACGACATTCTTTGCAGCGAACGCGTTCTTGATCTTTGGCTGCGACAGCACCGCTTCCTCATTCACCAGGCAGGTGATGCACCAGGCGGCCGTGGCATCGACGAACACCGGCCGATTGGCGGCGCGATACGACGCCAGCTTGGCCGCCGTATAAGCCTCGCCCCGGGTCGTTGCCTGCGCCGGTGCTGCGGCCTGGCCATGCAGCAAAGTGATGGCGTACAGCGCTCCCGCCAGCACCAGCAGCGCCGCGACCGCGCCAAGCCCGCGTCCACGCGCGGAAAGATTGCGTGTCACACTCCACAGCCAGCCGGCCAGGGCCAGCGCGATCATCGCAGTCAGCGCGATGATGACGCCGCGCGGTCCGGCTTCCTGCGCCAACACCCAGACCAGCCACGCCGCCGCCGCATACATCGGGAAGGCCAGCAACTGCTTCAGGGTCAGCATCCAGGCACCCGGCCTGGGCAGGAAGGACAATGCCCGGGGCCAGATGCCTAACAAGATAAAGGGCAGCGCAAAGCCCAGTCCCAGCGACACAAACACCAGCAGCGCCAGGACAGCACCCTGCGTCAGCGCAAAGCCGAGAGCCGCGGCCATGAAGGGCGCGGTGCAGGGGGCGGCAACCGCCACCGCCAGCACGCCGGTAAAGAATGCCCCGGTGAAGCCGCCCTTCTGCGTCAGGGTTCCGCCCGCGGTGATGGAGCCGACTTCAAACAGGCCTGACAGGTTGAGACCCACCGCGAAGACCAGCAGCGCAAAGCCCGCCACTGCGATCGGCGACTGCAACTGGAAGCCCCAGCCCACGCTGTCGCCCCCGGCGCGCAAAGCCACGATGGCCAGGCCCAGCGCCGCAAAACTGGCAACCGCGCCCAGCGCATAGGAAAAGCTTTCCCCGCGACCCTCTTGGCCATGCCGCGCCACCGCCATCGCCTTCATGGCCAGGATCGGCAACACGCAAGGCATCACATTCAGGATAAGGCCTCCGACAAAGGCGAACAGCATGGCGGCCCACAGCGACAGTTCATCGCCGCCGCCGGTCTGTGCACTGCTGAACTCTGCTGCCGGCACCGGCCCCGGCGGCGCGGCGACTTCCAGCGCCTGCACCGAACCGTCCGTCGACGTGAGAACCAGCAACCCTTCCAGCAAGCCGCCAACCTTGGTGCCCGGCGTCAGTCGCAGCACCAAACCGTCCTTGGTATAGCCGACCTGTTGCGGCGCGGCGTTCTTGATCAGGCGAGAGCGCCCGGGAAAGAAATCCGCCGAGGTCGGACGGGCCTGCGCCAGCGTCGGCGCGGCAACAAACAGGTCAAGGCTGGTGCCCGAAGATGAATCAAGCGCATAATTCATCTTCCAGGGCGAAGCCACCGGCAGCAGCGCCCGCGCCGCTGCGAAATCCTTGGCGACCGCCGCATCCGGCGTCGCTGCACCAACAGGCAGGGTTATGGTCAGTACCGTTTCTTCGGGAATGCAGACATTCTTGCAGACCAGCCAGTTCACAGCCGCCTTGATGTTGGCAGGCCCGGTGGCATTGGCGGGCGCGGTCAGCTTGGTCAGCAGCCACAGCTTACCCTCATAGCCATAATCCATCAGCGGTCCGACCGGCAGCCTTTTGGGTCGCGGCCACTGGATGGCATCGGCCGTCCAGCCCGGCGGCAGGGTCCAGGTGATCTCGGTCGGCGCGCCCGCATCGCCAGGATTTTTCCAGTAAGTGTGCCACTCGGGCGCGATCTGTTCTTCCAGCGCAATTGTGACACTGCCGCCGGGCGCAACGGACGCCTGCTCAGAAATCAGGCGCGCATGGACCTTCGGCCCCTCCTCCTGCGCAAGGGCAGGATGGGCGGCAGCCAGCAACAGTGCAATCAGGAGAAAAAGCCGTTTCATGCCACTGCCCTATAGACCTTGCCCATGCTATTCGCCAGTTGCGACTGGCCGTTACAGGCAATCCTCCCCCAAGCGCGCGTCAGCACGCAGGATTGGGGGCGGTGGCTGTAGCCGGCCCTAGGACCGGCGAAGGCCGGAGGGGGAATTTTGCGGATCACGGGCGGGACATTCAGGGGGCGGGTGCTGGCAACGCCGCGCGACTTGCGCGTGCGCCCGACCAGCGACCGCACCCGCCAGGCCATCTTCAACATGCTGCAGCACAAGGATTTCGGCATCGACTTCACCCTGGAAGGCGCCGCCGTCGCTGACCTGTTCGCCGGCACCGGGGCGCTGGGGATCGAGGCACTGAGCCAGGGTGCGCGCTGGTGCCTGATGGTGGATGACGATGCCGACAGCCGCGCCCTGCAGCGCGAAAATGTCGAGGCGCTGAACTTGACCGGCGCCACCCGCATCTGGCGGCGCGACGCCACCGACCTGGGCCCCCTGGGACCGGCGGCGGGCGGGCCGTTCAACCTGGTATTCCTGGACCCGCCTTATCGCAAAGGTCTGGTGCCAAAGGCGCTGAAAAGTTTGAAGGACGGCAACTGGCTCACCGCCAATGCCCTGCTGGTAGCCGAGACCGAGGCGATGGAGCCGCTGGATGCACCGGGCTTCACCTTGGTGGACGACCGCGATTATGGCGATACGCGGGTTCGCTTCCTGACACCGGACTAGAACGCCTCAGGCGGCAACCTGCTCCGGCCCCAGCGCAAACCATCTCTCGTCTTCGGCGAGCAGTTCCACAGGGCCATAATCCGGATTGGCGAGGGCATATTGGTAATCGGAGGCCCCGATCAGGCCATCGCAATGCACAGTGTCTCCGGCCAGCGGCAAGATGATGCGCTCGCCCGTGCCAGTCCGGTCGCGCTGGCGGAACAGCGTGCCGCGACTGCTGAATAATGCCGGCTGTTCGACGATGCGATTCATGACCCCATACACGTCAGCAAGCGCGTCAGGCAGGTGAATATCCTCAAGCTTGATGCCTCGGAAACTCTTTCCATAATGACGAGTGATGCGGTCGCCTGCGAGGCGGCCGGTGAATTCCTGCGTCTCGCGATTATATTTGTAGACCCACACAATGGGAAGCTGGGCGGCGATGCGCGAGGGCTTTAGCTGCTGCCATGACGGCATCATCCGATCGCCGCGCGCCGCGTCCCAGTGTTCGGCAACGGCACGCAGGGCGGCAGACGTGATGGAAGTACAAAAGGTTTCAAAAGTCATGTTGGGCAATATGAAATGTGACGCGCACATGGTGCGCCGCAACCGTTAAAGTTCTCTTGAGTCATTGCTGGAGTCGCGCGCGCCAGACTGTATCAAACCAGAACAGATGACTCAGCGCCGCCCGAACAGTCTCTCGATATCCGCCAGCTTCAGCGCGACATAGGTCGGGCGGCCATGATTGCACTGGCCGGAATGTGGGGTGGATTCCATTTCGCGCAGCAGCGCATTCATCTCCTCGCCCGTCAGCCGGCGACCCGCGCGCACGCTCATGTGACAAGCCAACGTGCCGGTGATTTCCTCCAGCCGCTCCTTCAGCGAAAGCGCATTGCCCGTCTCCGCAATCTCGTCCGCAAGATCGCGCACCAGCGCTTTCACGTCCAACTTTCCCAACATGGCAGGGGTCTCGCGCACCACCACAGCGTCGGGGCCGAATTCTTCCAGCACCAGGCCCAGCTCGGCCAGTTCGGCGGCGCGGCTCACCACCCGCACCACTTCGGAAGGGTCCAGGTCCACCACTTCCGGGATCAGCAGCGGCTGGCGCGTCACCCCGCCACCCGCCAGCGCCTTCTTCATGCGTTCATAGACCAACCTCTCATGGGCGGCATGCTGATCCACGATGACGATGCCGTCGGTGGTCTGGGCGACGATATAGGTCTCATGCAACTGCGCTCTTGCAACACCAAGAGGGGCAACACCAAGAGGGGCAACACCAAGAGGGGCGTCTCCCGGCGCCGTATCGGCCGCCATTTCTGCCGGCGCGTCTTCCATCCGCACGGACATCGGGACAGAGGCGGCGTAAGCCGGTGCAGCCTCACGCATTACCGAGAAGATATTTGGCGACTGGAACGGCGACGGTTCGCGCGCAAAGGACGCCAACGCATCCGCCGCCACGGTGGTCGAAGCGCGATGCCCCGCCGCGCTCAGCGCCTGCTTCAGTGCGCCCACAATCAGCCCGCGCACCAACCCCGAATCGCGAAACCGCACTTCGGTCTTGGCCGGATGCACATTCACATCCACGAAGCTGGGATCGCACTCCAGGAAAAGCGCCAGCGCCGGATGGCGGTCGCGCGCCAGGAAATCGGCATAGGCCCCACGCACCGCCCCGACCAAAAGCTTGTCCTTCACCGGGCGCCCATTGACAAACAGAAACTGCATCGCCGCATTGGCGCGATTATAAGTGGGAAGCCCTGCATAACCGGACAGCTGCACCCCCTCGCGCGCCGCTTCCACCTGGGCAGCATTGTCGCCGAAATCCCGCCCCATGATGCGTGCCAGTCGCGGCAGACGCCCATCCATCAGGTCAGGCTCAGGCACCAGATCCAAAGCGCGGCGGCCATCCAGTGTCAGGGTAAAACCGATATCGGGCCGCGACATGGCCAGGCGCTTGACGATATCGGTGATGGCCAGGTCTTCCGAACGCGACGACTTCAGAAACTTCAGCCGCGCGGGCGTGGCATAGAACAGCTCGCGCACCTCGGCGCGGGTGCCGCGCTGGCCGTGCGCGCGAAAGGCGGCCGGCATAGGCCCGGTGATCCGGCCGCCATCCACCCTTATCTCGGCCGCCTCGCCATCCGCCATCCGGCTGGTCAGGCTGAGCCGCGCCACCGCGCCAATGCTGGGCAGGGCCTCGCCGCGAAACCCCATGGTGACGATGTGAGACAGATCATCTTCGCCCCCCAATACCGGCAGCTTCGACGTCGCGTGGCGCGCGATCGCCAGCGTCAGATCGGCGGCCGACATGCCGATGCCGTCATCCTCCACCAGCAGCAGGTCGGCGCCGCCATTGGTGGCCGCGATATCGATGCGCGTCGCCCCGGCATCGATGGCGTTCTCCACCAGCTCCTTGATGGCGGCGGCGGGGCGTTCGACCACCTCGCCCGCCGCGATGCGATTGACGGTGCCTTCGGACAATTGGCGGATTCGGCTCATGCACCCAGTCTAGCAGACCATGACGACAGCCAGCCAAAAGCCGCCCGCCATCAACAGGCGCGCGCCCATCAGGGCTTCTTGGGAGCCTTGGGTGCCGGCGCGGGCGTGGTCACAGGGCCCGCCAGGGGCTTTTCCGGTGATTTGGGCGCGGTGTGCGGCCTGGCCGGCGGCATCACCGGGGCACCGGGCGGCAGGGGCCGCGCCGAACGGGGCTGGGCGCGTCCATCGGCGGGGCTGCCGCCGATCACCACGGTCAGGCGGGCGGGATCGAACAGGCGCTTGGCCACCCGCTTCACGTCCGCCAGGGTCACGGCCTGGATCAGCGAATTGCGGCGCGCGACATAGCCGATGTCCAGGTTCTGGCGCTGGAAGGCGCCCAGCTGGGCCGCTGTGCCGCTGTTGGACGCAAACGCCAGCGGGAAAGATCCCGTCAGATAGGTCTTGGCGTCATCCAACTCTGTCTGTGTCGGTCCGCTGTCGGCGAACTGCTTCATGGTGTCTTTCACCACCTGCACCGTCTGGCGAATGGCATCGGCGCGCGTCGCCACCGAACCCACCCAGATGCTGGCCTTGCTCATCGCACTCAGCGAGGTCGAGACGCCATAGGTCAGGCCGCGCTTGACGCGGATCTCGTCCGTCAGGCGCGAGGAAAATCCGCCGCCGCCCAGGATGTAATTGGCGACATAACCGGGAATGAAATCCGCATCGGCCCGCATGATGCCCGGCAGGCCAAAGGTGGCGGTGGGCTGCGGCACGGCCATCGCGATCACATGCACGCCCGGCTGACCCAGCCGCCCGATCGGCGGCAGGGGCTGCGTCGCGCGTGCCGAGACCGGCGTGAAAGTGGTCCCCAACAGTTTCTGCAGCACGGGCGCGGTGATGTCGCCGGCCACAGAGACCTTCAGGCCATCGCGCGTCCAGTGACTTTTTGCAAAACCGCGCAGGTCGGCGGCAGTGATGGCGGAGATGCTGGAGATCTCGCCCGTGGTTGAATGGGCATAGGCATGGCCGCCGAAGAAGGCGCGCATGAAGGCCCGGCTGGAGACGCGCGGCGGTTCCGCCTGGTCCTGCTGCAGGGACTGGATGATCTGGGTGCGCACCCGCGCCAGCGGCTCGGCATCGAAATGCGGACGGGTCAGCGCCAGTTGCAGCAGGTGCAGCGCCTCCGCCGTGTTTTCCTTGAGGGTGGAAATCGAGATTACCAGGTAATCGCGATCCACCCGCGCCGAAAAGCCGATCGCCTTGTCGGCCAATGCCTGGTGAAACGCCTTGGAATCCAGGTTGCCCGCGCCCTCGTCCATCATGGCAGCGGCAAAGGCGGCAAGCCCCGCCTTGCCCGCCGGGTCATAGGCCGAGCCGGCCCGCAGCGCGATGCTGAAGGCCACGATGGGAACGGTATGGTCTTCGGTGAACCAGACTTCGGCCTGCTTGCCCAGATCGATATTCTGGATGGGCGCAGCCTGGGCCGGCGCTGCCGCCAACGTGAAGATCAATGCCACCATAGTCAGCGAGCATCGCCCTGCGAAAATGCGCGCCATCGCCAGCAAGCTCAAAGCGCGCGCATTTTCGCGTCCGGCCGTGCGACCAAAAATAGAGCGATTCATTTGGACGCTCCCGGCACCAGCCACGCAGTAACCGCTTCCTTGCGCGACAGGCTCCGCGCCGCCTTGCGCACGCCGTCCGCCGTCACGGCGCGGATGCGGGCGGGCCATTCATTCACATCATCCACCGTCAGCCCGATGGTCAGTGCCTGGCCATAGGCCGTGGCGAGCGCGAACTGGCTGTCGCGGCGATAGGTGACCGAGGCGACCAGCCCGGTCTTGGCGCGGGCAAGATCACTGGCTGCGGGCGGATTGGCGGCCGTGGCGGCCAGGACCTGGTCCATCGCCTTTTCCAGCACATCCAGCTTCACGCCGGGGCGCGGCACCGCGTAAACCGAAAACTCTCCCGCATCGCGGTTGTAGCCGTCATAGCTGGCGCCCACATCGCTGGCGAGTTTCTTCTGTTCCACCAGCACGCGGTACAGGACCGAGGTCTGGTCGCCGCCCATCTGCTGGGCATAGACCTCCAGCGCCTCGGCGATGCCAGGGCGCGCGGTGGAATAGGACGGCACGCGGTAAATCCGGTTGACCAGCGGCACCCGCGCATCGGCGCGCACGATGGTCATGCGCGTTTCGGCCAGCCGCGGCGGCTCGGCCGACTCGCTGCGCGGCTGCAGTTCGCGCGACGGCACCTTGCCATAGGCGTCCTGCGCCATCACGCGCACTTCTTCGGGCGTAACATCGCCCGCGATCACCAGGATCGCGTTGTTGGGCGCATAATGATGGTCATAGAAATCCTGCGCCGAGACCCGGTCGATGCGGCGCACTTCTTCGGCCCAGCCAATAACGGGCCGGCCATAGGGATGGGACAGATGCAGCGCGGCACGCATCTGCTCGGCCATCAGCGACTGGGGATCATTGTCCACCCGCATGCGGCGCTCTTCCATCACCACATCGCGCTCGGGCCGGACATGGGCGTCGGAGAGATCGAGGTTCACCAGCCGGTCGGCCTCCAGCTTCATCGCCAGCGGCAACCGGTCCTTGGCGATCTGTTCGTAGAAGGCGGTGTAATCGTGGCTGGTGAAGGCGTTGGTCTCGCCGCCATTCTTGGCAATGGTCTGCGAGAAGGTATCGTCCGGATAAGCCTTGGTTCCGCGGAACATCATGTGTTCGAAGAAGTGGGCCAGGCCGGAAATACCCGGCGGATCATCCACGCCGCCGACCTTGAACCACAGCATTTGCGTGGCGACAGGAGCACGGTGATCGGGGATCACCAAAACCTGCATGCCGTTGGCCAGCGAGAACTGGAAGGTATTGTTGCCGGCCTGGCGAGCATTGAGCGGGGCGGGCGCTGAAAGCACGCTGCGGTCACGGGTCTGCGCGCCTGCGGGCAGCGCCGCCATCAGACAGAGAATCGAATATGCCGCGAACCTAGAACCAGTCAAACCAGCCGCTTTCCGTCTTCTGGGCGGGCACGGCCTTCTTGGCAGAGCGCTTCCCGATTTCGCCGTCGGCGTTCACGGGCTTGCCGGTGTCCGGCGTGGCGGAAGCGCCCAGCACCCGGTCGGTAAAGCTGCGATTGGAGTTCTGTACCGCGCGGCTGTCGGAGGCCAGCTTGCTGCGCACGCCCGGATCAGCGTTCTGTACCCCGGCATGGGCCAGCAGCAACTTTTCCGACATGGAATAGTTGCCGCGCATGCCGTTGGCCACGGTCTGGGGATCGGAGTTGTTGAAGAGCGCCTGCTCGGCGGTGGCGCTGGGATCAAGCTGGTTGGTCGGCGGTGCGCCGGGCGTCGGCGGACGCAGGTTGAAATCCGGCGGGATCACCAGCGGGGCCTTGGTGCTGACGGCAAACTCGTCGGGCGACTTCTTCTGAAGCCCCGCCATTTCGCGCAGGTTGCTGCAGCCGGCCAGGGCCGTGCCGCACAGAAGTACCAGGACTACCGCATTGGACTTGCGCATTCTCAAACCTCGTGCCCCGCATCGGGCGTCGCTTCCGGCTTCATCACATCATATATGATTGCGATGGCGCCCAGGGTGATCGCCAGATCGGCTATATTGAAGACATACCAGTCATAGCCGAAGCCGTAAAAGTGGAAAAAGTCGGCCACCCGGCCATAAATCACCCGGTCCACCAGGTTGTTCCCCAGCGCGCCCCCGATAATCAGCCCATAGCCCACCGCCAGCGCCTGGCTGGTGGAACGCCACAATAGCCAGCTCAGGACCAACACCGCCGCCAGGGAGACCGCTATCAGCGCGAACGCCCCACCACGGCCCGCGGCCGGAAACAGGCCATAGGAGATGCCCGGGTTCCACACCATGACCAGGTTAAAAAACGGCAAGACGGGCACATTCTGGCCCGGTTCCATCTGCGCGAACCCCGCGCCATAGAGCATGAACAGCTTGGACCCCTGGTCAGCCACCAGCGCCAGGCCTGCGGCAACCAGCCCCACCTCGCGCGGCTCCAAACGCCAGTTGGTGCGGATCATGCCGTCTCCAGCTGCGCCACGGCGTCGGTGCAGCGATTGCACAGATGGGTGTCAGGGTGGTTCCTGACCTCCTCCAGCACCATCCAGCAGCGCACGCATTTCTCGCCCGGCGACGCCACGAACTTGGCGGCAGCGCCCTTCACATCCTGCACGGCATACAGCCCGTCCAGGTCGGCGACCAGCTCGATCTGCGCGCCGGAAGTGATGGCGATTTCCGGCAGGCTGACAGTCTTGAACAGCGCCCGGTCGGCAGGATCGGTCAGATACAGCGTCGGCGACGCTTCCAGGCTGGAGCCGATGGATTTGTCGGCACGCGCCAGTTCCAGCGCCCCGGTGACGACACGGCGCAGCTCGCGGATACGGGCCCACCTGGTGACCAGGCCCGGATCGGCCCAGCCGGCGGGCACGGCAAAGAAGTCGTTCAGATGCACGCTGCTGTCGGCGCCGAAACGCGTCGTCCAGGCCTCTTCCATGGTGAAGCACAGGATGGGCGCGAACCAGGTGACGATGCGGCGGAAGATTTCATCCGTTACGGTGCGAACACTGCGGCGGCGAATGCTGGCGGCCGGGTCGCAATAGAGCGCGTCCTTGCGAATGTCGAAATAGAAGGCCGACAACTCGTTGGTGCAGAAGTTGAACAGCGTGGAATTGACCAGCCCGAAGTCGAAATTCTCATAGGCCTTGCGGACGACCGCATCCAGCTCCGCCAGCCGCGCCAGCATGAAGCGCTCCAGCTCCGGCATCTGGTCGATGCCGATACGCTCGGCCTCGTCAAAGCCCGACAGGTTGGCCAGCATGAAGCGGATGGTGTTGCGCAGACGGCGATAGGATTCGACATTGGACTTGATGATGTCCTGGCCGATGCGCAGGTCTTCGGTGAAATCGGAATTGGCGGCCCACAGGCGCAGGATCTCCGCGCCGTTCTTGTCTGCGATCACCTGCGGCGCCAGCGTATTGCCCAGGCTCTTGGACATCTTGCGGCCCTGCTCGTCCAGCACGAAGCCGTGGGTCAGCACGCCCTTGTAGGGCGGCTTGCCGGTGGTGCCGACGCTCTCCAGCAGCGAGGACTGGAACCAGCCGCGATGCTGGTCCGAGCCCTCCAGATAAAGATCGGCGCGCTCGGCTTTCGGCCAGTTGGGATCAATCGGGTCTTCGACCACGAACACATGGGTCGAACCGGAATCGAACCAGACATCCAGGATGTCGGTGACCTGTTCATAGTCATCAGGATTGCGCTCACCCAGGAATCGCGATGCCGGCGAGGTGAACCAGGCATCCGCGCCTTCGGCTTCAAACGCCTGCTGGATGCGATCGAACACGCCCGCATCGTTCAGAACTTCGCCGGTCTTCTTCTCGACGAAGATGGCCAGCGGCACACCCCAGGCACGCTGGCGCGACAACACCCAGTCGGGGCGGCCTTCCACCATCGAACGGATGCGGTTCTCGCCGCGCGGCGGATACCACTTGGTCTCGGTGATGCCCGCCAGCGCCAGTTCGCGCAGGGTTTTTCCATCACGATAGGGCTTGTCGATCGCCACGAACCATTGCGGCGTGGCGCGGTAGATCACCGGCGCCTTGGAGCGCCAGGAATGCGGATAGGAATGGCGCAGGCTGCCCTTGGCCAGCAGCTTGCCATGCGCGATCAGTTCCTTGATCACGGCGCCATTGGCGTCGCCATCCTTGCCCTCGTCGGTGAGGATGCGCTTGCCGGCAAAGTGCGGCACGCCGGCTGCAAAGCTGCCGTCGGGCAGCACGACATTGAAGGCGTCCGGATTCTTCGCCGCATAACCGGGGAAGGTGGACATCATCAGTTCAAAGTCTTCCTCGCCATGACCCGGCGCGGTGTGGACAAAGCCGGTGCCGGTATCAGCCGTGACATGGGCGCCCGGCAGCACCGGCACATCAAACGTAAAGCCCAGGCTGCGCAGCGGATGCGCCGCCACCAGCGACTTGAGTTCGTCGGCGCTGACATCGCGCACGCGCGATACCATCATCTTGGCCTGCTTGGCGACCTGCTCGGCCAGCGCGTCGGCCAGCAGCAGGTTTTCGCCGGCGCGCGCCAGCGACCCATCGGTGGCGTCAGCCACCTGGTACAGGCCGTAGGAAATCTCCGGCGAGAAGGCGACGGCGCGGTTGCCCGGAATGGTCCAGGGCGTGGTGGTCCAGATCACGATGAAGGTGTGCGCCAATTCCGGCGACGATTTCACCAGCGGGAATTTCACATAGATCGCCGGCGACGACTTCTCGTGATACTCGACCTCGGCATCGGCCAGCGCAGTCTTTTCCACCGGCGACCACATCACCGGGCGGAAACCGCGATACAGCAGGCCATTCTCCACGAACTTCATCGCCTCGCGGGCGATCTTGGCCTCGGCCTTGAAGTTCATCGTCGTGTAGGGATGCTCCCAGTCGCCGATCTGGCCCAGCCGCTTGATCTGCTCACGCTGCACATTCAGCCAGTGCGAGGCAAACACCCGACAGGCGCGGCGCAGTTCGTCCTTCGGGATGGAATCCTTGGCGCGGCCCTCGGCGCGGAATTTCTCCTCGACCTTCCACTCGATCGGCAGGCCGTGGCAGTCCCAGCCAGGAACATAAGGCGCGTCCTTGCCCAGCATGCCCTGCGAGCGCACCACGAAATCCTTCAGGATGTGGTTCAGCCCGGTGCCGGAATGGATGTCGCCATTGGCATAGATCGGGCCGTCATGCAGCACGAACAGCGGCTTGCCGGCAGCCCGGGCCCGCATCTGTCCATACAGGTCAATCTCGGCCCACCGCGCCAGCCACTTGGGCTCGGCCTCCGGAAGGCCCGCCTTCATGGGAAAATCGGTCGCGGGCAGGAACAGGGTCGCCCGGTAATCGGGGCTTTGCGCGGGTTTGTCGGACATGGTGGACGCTTCTAACAGGGGCACCCGAAACCGTCTAGCCAAGCCCACCGCAGGCGAAAACTACGGTGTTTTTGCCAATATTTCCCGCGCCTTGGCGGCGTCTTCGGCGATCTGGGCGATCAGGGCAGGCAGGCCATCGAATTTCGCCTCGGGGCGCAGATAGCGCACCAGCTCCACCGACAGATACTTGCCATACAGGTCGCCATCGAAGTCGAACAGGTGGGTCTCCATCAGCGGCACATTCACTTCATACATGGGCCGGATGCCGAAATTGGCGACACCGTCATGGCGGGACACCACCTTGTCATTGTCCAGAATGCTCACCCGCACCGCATAGACGCCGTAAGCCGGCGCCAGGCAGTGGCCCAGATGCATGTTGGCGGTGGGAAATCCCATCTCGCGGCCGCGCGCATCACCATGCTCGACCCGCGCTTCGACCGCCCACCAATGCCCCAACAGCCTTGCGGCCTCCTCGGGCCGCGCCTCGCGCAGCATCTTGCGGATCAGCGTGGAGGAAATCTTCTCGTCGCCGCTCGCGGTCACGGTGTCAAAGGCGGTGACGGAAAAATCCTCCATCTCGCCCATATAGGATAGCACGGCGAGGTTGCCCGCCCTGCCCTTGCCGAATTCGAAATCATGGCCCACCACGACGCCGCTGATACCCAGCCCTTCGACCAGTACCGTGGTGACGAATTCCTGCGGCGTGCGCCCCGCCATCTCGGCGTCGAAGTTCAGCGCGAACAAGGCATCCACGCCCAGGTCCGCCAGCGCGCGCGACTTGGCACGCAGCGGCGTCAGGCGGAAACAATCGGGGCCTGGGCGAAAGAATTCCTGCGGATGCGGCTCAAAGCTCAGCACCGCCAGCGGCACCTTCATGGCATCGGCCTGCAGCTTGGCCTCGGCGATCAGGGCGCGATGGCCCCGATGCACGCCATCGAAATTGCCGATCGCCACGACCGCGCCGCGCAGGCCCGGTGGGACTTCGGCGAAATGGCGGAAGATCTTCATCAGGCCTTTGCAGCCGGACGGCGCGGCGCCAGCAGCCGCGCTTCGGACGACAGCACCTGTTTGCCGCCCACGGTGCAGGCACAGTCCATGATCACTTCGCGCCCCACCACTTCGCGTACCGTGGCCGTGGTCAGCACGGTGTCGCCGATCCGGACCGGCAGCTTGAACACGATGCTGGCGGACACAAAGATCGAACCGTCGCCCGGCAGCTTGGTGCCCAGCAGCGCCGAGATATAGCCGATCGACAGCGCGCCATGCGCGACCCGGCCGCGGAAGATGGTCTTGCGCGCATACTCCTCGTCGAAATGCACCGGGTTCATGTCGCCGGTGGCCTCGCCGAACAGCTGCACGTCATGCTCGGTGACGGTGCGTTCGGTCGTGGCCGACATGCCGGGCTTGAGTTCGTCGAGATAGACGCTGGTCATGGCATTACCATTTCAGGGTGCGGGTGACGGTGGCGGCGTGCGCCCCGAAACGGGCGAACAGGTTGAACAGGTGAATATCAGTATAGGGCTCCACATCCTCGCCATGAACCCCATCGGCGATGAAGAGCACGTCCAGATTTGCGGCATTTGCGCCCTTGATGTCGGTATAAAGCCCGTCCCCGACCGCCAGGGGGCGTTTTGGGGCCGGTTTGCCGGCGGCTTGCGCCACCTGGGAAGCTGCCGCCAGGGCGGCGGCATAAACCGGCAGATGGGGCTTGCCATAATAGAGAACCTGCCCGCCCATCCCCTCATAGGCCTGGGCCAGCGATCCGGCGCAGTAAATCAGCTTTTCGCCCCGGTGCACCACCAGATCGGGGTTGGCGCACAGCATGGTCAGCCCCCGCGCCTGCATGGCCGCCAACCGGTCGGTGTAGTCCGCCGGGGTCTCGGTCATGTCGTCCACCAGCCCGATGGCCAGCACCACGTCGGCCCCGTCGATATCCGACTGTACAATGTCGAGCCCCTGGATCATCGGCAGGTCGCGGTCCGGGCCAATAAAATACAGGGGCAGTGTCTTGGAGGCGCTGCGCCGCGCCAACTCTTCCTGGGCAGCCCCGCCCGACGACACGATGGCGTCATAGCAGCCGTCCGGCAGGCCATAGCTGCGGCACTGGTTGGCGACTTCCTCCGGGGTGCGCGGCGCGTTGGTCAGCAGCACCACCGGGCCATGCGATTCCCGGAATTTGAACAAGGCGTCGGCGGCGGCGGGATGATGGGCCTGGCCGTCATGGATCACACCCCACACGTCGCAGATCAACGCATCGTGGCCGGGGGCAATCTCGGAAAGGCCGGAAATCAGGCGGGGGAGAGACATGGCAAGGACGGGGTATTCCGGCTGGGCGGGAACGTCAATGCGGCGCGGCGATCAGTCGGTTTTTATCTCAGGGGCTGAGATTTCAGCACTTCAAGCAAGTTTTCGTGCCAAATTCCGGGAACACCCTTCAGTTCGTATAGCTGGTCGCCGCCGTGATACATCATTGACCGGACGATTTCAGAGGCCTGCCCCGCATATCGCAACTGAATTTCTTGAAGAGGGTGATGTAATTTATAGGCGCGATAAAATTCGTCCAGCACCGCTCGATCAGCGATGCAAACGTGTTCCCCTTGTGCGAATTTTGGTTCGTAGGCCATCGAGCATCTTTAAAACCCTGCGAAGACTAGCAGAGGTTTTCGCAGCCGAAAATCAGCCAGCCCTGCGCATGGGAATGACAGTCGCCTGCTCCACGGCATTGACCTTCTGCAGCGTGTCCTCGCGCACCGCGCGCGGTTCGCCGAACAGGTAACCCTGGGCATAATCCACGGCATAGTCGAGCAACTGGACCACGGTCTTTTCGTCTTCGACGCGCTCGGCGATCAGGTTCAGGCCGTGACGGGTCAGCAGCTTCTTGAAATCCTCGGCGGCCACGTCCGAACCCGCGCCATTCATGCCGCGTGTCAGGGTCGAACTGCGCACCTTGATGTGGCGGAAGCCGATGGCCTTCAGCCGCAGGAAATCGATCTTCAGGGATTCGACATGGTCCATGGACAGTGCAAAGCCCATGGTCGCCAGCGCCGACAGGTTCTTTTCGCCAATGGCGCCCGCCTGCAGGAAAGCCTCCTGGCTGAATTCGAAGATGATCTGGCCGGCCAGGTCGCGGTTGGTGGCCATGTAATCCAGGAACTGGGGGAAGAATTCGGTGTCCGCCAGGGTCTCGCCGGAAATGTTGCAGAAGATGCCGATGTCGCGGTTCTTCTGCGTCAGGCGGCGCACGATCTGCACACAGCGGAACAGCAGCAGATTGTCCACCACCGACATCAGGCCGGCAGCACCCGCCACCGCGATATACTGGGCGGGCATGATAATGTCGCCATTCTGGGCGCGCAGGCGCGACAGCGCCTCGTAATAGCGCAGCTTGCGCTGCGGCAGGCTGACGATGGGCTGCAAGTAAAGATCAACGCGGTTTTCTTCCAGGCTGCTGCGGATGGTCTCCAGCAGCTCGCCCTTGTTGCCCAGTGTATCGAGTGCGTTGACATAGGCGCCGGCCGGACCGCGCTGCGGCTTTTCAGCCTGCGCCACTGGCACGGTTGCGGCGGTGCGCGAGATCTTGGTGGCGAAATCGCGCATCAGGGTTTCCAGCACCCGCAATTCCGAAACGATCTTGCGTTCCTGGGCGCCGGCGCGGGTTTCGATCAACCCGCTCAACTCGGTGATCTTCTCGCGCGTGTCTGTCAGCGCGGTCTGGAATTCCATGTGGCTGTTGCGCAGGTGCGCCAGTTCTTTGGATACCGCCTGCTTGTCCCGGCGGCGCACGAAGCTCGCCGTCACCTGCTGCACCACGACATAGCCGACGATGCCCGCCAGGATCGCCACCGGCCAGCCCGTGAACAGGGCCATGCCCGCGCCCACAGTGGCGCAGGTGAAGAACACGGTCAGGGTCAGCAGAACGCGCGTGACGGAGGAAATGCGGTCTTTCATGCCCGCCACTATGACGGGGGGCCATTTCCAATTTGTTAACAATGAAAAACCGGCGGGCCCCGACAATTTCCGGGGCCTCGCCGGTTAACAGAACCTTACTTCAGGGCCGGTTGCGGCTGCGCGGCATGTCCGTCGCCTGCCCTGCCGGGGCCTCGATCAGGCGGATCACCACGCGGCGATTGCGCGGCTCGCGCACCTCGTCGCCGGTCTGCACCGCCAGCCGGCTTTCGCCAACGCCGTCGGTGCTGATTCGGTCGCGCGCCACGCCGGCGCGAACCAGCACCGTCGCCACGGCACGGGCACGGGCGTCGGACAGTTCCTGGTTGTGCTCGCGGGTGCCGCTGGTGTCGGTATGGCCCTCGATGACCAGACGCGACGCGGGCTGCTCCTTCGCAGCGTCGGCGATTTCCTTCAGCACGGCATCGGCGTCGGCCGAGATGGTCGCGGAATCCAGGCCGAACAACACGCTGTCGGGAAGTTCGAAATCGGTTTCGCCGTCGCGGCGGGTGACGCGCCAGTCGCCGGTTTCGCGGGGCGCATCGCGGCCTATATCTCGAGGGGCATCGCGATAAGAATCGTCGCCCAGGTCTTCGCTATAGCTGAAGCTCTGCCCATAAGCCGGCGGATAGGGATAACCATAGTAATAGGGCGAATACATCGGCCCATAATAAGGCGGGTAATAGGCCGGGAAGCCCAGATAGAGGCCGCTGCCGCCATAGCGATAACCACCGCGGTATCCGCCGCGATAGCCGCCACGAAAACCGCCGCCCACATGGCCACCGCCACCGTGGAAACCGCCACCATGTCCGCCGCCGCCGTGACCGCGCTGCGCATAGGCAGGCGCCGCCACCAAGATCGCGGCCACCGCCGCCAGTCCCAATATCTTCTTCATGTCATCCTCCCCGGATGTTTGCGAAAATGCAGCGTGGCGTTTTGCGGCTGAACCCTGGCTGAACAGGATGGAACCTGAATGGAAACAGGGGCCCCGGCGATTGCCGAGACCCCTGCTCACAGACCTTGCTAGTTGCGATCGCCGCGTCCGCGCCCGCCGCCATCGCCACGCATGCCACGTCCACCGCGACCGCTGAATACCTCCGGCGCAGCTTGCGGCGCGGCTTGCGGCGCCGCCTGCGGTGCAGGCGCGGCCTGCTGCGGCTGGGCATTCTGGCGAGCCTGGCCATAGTCACCGCGGTTCATCCGGCCACCACCGCCGTAGGAACGCTGCTGCTGCGGCGCGGCCTGCTGCAACTGCTGGGCACCGCGCTGGCGATAGCCATTCTGGCCAAAGCCCTGCCGGTTGCTCCACCCCGAACGCCAGTCGTTGCCGCCGCGATTGTAGGTCTGCGGCGCGGATTGCTGCGACTGGAAGTTGCTCGAACCGCCGAAGCTGCGCTGCCCACCACGCTGGTTGTAGTCGCGATAGTTGCCCTGGCTGCGATACTGCTGGCCACGATAGCCGCCGCCGCTATAGCCGCGGTTGCCGCCACGATTGTACAGCCCGCGGAATTCGCTGCGGTGCTGGCCATACCAGCTGCGGCCCAGCGCCGGCCCAAAGCGGCCGCCACGATACTGGTTGGTGAAGCGCCAGCCGCCATGGATCCAGAACTGCCGGCGTCCGCCATAGTCGCGATAATAGATCGGGCCGTTGAACCATTCGTCGCCCCAATAGACCTGGCCGTAATAGAGCGGCTGGTCATAGTAATCGTCCGGGCAGCCATAATACGGATCGCAATAGCCATAGTCCTCGTCATCATAGTAGCCATCATCGCCATAGCCGCTGCTGTAATAGCCATCGTCATAGGACTGCGCGCTGGCCGGCACGGCCGACAGCGCGCCGGCGGCACCAAAGACGACGATTGCGGCTTTAAAGATGTTCCTCATGTTTCGCTCCACTGGTGACGCGATGATCCGCGTTTGATGCCAGATTGATTGTCCCGCGCTGAACCGTATCTGAATGGATTAAGATTTGTTTGTGTTCGTGGCAGCGCAGCATACAAAAGAAAACGGCCCCGGTATCACCGGAGCCGTTTTGCATTTCAGGCGATGCGCCTAGCGGCGATGCCCGCCGCCACCGTGACCGCCGCCGCCATGGCCATAGCCACCGCGATAACCGCCGCCATGACCGCCGCCATGACCGCCGCGATAGCCGCCATAGCCGCCACGGTACCCACCGCGATAGCCATAACCGGAGCCGATATAAAGGCTCGGGCCACCATAGTAGCCGCCATAATAGTAGGGATCGTAATAGGCCGGCGCATAGTAGGGATCATAATAGCGCGGGCGATAATACGGACGCCCGTAATAGCCATAGCCACCGCCATAATAACCCGGGCCGATGCCGATACCGATCGACACCCGCGCTTCGGCCGGCGTACTGACCGCGGCGGTGGTCGCTATCGCTGCGCCCGTCACCATCAGTGCACCCAGTGCTGCTTTCGCAAACTTGTTCATCTCTGGTCTCCTTTGATTCTGCAGTCCCCTCTGCTGTTGCGCAGAATGAAAGAGACCGGCTGAACCGCACATGAACAACGTAAATTCCGCCAACCCGTTGCCGCGCCCCGGAAAATACCCTCAAAACGCCCCAGACCTGACAGTTCATTCATCGGGAACCCGCCTCTCCACCTTGACCCGCAGCCCCGCCCTGCCTACATACCGGGCGCAGGCGCTGGCACTCAACGGGTGCGAGTGCTGCAACCTTATCATTCTTCAATAATATCAATCTCTTAGGAAAGAGGATCCCAATGAAATTCCGTCCGCTTGGCGACCGCGTCGTGGTCCGCCGCATCAAGGAAGATCAGAAGACCGCTGGCGGCATCATCATCCCCGACACCGTCGCGGAAAAGCCCCAGGAAGGCGAAGTCATCTCCGTCGGCCCCGGCGCCGTCGATGAAGCCGGCAAGCGCGTCGCCCCCGAAGTGAAGGCCGGCGACTATGTGCTGTTCGGCAAGTGGTCGGGCACCGAAGTCAAAGTCGATGGCGAAGACCTCCTCATCATGAAGGAGAGCGACATCATGGGCGTGCTGGAAGGCAAGAAGGTCAAGAAGTAACCACTTCTTCCTATCGCACCCAATTCCCAAAACAGAATTCAGGAGACAAGTACAATGGCAGCCAAGGACGTGAAATTCGGCGCCGACGCCCGCGAGAAGATGCTTCGCGGCATCGACATCCTCGCCGACGCCGTGCAGGTGACGCTGGGCCCCAAGGGCCGCAACGTCGTGATCGACAAGAGTTTCGGCGCTCCGCGCACCACCAAGGACGGTGTGACGGTGGCGAAGGAGATCGAACTGGCCGACAAGTTCGAAAACATGGGCGCCCAGATGGTGCGCGAAGTCGCTTCCAAGACCAATGACATCGCGGGCGACGGCACCACCACCGCCACCGTGCTGGCCCGCGCCATTGTGCGCGAGGGCAGCAAGTCAGTCGCGGCCGGCATGAACCCGATGGACCTGAAGCGCGGCATCGAGAAGGCGGTCGAAGCCGTCATCGCCGACCTCAAGAAGCGCTCCAAGAAGGTCAAGTCGAACGACGAAATCGGCCAGGTCGGCACGATCTCGGCCAACGGCGACAAGGAAGTCGGCGACATGATCGCCAAGGCCATGGCCAAGGTCGGCAAT
>JBBQHU010000010.1:0-68901 GCA_038324265.1 Micropepsales bacterium | reverse complement strand
GTCGGCCCCGCCGATCTGGTCGGCACCGCGTTTGGTGAGGTTCACCAGATAGGGGACGATGTCGCCCTCGATCTCGCGCGGGTTGACGAAATGCGTCATGCCGAAGCGCTCGCCCCAGGCGCGCTTGTCGTTGTTCACATCGACGCCGATGATGATGGATTCGCCCCAGCCGCGATGGGTGCATTCCAGCGCCTGGCGCATCAGATCCACATTGCCGATGCATTCAAAGGAATAATCGGCGCCGCCACCGGTCAGTTCGACCAAGTGGGGGACGAGGTCGCCCGCAATGTCCTTGGGATTCACAAAATGCGTCATGCCGAACTGGCGGGCCAGGGTTTCGCGGGCCGGATTGATATCCACGCCCACGATCATGTTCGCCCCCGCCATGCGCGCGCCCTGAATGACGTTCAGCCCGATACCGCCCAGCCCGAACACCACCACGTTCGCGCCCGGCTCGACCTTGGCGGTGTTGATCACTGCGCCGATGCCGGTGGTGACGCCGCAGCCGATATAGCAAACCTTGTCGAACGGCGCGTCCTTGCGGATTTTCGCCAGCGCGATCTCGGGCAGCACGGTGTGGTTGGCGAAGGTCGAGCAGCCCATATAGTGATGGATCTTCTTGCCGCCGATCGAAAAGCGGCTGGTACCGTCCGGCATCACGCCCTGGCCCTGGGTGCTGCGGATCGAGGTGCACAGGTTGGTCTTGTGCGAGGTGCAGCTTTTGCACTGGCGGCATTCGGGCGTGTAGAGCGGGATGACATGGTCGCCCTTCTTCAGGCTGGTGACGCCCGGGCCCACATCCATCACCACCCCGGCGCCCTCATGGCCGAAGATGGCCGGGAACAATCCTTCCGGATCGGCGCCGCTGCGGGTGAATTCGTCGGTGTGGCAGACCCCGGTGGCCTTGATCTCGACCAGGACCTCGCCGGCCTTGGGGCCTTCCAGGTCCACGGTTTCGATCACCAGGGGCTGGCCAGCGGCATAGGCGACAGCGGCGCGGGTTTGCATGCGGAACTTCCTTTGGCGACGGGACTTTTTGGACGCGGAATTTGGGGCATTTGGTAGCGGTTGCAAAGCGTTAGATTACCGTTAGGCTGCGGCCGGGCATATCCTTCGAGCTGTCGGAATTCATGCGTCTAGCGTCAACAGTCACTGTTGTGGCCGGCTTCTGGCTGGCGACGAGCGGGCTTGCGCTGGCGCAAGGCGGCATTTCCAGCGTGGATTCCGGCTTGGAAGTGCGGGTGAACCCCTTTGCCGCCCGTCCCGGCAGCGGAACCTTGCTCTATCCGGGCGGGGAATTTAGCCGCAACGTGCCCCCCCTTCTGTATCCCGGCGAACGGGTTGGCCCCATCCGCCTCCACATGCCCAGCAAGCGCAGGATCAGCCGTTCCGCCCCCCGGCGGGTGGCCATGGCCGCGCCGCCCCCGGAAGCCGCGCCTGAGCCCGCACCCGTGAAGCGGCCCCCCGCGCCCCAGCCCACCCGCCAGCCGCCGCCGCCGCAGGCAGATGCCAGCCCCTATTTCGGCGCCACCAATCTCAGCAACGTGTTCGGCACCCAGCCGCAGCAAAAGCCTGCACCCCAAAAACTGGCCAAGGCCAATCCCCCGCCTGCCAGCAGCAGCGGCGAGCCCGGCCTGTCCAAGCGCAGCGTCATCCTGTTCGCTAAGGACGCCGCCGATCCGGCAGAAGGCGCGCTGGGCGCCATCAAGTTCCTGGCCGGAGACCTCAACTCCGCCATGACCGGCCCCGGCAGCCGCATCGAGTTGCAGGCCTTTGGCGGCGGCAAGGGCGACAAGGGTTCCGACGCCAGGCGCCTGTCACTGAAGCGGGCGCTGTCCATCCGCCAGGTGCTGATCGACGACGGCGTCTCGCCCGACCGCATTGATGTGCGGGCGATGGGCGGGGCCGAGGATGGCGGACCTGCCGACCGCGTGGACGTTTACGTCCGCGCCTAGGGCACCCATTTCATCGGCGCGCCTGACGAAAACTCAACTATGTCGCCGCCGCAAAGCCGGTTAAAACCGGCCAAAGGATCACCGATGCGTATTGCCGTTTTGACCGTGGGGCTTGCAATGCTGGGCGCGCAGGCCGCCCAGGCTGCCAGCATGGAAAAAGTCGGCACCGGCGTCGCCATCGCCATGCCGGTGATCGCGGGCGGCATCTCGCTGGCCAAGACCGACTGGACCGGCGTGGCGCAGCTCAGCGTGGACACCTTGCTGACGGTGGGCTCGGCCTTCGCCCTCAAGCAGGTCATCAAGGAAAAGCGCCCCGACGGCAGCGACTTCAAGTCTTTCCCCTCCGACACCTCGGCATTGGCTTTCGCGCCGGCGCAGTATCTGTGGGATCGCTACGGCTGGGAGTATGGCGTGCCCGCCTATGCCGCCGCCAGTTTTGTGGGCTGGAGCCGCGTCGATGCCCGCAAGCATCACTGGTACGATGTGGCGGCCAGTGCGGGGCTGGCCATCGGCTTCTCCAAGCTGATCACCACCCGCTATCAGGGCCGTTTGGTCTATAGCGCCAGCCTGACCGATGGCGGCGCCTATGCGGCGCTGGAATACCGCTTCTAGACCGGCAAGGTCACGTCAGCGAACTTGTTCACCCGTCGCAGCTGCGGGAACAGCTTCATCCACAACGCCACCACCATCAGCGTGCCGACACCACCCACGATCACGGCCGGCACGGTGCCCAGCAGCGCCGCCGTGGTGCCGGATTCAAACTCGCCCAACTCGTTGGAAGCGCCGATGAACAGCATCGACACGGCGCTGACGCGCCCGCGCATGGTGTCGGGCGTGGAAAGCTGGATCAGGGAGGCGCGGATATTGACGCTCACCATGTCCGATGCGCCCAGCACAAACAGCGCCAGCAGCGACAGCGGAAACCAGGTGGAGTAGCCGAACACGATGGTGGCCACCCCGAACACCGCCACCGCGGCAAACATCCGGCCGCCGACGCCGGTGCGCAGCGGCCAGTGGGTGAGAATGAAGGCCATCGTGAAGGCGCCCAGTGCCGGCGCGCTGCGCAGAAAGCCCAACCCCATCGGCCCCACATGCAGGATGTCGCGGGCATAGACCGGCAGCAGCGCCGTCGCGCCGCCCAGCAGCACCGCGAACAGATCCAGGCTGATGGCGCCCAGCACCACGGGGCGCGAGCGCACAAAGCGCACGCCTTCGGCGACCCGTTCGTAGCGGCTGGCCTCGGTCGCTTCCGGCGTAAAGCGGCGACCGCCCAGGTTGGAGACGATCAGCGCCGCACCGACAAAGCCGGCGATGCAAACGCAATAGACCGGCGTCGGGCCCAGCGCATACAGAAAGCCGCCCAAAGCGGGGCCGGAGATCACCGCCGCCGTGAAGAACGACGAACTGAAGGCCATGGATTTGCTTAAGCGCTCCGGCGGCACCAGGAAGGGCAGCAGCGACGAGCCCGAAGGCCCGGCAAAACCGCGGGCCGCCCCGAAAAGCACCAGCACCACGTAATAGGGCCAGGCGGTGTGCGGGGTAAAAATGGAAAGCGCCAGGAAAAGCGCGCTGCAACAGGCCTGCAAGCCCGCCGCCAGACTATAGACGCGGCGCTGGTTGAAGCGGTCGGTGATGTCGCCCGCCGGCAGGGTTAGCAAAAACATCGGCAGGAACTGGCAAAGCCCCACCATGCCGAGGGCAAGGGGCGTGCGCTCCATGTCATAGATCTGCCAGCCGATGGCGACCGACTGGACCTGGATCGCCAGGGTCGCGATGAAGCGCGAACTGACGAAGGAATACAGGTCGCGATCGCGATAAAGGCTGGTGGGATTGTCGCTCACGGCGCGCCGTGCCTAGCATGTGAGACACGGAAACAACAGTGGCCAAGGACAGGGCTGCTTCAATGTGTCTGCACCGGCTTGCAGTGGCCGTGTGCCCACGTCCATGTCATAACCAGCATGAACACGGACGAAGGCCGCGCAACAACCATGAAGAGATCCGGGTTTTGGATCGTTGCGGGACTTGTGGCCCTCATGCCGGCCTTGGCCGCAGTGCCTGCGGCGGCCGCCAACCTCACCATCCATGTGGAGAATGTCCTGCCGTCCGCGGGGATACTGCGTCTTGGCCTGTATGACGCAGCGCGCTATCCCGACGACAATTCCAAACCCACGGCCTCGGCCGATGTGCCGGCGGTCCCGGGCGAGACCGTGGTCACGCTGCACAATGTGCCGCCCGGCGTTTATGCCATCCAGGCATTCCAGGACGTGAATTCCAACGACAAGATGGACACGTCCTGGCTGGGCCTTCCGCTGGAGCCGTTCGGCTTCTCCCAGGACGCCACGCCCTTTCTCGGCAAGCCGTCCTTTGCCGACGTGAAGTTCGTGCTGGCGGCCGGAGAAAACAGCCAGACCCTCCATCTGCAGACCCTGTCCAGAAATTCACCCACCAACAAAGCGCGCGATGCCGTTCGCGCGCGCCAACGCAAGTGAGTTGAAGATGCACATTGCGAAATATTGTCGTTCAAGGGTCCTGGCCGCAGCACTGACGCTGCTGTGCGCAGGCGCCGGACAGGCCGCGCCGCTGGACAAGGGTGCCATTCGCGACGACTGGCAGCTTGCCGGCAATTTCGGATACAGCCATTCCAGCGGCAATTACGGCACGTCGCAAGAAACCAGCGTCGATCTTGGAATGTCCACCTTGAGCCTTTCGAGCGGGGATTTCCGTTTCACCGCCAGCATCCCCTACATGCACATCGATGGTCGCGGCCTGGTCGTGTTCGATGCCTCGGGAAATGCCATCGTCATCAACCGGCGCACGCCGCTTGGGGCGAACACCCGCACCGGCTGGGGCGACCTCAATCTCAGCGCCTCCTACACCATTCCGTCTGTGGTGCTGGACGACTTCGAGGTGCGGGTTTCCGCCGTGACCAAGGTGCCCGTGGCGTCGGCGCGCAAAAGGCTGAGCACCGGAAAGTCCGACTATGGCGTGAGCGTGGACGTTTCGCGCCAGTTCGGGAAGTGGGCGCCTTTCGTGACCTGGGGCTATCTCAGTGTCGGCCAGCCCGTGGGCTACAAGCTTTACGACACAACATCTGTTTCGGCGGGCACCAGCCTGGAGCTCAGCGACGACCTGGTGGCGATCGCCTCCTACGATTACGACAGCCGGGATGGTCCGCTGGTCCCGGCGGCGCAAAGCCTGTTCGGGTCGCTGAGCTGGGTGCGCGGGGAAAAAGTCACGCTGACCGGCTATGGCACGGTGGGCCTGAGCGCCGGCAGCCCCAGCATGGGGATCGGCTTCCTGGTGTCCTACCGCGTCGATTGAGGCCGATCAGGCGAGCTTCGGTTCCAGCTTCTTGCAGGCCTCGATCAGGCCGCGCACCGCATCGGCCGACTTGGCCAGGGCGGCCTTTTCGGCGTCCGTCAGGTCCAGCTCCACGATCCGCTCGATGCCCTTTTCGCCGATCACGGCCGGCAATCCAACATACAGGTCCGTGATGCCATAAGCGCCGTTGACGTGAACGGCGCAGGGCAGGACGCGCTTCTGGTCCTTCAGATAGCTCTCGGCCATCTGGATGGCGCTGGTGGCGGGGGCATAATAGGCCGAGCCGGTCTTGAGCAGGCCGACGATCTCGGCGCCGCCATTGGCAGTGCGGGTGATGATGGCGTCCAGCTTCTCCTGCGTGATCCAGCCCATCTTGACCAGTTCGGGCAGCGCAATGCCGGCCACGGTGGAGAAGCGCGGCATCGGCACCATGGTGTCGCCATGGCCGCCCAGCACGAACGCGCTGACATCTTCCACCGACACCTTCATCTCGTCGGCCAGGAAGTGGCGGAAGCGCGCCGAGTCCAGCACACCGGCCATGCCGATGATCTTTTCCGGCTTCACGCCGGAGAATTTCTGCAGCGCCCACACCATCGCATCCAGCGGATTGGTGATGCAGATCACGAAGGCGTCGGGGCAGTTGGCCTTGATGCCTTCGCCCACCGCCGCCATGACTTTCAAATTGATGCCGATCAGGTCGTCGCGGCTCATGCCGGGCTTGCGCGGCACGCCGGCGGTGACGATCACCACATCGGCGCCGGCAATGTCGGCATAGGAATTGGTGCCGGACATCCTGGCGTTGAAGCCGTCCACCGGGGCGGACTGCGCCAGGTCCAGCGCCTTGCCCTGGGGCAGGCCTTCGGCGATGTCGAAGATCACCACATCGCCCAGCTCCTTGAGGGCTGCCAGATGGGCCAGGGTGCCACCGATCTGTCCGCCGCCGATGAGAGCGATATTCTTGCGCGCCATGGGATGTTCCTTGCGAAAATTTCGGTCCGTTCCTAGCCCCTTGGAACCGGCCCGGCAAGGCGGCAAATCGGCGCCATTTTCGCAAGCTTATACAGGGGTTTGCCCTTCCGGCCCCGCCATGGGGAATTCCTCGCGGCGCATGCGCGGCAGGCTGTCGGGATAGGTGTCGCGGATGAAGGCGATCAGCTTTTCGCGGACCTCGCAGCGCAGGTCCCAGGCGCGCGGGGAATCCGAGGCCGAGGCCAGCACCCGGACCTCCATCACCTGCTCGCGCGCATCGGAGACCTGGATGTTCACCACCTGCCCGTCCCACAGGGGCGAAGCCTTGACGATCTCAGTCGCCTTTTCGCGCACCGCGTCCATCGGCAGCGAAAAGTCGGCATAGACCAGTACCGTGCCGATGATGGAGGAGGAATTGCGCGTCCAGTTGGTGAAGGGATTCTGGAACAGATAGGACAGCGGCACCACCTGACGGCGCCAGTCCCACAGCCGCACCACGATATAGGTGGAGTTGATCTCCTCCACCCAGCCCCATTCCTTGTTGATCACCACGGCATCTTCCCGCCGCAGCGGCTGGGTCAGCGCCAGCTGCACGCCGGCGATCAGGTTTTCCAGCATGGGCCGCGCCGCCATGCCCGCCACGATTCCCGCCACGCCGGCGCTGGCAAACAGCGACACGCCGATCTGGCGTACCGCATCGAAGCTCATCATCGCGAAAGCGGCGGTCAGAAGCGCCAGCATCACGTTGATGGCCTGACGGAAAATCCGCATCTGGGTGGCGGCCTTGCGCGCCGAAAGATTGTCGCTGGCCTTCATGTCCAGCCGGCCGACATAACGGTCCATCGCCAGGTTGGTGACGACCGCCGCGATCCAGCCCAACTGGACGATGAACAGTGCGATGAAGACATGGCGCACATTGGCGGCGGCGTGCGTGCTCATCGGCAAAAAACCCGCAGCCATCCCGGCCGCGAACAACAGGATCATGAAGCGCACCAGGCGCCGCGAGCGGGTCAAGGCATGCCGCAGGAAGGGATGCCAGGTCGGCGGGCGACGCGCCACAAAGCGCAGCAGCAGACTGTGTACCACCACGCCGAACGCGCCGATCACCACAAAAAGTGCCAGGGCCTCCAGCCATGGCGGGACCCAGGCTATCAGCGCATTCCAACTGGCCATGGATGGAAAACGCGCAACATTCTCCTTCGTTCCGCCAATCGGAAAATTATTCTGCCACCAGTCGGACAAACCCCCTCACGCCGTGCGGGTTGTCGCCATAAGAAGCGGTTGGCGACGACGGCGCGAAATCGGCAGCGTAAAGCCCACCAATGCCGAACTTCCAATGTTCTGCCAGCCGCCAGTCATGGATGGCGCCAAAGCTGATCTCGCCGGCGCCGCGCACGGCAGGGCCCGGCACAAGCTCGGTGCTGCCAAGGGTTTCGGCGCGGGCAAACAGCGTCCAGGCGTCATCCGGCTTGAATTCGGCTTCGAACAGGCCGGCGCTTTCGTCGATGCCGTCACTGAGATGCTTGTTGCCGAAGGCGACAGTGGCGGCCAGCGATCCGAAATCGAACTGCTTGAAGTATGTGGCGCTGACGGTGATGCGGCGCTCGTTGATGTCGGCTTCCAGCTGTTCGGGGCTTTTCAGCCAGCCGGCAGAGGCCTGCAAGGACCAATTGGAATCCGGATTCCACGAAATCCGCGCGGCAGTGGAATCAAAAGTCGCGCGATCGAAATTGAAGCGATGCTGGTCCGGCTCGCGGCCGGTGAATTGCGAGACTTCCAGCTTGAGATCGTCATGCACGTAACCTGCGGTCAGGACGCCGAAGGTGACATGGCTGGAATCCAGCCAGTGATGGCTGATCGGCGTCATCGGATTGTCCACCGCCGAGATGCGATGCATGTAGGCGGACGGGCCCAGCGCCGGTTCGCCCGGATAGCCGCCATAAAGAAAGACGCTGTCGGTCGCGGACACCGGATAACTGTAAGTGGCGGCCAGCTCCATCAGCATGTCGTGGGGATGCTGGCGGTCCACCAGGTGGGTGACGCCGTCGGCGGTCTCGCCGCTGGCCAGCAGCAGCGGAAACCCCCGCCGCCCCATGAAGGGATCGCCCGACAGCATTGCCTTCAGCCCCAGCGTGTCACCGCTTTCCAGATCCCTGGTCGCCATCGCCATCACCATCGACTGGGACAGTATCTGGTCGTCGCCGCGCGGGCCCGACTGCCAGTCGGCAACGCCGGTGACCTTGCCATGCAGCATCACCATCCAGTCATCGGCCATCATGTGGATGCCGGCATGGGGCGCCGCCTGTGGCTGCCAACTGGTGCCGCTGGCTTCGCGCGACATGCCATAACCGCCCAGCAGACCGTGCATCGCCATGCCGTGCGAAGACATGCCCGCCATGTCGTGGTCCATGCCGGCCATGTCGTGGTTCATCCCCGCCATGTCATGCGACATGGCCTGGGCGAAGGCCGGCGTGGCGCAAGCGAGCAGAAGCAACAGGATGCGGCGCATGGGGGCTCTCTAGCGGGATGTCTTGCTGAACAGGTCAACAAGCTCGGTGAATTTCTGGCGCGCATCCCGCATATTGCCGCTCTTGATGGCATTGGCGACGCAATGGCTGGAATGGCTTTTGAGCAGTTCATCCTCGACTTTGCGCAGCGCCGACTTGACGGCCTGCATCTGGGTGAGGATGTCGATGCAATAGCGATCGTCCTCGATCATGCGCGCGATGCCGCCGACCTGGCCCTGAATGCGGGCAAGACGGGCAAGAAGCTTGGGATCGTGGGGGGGGGCCATGGCCATACCCCTATGGGGTATATGCGACACAGGCAAGGCAAAAGAAAAGGCCGGACAAATGAATGTCCGGCCTTTTTTCTCTCAGCGAGAAGAAAGAAGCCTTAGATGGCTTCCTTCAGTTCCTTGGAGGCGCGGAACGCAACCTTCTTGGACGCCTTGATCTTGATGGCTTCGCCGGTCGCCGGGTTGCGGCCCATGCGCGGACCACGCTTGCGGACGACCAGGATGCCCAGGCCGTTCAGGCGAATGCGAGCGCCCTTCTTCAGGTGCTTGGTGACCAGGCCAATCACATCTTCGAGGATGGTATTGGCGAGCTTCTGGGACAGTTCATGCTTCTCGGCCAGCTGGCTGGCGAGATTGCGGGTCGAAACAGTTTCGACCTTGGCGACGGCAGTCTTGGTGGCAGTCTTGGTAGCTTTGGCTTTGGTGGCCATAGGATTCTCCCTCTAACGAATCAACAGATGCGCCCGATTTTACGGCATTTCCTGCAACCGCGTGTGGTCCAGTTTCACAAAACCACTATAAAATGGGCCTTTACGCACATATAGACACAAAAGCCCCATTTTCCGGGGCTTTTGGGCGCCCAAAAGCAATCGGGCCGCGCGAACAAAGCCCGCGCGGCCCGATTTTGAAGGTGTTTGGCGGTTTTTAGGCGGCCGCTTCCGGGGTCGGAGCGACGTGATCGGTGCGCTCGGTGATGCGGGCGGACTTGCCGGTGCGGCCGCGCAGATAATAGAGCTTGGCGCGACGCACCTTGCCCTTGCGCACGACGACAACCGAGTCGACCAGCGGGGAATAGATCGGGAAGACGCGTTCCACGCCTTCGCCATAGCTCAGCTTGCGGACCGTGAAGGCCTCGTTCAGGCCGGCGCCCTGGCGGGCGATGCAGACGCCTTCGAACGCCTGGATGCGTTCGCGGGTCTTGTTGGCCTTGGCCTTCTCGTCATAGGTCACGTCGACCACCTTGACGTTGACCTTGAGGGTGTCGCCCGGACGGAAGTCGGGAAGCGCCTTGGTGCGCACGGTGGCCATCTGTTCGGCTTCGAGCGTCTGCAAAAGGTTCATTGTCTTGGTCTTTCGGTCGGTCGTAAAACGTCAATCGAGCCGGGGCATATAGCCTAGCGGCGGTCTTTTTCAAAGGGTTTCTGGGCCTTTTCGTGAAGAGACCAGAGGTCGGGGCGGCGCTCCCGGGTCAGGCGCTCGGATTCCGACTGGCGGAATTTGGCAATTTCCTTGTGATTTCCGTTATTTAGCACAGCCGGAACGGGCCGGCCCTCGAAATCCTGGGGGCGGGTATAATGGGGGTATTCCAGCAGCCCGGAACTGAAGCTTTCCTCGGACGTGGAGGCATGGTCGCCCAGCACGCCCGGGATCAGCCGCACCACGGCCTCCACCAGCGCCATGGCGGCGATTTCGCCCCCCGCCAGCACAAAGTCGCCCAGACTCACTTCCTCGATGTTCCGGGCCTCGATCACCCGCTGGTCCAGGCCTTCAAAGCGGCCGCACAGCAGGATGGCGCCGGGCCCGGCCGCCAGTTCGCGCACCCGCGCCTGGGTCAGCGGCGCGCCGCGCGGCGACAGGTAGATCAGCGGACGGTCAGCGCGGTCCACCGCGTCGATGGCAGCGGCCGCCACATCGGCGCGCATCACCATGCCGGGACCGCCGCCGGCAGGCGTATCATCCACCGTGCGATGCTTGCCCAGGCCATGATCGCGAATGTCGCGCACGTCCAGCGACCACAATCCGTTCGACGATGCCTTGCCCAGCAGCGAGTGGCCGAGCGGCCCGGGGAACATGTCGGGAAAAAGCGTGAGGACGGTGGCGGACCAGCTACTCGACATGGTCCGTACCGTCATCGTCTTCGGGCACCGCCACGACGATATAGCCGTCCGCGACATGGATGTGCGGTACGGTCTCGCGCGTAAAGGCCAGATGCACGCTGTCGCCATCCGCACGCGTCAGTTCGATCACGTCGCTGGCGCCGAAATTGTGGATGGCGGCGACCTTGCCCAGCATGCGGCCTTCGCTGTCGCGCGCTTCCAGCCCGACCAGGTCGGCATGGTAGAATTCGTCTTCCTCCGCCGGCGGCAGCGCGTCGCGCGCCACGTACAGCTCGGTGCCGCGCAGGCCTTCTGCGGACGTGCGGTCACGGACTTCCGCAAACGCAATCACCGCCTCGCCCGGTTTTGACGGGCGAAAGGCGGTGATCGTGAACGTGCGGCCGTCCTTGGCATGCAGCGTGGCATAGCGCGACAGGCCGTCGGGCTGGTGGGTGAAGGTCTTCACCTTCACCTCGCCCTTCAAACCCTGCGCGCCCATGACGGCGGCAAGAAGAACGTCCTTCGCCACTAGGCGGCGGGCGCTTCGGCGGTCTCGGCCAGCTTGGCGGCAGCCGCAGCGCGTTCCTGCGCCTTCTTCTTGGGCTGGGCCTTGGTGGGATTGTTGTGCACGCGGGCCTTCACCAGGCCTTCCTTGGCCAGCATCTTGTGGACGCGGTCGGACGCCACGGCGCCCTTGACGATCCAGGCCTTGGCCGATTCCAGGTTCAGCTTGATGCGGTCGGCATGATCGGACGGCAGCAGCGGATTGTAGAAGCCGATCTTCTCGATGAAGCGGCCGTCGCGCGGATTGCGGCTGTCGGCGATCACGATATTGTAGTGCGGACGCTTCTTGGTGCCGCCGCGGGCAAGACGAATACGAAGAGCCATGTCAGTTTTCCTTGCAGTTAAACGATTAAATCAACGCCGACCCGGAAACATTCCGGGCGGTAATCCACCGGGCATTCCGCCCATGCCGGGCATTTGCGGCATGCGGCCGCCCTTGCCCATTTTCTTCATCATGTCCGCCATCTGGCGATGCATCTTCAGAAGCTTGTTCACTTCGCTGACTTCCACGCCTGCGCCGGCCGCAATGCGCTTCCTGCGCGAGCCGTTGATCAGGTCGGGGTCACCGCGTTCCTGCCTTGTCATCGAGCCGATGATGGCTTCCTGGCGGGTGAGAATCTTGTCGTCCAGTCCAGCCGCATCCAGCTGGTCCTTGATCTTGCCGACGCCGGGCAGCATGCCCAACACGCCCTTCATGCCGCCCAGCTTCTTCATCTGGTTCAGCTGGGACTTCAGGTCGTTCATGTCGAACTGACCCTTTTTCATCTTGGCGGCGAGCTTCTCCGCCTCTTCCTTGTCGATGGTCTCGCTGGCGCGTTCGACCAGCGACACGACATCGCCCATGTCCAGGATGCGGCCCGCAACGCGCGCCGGATGGAAGGCTTCCAGCGCGTCCAGCTTTTCGCCGGCGCCCAGGAACTTGATCGGCGCGCCGGTAACGCTGCGCATGGACAGCGCGGCACCGCCGCGGCCATCGCCGTCTACGCGGGTGAGGATGATGCCGGTGATGCCGACGGTGTCGTTGAAGGACTTGGCGATGTTCACCGCGTCCTGGCCGGTCAGCGAGTCCGCCACCAGCAGGGTTTCATGCGGGTTCGCCAGCGCCTTGACGGCGGCGACTTCGGCCATCAGCTGCGCATCGACATGCTGGCGGCCGGCGGTGTCCAGGATCACGGCGTCATAACCGCCGACCTTGGCACTGGCGATGGCGCGCCTGGCGATGGCCAGCGGATCCTGTCCGGCGATGATCGGCAAGGTGGCGATGCCGGCCTGTTCGCCCAGCACCCGCAATTGCTCCATGGCGGCAGGACGGGTGGTGTCCAGCGACGCCATCAGGACGCGCTTCTTGTCCTTGGTCTGCAGCAGCAGACCCAATTTCGCGGATGTGGTGGTCTTGCCCGAGCCCTGCAGACCCACCATCAGGATCGGCGCGGGCGGCGAGCCGATGTTCAGGGTTTCATTTTCGCTGCCCAGGGTCTCGACGAGCACATCGTGCACGATCTTTATGACCTGCTGGCCGGGCGACACCGAACGGATGACGTTTTCGCCGATGGCGCGCGGGCGCACCTTGTCGATGAAGTCCTTGACCACGCTGAGGGCCACGTCGGCCTCGACCAGCGCGGTGCGCACCTCTGCCAGCGCGGCATCGACATCGGCTTCGCTGAGGGCACCGCGCCCGCGAAGCTTGTCAAAGACGCCGGTCAGGCGGGACTGTAAGGATTCAAACAATTACCAATAACTCCAGACACTTATTCCAAACGATTTCGCCCTTTATGAGCGCGCGAAATCACAAACGATTTCGCCCCAGGGGGCGCAACGCGCTGCCTGGGGGCGATCCCCCGCGCCAGGCGGGGGACCGGAAAAGCTGTGCCTTTCCGGAATTGGGCGGGTTTTTAGGCCCCCAACACCACACTGTCAAACTCCGGGCAAACTCCGGGCACATTGGGCGCGCAAGGTTCCAGACCGTACCAAGACCGCAATGGCGTTACCGCCGTCCGGCCCGGTATCATATCCCGTCACGCGCAAAGGTGTTCCCTGCTCAACCGTATATCGCCGCATCCCTACCAGGCCGACCTGGACGCCATCGCCGGCATCCCGGCGGTGCCCAGCATCCTGGAAGTGATCTGCCGCACCACCGGCATGCGCTTTGCGGCCGTGGCGCGGGTCACCGAGGACCGCTGGATCTGCTGCGCCTCCAAGGACGATATCGCCTTCGGTCTGGTCCCCGGCGCCGAATTGTGGGTTGAGACCACCATCTGCGGCGAGATCCGCGACGCAAAGACCGGCGTGGCCATAGATCATGTCGCCGAGGATCCCCGGTTTCGCGACCATCCCACGCCGATGCTGTACGGTTTCCAAAGCTATATTTCCGTGCCGATCATTCTTGCCGATGGCAGCCTCTTCGGCACGCTCTGCTCCATCGATCCGCGCCCCAACACCCTGAACAATCCGGCTGTCACCGGCATGTTCCACCTGTTCGCCGATCTGATCGCCTTCCACCTCGATGCCCATCACAAGCTGGCGCAGGCCGAACGCGATCATGCCCGTCGCAGCGAACGTTTCCGGGGCGGCCTTGGTCACGACATGCGCAACACCCTGGCCGCGATCGAAGCCGGCACGCGCCTGCTCGCCAAGACGCCGCTGAATGAACGTGGCGCGCTGATCGTGCGCGAGATGCAGGCCAGCGCCCTCAAGCTGGCGCAGCAGGTGCGCGAAGCCACCGAGGATTGACAGGCGGCAAGGCTGCTTCATGCTCCCAGCCAAAAGACCGGGAGGATCGTGATGCAGCACATCAATCGCCGCCTGATGCTGGCGGGCGCGGCCAGCGCCATACCCGCCATTGGCCCGATCAATTGCTGGGCCGCCGATACAAAGCTGCTGGGCACGCCCCGCTCCGTCATCAGCGAACCGCCGCGCGATTTCTCCCCCGGCGCGCCGCCCGCTTTCTCGCCCGATCCCGATGTGCTGCGGATTGCGCCTGCCTTCGGCAGCCTGTTGATCGGCCAGGAAGTGATCCGGCGTCTTTATACCGGGCTTCATCTGGCCGAAGGCCCCGCCTGGAGCAGCAACGGGATGTACGCGATCTTCAGCGACGTGAAGAACGACACCCAGTATCGCCACATCTGGGAGACCGGCGAAGTCACCACCTTCCGCAAGCCCAGCTATTCCACCAACGGAAACACCTTTGACTTCCAGGGCCGCCAGATTTCCACCCAGGATTTCTTCCGCCGCGTGGTGCGCTGGGAGATCGACGGATCGATGACCGTGATCGCCGACAGCTATGACGGCAAGCCGCTGAACTCCCCCAACGATGTGGTGCCGCACAAGGACGGCAGCATCTGGTTCACCGACCCCCAGTTTGGCGGCAACCTGGCCGAGGGCCATCCCGATGACGGCGACGGCCCGATGAATGTGGGCGGCGTGCGCGACCCCAGCGTCGGCAACACCGGCGTCGGCGTCCAGAAGGCCGGCGCGATGCACCAGCAATTGCCGATGAATGTCTATCGCGTGGACCCCAGCGGCAAGGTTGACGTCGCCGTCCCGTTCGAAGCGGGCAAGGCGCCCAATGGCCTGTGCTTCTCGCCCGACTACAGCAAGCTCTACGTCATTCGCGGCGGCGGCATCACGGTGGGCGACATTGTCGGCACCAAGGTCACCAACCTGCGGGTCTTCACCGACTGCATGGTGGACGGCATCAAGTGCGGCCCCGATGGCATGCGCGCCGATCGCGCCGGCAACATCTGGTGCAGCTCGGCTTCCGTGCTCGGCTATGCCGGTGTCACGGTATGGAATCCGCAGGGCACCCTGATCGGTCGCATCCGCCTGCCCGAACCCTGCGCGAACCTCTGCTTCGCCGGGCCCAAGCGCGACCATCTGTTCATGACCGCGACCTCGTCGATCTATATGCTGCGGGTGAATATCCAAGGGGCGGCGCCGGGATGATGCAGCGCACTCGGCATTGACAGCATCAACGCCACGGGTTCCCCTCCCCCCAACAAAAACACCGCTGGGAGGATTTTTCATGACCGATCATCTGTCGCGCCGCCTGATGCTGGCCGGCGCTGCCGCGAGCCTGCCGACCGCCGCCTTTGCACAGGGCAAGGCGCAGATGGCGCCCCTCACCTCCATCCTCACAGGGCGCAGCTATGCGCCCGATGCGCCGCCGGTCGCCTATCCCGATCCCGATATTCTTCTGCTGACGCCAGAGGCGGGCAAACTCTTCATCGGCCACTCCAACATCAAGCGTGTCGGCACCGGCATGATCTGGGCGGAAGGCCCGGCCTGGTCGAATGAAGGCCAGTATGTGGTGTGGAGCGACGTCACCGGCGACAAGCAGTATCGCTATATCTGGGAGACCGGACAGATCTCGGCCTTCCGCAGCCCCAGCTACAATTCCAACGGCAACACCTTCGATTTCCAGGGCCGCCAGATTTCCGCCCAGCATGGCCTGCGCCGCGTCATCCGCTTCGAGCATGACGGCACCATCACCGTCATCGCCGACAGCTTTGACGGCCAGCCGCTGAACTCGCCCAACGACATCGCCGTGCACAAGGACGGATCGATCTGGTTCACCGACCCTTATTATGGTGGCCAGCTGGCCGAGGGACATCCCGATCCGGCCCCCGGCCCGTTCAGCGACGGCGTCGCCAATCCCCATATCGGCGAAGGCATGGCGGGCATCATCGGTTCGCAGAAGCAGGTGCGTCCGCCCTGCATCTACCGTGTCGATACCAGCGGCAAGATCGAAGTGATGCTGGAAGGCAAGCCCGGCCTGGTGCCCAACGGCATCGCCTTCTCGCCCGATTACACCAAGGTCTATTATGTCTGGGGCACCGGCATCAGCGTCGCCGATGTGGTGGGCGGCAAGCTGGCCAATCCGCGCGTCTTCACCAACTGCGATGTCGATGGCGTGCATTGCGGCCCGGACGGCCATCGCGTCGACATGTACGGCAATGTCTGGTCCGGCTCGACCGCCCCGCTCGGCTATTGCGGCGTGACGGTGTGGAGCCCGGCCGGCAAGCTGCTGGCCCGGGTGCGCCTGCCCGAAGTCTGCGCCAATCTGTGCTTTGCCGGCCCCAAGCGCGACTATCTGTGGATGTGCGGATCGCAATCGGTCTATCTGTTGCGGGTGGGTGTGCAGGGCGCCGCGATCTGCTGAGTGTAATCATCTGATTTACCAGCAGAAAATCCTTCAGTTTACGGAAGGGCTGGCGGGGTCTAAAGGAAGGGACAGAAAATCCCCGTCCGAAAGTTCCCGCCATGCCCAAACTGCCCGACATGACCGCTTCCAGCATCAAGAGCCGCGAAGCCCTGACCAAGATCTACAAGGCCTCCAAGCCCAAGGAAATGCCGGCCGCCCCGCCCAAGCCGCGGATCGCCAAAGGTCGCTAGGCCTCAAAAAAAGGCCGCTAGGCCTCTAAAAAAGGCCTCTAACCCCAGCCCAAAACAAAAAGGCCCGCCACACTGGCGGGCCTTTTGCTTTTCAAAGCCTTGGCGGCGCTATTTGAGGGTCACCGCCAGGGAGTCAAAGGTGGTGGACAGGCTGGTGCCCACCATGGTGACGCCGCTGATGATGGCGACAGCAATCAGGCTGGCCAGCAGGCCATATTCGATGGCCGTGGCCGCATTGGTATTGCGGGCGAACTTCACAAACATCTTGCGCATGGGCAACTGCTCCAAAATGGGACAGCTGCGATTTAGCGCGGCGGCGCCTCGCTGCCGACGATTTCCAGGTTAATTGCTTAATTCCGCCGCCCCAGCCTCGCGCCGCACTTGGGCGCGCGCCGCTGCGGCGTTGGCGCGGGCAAAAGGTCCACTGGCCCTTTTGCTACTTCCGCGTTGCTACTTCCGCGCCAACCCCAACTTCTGCGCGAAGAAGGCATAGGTCAGGCCCCACATCTGGGCCTGGGCGGCGCTGGTGGCGCCGGGGCCGTGGCCGCCTTCGCTGCTTTCGTTGAACAGCACGTCATGGCCCTGGTCTTCCATCTTGGCCGCCATCATGCGCGCGAAGATCGGCGTGACCCGGTCGTCGCTGGTTTCGGTGATGAAGAGAATGGCCGGATAGTGCACGCCCTTTTGCACTTTCTGGTAGGCCGAATATTTTTCCAGGATGGCGCGCTGCGCCGGAATCGCCGGATCGCCATACTCCGCCACCCACGATTGCCCCGCGCCGAAGCGGGTATAGCGCAGCATGTCCACCAATGGCCGCTGGCTGACCACGGCACCGATCAGTTCCGGATGCTGGGTCATGGTCACGGTGGTCAGCACGCCGCCATTCGAGGCGCCGACAATGCCAAGCTGTTTGGGCGTGGTCAGCCTGCGCGTTTCCAGGTCCTTCGCCACGGCGGCGAAATCGTCAAAGGCGCGCTGGCGATGCTCCAGCAACGCCGCCTGGTGCCAGGCCGGCCCGAACTCGCCGCCGCCACGGATATTGGCGATGGCGATGGCGCCGCCCTGCCCCACCCAGGCTGACGCCGCCAGCGGCCGATGGCCGTCATTCCAGTAGATCGGGAACAGCGACAGTTCGAAGCCACCATAGGAATACAGGATCGTCGGCAACGGGCCCTTTGAGCCCTTGGGATGGATCAGGAAGTACGGAATCCTGGTGCCGTCCTTCGACACCGCCCAGGCCTGGTCCGCCGCCATGCCGCTGGCATCGAACACCGGCGCCTGCGCCTTGATCGCCTTCGGCGCCGACGCCCCGTCGGTGGCATAGAGCGTGGGCGGGGTCAGGTAACTTTCAAAGGTGAACTGCGCCTGCGGCCCCCAGTCATTGACCGCGGCAATCGCGGTGGAGCCGCCCCTGGGCATGGGAAGCGTTTCATCACTCCAGCCGTCATCCTTCAGCCGGAAGGCATGCACCGTGCCCACCACATTCTCGAAGATGGCGGCATAGACAGCGTCGCGGCCGCACCTGACATCTTCCACGGTGCTGCGCCCGTTCGGCGCGTACAGCAGGCGCACGCCGCCGCGCCTGGGATCGAAGGCGATCAGCGCGCCTTGCGGGAAGGCCTGCCAGGCATCGCGCAGGGTAAAGACCAGGCGGCCCTGCGTCGCGCCCTGCAGCACCGCGCCGGGCGGCAGCGGCAGCTTCGTGGTCGTGCCATCGGCGGCAACCACGGAGTATTCGTTGGTGAAGAAGGTCAGCCCGCGCTCGATCACCGCGATGCTGCCATAAGGTCCGCGGAACACCTGCGGCCGCGCCGCGATGTCGTCAACGCCGGCCTCAAACACCGTCTTGGCTGCGCCGAGCCGCGTGCCGCGCGTCCACAGCTTGACGAGGCGCGGGTAGGAAGATTTCGTCATGCTGCCGGCGCCGAAATCGGTGGCGACCAGCACATGGTCGGCGTCGAGGTATGTGGCCGTCAGCTTGGCCTCCGGCAGACGGAAGCCACCCTCCACGAATGTCTTTGTCTTCAGGCTGAATTCACGCACCGTGGCGGCGTCGCCGCCGCCCGGCGACAGTTTCAGCAGGCACAGCGCGCCGCCGGGGGCGCAGTCCGCCCCCTGCCACACCCAGGGGGTCTTCTCGGCAGTATCCAGCGCATCAAGATCGAGCAGGGTTTCCCAGTGCGGGTCCTTGGCGGCGTAATCGGCAATGGTCGTGCGCCGCCAGATGCCGCGCACATGCGCCGCGTCCTGCCAGAAATTGTAGGCGTCGCCATGATCCAGGATGACCTTGGGGATGCGGTCCTTCACATCCAGCGATTTCAGGATGGCGTCATGGGTGCGCTGATAGGTGGGATCGGCCCTGAGCAGCTTGTCGCTCTTGTCGGTCTCGCGTTTCACCCAGGCCAGCGCGCGCGCGCCATGAATGTCCGACAGCCACAGATAGGGGTCGTTATCCACTTGCGCGGCAACCGCGCCGCCCGCCGCCAACAAAGCCAAGCTTAGCACCCACGCGCGCATGCTCATGCCTTCAGTCCCAGTTTCTGCGCCAGATAGACAAAGCTGAGGCCCCACATTTCGGCGGACTGGCGATGGTCGGCGGCGGCGGCGTGGCCGCCGTCGGTATTCTCATAGAACAGCACCTCATGGCCCTGTTCGATCATCTTCGCCGCCATCTTGCGGGCATGCACCGGCGAGACGCGGTCGTCGCTGGTGGCGGTGACGAAGAAGACCGGCGGATATTTCACGCCCGCTTTCACATTCTGGTACGGCGAGTAGGTGAGGATGTAATCGCGCTCGGCGGGAATGGCGGGGTCGCCATACTCCCCCACCCATGACGCGCCCGCGCCGATATGGGTATAGGCGATCATGTCGATCAGCGGCACCTGGCAGACCACGGCGCCGAACAGGTCCGGCCGCTGCACCATCACGGTGGACACCAGCAGCCCGCCATTGGAGCCGCCCATGATGCCCAGCTGCCTGGGCGTGGTCAGCTTGCGCGCCGCGAGATCAGCCGCCACCGCCTCGAAATCATCATAGGCGCGCTGACGGTTGGTTTTCAGCGCCGCGTCATGCCAGGCCGGCCCGAACTCGCCGCCACCGCGGATATTGGCCACCACATAGATGCCGCCATGGGTCAGCCACAGCCGCCCGAAATTGGCGCTGTAGCCGGGCGTCAGCGACACTTCGAAGCCGCCATAGCCGTAGAGGACCGTCGGCGCAGGCCCGGCGAGATTTTTCGGGCGCGTCACGAAATACGGAATTTTCGTGCCGTCCTTCGAGGTCGCCTCGAACTGCTCCGTCACCAGTCCTGACGCATCGAAGCGCGCCGGCAGCGACTTGATCGGCGTTGGATGGTCGCCGCCGCCGTCGAAATAGAGCGTGGTGGGGGTGAGATAATTCTGGAAGCTGAACAGCGCCTCCGGCCCGTAATCATTGGCCGAAACGATATCCGGCGCACCGCTGCCCGGCAGCGCCAGCACCTTGTCATGCCACGCCTTGCCGTCGGTGGTGAAGACATGCACCGCGCCGATCACATTGTCGTTGGTCACCACGAACAGCTTGTCGCGCCCGGTTCCCACACTTTCCACGCTCTGGCGGGCTGTCGGGGCAAAGATGACCTGCGGCGGGCCGCCATCACGGAACGCCACCAGCGCCCCCTTGGCAAAGTGCGCGCCGTCCACGGTATAATCATCCCGCAGGGTGGCGATCAGGGCCCCGTCCAGCATGCCCTTCACATCGGCCGAGCGTGGCATGTCCAGCTTGCGGATATTCTCACCCTCAACCGCGAAATATTCGGTTTCAAAGAAGCTCACGGCCCGCATCACAAAGGCAAAATTGCCCGCCTTGGTATGCGCGGTCATCGGCGCCGCCAGCACATCGCTTTTCTCGCCCTCGTATAACGTCACGGCGTCGGCGATCTGCTGACCGCGCTTCCACAGCCGCACCTTGCGGGCATAGCCGCTGGCGGTTTCGCCATCCTTTGCCGTGGCGAACAGCACGGTGTCGTCGTCCAGATAACTGGCATCGCCCTTGGATTCCGGCAGCGCGAAACCATCCGTCGCCAGCGCCTTGGCCTTCAGGTCATATTCGCGGATAACCACCGCATCGCCGCCACCGCGCGACAGCCGTATGAGACAGCGCGTTTCGCGCGGACCGCATTCCGCGCCGGCAAAGACCCAGTTCTCTTTTTCCGCCTTCGCCAGCGCGTCCACGTCCAGCAGCAGTTCCCAGTGCGGCGCGGCGGTCTGATAGTCGGCAATCGTCGCGCGCCGCCAAAGCCCCTTGGGGTTGGCCGCGTCCTGCCAGAAATTGTAGACGTAGGCACCGCGCAGGGTTCCCATGGGAATGCGGTCGGTGGCGTCCAGAACCTGCAGGATCGAGTCGTAATTCTTCTGATAGCGCGGATCGGCCTTCAGCGGTCCCAGCGACGCCTTGTTCTGCTCCGCCACCCAGGCGAGCGGCTTTGCGCCATGGGTGTCTTCCAGCCAGGCATAGGGATCATCTGAGGTCACGGCAAAGGCTCCGGCGGCAAAAAGAATGAGGGCGGCAAGGGCCAGTGCGGCACGCATGGCAGATCCGTCAGGGATGGCTTTCGATTTTGGGCGCTTTCAGCGGCCCGAGTCCATGGAAAAGCCCATAGAAAATTGGGGGCCGGCACCCTATAACGCCCCCCATGACCACCTTCCTGAAGATGCACGGACTGGGCAATGATTTTGTCGTGTTCGACGCGCGCGACAACGCCATCCCGCTGACCGGCCCGCAGGCGCGCAAGATCGCTGACCGCCATTTCGGCATCGGCTGCGACACGGTGGTGGTGATCCGCCCCGGCGGCGCCCAGACCGATGCCGGCGTGCAGTTCTTCAATGCCGATGGTTCGGAAGCGGAAACCTGTTTCAATGCCAGCCGCTGCGTCGCCCGCCTGCTGATGGACGAGCGCGGCCTGGCGCGGATCAAGCTGTCCACCCGGGGCGGCATGCTGGTGGCCAGTGATGCCGGCAAGGGCCTGGTCACCATCGACATGGGCGAGCCGCACCTGGACTGGACCCAGGTTCCCCTGGCGGAAGCGCGCGACACCGAAAATTTCCTGCTGGAAATCGGCACCAGCTCGGTGCCGGTCAGCGCCGTCTCGATGGGCAATCCGCATTGCGTGCTGTTTGTGCCCGACGTTGCGGTCGCCCCCGTCACGATGCTGGGCCCCAAGATCGAAACCCTGCCTCTCTTTCCCAATCGCACCAATGTGGAATTCGCCCAGGTGCTGGACCGTTCGAAAATCCGCATGCGGGTGTGGGAGCGCGGCGTGGGCGTGACCTTGGCCTGCGGTTCGGGCGCCTGCGCCACGGCGGTCGCCGCGGTGCGGCGCGGGCTGACGGACCGCAAGATGGAGCTGGTGCTGGATGGCGGCTCGCTGATCATCGAATGGCGCGAGGAAGACGGTCATGTGCTGATGACCGGCCCCGGCGTCACCGTGTTTCGCGGCCGGGTCGAGCTGGACAAGTTATGACCCTGAACGTCGTGACCTTCGGCTGCCGCCTCAATGCCTATGAGAGCGAAGCGATCCGGCTGCGCGCATCCGAAGCGCAGTTGCGCGATACCACCGTGGTCAATACCTGCGCCGTGACGGCCGAGGCGGTGCGCCAGTCGCGCCAGGCGATCCGAAAGCTGAAGCGCGAGAAACCGCACCAGCGCATCATCGTCACCGGCTGCGCCGCCCAGACGCAGCCGCAGACCTATGCCGACATGGCCGAGGTGGATGCGGTGATCGGCAATGCCGAGAAACTCAACGCCCAAAGCTATGCCGACTTCGGGGTCGGCGCGTCGGAGAAAATCCGCGTCAACGACATCATGAGCCTGCGCGAGACCGCGCCGCAGATGGTGGATCACTTTGAAGGCCATACCCGCGCCTTCCTGCAGGTGCAGAATGGTTGCAACCATCGCTGCACCTTCTGCATCATCCCCTATGGCCGGGGCAATTCGCGCAGCGTGCCGATGGGCGCGGTGGTGGAAGAAGCGCGCCGGCTGGTGGCAGCGGGCTTTCCCGAGATCGTCCTGACCGGCGTGGATCTCACCTCCTACGGCTCCGACCTTCCTGGCGAACCAGGCCTTGGCGCGCTGGTGGAAAAGATCCTCAAGCTGGTGCCCGAACTGAAGCGGCTGCGGCTTTCCTCCATCGACAGCATCGAAACCGATGCCGTGCTGATGCGGATGATCGCCGAAGAAGAAAGGCTGATGCCGCATTTCCATCTTTCGGCCCAGTCCGGCGACGACATGATCCTCAAGCGCATGAAGCGCCGACATGGCCGCGCCGACACCATCGCCTTTTGCGACGCCGTGCGCGCCCTGCGCCCAGACGTCGCCTTCGGCGCCGACCTGATCGCGGGCTTTCCCACCGAGACGGATGCGATGTTCGAGAACAGCCTGCGTTTGGTGGACGATGCCGGGCTTTCCACCCTGCATGTCTTTGCCTATTCGCCGCGCACCGGTACGCCGGCGGCCAACATGCCCCAGCTTCCCCGCGCCCTGGTCAAGGAACGCGCCGCCCGCCTGCGCAGCTGCGGCACCGCAGCGCTGACGGCGCGGCTGGAATCCATGCGCGGCGGCCATCATACCGTGCTGGCGGAACGCGCCCGCCCGGATGGGGGACAGATTGGACGCACGCCCTGCTTCACCCCGGTCGAAATCGGCCCGGTCCCGCACGGCAGCTTTGTGCCGGTCGTCATCACCGGCCGTCAGGGCGACCGTCTGGTCGGCATGCCCGCATGAGAACCTTCGGTGAAGCCCCGCCGCCGCCCACCTTCCTGGAGCGGCTGAAGACCAGTCTTTCCAAGACCGGCCTGGGCGAGATCCTGACCAGGAAAAAGCTCGACACCGAAGCGGTGGCCGAACTGGAAGAGGCGCTGATCAAGGCCGACATGGGTGCAGCCCTGGCCAAAAAGATTGCCGCCGCCGTCGCCAAGGGGCGTTACGACGCCGAAATCTCCGGCCCCGAACTGCGCGCCGTGCTGGCGGCCGAAATCGCCGCCATCCTGCAGCCCATCCAGAAGCCGTTGCTGACAGAGGGTGACGAAAAGCCATTCGTCATCCTGGTGGCCGGGGTCAACGGCACCGGCAAGACCACCACCATCGGCAAGCTGGCCAGGCGCCTCACCGAAAGCGGCGCAAAAGTCACATTGGCGGCGGGCGACACCTTTCGCGCCGCAGCGATCGAACAGTTGCGCGTCTGGGCCGATCGTTCCAAATCCGAATTCGTTTTCACCAAGGCCGGCGGCGACGCCGCAGGCCTGGCCTTCGAGGCGCTGGAGAAGGCGCGCGCCAATGGCAGCGATGTGCTGCTGATCGATACTGCGGGGCGTTTGCAAAACAAGGCCGGCCTGATGGCCGAGCTGGAAAAGATCGCCCGCGTCATCAAGAAACTCGATCCCACCGCCCCCCATGCCGTGCTGCTGGTGCTGGATGCCACCACCGGGCAGAACGCGCTCAGCCAAGTGGAAGCCTTCGGCCAGTCGGTGCCGTTGACCGGCCTGGTCATGACCAAGCTGGATGGCACCGCCAAGGGCGGCATCCTGGTGGCGCTGGCGGCACGTTTCGGCTTGCCGGTGCATTACATAGGGGTGGGGGAAGGCGAGGACGATTTGCAGCCCTTTGTTGCCACCGATTTCGCCAACGCGCTCGTCGGCCTGGCAGGAGAACAGACATGAACCCGCAGATACGCCGCCTGGCGCTGGACCTGGGCCCGTTGCTCATTTTTTTTGCAGGCTTCAAATATCTCGGCATTTTCGGCGCAACGGCGGCTTTCATGGCAGCCGTGCTGGCAGCGCTGCTGATCGGCTGGTTGCTGGAAAAAAGGCTCTCGCCCATGCCGCTGTTCACCGCGGTGCTGGTGATCGTGTTCGGCGGGCTGACGCTTTATCTGAAGAACGACGTCTTCATCAAGATGAAGCCCACTGTATTGTATGGCTGTTTCGGCGCGGTGCTGCTGGTCGGCCTTCGCTTCAACCGATTGTTCATCAAATATGTTTTCGCCCAGGCGTTCGAGCTGAGCGATCGCGGCTGGCGGACCCTGACGGTGCGCTGGGGTCTCTTCTTCCTGGCACTGGCGGTGGTGAACGAGACGGTGTGGCGCATGACCAGCACCGACACCTGGGTGTCGTTCAAGGTGTGGGGCATCATCCCCCTGATCTTTCTCTTCGCGCTCGCACAGACTCCGCTGCTGATGCGTCATCAGGCAGACGGCGGGAAAAACGCGCAAGATTGATGCGTTTGCACCGCGCGCGGACTATTTTTTCGCACAGGTGCGCTGTATTCATCCCATGTGCTGGTAGGCAACGTGTTCGCCATACCACGCATTGTGTTCCGCTTTGACGCGAACCCAATAACGCTCTCGCGAGCCGCGAACATCAAGCGCGGCGGCTTTGCAATATCGCCGAAGAAAAATTTTGCGCATGGACATCGGCGCGCAAAACCGTTTTAACTGGCCCTCCCGCGACGCCGCAAACGTCATGCACCCCACCAGAGGGCGCAGCACGGAGCACACGACGGGCAGAGTGAAATTCTTAGGGGTCATGGGATGATGAAGGGGCGGCGCAGTGCAGGAAATGGCTTTGACCTTTCCGAAGCGCCCTCTCACCTGATCCGTCGCTGCCAACAATTCTATGGCGACCTCTATGCGCGCGAAGCCGGCGGCAAGGAGCTGACCAAGCAGCAGTTCATTCTGCTGTGCGCGCTGGAACAGAATGACGGCGCCAGCCAGACCGCACTCGTCGAGATCACTGGCATCGATCGTTCGACGCTTGCCGAAATGGTGCGCCGGATGTTGGAGAAGGGTCTGCTGTCGCGCGAGCGCACCGAGGAAGACCAGCGTGCCAATGCCGTGGCCATCAGCCCTGCGGGCCGCAAGGCGCTGCGCGCCGCGCGCAACGCCGCTGACCGCGCCGAACGCGCGCTGCTGGAGGCCCTGCCGCTGCCCGACCGCCAGAAATTCGTCAAAGCCCTGTCCCAGATCGCCCAGGCCGCCGAAGCCCTGGATGGCGACGGCGCCAGCAAGCCGCGCAGGAACCTGCGCCGCCGCAAGATCGGTGGGTAAGGAGCGGTGCGCGCGCAAGCGCGGACGAAATGGTCCAGCGGACCATTTCGAGCGACGAACGCCGCGAGCTTAGGCGAGCGGCCGGAGAACCTTCTCCACCCTGCACCATCTTCTTATAAGCTCTCTAAACCAGGATATTGACGTGCTGGCCCATGCGGCCTGGCGCAGCGAACGCCTGCTGCGGCTGGGGCGCCGCCGTCTGCACCGCCGGCGCAGTCTGTTTCAGCGGCAGGGCCGAGAAACCACCCGAAACGCCCGTCGTCTTCTCCAGCGCGGCGGCAAATTGCGGGGCCTGCGCCTGCGGCACCTGCAGCCGGGTCCGCGCCTCGCGGGCGGCCTGCTGGGCGGCAATCAATGTGGCGCTGACTTGCATGACCGTGACCCTGACAAAACAGGGTTAGGAAAGTCCTAATGCGCTAGCGAGCGGCCTGCAGCGACCGTATCGCCGGCAGCAACTGCTGCTCCAGCACCGCCTGGGTCAGCCCGCCGACATACTTGAAGCGCAGCACGCCCTTGCCGTCCACGACATAGGTCTCGGGCACGCCATAGACGCCCCATTCGATGGAAGCGCGGCCGTCATCATCGCGGGCGATCTTGCCGAAGGGATTGCCCACCTCGTCCAGGAAGGCGCGGGTGGCGGCGGGCTTGTCCTTCTGGGTCATGCCATACAGCGCCACGCCCGGCACCTGGGCCAGCGCCATCAGCGCCGGCGCCTCGGTGCGGCAGGGCGCGCACCAGCTGGCAAAGACATTGACCACCGTGACATGGCCGGCCCGCAAGTCGGCCGATGTGAAGGCGGTGGTCTGTTCGTCCAGCGCCGGCAGCACCAGCTGCGGCGCGGGCTTGTTCAGCAGGGCCGAAGGAATGATGTCCGGCGCCGGCGACCAAAGGCTGCGGAACAGGAAAAAGGCCAGCACCGCGAAACCCGCGATGGGCAAAACGAAAATCCAGCGTTTCATGTTTTTGTTTCTTTGCGCGGCGCGCGGGGTTCCAAAGCCGAAAGTTTCCTGTTCGCCGCACGCCATCCCGCCAGTGTCCACAAGGTCACGCCCGCCAGTGTCACCGCCGACAGCCCATAGGAGCCCCAGATGTAAAAGCCGAATTCGCCCATGTCGAACATCACGCGCCCCCCTGCATCAGATTGCGGGCACGGCGCTCCACGATGGCGGTGCGAATGGCGACCATCCACAGCGTGGCGAACAGCAGCGCATAGGCGCTTATCATCAGCAGCAGCGGCGTCAGGAACACCGGCGCCAGCTTGCCCGACATGATGCTTTCGCCCTGGTGCAAGGTGCTCCACCATTCCACCGAGAATTTGATGATGGGAATGTTCACCGCCCCCACCAGCGCCAAAATTGCCGCGGCACGCGCCGCACGGGTCTCGTCTTCAATCGCGTTCCACAACGCCATGTAGCCCATGTACAAAAACAGCAGCAGCAGGAAGCTGGTCAGCCGCGCATCCCACACCCAATAGGTGCCCCACATCGGCTTGCCCCACAGCGCGCCTGTCACCAGCCCCAGCGCCGTGAAGATCGCACCCAGCGGCGCGGCGGCGCGCGCCGCGGTGTCCGACAGGGGATGGCGCCACACCAGCGACAGCAGCGAACACACCGCAATGGCACCATAGGCCAGCTCGGCGGCGACGGCGGCCGGCACATGGATGAACATGATCAGCACGGTGCGGCCCTGCTGGTAATCGGGCGGCGCGGTGAAACCCAGATACAGGCCCAGCGCCAGCAGCAGCACGGTGGCGAGGGCGGTGAACGGCAGCACCACGCCCGACAGGCGCATGAAATTGTGGGGATTGGCGTAACGGAACAACCAGTTCATCCAGCTTCCCCCCACTTCAATTCGACAAGTTCAGGCGGACCGACGCCGCCGCCGCAAAGGGACTTAGCAGCACCGCCGCGAGGGAGAAAGCCGCCAAAAGTCCCAGCCCGCCATTGGGGCTGAAACCGTCCATCACCGCCGCCACGGCGCCCGCGCCAAAGATCACCACAGGGCTCAGCAGCGGCAGAATGATCAGGGGCAGGATCAACCCGCCCCGCTTGAGGGACAAGGTCAGGCTGGCGCCTATCGCGCCCACGGCGCTGACCGCCGGGGTTCCGATCAGCAGCGACAGGAACAGCACCAGGGTGGGCATGGGTGGCAGGTTGAACAGCAGCGCCAGCACAGGTGACAAAAGCGTAAGGGCCGCGCCGGTGGAGATCCAGTGCGCGGCGATCTTGGCCAGCGCCGTCATCTCCAGCGACAAGGGCGACAGCGCGATGAGTTCCAGCGAACCATCCTCGAAATCGCCCTGGAACAGCCGGTCCAGCGACAGCAGCGCCGCCAGCACTGCCCCCACCCACAATATGCCGCCGGCGATGCGCGCCAGCAGCCGCAAGTCCGCCCCCACGCCCAGCGGCACCAGGGTCGCCACCAGCGCGAAGAAGCTCAGCGCCAGCGCCGCCCCGCCACCACTGCGGGCGGCGAGCTTCAGGTCGCGGGTGAGAAGCGTCCAGAACGGGCTCACAATTTCAGGCTTTCATTCGACAGCCCCAGCGGCTCATGGGTAGCGGCAATGATGATCCCGCCCGCCCCGCAATGCCGCGCCATCAGTTGCGCCACCAGTTGCTGCCCCGCCGTGTCCAGTGCCGCAAAGGGCTCGTCCAGCAGCCACAACGACCGCTGCGACACCAGCAGCCGCGCCAGCGCCAGCCGCCGCTTCTGTCCCGCCGACAGATAGCGGCACGGCAGATCGGCCTGGCGGGTGAGGCCCACTTGCTCCAGCACCGCCGCGTCGGCGGGCATGGCGTAAAGACCGGCATAGAAGGCAAGCTGCTCGCGCACGGTCAGTTGGGGCTTCAGGCCATCATGATGGCCCAGCCAGCCGACCTGCCTGCCGCGCTCTTCGGTGTCATCGCTTTGCGTATCGCCAATCTTGGTGACGATGCGCCCGGCGGCGGGGCTGAGAAATCCCGCCAGCATCCGCAGCAGGCTGGTCTTGCCCGCGCCATTCGCCCCCTCCACCGCCAGCGCCTGCCCGGCCGTGACGCGGAACGACAGCTGCTCGAACAGCCGACGCTCCCCGCGCGCGCAGGTCAGCTTTTCAGCGGTGAGAGAGGAAATCATGCAGATTTATTACAGGCTCGCGACGCGCTTGTCGAAAGGCGGTTCACGCCCCCTAAAGACCGCCGATTGAAGGAGGTAACCGCGCGTAATCGACCTCTTGCCAGATCATGTCGGTGAAGGAAATTCGAAAGCTGTGCCCCTGCTGGACTTGAGCATACACAAGGTCGTGGTCCACGTCGTTTGATGGCACATATATCCGTGCGCGATCGCCGATCAGTGTCGGATCAGAAACACCGAATGCTGCAGTCAGTACAACATGCGCAACGGCAGCGATGGAGTGGGTCCTTAAGTCGAAGCCATTCGGGTATTGTAAATAATTGACTAGAAAAAGAAGCAGCTTCGGCTCGATGTCATGCGGAAACGATATCCTGAATTTTCTTGAATCTCCGCGTTCAATCTTGAAAGAGTTCGCGGGCAAGCCGTATTGCAGTGAAAAATCTCCCAGAATCCGGTCAAGTTCAGACTGGTCCCAGCCGCTGCCGGAAACCAAGGTGTCATTGGCCGGACTCGGGACAAACGACGCTGTCATCCGCGCATCCTGAGATGCCGCCGCGCGTTGCCAGTTCGTAAACCAGATGATCCCGACAAGTAGCGAGATGCCTAAAACAATGACGATGATGACCAGTGGTCGCATCTTCATCAGTACATATGCTGCCCGCCGTTGATCGACAGCGTGCTACCCGTGATGAACCCGCCCTCGTCCGCCACCAGGAACAGCACCGCCCGCGCGATCTCGCTGGCCTGGCCCAGGCGCCCCACCGGGATGCGCGCCACGATCTTGGCCAGAACATCAGCCGGCACCGCAGCCACCATGTCGGTGTCGATATAGCCCGGCGCAATCGCGTTGACGGTGATGCCGGCGCGAGCGCCTTCCTGGGCCAGCGCCTTGGTGAAGCCGTGGATGCCCGACTTGGCGGCGGCATAATTGACCTGGCCATACTGGCCGGCCTGGCCGTTGATCGAGCCGATGTTCACGACACGTCCGAACTTGCGCGTGTTCATGCCGTCCCACGCCGCCTTGCACATGTTGTAGCAGCCGCCCAGGTTGGTATCGAGCACCTCGTCCCAGTGGGTGCGGGTCATCTTCTTCATGGTGCCGTCGCGGGTGATGCCGGCATTGTTGACGATCACATCGATGGGGCCGAGCTCTGCTTCAACCTTCGCGACGCCGGCCGTGCAATCCTCGAACGAAGACACATCCCACTTGAAGGATTTGATGCCGGTGCGCGCCTCGAAGGCCTTGGCGCGTTCATCATTGCCGGCATAGTTCGCCGCCACGATGAATCCCGCGTCCTTCAGCGCCACCGAAATTGCTTCGCCAATGCCGCGCGTTCCGCCCGTGACCACCGCTACCCTCGATGCTTTTTCGGCCATGAATCTTTCCTTTTGCTGCCTTCGATCAAGACAGCAGTTAGGCCCGCTTTTGCGGGCGTTTCAACAAATAACGATGTTGCAGTGCGGCTACCGCTCAACCGGCTTTGGCGGTGCGTTCCGCTACCGCTCCACGCACAGCGCAATGCCCATGCCGCCGCCGATGCACAAGGTGGCCAGGCCCTTCTTGGCGTCGCGCTTGCCCATTTCGTACAGCAGCGTCGTCAGGATGCGCGCGCCCGATGCCCCGATGGGGTGGCCGATGGCGATGGCGCCGCCATTGACGTTCACCTTGGACAGGTCCCAGCCCATCTCCTTGTTCACGGCGCAGGCCTGGGCGGCAAAGGCCTCGTTGGCCTCGATCAGGTCCAGGGCGGCGGCTTTCCAGCCGGCCTTCTCCAGCGCCTTCTTCGACGCCGGAATCGGGCCCGAGCCCATCACCTTGGGGTCCACGCCCGCCTGCGCCCACGACGCGATGCGCGCCAGCGGCGTCAGGCCGCGTTTGGCGGCTTCCTTGGCCGTCATCAGCACCAGCGCCGCGGCGCCGTCATTGAGGCCCGATGCATTGCCGGCGGTCACGGTGCCCGCCTTGTCGAAGGCAGGCCGCAGGCCGGCCATCGCCTCGATCGTGGCGCCGTCGCGGATATATTCGTCAGTGTCCACGATGGTGTCGCCCTTGCGCCCCTTCACGGTGACAGGCGCGATCTCGTCCTTGAAGCGGCCGGAATTGCGCGCGGCTTCTGCCTTGTTCTGGCTGGCGACGGCGAAGGCGTCCTGCTGCTCGCGGGTGATTTCCCACTGCTTGGCAACATTCTCGGCGGTGACGCCCATGTGATAGCCGTTGAAGGCATCCCACAGCCCGTCGCGGATCATGGTGTCGATGAACTGCAAGTCGCCCATCTTCTGACCCGCGCGCAGATAGGCGGCATGGGTGGACAGGCTCATGCTTTCCTGGCCGCCCGCGATAACGATGGCGCTGTCGCCGTTCGCGATCGCCTGGGCGCCCAGCGCCACCGTGCGCAGGCCCGAGCCGCAGACCATGTTGATGCCCCAGGCCGGGGTGGCGATGGGAAGTCCGGCCAGGATGGAAGCCTGGCGGGCCGGATTCTGACCCTGGGCCGCGGTCAGCACCTGGCCCAGGATGACTTCGCTGATTTCCTCGGGAGCGACACCGGCACGCGCCAGCGCCGCCCGGATGGCGACTTCGCCCAGCTTGTGGGCGGGAACAGTGGCAAAAGCGCCGCTGAAAGAGCCGACGGGCGTGCGCGCGGCCGAAACAATGACGACATCTTCCATGGCAGAAATCCTGTTCTTTTTATCGCGGAGCGCAAAATGCCGCGAACGCGGGCATTGGACAACAGTTGATAAATTCCATCATATTTTCAGGGACTTGACGGTCACCTGAGAATGTCTTCCTTGCTGCGAATGCTAAATGGCGCTGGACTCCCGCGCTGCGGGATGGTGATTTAACAGTTCGCGCCTACGGGGAGGCGCAGTAACGAGTTGGGGAACATAATAAGTGTCGGAAGATAAAACCAAAGCCGAAGGTCCGGTCGTCATCAAGAAGTACGCCAACCGGCGCCTCTACAACACACAGACCTCCTCCTATGTGACGCTGGATCACCTGGCGGCCATGGTGAAGGAAGGGACCGAATTCGAAGTCCAGGACGCCCGCACCGGCGACGACATCACGCGCAGCGTGCTGACCCAGATCATCTTCGAGGAAGAAGCCAAGGGCCAGTCGCTGTTGCCGATCAAGTTCTTGCGCCAGTTGATCCGCTTCTATGGCGACAGCCTGCAATCATTTGTGCCGGGCTATCTGGACATGAGCATGGATGGCTTCACCAAGAACCAGGGCGCCATGCGCGACCGCATTGCCGAAGCACTGGGCGGCGGCAACCAGATGGTCGAGAACCTGACGCGCCAGAACCTGCAGATGTTCGAAAACGCCATGGCCATGTTCGTGCCCTTCGGCGGCGTCGCTGCCAAGACCGAAGCCAAGCCCGCCGCCAAGCCGGCTTCCGACGAGGTCGCCGACCTCAAGGAAGAGATGGAAGCGATGCGCCGGCAACTGGCGGAGCTGGCGAAGAAATGATGCTCCCCATCAAGGGGGGCATTATCATCGCGATATCTGTTGGCCTTGCAGGCTGCTTTGCGCCCATGTCGACGCGCGAAGCGCAGCAGGTCGCCAATGTGCGGCTGAAAAAATACTGCAATGGACATTGCGGGGCCGTCACCATGGCGCGCACCCAGAAGATCAAGGATCGCTGGCTGGTGGATTTCGAGGATCCCCGCCACCGCTTCACCGTCACCGTCGAGGATGACGGCAACGCCAAAGTGACGACGTGGAACAAGTGATCCCCGGCGAGCCCGGCCGGGAGGCTGCCTAGAACTTCGGATCCAGCAGAGGCTCGCCAAAGTGGAAGCCCTGGAAATAATCCACGCCGAAGCTTTGCAGCAGGGCGGCATCTTCGTCATTGCCCACCCATTCGGCCACCGTCTTGATGTCGAAGCTGCGCGCCAGGCCAACCAGCGTGCGCACAAACACCTGGTTCTCCGGAGAGTGGCTGAGATCCTTCACATAGGAGCCATCGATCTTGACGGTATCCACGTGCAGCATCTGCAGGTTGCGGAAAGACGTATAGCCGGCGCCGAAATCGTCAATCGCCACCCGCACACCCAGCTCGCGCAACTGGGAGACAAAGCGGGCATTTTCCTCGAAGTGATGCAGGGCGGCGGTTTCCGTCAGTTCCACGATCAGCCGCGGCGCCACGGCCTGGGCCCCGCGCACATATTCCACGAAATCCTGCAGCCAGACCGGATCGCTGGCAGCTGTGCCCGACACATTGACCGCCAGGGTCACGCAGGGCTGCGCCTTGAGCTGCGCGATGACAGCTTCCAGCGCCCAGCGGTCCACCAGATGGACGATGCCCATCTGCTCGCATGCCGGCACGAAATATCCGGCTGTGAGGATCGAACCATCGGGCTGCTGCATGCGCATCAGGCATTCGTAATGCGATGTCTTGCGCGAGCGGGCCTGGATAATGGGCTGATAGGCAAGCTTGAGGCGGTTTTCCTTCAGGGCCTGCACCACCTCGTCGGCGATCTGCATCTGGCGCAGGCGCGCGGATTCGCGCTGGGGCGACGGCTGATAGACGGCAAAGCCATCGCGGCCATTGGCGCGCGCCTTGTTGAGCGCCAGTTCAGCCCGCAGCATGGCTTCCTGGCTGGTGGAGGCGGCCTGGGGCAGCCACACCGCACCCACGCTGCAGGTGGCGGCGACCATGCCGCTGCATGTGTCGACGGTATCGGCGCGCACGCTGGCGCGCAGCCTGTCGGCGACCACCGAGATCTCGCGCTCCGAACAGTTCTTCAGAATGACGCCGAACTTGTTGCCGGCGATGCGGCCGATGATGTCGCTGCCGCGCAGGGTCCGTGACAGGCGCTCGCCCACGCCCATGATGACTTCTTCGCCGGCATCGAAGCCGAAGCTGTCATTGATCATGGCAAGGCGGTCGATGGAGGCGACCAGAAAGGCGCAGTTGCGGCTTTCGGCGCGGGCGCGCTCGATGGCGCCCGCAAGTTCTTCGCGCAGGGCGTTGCGGTTGAGATGGCCGGTCAGTTCATCACGTGTCGCCAGATATGTCAGGCGGCGCACTTCGCTCACCCGCTCGCTGGTGTCGCGCATCAGGCCGACCAGGCGATTGGTGCGGCCGTCCTCGCTCGCCATGCGGGTGCCCACCATGGTGAAACCCACCGCGCCCATGGCACCGGCAATTTCGATATCGACTTCGAAGCTGCTGTTGCCCGAACCGCGCTGCTCAAGCAGTGCCGTCAGGGCGGCGCGGCGCTCCGGCGCGATGCCATCAACGAAGCTGACGGCATCATGGCGGTCAATGTGCAAGGGCAGGATGTCGGTGGCACCGTCCCAGACGATAACGCCGGCGCTCGTGTTCCAGTCGAAGGATGCAGCGCCCGCCGCTTGCGCCGACAGGCGCAGACGCAGTTCATCTTCCAGCGAGCCGAGCTGGGTGACTTCGTCTTGCTTCTGCAATGCGGCGTTGAGCACGATCCACCAATCCCTGGCCAGTTTCTTCCGGCCTTAGATCGCGACTATGCCCAAGCGAACTTAAAAAAGCGGTAATCGCGTATGGTTAGCGCTTGTTCATGCACGGCGCGCAGCTTGCGTTGTGCAGTGGCATGCGCGTCAACAATTTCCACGATGTCAGGCTTGCCGGAGGTCAAAAGACCTTCGCGGAGCGTGTGCGTCGTATTGAAAAAATTAGCGCCGCCAGCGGCTTGGGCGCACAGCAGCAAGACAATGCCCATCACCAGTCCAAAATGCCGCCGCGCCTGCAGGTGGAACTTGTGTGCCAGGACGAAACGACGGGCCGTGATCCAATTCGGGACGCCCCGCGCCTGGTGCCGACATTCGTGGCGCAGCTTCTGGGCCAGGTGATGCCGGACAGGCGCGAATTGGTTTGCGTCGAGACAGCCTATGGCAGGGCCGCGCCGCGCCAGGCACTGCTGCTGGACCGCAAGAGCTGAGAGTCCGGCCTTGAAAGGCCAATCAACGCGGCCGCGCTGAACAGCAAAGTCCCCGCACCAACACCCACCTGCAGCGCGCAAAGGCCCGAGGCCAGCAACGCCGCGCCCGACGCCATCGCGATCCATGCCGCGCCGTTCAGCGCCGCCGCGATCACCGCCACCCCTGCCAGCATCAAGGCGACCAGCGCCGGCATGGCATGGCCGCTGAGCATCGCGCCCAGTCCGCAAGCCAGCGCCGCGACCAGCGCCGCCGTCGCCGCAAAGGATGCCGATGGCCGGGCAAAGCGCGCAATCGCCGCCAGCGCCAGCGCGGTGCCGGCCAGCGGCAACAGCAGCAGCGCCGCCGTGTCGGCCAGATTCACAACCGCCGCCACCGCCAGTGCCGCCAGCAGCACGGCGGCAAAGCGCAGGTGCAGCCGCACGGCAGCGCGATGCGCCGCCGACAGCCACCATGCGCCGATGCAAGTCGCGAAAAGGGCTGCGGACGCAGCGAGATTCAGGGAATCAATCGACATCATCCAACAATGTCATGGCCCGCCAGTTCTTCAATAGAAGACGGGCGGGCCACGGCAGAGGATTTACGCTGCAGACAGCAGGTTTCTCAGAACATACGGCAGGATGCCGCCATTCTTGAAATAGGCCACCTCGTCCGCCGTCATGATCATCAGATGCAGCGGCAGTTCGAACTTGGTGCCGTCCGGGCGCGTCACCAGCGCCTTCATCTGCTGGCGCGGCTTCAGATCGCCGGACAATCCCGGAATGTCGATCACCTCGCGCCCGGTAAAGCCGTAATCCTTGCGGGTCTTGCCGGCTTCAAAGCAGAAAGGCGCCACGCCCATGCCGATCAGGTTCGACCGATGGATGCGCTCGAAGCTTTCGGTGATGACGGCGCGCACGCCCTGCAGCGCCGGACCCTTGGCCGCCCAGTCGCGGCTGGAGCCGGTGCCGTATTCCTTGCCGCCGACCACCACGGTGCCGTGGCCATCCTTCTTGTAGGCCTGGGCGGCATCGAAGATGGACATGGTTTCGCCCTGTGCGTCCGGCGTCTTGTAATAGACGGTGTTGCCGCCTTCGGCGCCGCCCATCATCTCGTTGCGGATGCGGATATTGGCAAAGGTGCCGCGTTCCATCAGCTCGAAATTGCCGCGGCGCGAGCCATAGGAGTTGAAGTCCTTCTGGCTGACCTGGCGTTCCTGCAGGTAAATGCCGCCGGGCGACGTCGCCTTGATGTTGCCGGCGGGCGAGATGTGGTCGGTGGTGATGCTGTCACCGAACAGCGCCAGCACCCGCGCGCCGGCAATTTCCTTCACCGGCTTGGGGGTCAAGGTCATGCCTTCGAAGAAGGGCGGGTTTTTCACATAGGTCGAAGTCGGATCCCACTGATAGGTCTGGCCCTTGACCAGCTTGACCTTCTTCCAGTTGGCATCGCCGTCGAACACATTGCCGTAGCGCTTGCGGAAACTGGCCGCGGTCACCGCCTTGCGGATGGTGGCGGCGATTTCCTTCGGGCTGGGCCAGATGTCCTTCAGGTACACCGGCTCGTTTTCCTTGTCATAGCCCACCGGCTCCTTGGTCAGGTCCATATTGACCGAACCGGCCAGCGCATAGGCCACCACCAGCATGGGCGAGGCCAGATAGTTGGCCCGCACCTGCGGATGCACGCGCCCTTCAAAGTTGCGATTGCCGGAGATCACCGCCGCGGCAACAAGATCGGCCTCAGTGACCGCCTTGGCGACAGGTTCGGGCAGCGGTCCCGAATTGCCGATGCAGGTGGTGCAGCCGTAACCGGCAAGCGTGAAGCCCAGCTTGTCCAGCGCCTTGTCGAGGCCCGCCTTCTTCAGATAGTCGGTCACCACCTGTGAGCCGGGGGCCAGCGAAGTCTTCACCCAGGGGCGGGTCTTCAGGCCCCGCGCCACCGCCTTCTGCGCCACCAGACCGGCGCCGATCATCACGTTCGGGTTGGAGGTGTTGGTGCAGGAGGTGATCGCCGCGATCACCACATCGCCATGCCCGATGGAATATTCACTGCCTTCCAGCTTGGCGCGCTTGTTGGCGGCCTCTTCCTTCTTGAAGGTGGTCATCAGATGCTCGGCAAAGTTGCCGGCAATGCCGCCCAGCGAAACGCGGTCCTGCGGGCGCATGGGGCCGGCCATGCTGGGCTCGACCGTGGTCATGTCCAGCGACAGGGTGTCGGTGAACACCGGATCGGGCGAATTCTTGGTGCGCCACAGGCCCTGCGCCTTGGCATACTTCTCCACCAGCGCGACGCGGGGCGCCTTGCGGGCAGTGTTCTTGAGGAATTTCACGGTCTCCGCATCGATCGGGAAGAAGCCGCAGGTGGCGCCATATTCCGGCGCCATGTTGGCCAGGGTGGCGCGGTCTTCCAGGCTCAGTTCGTCCAGGCCGGGGCCGTAATATTCCACGAACTTGCCCACCACGCCCTTCTTGCGCAGCATCTGGGTAACGGTCAGCACCAGATCCGTGGCGGTGACGCCTTCGCGCAGCTTGCCGGTCAGCTTGAAGCCGATGATTTCCGGGATCAGCATGGAGATGGGCTGGCCCAGCATGGCGGCTTCCGCCTCGATGCCGCCCACGCCCCAGCCCAGCACCGCCAGGCCGTTGATCATGGTGGTGTGGCTGTCGGTGCCGACCACGCTGTCGGGGAAGGCGACTTCGACGGTCTTCTTGGTCTTGGCGTCCTTCTGCTTCCTGACCCAGACAGTCTCGGCCAGATATTCCAGGTTCACCTGGTGGCAGATGCCGGTGCCCGGCGGCACGACGCGGAAATTCGCAAACGCCTGCTGGCCCCAGCGCAGGAACTGGTAGCGTTCCTGGTTGCGCTCATACTCGATGGCGACGTTCTTCTTGAAGGAATCCTTGTGGCCGAAATTGTCGATCATCACGCTGTGATCGATCACCAGATCCACTTCCGCCAGCGGATTGATCTTTTCCGGATTGCCGCCCAGCGTCTTCATGGCATCGCGCATCGCGGCCAGGTCCACCACGGCGGGCACGCCGGTCAGGTCCTGCATCAGCACGCGGGCCGGACGGAAGGCGATCTCGCGGTCGGATGTGCGCTTCTTCTGCCAGGCGACCACGGCCTGGATGTCGCTCTTGGTGACGGTGTTGCCGTCTTCATGGCGCAGCAGGTTCTCCAGCAGCACCCGCATCGAATAGGGCAGCCGGGACGCCCCTTTCAGCCCGTTCTTCTCGGCGGCGGTCAGGCTGAAATAAACATAGCTTTTGCTGCCGACCTTGAGGGTCTTGCGGCACTTGAAACTGTCGAGGCTCTGCGTCACGGGAGCGCCCTTCTGCTGGGTGGAATGGAGTCGGGTTTAGTCACATTCCCGCCCAAAAGGAAGGCGCAGAGGCGTCGCGGGGGGGCGAAATACCCCCAACCGAGGCTTAAAATTGCCCAATTGGCACGGCAGGATCATGGGCAAAGAGGGGGTCTGGTAGGTCACCGGTCCGGGCGCAATGTCGCCAGAGAGTTTTTCGTGAGAACAAGTTTTGTCATAGCCTTGTTGCTTGCCGGTGCAGTGCCCGCTGCGGTCCCCGCTTGGGCGCAGCCCGATGCCGGCCCCGGCGTGGCGCCCGCCATGGCCTCGCGCCTGGCCGCTGAGCGCGTCAGCACGGTGCAGCCGGGCCTCTACAGCGCGGGCGATGACGATTTCACCCTCGAACGCTATGGCCGCGACAAGTACCTGCTGCGCTTCCCCCGGGGCAGCGAGAAATTCGTCCTCAGCCAGGAACGCAGCTCGCTGGGCGCGCGCATCCTCAAATACGACACCGGCGCCACGGCGCTGCGGATTTCGGTCTGGGGCGGCATGACGCTCTACACCCAGAACAATCCCGGCGGCATTCCCGCCACCCGCCAGGGCGACGCCGCCGCGCCCGGCCCCATGACCGTGTCAGCCGGCGAACTGATGACCGCCTTTGGCGACGAAACCAACCACCTCACCTATTCGCAGAAGATCGTCATCAAGTTTTCCGCCGATCCCGCCGTGATGTCCGCCGATGCCGAAACCCGCGGCCGCGCCTTTGACGCCCTGACCAACGCGGCAATGGGGATCGAGCGCTTTCTCGCCGCTTTGCCGGTGGCGCGTGCCCAGTTCGCCAAGCGCGTCAACGCGGTGAAGGTGGCCGAAGGCGGCAAGCCCACCGTGACGCTGTCCGGACAGACCCTGCTGGTCAGCTTTGTCCCCGGCGAAGGCCATGAAGGCCACGCCTCCTCCATGGCCGTGCAGCAGGAACTGACCAAGCTTCTGGCCGTGACGCCGCGCGAGCTGGCCACGAAGTAATCCCCCTCCGGCCTTCACTGGCGCGCGCGCGCACGCCTGACATTCCAGGGGCGCATCGCGCCCGGGCCAGCTACAGCCACCTCCCCTTATGCAAGCGCGCTTGCGCGCGCGCATGCGGTGGATAAAAAAACGGCGCCCACTGGGCGCCGTTTTCACTTCAATTTGAAACCGATTACTTCGACATCACCGTGACGCGGCCAACGCTGGTGTCGCCTGCGATCAGGTTGTCCTTTTTGTCGAACGCCCAGTAGCTGGCTTCGGTGAACTGGCCGGTGCCGATGCCCATGCCATTGCCCACCGCGCCCACCACATGGCCTTCGCGGTCCAGTTTCAGGAACTGGCCGTCCTGTCCGGACGCCATCCAGGGATTGCCCTCATGGTCGAAGTTGAGCGCACAGACCAGGTTCTTCATCTGCAGGGTGCGTACAAAGCGGCCGTCCGCCGTATAGATGACGATGCGATACTGTTCGCGGTCGCCGATCCACACATCGCCATTCTTGGGGTCGATCGCCAGGCCGTGGGCGGAATCGAACTTGCCCTGGCCCACTTCATTGCCGAACCACTGGCCGACATATTTGCCGTCCTTGGTCAGGTGAATGATGCGCGACACGCCTTCGGTGTTCCAGGCATCGGGGCTGTCCACATCATTGGGGCTCTCATTGGCATGGCCCGCACCGATATACAGATCGCCATTGGGCGCGAACGCCACCATCACGGGCTGCCACAACAGGCGCTGGCCCTTGGCCTCAACCCAGTCGCCGCGCTTGCCCTTGGTGCCAAGGGTCATCAGCAGCTTGCCCTGGGGCGAGAGCTTCATCACCGTGGCCTGGCCATTGTCGGTGATCCAGACATTGTCGTCCTTGTCCACGGCCATGCCATGGGCCTTGTCCTGATGGCCAATGACGCTTTCGGGCACTTCCAGCACCAGCTTGTGATTGGGATCGAACTTCATCAGCTGGGTGACGCCGCGGGGCGAACGCTTGAAGACCCAAAGGTTGCCCTTGCTGTCGAGCGCCACCGACGGAATGCCGCCGATGCCCTTGGGCACGACATAGGGATAGGAGAATTTGTAACCCATGGTCTGTTCCCACTCGACGCGGGCCAGCTGGGAACGTGCAAAGCCGTCCTTGCGGCCGCAGATCGGCGAATGGCTGCAGGGCGGACCGGCATCGCCGCCGGGCACGCGCACGGCGCTGGGCTCTGAACCGGGCCGATAGGCGCCGGTATATTTGGCGCGGTCTTCGCGCGGAATCACCGTCACCTTGCCGTCGGGATCCACCAGGGTGAAACCGGTGGGATCGGGAAAGCTGGGGCCCAGCTTCCAGGCGATGTCGCCGTTCTTCGCCGGTTCCGACTGGATCGCCAGCCGGTCAGCCTGCGCAAAGGCAGCCGTTGTCATCAGACCCAAAGCGAGCATGGCAAGCGCGTGTTTTTTCATTGGAACTTTCCCCTGGCGTGTTGTGCGGATTGCTGGCCGGACGATGCGCGGCCCAAGCAGGCGGCGTCAACCGCCAACGCGATGTGTGCGCTGCACAATCGTGAGAAATTTCCGTAGTGGTTTTACGGCTCGAATCCGTCTTCGGCCATCTCGAATTGGGCGAAATCAAATCCCGGCGCAACAGTGCAGCCCACCAGCGTGTATTCGCCAAGACTTCGCGCCGCCTGCCATGCATGAGGTGGAACCACCACCTGCGGCACCTGGCCCTCATCGATATCGGCGCCCAGCACATAAGTGTCGCGGCCAATCTTCAATTCCAGCGGCGCCCCGCGATAGAAATGCCAGACCTCGGCGGCATCGACGCGGTGCCAGCGCGACGCTTCGCCGGCCTTCAGCAGGAAATAGATGGCGGTGGAGGCGGCACGCCCCGCGCCCTGCTGCGCGTCCCTGAAAGTCTCGCGAAAATATCCGCCTTCGGGATGCGGCTTGAGATCGAGCATTGCGATCAGACGGTCGGCCATGGACATCAGGCGGCGGGGCGCATCTTGGTGCCGCGCGCCGCGATGGCTTCCATGCCGCCGGCGATGGAGCGGGCATCGTTCAGCGCATTGTGGGGTCGGCCCTTGAACGGCACGCCAAGCAAGGGACCAATTTCGCAAGACAGCATCCCGCGCGGATCCAGCCCCTGCACCGCGAACCAGCCGCGCAAGTCGTAGAACAGCGGCATCGGCCGTGCGCCGGTGATCCCATAGAGGCGCAGATTCTCCTCCAGCACATATTCGTCATGGCCGAATGCGGCGATGGGGCCGCCTTCGGCAAAGGCCAGGAAGCGGTCATAGGCGTCGGCGAAATCGTGTCCCTGCCGCGACACGGCCTCATTGGTGATACCGGTGAGCTTTTCCAGATAGGGCGAAATCGCCGTGTTGATGCGCGGCCGAACGAGACAGTCGAACTCGTCCAGGATCGCAAAGCTGTCGGCGTCCAGCTTCACGGCGCCGATCTGCACGACTTCCTTGAATTCACCCGGCGTCAGCCAGCCCCGCGCCATGGAACATTCCCAGGCGGTGTATTCCAGGTCGAAGATGGTGATGGTGGGCGACGCCAAACCGAAACCCCAACTGTCGTGACCGGCACGAATCATCGAACAATTCCCATTAATACATTGTTAAGGGTGTAAGTCTTAACGCTGGTTCACGACGTATTCGCGGCCAAGAAGGGACAAATATGGCCCTCACTCACGTCACCGTACCGGGCGTCAACGAACCGGGGGTCGCTTTCGATCCCACGCCCACGCGGCTCCCTGCCGCGCCCCAATACTCGCCCCGGGCCTCGCCCCAAGCCTCGCCAATGTCCTATGGCGCCCTGGCCGCCCTGCCCCGCCTGCATGCCGAGGCCGGCGCCAACCTCCAGCTCACCCTTTTCCTGGCCCGGTCGGCCCCCGCCTGCGTGATCCTGATGCTGTCGGGCATGGCCCTGCTGGCCGTCACTTCCGCGTCGGGCGGCGTCAGCCTGAAGGCCGGATTCGCCTGGGCGGCGCTGCTGCTGCTGGGGATTACAGCGATGACCCGCAATTACATTCGCGGCTTTGCCCGCTCGCTGCGCCGGGTGCCGCTACACGAAGCCGCCTCCGACCTGCGGATGCTTCTCTTATATAGCGGCATGGTGTGGAGCAGTGGCGCTTTCCTGGTCATGCCCGATTTGCCGGCACCCGCACTGATCCTCGCTTTCGCGCTGCTGCCCAGCATGGCGATGGCGCTGTGCCTGAGGGACGCGCGCGGCGTCGCATATTTCATCTTGCCGATCACGACGGCAACCGCGGGCGCAACCATATTGGGCGCCTGGCCGCTGGATGTCCTGCTCGCCCCGACCATCCTTGCGGCGGGTCTTCTCATGACCGGCCTTCCCGCATTGCAACAAGCGAATGTGAAAAAAACGCAAGCCCTGACGCATTGAGCCGGCATGATACCGTAACTATCTGGCTGTAATATTCCCGCGCGCCGCTCCGGCGCCCATCGCTCGTCCAGCCGCCAAAGGCCTTTCCCATGACCAATGCCGTCCGCTCCGCCGATACCCAAGAGGCGCGCGCCGCCGCAGCCCGTCTTGCCGAAGGCCGCGCCCTGATCACCGACAAGGACCTGCTCGCATTCTTCGACGCGCTGTTCCTGGGGGCGCTGCCCGAGGATGTGCTGCAGGCCCGCCCCGTACGCCTGGTGGCCCTGGCCCGCGCCCTGCACGACGAGGTTGCCTGTCACCGCAAAGGCGCCATCGATGTGACATTGCTGGAAGATGACGAGACCCACGAAAGCGTGCTGGTCGGCATCAATGACGACCGCCCCTTCCTGTTCGATTCCGCGGTGGCCGCCGCCATCGCCGGCGGGGCGCGCATCCGCGCCGCCTTCCATCCCATCATCGCCGTGGGCGGCCAGCGCACCAGCGTCATCGCCCTGATCTGCGACAGCCTGCCGGAAGGCAGCCGCACCGCGCTGCCCGAAAGCCTGCGCGATACCTTCGCGCAGGGCGCGGTCGCCGTGCGCGACTGGAAAGCCATGCTGGCGCGCCTGAAAGAAGCGCGTGACGGCCTGTCTTCGGCGCCGCCCAAGGGCGGCGATATCGCCGAGGATATTGCCTTCCTCGACTGGCTTGCCGACGATCATTTCCTGCTCCTGGGCGCGCGCACCTACAGCCTGGGCCAGAGCGGCGAGCATGGCCGGCTGGAGCCGCTGACCGGTACGGGCCTTGGCGTACTGTCGGACGAAGACGCCCGCGTCATCCGGACCGGCGGCGAACGCGTCGGCCTCACCGCCGAAGTGCGCGCCTGGCTGGATGCCAGCGAACCCCTCATTGTCACCAAGGGCGCCACCCGCAGCCTGGTGCATCGCCGCGCCCACATGGATTACATCGGCGTGAAGACCTATGACGCCAATGGCGTGTTCCACGGCGAGCAGCGTTTTGTCGGGCTGTTCACCTCCAGCGCCTATTCCGCCCAGCCGCGCGCCATCCCGCTCCTGCGCCGCAAGATCGAAACGGTCATGACGCGCGCCGGCCTGGCGCCGGCCAGCCATGACGGCAAGGCCCTGAGCCATATCCTGGATACCTTTCCGCGCGACGAGCTGTTCCAGATTTCCGATGACGAGCTTTACGAAATCGCCATCGGCATCCTGCGCATGGGCGGGCTGCCGCGCCTGAAGCTGTTCCTGCGCTTCGACCGCTTCGACCGCTTCGTCTCCGCGATCCTGCTGGCGCCGCGCGATCACATCACCGCGAAGATCCGCGATGCGATCCACGCCTATCTCGCCGAGTCGCTGAATGGCCGCACCAGCGCCTATGACGTGGCGATCGACGATAGCCCGCTGGTGCGCATGCATTTCATCATCGGTCGCAACGACAGTGCGCTGCCGTCAGTGGATGTGCGCGCCCTGGAACAGCATATCGCCGGCCTGATCGAAACCTGGGACGACGGCCTGGCCCGCGCGCTATGCGCCGCCCACGGCAAGAACCAGGGCTCGATCCGGCTGGCGATGCGCGCGCCCCATTTCTCGCCCGGCTATCGCGACGCCTTCGCCGCCCATGACGGCGCCCGCGACCTTGCCATCCTGGAGGATTTGTCGGCCGCCGACGGCATGAAGCTGCAGGCCAAGGTGTGGCGCCGCATAGGCGATGCCGGTCCCTCGCTGCGGCTGAAGCTTTATGTGCTGGGCGATGTCCTGCCCTTGTCGTCATCGCTGCCGGTATTCGAAAGCCTGGGACTCAATGTCATTTCCGAAGACGCCTTCCCCGTTTCCTTCAACACCGATGGCGGCTGGCGGCAGCAGGCGGTGGTGCTGGACTTCACCATGGAGCGCGCCGACGGCCTGCCGGTAAAGCTCGACGATGTGCGTGGACCCCTGGAAGAGGCCTTCCATGCGGTCATGCGCGGCGATGCCGAGAGCGACGATTTCAACAAGCTGGTGATCGGGGCCGGACTTGCCTGGCGCGACGTGGTGATCCTGCGGGCCACCGGAAAATTCCTGCGCCAGGCAGCCTTCACCTTTTCGCTGGCCTATATGCAACAGGCCCTGGTGCGCAATCCCGATGTGGCGGCGCTGCTGGTGGCGCTGTTTTATGCCAAGAATGATCCCAAGGCCGCCGACGACCGCGCCGCCAATGTCGCGGCGATCGCAAAGCATATCGAGACCGCGCTCAAGGATGTGCCCTCGCTGGATGATGACCGCATCATCCGCCGCTTCAAGAATGTGATGGACGCGGTGCTGCGCACCAGCTTCTGGCAGAGGGACGCCGGAACATCTGCGGGGGCCGGAGCGACCGAAGAAAAGCGCGCGCCAAAGCCTTATGTCGCATTCAAGTTCGACTCCACAAAGCTGGACGAACTGCCGGCACCGCGGCCCTGGCGCGAAATCTTTGTCTATGCCCCCAGCATGGAAGGCGTGCATCTGCGCTTCGGCCGCATTGCGCGTGGCGGCATCCGCTGGTCCGACCGGCGCGAGGATTTCCGCACCGAGATCCTGGGCCTGGTGAAGGCGCAGCAGGTCAAGAATGCCGTGATCGTGCCGGTGGGCGCCAAGGGCGGCTTCTATCCCAAGCTGATGCCGGCCAATCCCACGCGCGAACAGTCGATGGAAATCGGCATTGCGGCCTATCGCACCCTGATCAACGCCATGCTCGACATCACCGACAATCTGGACAAGCACGGCAATATCGTGCCGCCGCCGGACGTGCTGCGTCCCGATGGCGACGATCCCTATCTGGTGGTGGCGGCCGACAAGGGCACCGCCACTTTCTCCGACATCGCCAACGGCATCGCGCTGGAACGCGGCTTCTGGCTGGGCGACGCCTTTGCCAGCGGCGGCAGCGTCGGTTACGACCACAAGAAAATGGGCATCACCGCGCGCGGCGCCTGGGAAGCCATCAAGCGGCATTTCCGCGAGCTTGGCACCGATATCCAGACCACCGACTTCACCGTCATCGGCGTCGGTGACATGTCGGGCGACGTGTTCGGCAACGGCATGCTGCTGTCGCGGCACATCCGCCTGCTGGCGGCGTTCGACCACCGCCACATCTTCCTCGACCCCAATGCCGACGCGGCCATCGGCTTTGCCGAGCGCGAACGGCTGTTCGCCCTGCCGCGGTCGTCCTGGGATGACTACAACAAGGCCCTGATCGGCCAGGGCGGCGGCATCTTCGCCCGCACCCTCAAGGAAATCCCGCTGTCGCCCGAGGTCAAGGCCCTGATCGGCACCGACAAGGACGTCCTGTCGCCGCCCGCCTTGATCAACGCACTGCTGAAGGCCAGGACTGACCTTTTGTGGTTCGGCGGCATCGGCACCTATATCAAGGCGGCATCGCAGGCCAACCTGGAAGTCGGCGACCGCGCCAATGACGGCGTGCGCGTCAATGGCGGCGACGTCCGCGCGCTTGTGGTGGGCGAAGGCGCCAACTTGGGCGTGACGCAACTGGGCCGCATCGAATATGCCCGCACCGGCGGGCGCATCGACACCGACGCGGTGGACAACAGCGCCGGCGTCGATACCTCCGACCATGAAGTGAACATCAAGATCCTGCTGTCGGGTCCGGTGATGCGCGGCGAGCTGAGCGAAGAAAAGCGCAACGCCTTCCTCGCCACCCTGACCGACGATGTCGCGACGCATGTGCTGGCCGACAATTACAACCAGACACTCGCATTGTCCGTGGCCGAGATGAGCGGTGTGCGCGACATCGATGCCCAGGCGCGCATGATCCGCGAGCTGGAATCGCGCAGCAAGCTGGACCGTGTCGTGGAATACCTGCCCTCTGATGCCAATCTCGGCGCACTTGAGCGTGACGGCAAGGCACTCACCCGACCCGAACTGTCGGTGCTGCTGGCCTATGCCAAGCTGGACCTGGATGCCGAAATCCTGGCCAGCCCCCTGCCCGATGATCCTGCTTTCGCCGCCCTGCTGACCGGTTACTTCCCGCCCTCGGCCGTGGCCGCCTTTCCCGAAGAACCCGAGCGCCATCGCCTGAAGCGCGAGATCATTTCCACCGTGCTGACCAATGCCGTGGTCAATCTGGGCGGCATCGCCTTTGTGCAGCGCATGCGCGAAGTCTCCCGGCTCGATGGCGCCGGCGTGGCGCGCGGCTTTGTGCTGGCGGACGGGGCTTATGGCCTGTCGGCCCTGAAAGCGCGCATTGATGCCCTGGACGGCAAGGTCGATGCCCGTACCCAGACACGGCTGTATGGCGACATTGCCGCCCATTTCCGCAAGGTGACGCCCTGGTTCCTGCGCCATGTCCCGCCCGGCGCGACCATCGCCGACACGGTGGCGCTGTACCGGGCGGGCGTGGAAGCCTTGCGCGAAAACATCGCCCCCATGGGCGCCGAGCGCATCAAGGAACTGACCGATGCGGGCGTACCGCCGGAACTGGCGCGCGACATGGTGACCTTGCCGGCCTTGCAGGCCGCGCCGGACATTGCACTGCTGGCCCACAATGCCAAGGCCGCCCCCGAAAAGGTCATCGCGCTTTATGGTGCGCTGGGCAACCAACTCGGCTTTGACCGCCTGCGCGACCAGGCCGCGCGCCTGTCACCGCCCGATCATTGGGACCGGTTGGCATTGCGCCAACTGCTGGACAATCTTGCCATGGCGCAGGCCGCAATCACCGCGCGCCTGCTGGCCGAGGGCGCGACAGTGGAAAACTGGATCGCCGGCCATGCCGAATCCCTGGGGCGGGCACAGTCCTTCCTCAACACGGTGGACCATTCGGGTGATCTGTCGGTGGCCAAACTGATGCTGGCCTCAAGCCAGATTCAGAATTTGGCATAGTTTGACATGGCCGGGGCAAGCCGGGCCATGACATTTATTTCGCAGGCGGGTTCTTCCCCGTCTCCATCAACAACCGCGTGATCAGATACAGTCGCGGCGCCACGCTGTTCAGGTCGATCCATTCCTTGTCGGAGTGAAAATCGCCGCCCACCGGGCCCAGTCCGTCCAGCGCCACCGTCCCCACCGACATGGCCGTGGCCGATTCTGACGCGCCGCCATTGCCGCCCAGTCCCGCAGTCTTGCCGATTTCGCCATAGATCGCATTGGCCCGCGCCGCCAACGCATCGATCCGCGCATTCTGGATCAGCGGCGGAAATCCGCTGGGCGGCGGCACCACCGTGACGCTGGTGTCGGCAATCGCCGTGACCTTGGCGGTCTCATTCATCCTGGCCAGCACCGCCGCCAGCGCTTCAGGCTGGCGATAGCGCACGCTGTACGTCGCCTCGGCGCTGTCGGGGATGATGTTGCCGCGCGTTCCTGCGGACATCAAAGTGAGATTGACGGTGGTGCCGTCGCCCGACTTGGGAAAGGCACCATCCAGCGCCGTGATCTGGTGCACCAGCTCCAGCGCGGCATTGCGGCCATCCTGCGGCGCCACGCCGGCATGGGCAGCGCGGCCCTTCACCACCAGCCGCACGCTCGCCGAGCCCTTGCGCCACGCCGTCAGCACATCCGGCGGATCGCCCGGCTCCATGTTGAATTCCACATCATGCTGCGCCGCCAGCCGCTTGATCAGTGCGGTCGAACCTGGCGAACCGCGCTCCTCGCTGTTGTCGATCATCAGGGTAATGGTGGCGTAATCGCGAAAGCCGATGTCATGCAAAATCTTCAGCGCCATCACCGCATTCACAACACCGCCCTTCTCATCGCCCACGCCGGGGCCATAGGCGCGGATGGCATCCATGCGAAACGGCCGTGCCGCCGCCGTGCCGGGACCGAACACCGTGTCCAGATGCGCGATCATGAGCATCTTGCCCTTGCCGGTGCCGTGCAGCACCGCCACCAGGCTGTCGGGCAGGCCCGGCGCCTCGGTGGGTTCGCGGTGCACCTCGGCGCCGATCGCGGTCAGCCGCGCCGCCAGAATGGCCGCGATCCTGTTGCCGCCTTCGACATCGCCGCTGCCGGAATCGATGTTGACCAGATCGCGCAGCAGATCGAGTGCGCCGGCCCGGTTCGCCTGAACCGCCTTGTAAACCTGCTGGTTACGTGGCGCAGCCATGGCGCCACCCGCCACAAGAACCAGTGCCGCCGCCATCAGTCCCAGTTTGCGCATTCGTATTCCCTCGCTTGGCCTGCCAGCCTACTCACGCCTTGGCGGTCATGAACAGGGTTATGAGGTCGCTGAACCATTTCTCGAACGCCGCGCCCGCTTCGCGCTCTTTCTCGCCCGCCTGGCGCAGACGGGACCCGATCAGCGCATCGCCAAGCGCCGCCACCGTCACCATGTGCACGACATTGCGGGTGTCGGCGATATCGGGCTCATGGCCCGGCCGCGCGAAGTTTTTGCGCAATTCGTGCAGCGCATCCACGATGCTGTCGAAGATATCCAGCCGACCCTTGGGATCTTCATTGGCCTGCAGGTGCCACAACATGCGCTGCGCCAGGCCGTTGCGATACATCGCAAAACTCAGCGCGATGCCGTCATCGCCATTGCCGGTGGTCGCCTTCATGTTGGCCAGCAGCGCGGCGCGAAAGTCTTCCAGCGTGCGCGTGTTCAGCGCCCGCACCAGCCCCTCGCGGCTGCCGAAATGATGCAGGATGGTGGGATGCGAAACCCCCGCCGCCTTGGCCACATCCTGCAGGCGAATGCCGGCCGGACCGTCAGCCACCATGCTTTTTTCCGCCGCATCCAGAATCAGGGCCCGGGCTTCTTCCGGTTTCCGGCGAACCCGTTTTTCCTTGACCGCCAATGGCTTACCTCACTGTTGACAATACTGTAGGTAGTTGTAATAACAGTCCTGTCAATAGAGGTTCTGCCATGACCACCACCGCGTTCGCAAACGACACAAGCCTGCACCCCCTCACCGCCATCCGGGCCGTGCGCGCCCTGATGGCCAATGGCGAGGACACCCGCCAGATCTTCGTGATCTTCCGCGCCCTGCGCGGCCGTTCGGGCGTCCGCACCTTCGAGCGCTTCAAGGCCAGCCCCACCGGTGCACGCATACTGCGCGAACAGCGCTCGCTGCTTGCGGTGCTGGAAGATCGCAACAGCCTGGCCGCCCTGCCCGCCGGGAGCATGGGCCGCGCCTATTTCGACTTCATGGACACCGAAAAACTATCCGCCGATGGCCTGGTGCAGGCTTCGCAGGACTGGGAGAACGAGCCGTTGCCGCCCGACGCGCAGCTTTTCCGCAACCGCATGCGCGACGCCCATGACCTCACCCACATTCTCACCGGATACGGCCGCGACCCCTTGGGCGAGTTGTGCCTGCTGGCCTACATGTACCGCCATTCCAAAAATCTCGGCCAGGCGCTGATTGTGGCGATGTCTTGGTCACGCCTGCCCAAGGCCGCCCGCAGCGCGGTCAAACAGGCTTGGCGAAACGGCATCCTGTCGCAGCCTTTTCACAACCTGGATTTCGAAGCCCTGCTGTCGCGCCAACTGAGCGATGTGCGCCGCGAACTTGGCATCGTCGAACCCACGCTCTACAACGACAACGTCCTGTAAGGCTGACGTGCAATGAAAGAATTTTTCTTTGCCGGCCGCGCCCTGGCGGCGGATCTCGCTTCCACCATCTTCTTCGTGGCGCTCTATGCCCTGACCCACAATGTCACCTTGTCGGTGGGCGTGGGCGTGGCGCTCGCCGTCGTGCAGATCGGCTGGCGGCTAATCCGGCGCCAGAAGATCGATGCCCTGCAATGGATCAGCCTGTTGCTGGTGCTCGCCTCCGGCACCGCCAGCTATCTCACCCAGAACCCCGTTTTCGTGATGCTCAAGCCCACCGTCATCTATCTGGCGGTGGCCTGGGCGATGATGCAGCGGGGCTGGATGATGCGTTACCTGCCGCCGCGCGCCATCCAGTATGTGCCCGACCTGGGCATCGCCTTTGGCTATGTCTGGGCCGCGATGATGTTCTTCTCGGCGGTGCTCAACCTGGTGCTGGCGCTGACCTGCAGCGTGGAAATGTGGGGCATCGTCATGTCGTTATGGGGCACCGGCAGCAAGATCGCACTGTTCCTGATCCAGTTTTCCTGCATGAAATTTGCTGGCAAGCGTCGCTACCGCGCGCAGATGATGATGGCCTGAGCGATTAGGCGAACCCGCCGCGATACCCTAGGTTTCTGACGTGAAAATTCTCCTCCCGACCATCGCGGCATGCGCCCTTCTGGCGTGCAGCCCTGCCCTGGCCCAACGCGCGAGCGGGCCGCCCCGCGACTGGGACATCAGCATTGGCGCCGCCGGCATGTTGCGCCCCACCTTCGAAGGCAGCGACCGTTCGCGGTTTCGACCTTTGCCGCTGGTCACGGTCAAGTGGCGCGATACCATTTCCTTCGGCGAAGGCGGGCTCAGCGCCGCATGGCACAACAAACACCTGCGCATCGGCGGCGGCCTCACTTTTGACCCGGGCCGCAAGGATCACAGCACCGGCGGCATTTTTGACAGCGGCGACGACCGACTGCGGGGGCTGGGAACGATCGATGCGGCGTTGGGCCTGCGCGCCTTTGCGGAATATAGATTGGGACCACTGGGGGTCGAACTGTCGGGCACCAAGTTCACCGGAGCCCAGAATTCCGGCATCCTGGCCAATCTCGGCCTCTCGCTGGCCCTGCCACTGACGCCAAAGCTGATTCTCATTCCCAATGTCCGCGCCAGCTGGGCCAACGGCAACTATACCCAGGCCTATTTCGGGGTCACCGCGCCCCAGGCCCTCGCCTCGGCCTTCCCTGTCTTCAGCGCCGGTGCCGGCGTGAAGGATGTGCGCGGCGGCGCTACGCTGATTTACAACCTGAACCGCCATTGGTTTGTCGGCGGCAATGCCAGCGTGGTGCGCCTGATGGGCCCCGCTGCCCGCAGCCCCATCAGCCTTGACGATACCAACGTGACGGCGATGACCATGATCGGCTATCGCTTCTAGCTACCACTGGATGACGTGGAAGATATTGGAGAAGTCGTCGGTCCAGGGCGCGGCCCCCGGCTCGGCATGCGTCACCGGCCAGTTCACCAAATCCAGGTCGGCCTTTTCAGCGGCAATCACCATCCATTCCGATCCCGATGCGCCGAGCGCACTTTGTGCCTGCGATGGATAGAACAGCAGTCGCCGGCCATGGGCATGAACGCTGTCCACCACCGTCCCCAGCACCGGCCCCAGCTTCAGATACTTGTTGCTGAGATTGAACAGGATGACGCCATGCGGCCTGAGCTTCTTCAGGTACAGCGAAAAGGCCTCGCGGGTCAGCAGGTGCGTGGGAATGGAATCCGAACTGAAGGCATCAATCACGATCAGGTCATAGGACCGGTCCGCCGCCGCCTTCAGCAACAACCGCCCGTCCCCCAGCACGACCTTCGAACCCGGACATTGCTGCAGATAATGAAAATAGCGCGTGTCGCGCGCCAGCCGCACCACGGCGCCATCAATCTCAAAGAATGTCCAGTCGGCGCCCGGCGGGCGATAACAGGCCAGCGCCCCGGTCCCCAGCCCCACCAGCGCGGCGCGCGCACGCGGGTGATCGGCCACGAACATCTGGCCCACCGGGCCGACGCGGGCATAATAGGCCAGCGGGTCACGCCAGTGCGCCGGATCGGTGAACTCCAGGCCATGCACGGTGGTGCCATGCACCAGCGCGGTCTTGCTGCCATGGTCCAGCAGCTTGACCCGGTTGATGCCAAAGAAGCTGCGCTCCGACGCCAGCACATCCACCGAACCCTGCACCATGACCGCCGCCCCCAGCACCGCCGCCACGCCCAGCGCAAAGCGCAGCGGCGCCTGCGAGAAATAATACAGCGCCAGCGCCACCGGCAGCAGGAACAGCATGCGCCCCGTCATGCTGTAGGGCGTGGCGTCCACCGAATGCCACGCCACCGCCGCCACCACACCGCCCAGCGCCAGCGGCATGGCCACGTCGCGCAGCGTGAACTTCGCGCGGTGCTCGGTCATGAACAGGCGCAGGGCGCAGGACGCCACCAGCGCCAGGTAATATTCCACGTCGGACGAAAAGATCGCTGGTGCCACCAGTGCATTGAACACCCCGCCCAGTGCCCCGCCGATGGACATGCAGAAGTAAAAGCTGGTGAGGCCCGACACTGCGGGCCGCCGCCGCGCCAACTCGGCATGGCAGAGCAGCGCCGTGACAAAGAAGGTGAAAAGATGCAGCCCCACCGTCACCGCCACCGATCCGCCCAGCGCGAACACCACGGTCAGCAAGGTCACGGCCGCAATGGCGATGATGCCGGCGGCATGGGCCTTGAGCAGCCCCTCACGCGCAATGGGCCGGGCGAAGGCGATGATGAAGGTGACAAGATACAGCGCAAACGGCACCACCCAGAACAGGGGCGCGGACGCGACATCGGTGGTGATGTGGGTGGTGACGCCCAGAAGCAGGCTGGACGGGACAAACGCCAGAAGGATCCAGGTCAGGCGTTGCCGCCAGCCACCAGCCGTTTCGCGCAGCGCCACAGGCGCCAACGTCTTGCGGCGCAGCAGCACCAGCGCGATTGCCGCCAGGATGACCAGAAGACCGAAATAACCCAGCCGCCAGGAATGGCTTTGGCCCGCAAGTGTCAGCGACGGCTCCAGCAGCACGGGAAAGGCCAGCAGGGCGAGCAGGCTCCCCGCATTGCTGGCCGCATACAGGATATAGGGATCGCGACCGGGGCGGCCGCGCGCGAACCAGGCCTGCAGCAGCGGCGCCGACGCCGACAGCGCAAAGAAGGGCCAGCCCACCCGCATCGCCAGGACACCTACCAGCCACCCAATAGGTGAACCGCCGGATGGCGGCACCACGGATGCGGGCAGCGCAAAGGGCAGAAATGCGAGCCCAATGGCGACCACAACCGCATGGACCGCAACCTGCCCGCGCAAACTTGGAATACGACGGGTCAGCAGATGCGCATAGCCATAGCCCGCCAGCAGCACCAGCTGGAAGAACATCATCGCCGTGGCCCACACAGCGGGCGATCCGCCCAAAAGCGGCAGGATCATCTTGGCGAACAGCGGCTGGACCCAGAACAGCAGGAAAGCGCTGGTGAAGATCGCCACTGCGAATAGAGGCATGAAAGGGCCTTCGAAAAAGGGGAATCGTGCGTACCCAGCTTAGCGGCCAAATGCTGAATTTTGTCTGCCTTCTCGCTTGCGCGCACTTCGGGGGATCGAAACACCCCGTGACACGTTCCCTATACACGGGAGCGAGCAATCGCTCCGCGAAGCTCAGCAATTCACCTTTTGCGTGAACCCGCTTGCTGGTTGGCTGGCGCTTGTGCCCTCGCACCGCGCTGCGGCCAAAAAGAACCAGAAAAGAAAGCGAAAGAGAGCCAATGAACAACGAAAACCGCACGACACTGTCGGAAACCGCCGCCACGCAGGGCGTCAAGTTTGGCACCATGCGCTACGTGCTGGGCATCAGCCTGGTGCTGGCAACGGTGGCCGGCATGGTGATCTGGAATCTGTTCGCCAGCTGACGAACACCCTCAGAACCCCCTCTCGAAACCCGCCCGTCTCGAAACCCGTTTGAAAGGCACACCACATGAACACCACATTCCCCAGTGAAGACATGGCCCGCAACGCAACCCGCGTCTGGCAACTGGCCAAGTCCATCAAGGTCGCAATGATCTCCACGCGCGCCACCATGATGGTCGAACTTGATGGTCCGCAAAATGGCCTGCAGAATGGCCCGCAGAATGGAACGGCGCAGCCCCAGGCGGACAAGCCCGGCACCCGGCCCGTCCGTGCCCGCTTCCAGGACGACAGCAATGTCATCTGGTTCATCCTGCCGCGCCAAAACAACCTTGTCGCCAAGGGCGAAAGCGCCAAGTCGATGCTGGTCACATTTTCCAATGGCGGCGAAGGCGACCATATCGCCTTCAACGGCATGGCCTCGCTCAGCGAAGACCGCGGCATGATGGAAAAGCTGTGGGACAGCCATGCCGATATTCACTTCCCGCAGGGCCCCGAAACCGGCGACGCAGTGCTGATGCGCTTCGAACCGCACACGGCGCATTTCTGGACCGGCGGGCAGGACTTCGCCAGCTTCGCCGTCCACTACATCACCGCAAAGCTGACGGGCGAAGCGCAGAAGGTCGGCAAGCGCGGCATGGTAATGCCGATGTAGGTTTCCTGCCGCAGGTCGCCCGCCCACCCAACCCAACAGAACGGAGCAATCCCATGCGCAGAACTTGCGCCGCCGCCCTTATCGCCTTGATGACCCTCTCTGGCACCGGATTGCCCGCCGCAGCACGACCGGTCCACCAGCAAATGCAGCCGCTGAACTATATGGCTGGCCAGAACGGCGCCCAATCGGATGGGCGGCTTTATGAAATCCGCGATCGTCGGAACAATCGAAACAACACTTATGGCCGCCCGGGCAATAACCGGGACGCGTTCCGCGACCGCAGCTATTGGGACCGTCGCCACGGCCGCGGCTATTACAACCGCAACTATGGCGGCTATCGCCGCGACAACAGCTCCGCCATCGCGGCCGGATTCCTCGGCCTGGTGCTGGGCGCGGCCATCGCCGGTTCCAGCAACGACCGCGACTATGCCCGTTCGCGCATGAGCGACCGCCAGTGGATTGCGAGTTGCGAGCGCCGCTACAGATCCTTTGATCGCAGCAGCGGCACCTATCTGGGCTATGACGGTTATCGGCATTATTGCCGCTGATGCCCGGCCTGCGGTGATCCCGCGGGCCGCATAGCGGCTTTCCAGACATTACAACTTATCCCCACACCTTCGCCGTGCGGTAGAATGCGCGCATGACGAAGCCAAGACATATCGCATCGCCCGCCCAGTCCACCCCTTGTCCCCTGCCCCGGGGGGGAGGGGCGCGCGAAAAGCGTCAAAACGAATAATCGGCAAAGGACTGGAATCATTGCGCGAAGGAAGCGCGGCGGCCAGCCGGGCAACGCCAATGCGCGAAAGCCTTTCCCCACCTTGTCCGCAATCCGCGCCGAAACGCGCGCGCTGCTGCGCGACGTGCGCCGCGCGATTGCACTGGCGAAGTTCGAAATCGCGAGACGGCGGCTAGCGAACGACGTTGATGTTCAACTGCGGTTCGGCGGCCTTTTCCTGGCCCACGAACTGGATGCCGATGCCGTCGCTGTGATGACGGGCGACCTTGCCGGCCATCTGGGCAATCAGCACGAACTCGCCGATCGGCGGCTTGACATCGGTCTTGAGCGAGACGCCCCCGACGGAGATGTCCATCACCTCGCACTGGGTGATGGTGCCGTCGGCCCGGGTGAACTTGGCAAAGCCTTTCTGGCTCTGGCGCTCATGGCGGCGCAGGACGGTCTCGTCCACAAGGGACTTGTTCATGAACAGGATGAGCTGTTCGGCGGTGCGCTCGCGCTTGGAGGGTGTGCAGACAAAAGAGACACCGAAGCCATAGCCGTCGCGGCGGGCAACCGTGCCTTCGAAGCGGCCGAAGCCATCGACATAGATAACGACGGACGTACCGGCGTCGGGAACTGTCTCGCAGGCAATCGCCGCGCCGCCGGGAGAAAGGTCGGTAATGGTGCAGCGGGCTTCGCGCGCGTCAGACGGCACGAACAGCCGGCCAGGCATGTCCAGCTTTACGCGCCGGAAGCGCCGACGCTCGGCGCCAGATTTGGCGACGACCGGTTCCGCATCCTTCATGGCCAATGCCAAGCCCTGCACGGACCTGCCCCAATTGTTAATGTCCCAACCATCTTTTACCCCCGTCTAGGTCAACAGGAGGTTACCGGCGGGGCGCAGATTCACGGAATTTCAGGGTTTTTCCGTCTGGAAACCATTTTGGGACGGGGGCCTTTTTCAGACGGTTCCCCCGCGCTATAGGAGTTGCGCAAAGTTTGCGGTGACGCCAGGGGCTGGGGCCCTGTGGGATCGAGCCGCCAGCCAGGGATCTAGATATGCGCTTTCTCGCCGATTTTCGCGGCACTGGCCGCCGCCTTGCCATGCTTGCCGCCGCCAGCATCCTTGCCGTCGGCGTCGCAGGCTGTTCCATGTTTGACGACAGCGATGCGATGGACGTCCCCGCCGGCTCGCCCTTTACCCAGGCCCTGAGCAAGAATTACGGCGATTTGGCCGCCCAAGCGGCCAGCCTTCCCGCCGACGCGGCCGAGGAAAGTTCCTTCTGGTCGTTCGATCTTTTCGGCGGCAGTGACACTTCCAGCGACCTGCTGGCCAAGGCATTCCAGGCCAAGGCCGACATGGCCGCGGCCGGCAGCGAGCCGGAACCCGAAGCCGCCCCGGACCAGGTTGCCGCCGGCATCCGCGGCCGCCTGACCAATGCGCTCGCCAATGGCAAGGACAAGTTCCCCGAACAGGCCGCCCGCGCCCAGGCCGATTACGACTGCTGGATCCTGTACGGCACCGTGCCCAGCGCCGCTGCCGCCAGCCAAGCCTGCAAGTCCTCGCTGGACACCTCTCTGCTGCGGCTGGAAACCGCCGCCCGCCCGGCGCCCCCGGCCTTTGTGCCGCCGCCCCCTGCCCCGGCGCCCGCGCCGGTTGCTGCCAGCAACGATTTCACGGTCTATTTCGACTTCGACTCCTGGACCCTCAAGGCCGAGCAGCTGAAGGTTCTGACCGATGTGATCACCACCGCCCGCACCGGCGGCCAGACCAACATCAGTGTGGTGGGCCACACAGACACCTCCGGCGACAATGCCTATAACCAGAGACTGTCGGTGCACCGGGCCAATGTGGTCGTCGAGGCACTGGTGGACATGGGCGCGCGCCGCGCCGCCCTGCATGCCAGCGGCGTGGGCGAAACCGACCTCGCCGTCCAGACCGAGGACGGCGTCAAGGAAGCCCAAAACCGCCGCACGGTGATTACGCTTCAGCCCTGATCGTACCGTTAAGAGACTTCGGCGCGGCCCTGCTCCTCAAAAAGAGCGGGGCCGTTGCTTTTTTGTGGCTATGGCCGGCGGCGCAAAACGCCTAACCTTGCAGCCATGAACAAAGCTCTCCTGGTCATCGCTGCCCTGATCGCCGCCGCACCGGCCCTGACTCCGGCATCGGCCCAGCGCAACAGCAACTACCGTGTGCAGGAGATGAATTTCGACCTGTGGTGCCAGGAACAGGCGGGCCTGCCGGCGGAACGTTGCGACAAGCGCACGGCCCAGGACGAAGCCACCTTCGAGGCGTATCGCGCCAAGGTCGAGGCCTATGAGATTCCCTATCTGCAGCAGAAGGCATCGGCCGCGCGGCTGGACCGCGATATCCTGCGTGCCGACCCGGTGGACAATCCGCTGAAGAACGACCCTGCTGCGCAGCGTCAGGACCTCAACACACCGTCCACCACGACGCCGCCTCGCTAGATAAAGCGGCTATAGTCCTGGCTGTTGGCGGCACGCCAGCGACCGATCACATCAAACATCTTCTGCAGCAGATCGCCTGAACCGAAATGCAGGAAGGCGGGGCTTTCCTGCGAGGACACGAGCCGCAGATACGGCGCCTTGGGATGCGCACGCAGCGACGGCGGAGGCGGCGGGGGCGGCGGAGGCTGGTTCTGGTCGGACTGGGGAAGCGGTTCGTCTTCCTGGATCAGCTGCGAACCCACCAGGCGTTCATAGGCAATGGAACGGCCCAGCAGCGGGGTCGGATCGCTCAGCATCTGCACCATGCCGAAGAAGCGTGTCGGCTGACCGCCGTTGAAGGAGACCGGGGTTAGAATGGTTTCCAGCTCGACCATGCCGTTGTCGGCAGTGGCAGCGATGGAGGAAAGGCATACCGGCTGGCAGGCCTTCAGCGACTGGCGCAGCAGGGAAGCCAGCGAAAGGCCGGACTGGGATTCCCAGTGGGCGAGAAAGCTGGTGCCTTTCAGTTCAAAACCGAAGCGTTCGCACAGCGCAGTACCGGCAAGACGGTAAACGGGGCGAGCGGGATTTTCGCAATCCAGAATGAACGTATAGGACAGCAGGCGCTTGATGGCGCGCGGATCGATGTCGGTCTGGTCGGGCACGTCGCGGCCTTTGCGCAGCCGACTCCAGTAACCCACCAGGAGATGCGAATTCTTGTGCTTCATGGCCCCTGTCATTCCCTTGTGACCTGACCGCGATGCTCCGTAACGGAACGCCTTGCGGCCTCTTGGGAACCAACAGAGCGAAAGCCATGCCATCAGCCTTTACGCAGCGCTAATGCGCAGATCGCAGGCCATATTCCCGAAATGGGCCACTTATTTACCGAATTTGGTTTCCGCGATTACCGGATTTTTATCGGTTGTGCCCCACACTGACCGCAATAAAAGCGCCGTCCCGTTTTGGGACGGACTTCACATTGGGGGCTCCCTAGCTGGCACGGATCATGAAGCGTCTGTCTCGACCATTCATGCCCCTAATGGCGAAGGATTAGTACAAATGTCCGTCAAGTCTTTGATGTACCTCACTTCAGCGCTGGCCTCGGCCGGCATGGTGATTGAACCGCTGGCTGCGGAAGCCAGCGGCATGAGCCAGCTTGAGACATGGGGACGTCCTTCCGGCATGAGTGCCGGTGTCTCAAATGTGACCTGCGACGGATTGGCGGGCTTTAACAACATTCGCCAGATGAATGTGCCGGGCGTTCCGGGCGTCAACTCGACCAGCGCCTTCCGGCCCAATGTCGGCAACATTAACACCAATGTCAGCGGCAATATCGGTATGAGCAAGCCGCTCAATGTCTTTGGTGGCGGCAATCGCACCCCGGACAGCGCCGTTCCCAGCGTGAATGCTGGCAGCCACAATATCGACACCAACACTGCTACGACTTTCGGCGGCCGCAAGCTTAACGTCATTGGCGGCAACAACAGCGATGCAGGCAATGCGGCCTCGCAGCGCATGAATGTTGAAACGCCCAAGAGCTTCGACAGCGGCAACCGCGCCGGTTTTGGCGGCCGTCAGCTGAACGTGTTCGGCGGCGGCAACAGTCCCGCGACCGACACGTCGCAGCGCATGAACTTCGACACGACGAAAAGCCTGGGCAGCAGCCACAATTTCGGCGGCTCGCGCAAGATCGACGTGCAGGGCAGCCAGGCCCCCTCCACCCCATCTGTGTTCGGCGGCAACCGCAACTTCGACAACAGCCGCAAAATTGATGTCAGCGGCCAGTCTTCAGGCACGGGCGGCGGCAACCAGGCCGGTTTTGGCGGTGGCCACAAGATCGACGTCACCAACAATTTCAACTTCACCAGGAACATCGACGCGTCCAAGCAGATCAATGTCAGCAAGGACAATCGCGTCACCAACAATATCGACAATTCGAAGCGGATTGACGTCAACAACAATATCAGCTTCACCAAGAACATTGACGCGTCCAAGCGGATCGACGTCAACAGCAACAATAACATCAACTTCACTAAGAATATCGACGCGTCCAAGCGGATCGACATCTACAAGGACAACCGCGTCACCAACAATATCGACAATTCGAAGCGGATCGACGTCAACAACAATATCAGCTTCACCAAGAACATTGACGCGTCCAAGCGGATCGACATCTACAAGGACAATCGCGTCACCAACAATATCGACAATTCGAAGAAGATCGACATCTACAAGCCGATCACCATCAACAACAACATTGACGCGTCCAAGAGCATCAACGTCTACAAGGACAATCACGTCACCAACAATATTGATGCGTCCAAGAGCATCAATATCAACAAGCCGATCATGATCAACAAGCCGATCACGATCACCAACAACATTGACGCCTCCAAGAACATCAATATCACCAAGAATATCGACAATTCGAAGGTGATCGACAATTCGAAGGTCATCGACGCCTCGAAGAACATCAACATCACCAAGAATATCGACATCCAGAAGACCAACGTCTTCAACTATGGCAATGGCGGCCATGGCGGCGGCAACGGCCATGGTGGCGGCGGCGGCAATGGTGGCGGTAGCAACAACAACAATAACAACAACAACAACAACAATAATAATAACAACAACAACACCACGACGAACAACAACAATTCGTCGTCGGACGCGGCTGCCCTGGCGCTCGCCGCGGCGATCTCCGAGCTCAACTCAACGATCAAGAGCACCAACAACAATTCCTCGACCGGCGGCACCTCCACCGCTTCGGGCGGCACCACCAACATCACTGTGATCGGCGCCACCGGCGGCACCTCCAACTCCAGTTCCGAAGGCGGCGCCGGCGGCGTGGCCAATGGCGGTGCAGGCGGGGTGGGCTATGGCGGCACCGGCGGCGGCGCCGAGGTCGATGTCACCGCGACCGGCGGCAGCGCCAACAACAAGAACGACAATTCCAGCGCCTCTACTGCCACCGGCGGTACCGGCACGGGCGGTACAAACATCGCAGCCGGCGGTGCCGGCGGCCAGGGCGGCACGGGCGGTACCGGAAACGGCTATGGCGGCAGCGCCACATCCAATAACGATGCGTCCGTCTATGGCGGCAGCAGCACGACCATTGGCGGCACCGCGACTGGCGGCACCCAGACCCAGACGCAGACCTCGACGGCGACCAACACGCCGACGAATGTCTACACGCCGACCAACGTCAATACGCCTGTCAATACTTTCACACCGACCTTCAATCCCACGTTCAACCCGACGTTCAATCCGTCCTATTCGCCCAGCAACACCTATTCCCCGACCCAAAGCCAGACGGCGCAGGGCGGACAGGGCGGACAGGCCACGGTCTATGTCATCAATCTGGGCTCGGGCAGCGGCAGCGGCACCAGCGGCGGCTCGACCACGCCGATCTATCTGACGGTGGACAATTCCGCCGACAATTCCTCCAAGCAGACCACCGGCGACACCACCGCGACGGGCGGCAGCAACACCAACACGCAAGCCAGCGCCCAGACCAACAGCAACGATGCGACAGGCGGCACGGGCACGGGCGGCAACGCCACCGGTGGCACGGGTAACGGCTATGGTGGCAATGGCTACGGCTATGGCTATGGCGGCGCCGGCGGATCTGTCACCAACAACAATTACGGCTCGACCGGCGGCGGCACGGGCTCGACGCCCTCGATCGCGCTAACCGTGATCGGCAACGGCAATGGCACAGGCACTGGCGGCACCTCGACTGTTGGCGACACCACCGCCACCAGCGACCAGACCCAGGCCCAGACCGGCACCAACACGAATACGGGCACCAACACTGGTACCAATACCAGCACCAACACCGTCAGCCCGACCAATACCTTCAACCCGAACAACACCAACACCGCCGAGGGCGGTGCTGGCGGATTCGGCGGCGCAGGCGGCCAGGGCGGCACCGGCGGCACGGCCACAGTGTTCGTCATCGGCGGCACCGGCACGGGCGGCGGCACAGGCAGCACCCTCCCCAACATCATCATCGATGCCTCCAGCAATGCGTCCGGCGCCTCGGTGGGCGACACCACGTCGGCAGCAGCCGGCGGCAACTCGACCAACACCAACGACAACAACGCCAATGGCGGTAGCGCCACGGCGAACCCGACCGTCACCGCCAATGGCGGCACGGGCAACGGCTTCGGTGGTTACGGCCAGGGCGGGAATGGCGGCAACGCTACCGGCGGCAATGCGACCAATGGCGACGTGACGGGCACCAACACCTCGACCTTCACACCCACCTTCAACCCGACCTTCAATCCGTCGCTGAGCTTCTCGCCCAGCAACAGCTATGCGCCGACCAATGCCAACACCACGACCAACAATGTCACGCCCACCGCGACCGTCTTCGTAATCGGTGGCGGCTCGGGTTCGGGCAGCGGCACGGGTTCGCCGCTCAACCTGACGATCGACAACTCGGCCGACAATTCCAACAAGACCGGCGATAACACCCTGACTGGCGGCGACAACAGCGCCACGGGCGGCTCAGCCACCAACACGGCAGCTGCCACTGGCGGTACGGGCGGCAACGCCACCGGCGGAGCCGGCGGCTTTGGCGGCGCAGGCGGCTTCGGCGGCGCCGGCGGCAGTTCGACCAACACGGTCAATCCCACTTTCACATTCACCCCCACCGTCACGTCCAGCGGCACCGGCACGGGCCTGGGCGGCAGCGTGGGCGACACGACCTCGGCCAGCGGCGGCAACACCTTTACCGGTGGCGACCAGACCGCGACCAACGCCAACACCACGACCCAGGCGCAGACCAACGATCAGGCCCAGACCAATACCCAGACGGCCAGCCCGACCTTCAACGCCAATCCCAGCTTCACGGCCAACCCGAACCTGACGTCGAACCCGACCCAGACAGCCAGCCCCAGCTATACCGCCACCGTCTTCATCATCGGTGGCACCGGCACGGGCGGCGGCGGTTCGGGCTCGTTCCCGTCCATTTCCATCGACAACACCAACTCCGGCACCAATGCCGCCACTGGCGGCAGCAATGGCGACCAGACCCAGAGCGCCACCAATGCGGCGGCGGGTGGCAGTGTGGGCGACACCTCTGCGACCGGTGGCACGGGCTTTGGCGGCGCGGGCGGCTTTGGCGGTGCAGGCGGCAACGGCTTTGGCGGCGCGGGCGGCACGGCCACCTCCAGCCCCACCATCAGCGTCAATCCCGTCATCTCCTCCACCGGCGGCGCCGGCGGCTTTGGCGGCAGCGTGGGTGACACCACCGCGGCGACCGGTCCCATCGTGGTCACAGGCGGCGACCAGACCAACACTGGCGGCAACACGACCGGCACGAACACTGGTACCAACACCAACGACAACGCCTTCACGCCGACCTTCAACCCGGCATTCAACCCGACCTTCAATCCCAGCTATTCGCCGAACAACACCAACACGGCGAACCCGACCAACACCGTCAACCCCACCGCGACGATCTTCGTCCTGGGCGGCACCGGTTCGGGCGGCAGCGGCTCCACACCCAACATCACCATCGACAATACCAGCAGCGGCGGCACCAACTCGGCCACCGGCGGTACTGGAACAGGCACCGGCACGGGCGGCAGCGTCGGCGACACAACCGCTTCGGGCACCGGCTTCGGCGGCGCGGGCGGCAGCTCGACCAACACCAACGACAACACTTCGCAGGGCGGAGCCGGCGGCTTCGGCGGCGCAGGCGGTTTCGGTGGTTCCTCCACCGCCAACCCGACCATCACCTTCACGCCCAACATCACGTCGTCGGGCACCGGCGGTGCGGGCGGCTTCGGCGGCAGCGTCGGCGACACCAGCGCCAACAACGGTCCCATCACCCTCACCGGCGGCGACAATACTGCCAACGGCACCGGCACGGGCACAGGCACGGGCGGCAACGCCACCAACGGCAATGTCACAGGCGGCGACCAGACGGCGACGGGCGGAAACAGCGGCGGCAACACCTTCACCGCAAACCCGACCAACAACCAAACGCAGACCGCGAATCCCAGCTTCACCAGCGGCGATCAGTCCACCACTGTCACCCCGACAGTGACGGTCTTCGTGCTGGGCGGATCCGGCTCGGGCAGCGGCTCGACGCCGAACATCACCATCGACAATACCAGCAGCGGCGGCACCAACTCGGCCACCGGCGGTACGGCGACCAACGGCGACCAGACCCAGACCGCGACCAATGCGGCAGCCGGCGGCGCGGGCGGTTTTGGCGGCGCGTCCAGTGTAGGCGACACCACCGCGTCCGGCACCGGCTTTGGCGGTGCGGGCGGTTTTGGTGGTGCGGGCGGCAATGCGACCGGCGGCAACGCCACAGCGACGCCCACCATTACATTCAATCCGACCATCACATCGTTCGGCGGCACCGTGGGCGATACCTCCGCCGCGGGCGGCGCGGGCGGCTTTGGCGGTAATAGCGGTGGCAACACCTTCTCTGGCGGCACGTTCACCGGCGGCGACAACACCGCAACGGGCGGCCAGGGCGGCAACAGCACTGCGAGCGCCAATCCCACGATCGACGTCAATCCGACAATCACCGCTGCCGCAACCGGCACAGGCGGAAATGGCGGCAGCGTCGGCGACACCAGCGCCACGGGCGGCAACAGCAACAGCGGCGGCAATACCTTCACCGCCAATCCGACCATCAGCCAGGCACAGACCAACAATAACGCGCAGACGCAAACTGCGAATCCGACGCTGACGGCCAATCCGACTTTCACCAGCGGCGACCAGACCAACACCCAGACGCCGACGCAGACCGTGTATGTCACGGGCGATACCAACACCGGCGGCACCGGCTCGGGCACGTTCCCGTCCATCACCATCGACGCGTCCAGCAACGCCACCGGCGGTGCAGCCGCGGGCGGCGCAGCGACCAATGGCGACGTGACCCAGACTGCCAATCCCACCAACACCGCAACGGGCGGCGCGGGCGGCTTTGGCGGTGCGGGCGGATTTGGCGGCAACAGCGGCGGCAACACCTTCACCGGTGGCGACCAGACCGCCAACCCGACCATCACGCTGGCCCAGACCAACGACCAGGCGCAGACCACCGGCGACATCAGTAATTCCGCGACCGGTGGCACTGGATTTGGCGGCTCGGGCTTTGGCGGCGCCGGCGGCAATGCGACTTCGGACAACAACGCCACCATCGCGCCCAATGTCACGATTTCGCCGACAGTTGACGCATCGATCTCGCCCACCATTTACGCCGCGGGCGGCGCAGGTGGCTTCGGCGGTTCGGGCGGAACCGCGAATGCGACGGGCGGCACCGTAGGCGACACCACCGCTACGGGCGGCTACGGCTATGGCACGGGCGGTACCAACACCTCGACCGCCACGGGCGGAACGGCCAACAACGACACCACGATCAGCCCGACCCTGACTGCGGCCGGCGGCAATGCCACGGGCGGCACGGCCACCAACCGCAATGATCTGACCCAGGCGCAGACACAGTCGCCGACCATTACCACCAGCAGCGAAGGCGGCAACGCCACCGGTGGCGCCGGCGGATCCTCGACGGTCTATGCTCTGGGTACCGGCGGTTCGGCCACAGGCGGTTCTGTCGCCGCTATCACGCTGGACAATGCCAGCGCGTCGAATGCAACCGGCGGCACATCAAATGCCACCAATGCCAATACGCTGGACAACAGCGCGCGGGCGACCGGCGGCAATGCCGACAACACCAATACCATCGCCGCGACCGGCGGCGCCGGCGGTTACGGCTATGGCACGGGCGGCAACGCCGACAACACCGCCACAATCAATCCGACAATCACGGCCAATGGTACCGGCTATGGCGGCGCGGGCTATGGCGGCAATGCCACCAACGACAATACCAATACGGCCAGTGGCTATGGTTATGGTGGAAACGCCACAGCTGACAACACCAACACCAATACTGCGACCGGCGGAAACGCCACGGCGAACGGCTACGGCTACGGGTACGGCGGCGCAGGCGGCAATGGCACGGGTGGCAACGCTACCGGTGGCAACGCCAACGCGACCGGAACCGGCGGCAATGGCACGGGCCTGGGCATTGGCACCGGCGGCAACGCGACCAACAACAACACCAGCACGAACAACAACGCCAACACTGCCAATGCCAACGCGAACTCCAATTCGAATGCGACTGGTACTGGTACTGGTACGGGTACCGGCACGGGTACCGGCACGGGTACCGGCACGGGCATCGGCGTGGGCGTGGGCGTGGGCGTGGGTATCGGCAATGGCTCGGGCGGCGGAAGCGGCACGCCTGGCAACAACACGTTCAATCTCGCAAACAATCAGAACCAGACACAATACCAGACCAGCAACAACTTCAACAACAATGCGCTGACGAACAACAACGCAAACAACAACGCAAACAACAACGCGAACAATAACGCGAACAATAACGCGAACAATAACGCGAACAATAACAACGTTGCGAATAACAACTACAACAGCCAGAACAACAACGACTTCAACAACAACGCGAACAACAACACCAGCAACGACAATACGAACAACAACAACTTCAACGACAATCAGAACAACAGCCAGCAGAACAATAACAACCAGAACGCCAACAATCAGAATTACTACAGCAACAACGGCAACAACCAGAATTCGAACGCCAACAACCAGGTCGCCAACAACACCACGGGTTACGGATACAACGCTGCCTCCAGCTACGCCGACTATGCCAACAACAACGGCAATTTCAGCGTGGCCAATTCGAACGGCAATGGCACCGCCTATGGACCGGCTGGCGGTTATGGCTATGCCAGTGCCGCTCCCGGCTATGGTTACGCCGGCGCAGCTCCGGCAGCGGGCCAGGGTTATGGCTATGGCGTTCCGGCGGCTGGCCAGGGCTACGGCGCCCCGGCAGGTGGTCTGGGTTATGGCTATGGCGCCGCAGCTGGCGGCCAGGGCTATGGCTATGGCGGCGCCGCGGCAGGCACCTCAGGCTATGGCTACGGCCAGAATGCCGGTCCGGGCTATGGCGCTGGTTATGGTGGCTACACTTATGCTCAACCGGGCGGTCCGGCCGGTGCCTATGGCTATGGCCGTCCGCTCGGATCGGGCGTGGCACAGGGCAGCGCGGCACCGGCACCGGTACCAAGCAGTGGTGCGGGCTACAGCGGTCCGGTTCCGGCGCAGGCCGGCGGCCAGTGCCGCTTCGCCGATACCACCGTCGTCAAGGCGATTCACGCCATCTGCGTCAGCGCCGATGGTCACCAGTTCCCCGCCAGCCACATGGTCGGCGATACCTGGATCAATTCAGGCTATGAGGGCGAAGTCGCCCGCTGCCTGCCGGGTTCGGTGCTGAAGGTAATGGTTGGCTCGGTGATGATGAGCAATGTGGGCATGGCCGTGTCAATGAACGACGCTCAGGTCCTGTCCTGTGCCCCGGGCCAGGCCGTGCGCCACTACAAGGACGGCATGCTCAAATGTGCGCTGGCCGAGAAGGTGGTGGACTGCACGGAACGTAACAACCTGCGCAAGTGGGGCACGGGCGACATGTTCTTCACCTATGTCACCCGCGTGTGCCTGGACCAGAAGCGCGAGATGGCCGGCGGCTCCAGCCAGGTCTCCTCGTCCTACAGCTACTCCATGACGGCCGAACAGCGGCGGATGGCGGCAGCAGCGGCACAGGCCAAGGCCCGCGAACTGCACCTGTCGGGCATGAGCCTGGCGGGCGGGGTCGGCCAGGGCAGCTGGTAGGCAGATCAAACAGCCGCAAGGCTTGAACGAATCCGGGGCGTAGGGGCTCTGGATGGTCAGGGAGAGCGTCTCGCACACACGTGCGGGACGCTCTTTCATTCTTTATCGGCATTCTGGCATTCCCGATTGGCATTCTTGCCGGCTGGCGGGGGCCATCTGCCGCGTTGCACAAAGTGGCGTGGCTCCCTATTGTTCGCCCGATTTTCATCACCCGCACCGGGGCTAACTCCATGAATATACACGAATATCAGGCCAAAGAAGTACTGCGCGGATTCGGCGTGCCGGTGCCGAGGGGCAAGGCTGCCTTTACTGTGGACGAAGCAGTCGCTGCGGCCCAGGAGCTGGGCGGCCCGGTCTGGGTGGTCAAGGCACAGATTCATGCTGGCGGACGCGGCAAAGGCGGCGGCGTCAAGGTGGTCAAATCCATCGAGGACGTGAAGAAGGAAGCCGAGCGCATGCTGGGCATGACGCTGGTCACACACCAGACCGGCCCGGCCGGACGCGTCGTGAAGCGCATCTATATAGAAGACGGCTCCGCGATTGACCGCGAGCTCTATCTGTCAGCGCTGGTGGACCGCGAAACCAGCCGCATCGCCTTCATCGTCTCCACAGAAGGCGGCATGGACATCGAGGCGGTGGCACACGACACGCCGGAAAAAATCCATACCTTCCAGGTCGAGCCGGTGGCCGGCTATTCCCCCTATGTCGGCAACGAGATCGCCGTGGCGCTGGGCGTCAAGGGCGACGCCGCCAAGCAGGTCGGCAAGGTGGTGAAGGGTCTTTATGACGCCTTTGTCGCCAAGGATATGAGCCTTCTGGAGATCAACCCGCTGGTCATCACCAAGGACGGCAATGCCATCTGCCTGGATGCCAAGCTGAACTTCGACGACAATTCGCTCTACCGTCACAAGGATATCCAGTCGCTGCGCGACCTGGACGAGGAAGATCCGGCGGAAGTCGAAGCCAGCAAGTACGACCTCTCGTATATCAAGCTGGACGGCGAAATCGGCTGCATGGTCAACGGTGCAGGCCTGGCCATGGCGACCATGGACATCATCAAGCTGTTCGGCAGCGAGCCCGCCAACTTCCTGGATGTCGGCGGCGGCGCAACCAAGGAGAAGGTGACGCAGGCCTTCAAGATCATCGTCAGCGATCCAAATGTGAAGGGCATCCTGGTCAACATCTTTGGCGGCATCATGAAGTGCGACATCATCGCGGAAGGCATCATCGCCGCCGCCAAGGAAATTTCGCTCTCGGTCCCGCTGGTGGTTCGCCTGGAAG
>JBBQHU010000009.1:0-69107 GCA_038324265.1 Micropepsales bacterium | reverse complement strand
GGGGCGAAGTTAAGGATGAATGCTGGAAGTAAGGGGTTAGAAGCCACTAGTTAGAAGGCTAGCAACCAGCTCCCCTCCTTTTTGAAAGAGGGGCTGGGGGTGGTTCGACTAAGGCTAGAAAGCTACGGCTATACTCATCTGTCATCCTGAGCTTGCCGAAGGATCTCTACCGCCACGGTAATAATTGATTACTGTGGCACGCGAGATCCCTCCTACGTCGGGATGACGTTCTGAACAAACAACTAAACAACGATTGAACCACCCCGCCCTTCGGGCGCCCACGCCGCTTGATGCGCGGAATTTCAAAAAGGAGGGAAACTATCGTTCTATATTCTTATACCCCGGCAAACATTCCTACGGCATCCTTGCTTGGCAGCGCGGTTTTGCCGGTGAGCAGCATGTCAACTTTGCGGGCAGCTTCGCGGCCTTCGGAAATCGCCCACACCACCAGCGACTGGCCCCGGCGCATGTCGCCGCAGGAAAAGATATTGCTGGCGCTGGTTTGGTAACTGGTCATCGGCGCCTTCACGTTGCCGCGCGAATCCAGTTCGACACCCGACTGCTCGACCAGCCCGGTCTTGATGGGACCGACAAAGCCCATCGCCAGCAGCACAAGGTCAGCCTTCAGGGTAAATTCGCTGCCGGGCACTTCCACCAGGTTCATCTTGCCGCCATCGCCCAGCTTCCATTCGACGCGAACGCATTCCAGCGCCGTGATCTTGCCGTCCGTGCCAATGGCCCGCTTGGTCTGCACCGACCAGTCGCGCTCACAGCCTTCCTGGTGCGAGGACGAAGTGCGCAGCTTCATGGGCCAATCCGGCCATACCAGCAGCTTGTTTTCCTTCGCCGGCGGCTGCGGCATGATTTCGAACTGCGTCACCGACGCCGCGCCTTGGCGGTTGGAGGTGCCCACGCAATCGGACCCGGTATCGCCGCCGCCGATTACCACCACATGTTTGCCCTTGGCCGACAGCGTGCCCTTGGGCGCCGCCTTGCCTTCCGGATCGCCCGCCACGCGCTTGTTCTGCTGGGTGAGAAAATCCATGGCGAAGTGGATGCCTTCCATCGCGCGGCCCTCCACGGGCAAATCGCGCGGGGCTTCCGCACCGCCCGACAGCACCACGGCGTCGTAATCGGCCAGAAGCTGTTGCACCGATACACCGGAGCCAACTTCCACACTTGTCCGGAACACCACGCCTTCGGCCTGCATCTGGCGGACGCGGCGGTCGATCAGGTGCTTTTCCATCTTGAAGTCGGGAATGCCGTAGCGCAGCAGCCCGCCGATGCGGTCATTTTTTTCAAACAGCGTGACGCTGTGGCCGGCGCGCGCCAGTTGCTGAGCGCAGGCCATGCCGGCGGGACCCGAACCCACCACCGCCACAGTCTTGCCGGTTTTATTCGCCGCCACCTGCGGCTGGATCCAGCCTTCTTCCCAGGCGCGGTCCACGATCTGGCATTCGATGGTCTTGATGGTAACCGGGCTGTCGATAATGTTCAGGGTGCAGGACGCCTCGCAGGGGGCGGGACAGACGCGGCCGGTGAATTCCGGAAAATTGTTGGTGGTGTGAAGGTTTTCCGACGCGGTGCGCCACTGGTCGCGATACACCAGATTGTTCCAGTCCGGAATCTGGTTGTTGACTGGGCAGCCCTGGTGACAGAAGGGGATTCCGCAATCCATGCAGCGCGCCGCCTGCTTGCCGATATCGGCGTTGGACAGCGGCTTCACGAACTCCTGATAATTGTGGATGCGCTCTTCGGGGTTTTCGTAGGAGCGATCCTGCCGATCGATTTCCAGAAAGCCTGTGATCTTTCCCATGGTCTCTACTCAGCAGCAATCGAGGCGGCGCGCGCCTTCATGTAGGTAAGCGCCTTGGCATAGTCGGACGGCATCACCTTGACGAATTTCGCAAGGCTGGCGTCCCAATTGTCCAGCAAGCCCCGCGCATTGGCGCTGCCGGTGTGCAGCAGGTGACGTTCCACCAGGATTTTCAGGCGTTCCGCATCGAAGCGCAGCAGGTCGCCCATGCCGGGATCGGCCACGGAGACCGAGCGCTGGCGCGGCAGGTCGGCATGGTCGCTGCCATCCGATGCGGCGATCTTTTCAAGCTTCACCATGGCCATGTTGCAGCGCTTTTCGAAGCTGCCGTCCACGTCATAGACATAGGCGACACCGCCAGACATGCCGGCGGCAAAATTGCGACCCGTCTTGCCAAGCACCACGACCACACCGCCCGTCATATATTCGCAGCCATGATCGCCGGTGCCTTCCACGACGCAGATCGCGCCGGAGTTTCGCACCGCGAAGCGTTCGCCCGCCACGCCATGGAAAAAGGCTTCGCCGGCGACGGCGCCGTAAAGCACCGTGTTGCCCACAATGATGTTCCTGGCCGGATCGCGGCTGAGCCCCTTGGGCGGCATGACGACGATGCGCCCGCCGGAAAGCCCCTTGCCGACATAGTCGTTGGCGTCGCCGGTCAGTTCGAGAGAAACCCCGCGCGCCAGGAAGGCGCCGAAGCTTTGGCCGGCTGTCCCGGTGATCTTCACGCTGATGGTGTCTTCCGGCAGGCCGGCATGACCATGACGACGGGCGACCTCGCCAGACAGCATGGCACCGACGGTGCGATCGACATTGCGCACCGTGCGCTCAAGCTGCACCGGCTGGCCATTCTCAAGCGAGGGCAGGCTGGCGGCGATCAGGTCGTGATCCAGCGCGGTCTCGAGCCCGTGATTCTGGCTTTCGGCGTGATGGATGGCGACACCGGGCTTGGGCGTGACGCTGTAAAGAATGCGCGACAAGTCGATGCCCTTGGCCTTCCAGTGTCCGATGGCCTTCTTCATGTCGAGCTTGTCGACCCGGCCCGTCATCTCATTGACGGTCTTGAAGCCCAGCTGCGCCATGATCACGCGCAATTCTTCGGCCACGAAGAAGAAATAGTTGATCACATGCTCGGGCTGGCCGGTGAAGCGCTTGCGCAGCACCGGGTCCTGGGTGGCGACGCCGACCGGGCAGGTGTTGAGATGGCACTTGCGCATCATGATGCAACCCGATGCGATCAAGGGCGCAGTGGCGAAGCCGAACTCGTCGGCGCCCAGCAGCGCGGCGATGGCAACATCACGGCCAGTGCGAAGGCCGCCATCCGCCTGCACGGCGACGCGGCCACGCAGGCCGTTCAGCACCAGGGTCTGCTGGGTTTCGGCCAAGCCGATTTCCCAGGGGCTGCCGGCATGGATCAGCGAGGTCAGCGGCGATGCGCCTGTGCCGCCTTCAAAGCCGGAGATGGTGATGTGGTCCGCTCGGCACTTGGCGACACCGGCGGCCACCGTGCCGACGCCCACTTCCGACACCAGCTTGACCGAGATGCGGGCCTTGCTATTGACGCTCTTGAGGTCGCGGATCAACTGCGCCAGATCTTCAATGGAATAAATGTCGTGATGCGGCGGCGGCGAGATCAGGCCGACGCCGGGGGTGGAGTGGCGCACCTTGGCAATATTGGCGTCCACCTTGTGGCCGGGCAACTGGCCGCCTTCGCCGGGCTTGGCGCCTTGGGCCATCTTGATCTGGATGTCGTCGGCATTGACCAGGTATTCGGCGGTGACGCCGAAGCGGCCTGACGCCACCTGCTTGATGGCCGAGCGCATGGAATCACCGTTCGCCATCGGCTTGAATCGATCAGATTCTTCGCCGCCCTCGCCGGTGTTGGAACGCCCGCCAATACGGTTCATGGCGATGGCCAGCGTGGTATGGGCCTCGCGGCTGATCGAGCCGAAGCTCATGGCGCCGGTGGAGAAGCGCTTGACGATGTCGCTGGCGGCTTCGACCTGGTCGAGCGGGATGGGCGTGCCGGTGCGCAGCTCCATCAAGCCGCGCAAGGTCAGCAGGCGCTCATTCTGGTCATTGATGGTCTGGGCGAACAGTTCATATTCGTCCGGATTGTTGCCGCGCACGGCATGTTGCAACCGCGACACCGAATCCGGCGTCCAGGCATGGTCTTCGCCGCGCAGGCGGAACGCATAATCGCCGCCCACGTCCAGCATGTTCTTGTAGATGGGATTGTCGCCGAAGGCGTCGCGGTGACGGCGCACGCTTTCTTCTGCGATTTCCTTCAGCCCGATACCCTCTATCGTGGTGGCGGTGCCGGTGAAGAATTTTTCGATGAACTCGCTGGAAAGGCCCACCGCGTCAAATATTTGCGCGCCGCAATAGGACTGGTAGGTGGAGATGCCCATTTTGGACATGACCTTCAAGATGCCCTTGCCGACAGCCTTGATGTAGTTCTTCTGCACTTCGTAGGGCTTGAGGGTAAGACCGGAGCGCACGCGAATCTGCTCCAGCGTCTCGAAGGCGAGATAGGGATTGATGGCTTCCGCGCCATAACCTGCCAGCACGCAGAAGTGATGCACTTCACGCGCTTCGCCGGTTTCCACAACCAGCCCAGTCTGCATGCGCAAGCCCTGGCGGATCAGATGATGATGGATCGCGGCGATGGCCAGCGCCGCCGGAATCGGAATGTTGTCCAGACCGGTAGCCCGGTCCGACAGGATCAGGATGTTGTTGTCGGCCAGCACCGCATCGGTGGCGTTGTGGCAGATTCGCAGCACCGCGTTCGACAGACCTTCGGCGCCTTCGCTGGCAGGCCAGGTGCAGTCGATGGTGGCGGTGCGGAAGGCACCATCCACCAGTTCGCTGATGGAGCGGATTTTCTCGACGTCCGAATTTGTCAGCACCGGCTGGCTGACTTCCAGACGCTTGTGCGCACCAGCATCGCGGCCCAAAAGGTTGGGACGCGGGCCGATCATCGAGACCAGGCTCATCACCAGTTCCTCGCGGATCGGATCGATCGGCGGATTGGTGACTTGCGCGAAATTCTGCTTGAAATAATTGTAGAGAAGCTTGGGCTTCTTCGACAGCACTGCGATGGGGGTGTCGGCGCCCATGGAGCCCAGCGGATCTTCACCCAGCGACGCCATCGGTTCCAGGAAGAACTGGATGTCTTCCTGGTTGTAGCCGAAGGCCTGCTGGGTATCGAGCAGCAGCGCGGGATCGCTTGCGGTGGCACGCTGATCTTCGGGCAGGTCGGGAAGTTCTTCCAGCTTGTACTGGGCCTCTTTCAGCCACTCCTCATAGGGCTCGGCCGCGGAGAATTTCTGCTTGATCTCCTCGTCCTCGACGATGCGGCCCTCTTCAAAGTCGATCAGCAGCATCTTGCCGGGCTGCAGCCGCCACTTGCGCTTGATCTTCTCTTCCGGCACCGGGATCACGCCCGATTCCGAAGCCAGGATCACGAGGTCGTCGTCGGTCACGATGTAGCGCGCCGGGCGAAGGCCATTGCGGTCGAGCGTCGCGCCGATCTGGCGGCCGTCGGTGAAGGCGATGGCTGCGGGGCCGTCCCAGGGTTCCATTAACGCGGCGTGATATTCGTAGAAGGCCTTGCGCGAGGCGGTCATGGACTTGTTGCCGGCCCAGGCTTCCGGGATCAGCATCATCACCGCATGGGCCAGCGGATAGCCGCCCGCCACCAGCAGCTCCAGCGCGTTGTCGAGGCAGGCTGTGTCGGATTGGCCGTGCGGAATTAGCGGCCACATCTTGTCGAGATCGGGACCCAGCAGTTCGGATTCCATGCTGCGGCGGCGCGCATTCATCCAGTTGACGTTGCCGCGCACCGTGTTGATCTCGCCATTATGGGCGATGAAGCGATAGGGATGCGCCAGCTTCCAGCTTGGGAAGGTGTTGGTGGAGAAGCGCTGATGCACCAGCGCCACCGCCGATACCGTCAGCGGGTTCTGCAGGTCCTTGTAGAAACGGCCCACGTCATGGGCCAGCAGCAGGCCCTTATAGACCACGGTGCGGGTCGAGAAGCTGGGCATATAGAGCTGGTTGATAGCCGGCAGCTTGTGCTTCTTGGCCAGCGCCGCCAGCGGGTTCTGCGTCTGCTTGCGGATGACCAGCAGCTTGCGTTCGAAATGATTGGCATCGCGGATATGCGGCCCCGCGGCGATGATCGCCTGGCGGATCAGCGGCATGCCATCCAGCACGGTCTTGCCCAGGCCGGCGGGATCGGTCGGCACGTCGCGCCAGCCGAGCAGGTTCTGGCCTTCGACCTTGATGAAATGTTCGAACTGCTTGACCACGATCTCGCGCGCCTTGGCCTCGCGCGGCAAAAAGCACATGGCGACCGCGTACTTGCCCGGCTCGGGCAGGGTGACACCAGTCGTGGCAGCCCATTCGCGCAGCAGGGGATCGGGAATCTGGATCAGGATGCCGGCACCGTCGCCCACCAGGGGATCGGCGCCCACCGCGCCGCGATGGTCGAGGTTGATCAGAAGCTGGAGACCCAGCCCGATGATCTCATGCGACCTGGCGCCCTTGATGTTGGCGACAAAGCCCACGCCGCAGGCGTCGTGTTCATTGCGAGGGTCATAAAGACCCTGTTTCGGCGGCAAGCCCATTTCAAACCCCAACAACAGTCGTTCGCGCGCAGCTTCTCCGCCCTCAACCTAGAGCAACAAAATTGCGCGTTCTTGTAGATATTACAGAGTATTCGATCACGCCATCGGGTGCGGCGCAACATCCCAGACGTGCACACAGTAAATAAGCAGCCATGCATCCAGCGCGTAATTGACTCTCTGGGAGCTTCGCGCATTATAGAACATAACATGAACAATAGAGAAAAAATCGAGGGCTTGCGCCATTCCTTGGCGCGGTATGGTCTTCCACCCGACCGCACGCCTCTGCCCTTGGGGCATGCGGGGGCAGATGCCGTGCTGGGCGGAGGCCTGCGGCGGGGCGCCCTGCACGAAGTCTTTGCCGGGGGCTGGGGCGGCGGCGGCTTTGCCGTGTTGCTGGCCCTGGTGGCGGCGGGCACCAGACCCTTGTTCTGGGTGCGGCCCGATTACGAGGGGTTGGAGTTTGGGCCGGTATCGCCCCACGGCCTGCACGAACTGGGCGGCGCCCCGCAGAGCCTGATCCTGGTGAAGACCCGCAACGCCGCCGACGCCCTGTCGGCGGCAGCCGACATCCTGGCGTCGCCCCATGTCGGGGCGTTGCTGCTGGAGATCAGCGGCCAGCCCCGGTGCCTGGACCTGGTGGCCAGCCGGCGGCTGTCCTTCGCCAGTGGCGAGAGCGGGGCGAGCGTGATCGTGTTGCGCGAAAGTGCCCATGAAAAACCCAGTACCGCCTTCACCCGCTGGAGGGTGGCGAGCGCCCCCTCGCGCACCGATGACGATGACTGGGGCAATCCCATTTTCAACGCCGCCCTCACCCGCCACCGTTTGGGCGGACTGGGCCAGTTTCTGATGCAATGGAATCCCGAGCATGGCTGTTTCAACACGGCGGATCATGGCGCTGTGGCTGCCGCGCCTGCCCACCGACAGGCTTACCAGGAAGGCCGCATCGCCGTTTGATGCGCCCCTGGTGGTCAGCGGCAAATCCGGCAATGCACTGCACGTCCATGCCCTGGAAGCACGGGCGCAAAGACTCGGACTCCACAAAGGCCAGCCGCTCGCCAATGCTCGCGCCATGGTTCAGCCGCTGACCATCGTGGCAGCGGACGAACGCGCCGATGCCAAGCTGCTGGACGGCATCGCCGACTGGTGCGACCGCTTCACCCCGTTGGTGTCGCTGGATGTGCCCGATGGCCTGCTGCTGGACGTCACCGGCGCCGCGCATCTGTTCGGCGGCGAGGCGGCCATGCTGTCGCTGGTGATCCGCCGGATCGGCGAGCAGGGCTTTGCCGTGCAGGGCGCCATTGCCGGCACCTCGCTGGCAGCGCGGGCGCTGGCGCGTTATGCGCCGCGCAGCATCGTGCCGCCCGGCGGCGAGGCACAAGTGATCGCACCCTTGCCCATCACCGCCCTGGACTGCGAGGACAATATCCTGCGCGCCCTGCGCCATGCCGGCCTCAAGACCCTCGGCATGGTGGCCGAACGCCTGGCCAGCGAGTTGGCGGAGCGGCTGGGACGCGGCTTCGTCACCCGGCTTCGCGTCATGCTGGGCGAAAGCGAACAGCCGCTGACGCCACGCCGCCCCCTGCCCGACCTGATGGCCGAGCAGCGTTTCGCCGAACCCATTGTCAGCCAGGACGCCATTGCCGCGTCGCTGCTGTCGCTGGCCGGGTCGCTGTCGGGCGTGCTGGAGCGCGAGGGCCGCGGCGTGCGGGTGCTGGAAGCCGCCTTCTTCCGTGCCGACGGCAAGGTGGACCGTATTGCGATCCGAGCCGGCGAGCCGCTGCACGATCCGGCGGTGATACTGCGGCTGTTGCGTCAGAAACTGGATGCGCTGATCGATCCGCTGGATGCGGGCTTTGGGTTCGATGTGGTGCGGCTGGAAGCCCTGCTGGCGGAAGAAACCAATCCTGCCACCATCAGCTTCGATGCCAATGAGAATGCCCGCCGGCAGATCGCTTTCCTGGTCGATCGCCTGTCGGTGCGGTTTGGCGAGCATCGCGTCCAGCGCTTCGTGCCCCAGGACACCCACATCCCGGAAGCCGCCGCTGCCGCCGTGCCGGCGCAGGATCGCGATTTTGCCGGCGACTGGCCTTTGCATCGCCGCGCCGGCTTCCTGAAGGGCGGGCCGCCGCGTCGCCCATTGCGCCTGCTGGAAAGACCCGAAGAGATAGATGTGCCGGTGTCGGATGTGCCCGAAGGCGCGCCAAGGCGCTTTCGCTGGCGCCGCGCGCGGTTCGACGTCACCCGCGCCGAGGGGCCTGAGCGCATCGCCATGGAATGGTGGAAGCATGCCGGTTTGACGCGCGATTATTTCCGTGTCGAAACCCGCGAGGGTCAGCGTTTCTGGCTCTTTCGTGATGGACTGGATCATGGCCTGGCGCCACGCTGGTACATGCAGGGCGTGTTTGCATGAGCCATGCGGAAACCTCTTATGTGGAACTGGCCGTCACCACCAACTTCTCCTTCCTGCGCGGCGCATCGCATCCGGGTGATTTTGTGGTGCGGGCGCAGGAGCTGGATTATCCCGGCATCGGCATCGCCGATCGCAACAGCCTGGCGGGCGTGGTGCGCGCCTATGCCGTGTGGAAGACCTTGGAGGAAGACAAACGCCCGCGTCTGTTGATCGGGACGCGGCTGGTATTTCGCGACGGCACACCAGACATCCTGGCCTATCCGAAGAACCGCAAGGCCTATGGGCGGCTGTCGCGGCTGATTTCCATCGGAAAGCTGCGCACCGAGAAAGGCGAATGCCTGCTGGATTTCACGGATCTGCTCGAACATCGCCGCGGACTTCTTCTGATTGTCATGCCCACCGACCTGGAAACGGCAACGCCGATCCTCGCACAACTGGGCGCGGACACCTGGCTGGCGGCGTCCATGCTCTATACCGGCGAGGACCGTCGCCGCCTGCGCGATCTGAAGCATCTCTCACGCCAGGCGCGGGTGCCGCTGATCGCCGTGAATGACGTGCTCTATCACCGTCCGGACCAGCGCGAATTGCAGGATGTGCTCACCTGCATTCGCGAACACGTCACCCTGAAAGAAGCGGGCAAGCGGCTTGAGGCCAATGCCGAGCGTCACCTGAAACCGGCACGCGATATGGCCCGCCTATTTCGCGCCTGCCCGGAAGCGGTGGCGGAGACCCTGCGCTTTTGCGAACGCATCAGCTTTACCCTGGCGGAGTTGGGCCAGCGCTATCCGCGCGAACCGGTGGCGCGCGGCAAGACCGCCGACCAGCACCTGCGCGACCTCGCCGAAGCAGGGCTGAAATGGCGCTACCCGCACGGCGTGCCGCCGAAGATTGCGGCCATCGCCGAAAAAGAGCTGCGCTTCATCGCCGCCGGCAAGATCGCGCATTATTTCCTCACCGTGCATGACATCGTGCTGTTCGCGCGAAGCCAGGGAATTCTTTGCCAGGGGCGCGGCTCGGCCGCCAATTCTGTTGTGTGCTATGCGCTGGGCGTCACCTCCGTCGACCCTACCGAGATTGACGTGCTGTTCGAGCGGTTCCTCAACACCGAACGGCGCGAACCGCCCGATATCGATGTCGACTTCGAACATGAGCGGCGCGAGGAGGTCATCCAGTATGTCTATCGCCGCTATGGCACGCGCCGCGCCGCCCTTACCGCGACCGTAATCCATTATCGCCCGCGCAGCGCCATTCGCGAGGTCGGCAAGGTGTTCGGCCTGTCGGAGGACATTACCGGCAAACTGGCCGATACCGTCTGGGGTCATCATGGCGACGAGCTGCAAGAGCAGCAGGTGCGCCAGGGCGAAGCCGATCCTGAGAACGCAGCCATCATGCGCGCGGTGGATTTCGCCAATCGATTGATGGGCTTTCCCCGCCATCTGTCCCAGCATGTCGGCGGCTTTGTGCTGGCGCGCTACAAGCTGGACTGGACCGTGCCGATCGGCCCCGCTGCGATGAAGGACCGCTGGTTCATCGAATGGGACAAGGACGATCTGGACACATTGGCCATCATGAAGGTGGATGTGCTGGCGCTGGGCATGCTGACCTGCATCCGCAAGGCGTTCGACCTGATCCATGCCGCGGGGCCCGACGGCATGCCGAAACTGACGCTCGCGACCGTGCCGCAGAATGACGCCCGCGTGTACGACATGCTGTGCAACGCCGACGCCATCGGCGTGTTCCAGGTGGAAAGCCGCGCCCAGATGAACATGCTGCCGCGGCTGAAGCCTCGCACGATGTACGACCTGACGGTGGAGGTTGCCATTGTGCGGCCCGGGCCTATCCAGGGCGGCATGGTGCACCCCTATCTGAAGCGCCGCGCCAATCCCAAGCTGATAAGCTTTCCAGCGCCCCATCCCGATCATGGCCCGGCCGACGAACTCTATACCGTGCTGGAAAAGACCATGGGGGTGCCGCTGTTCCAGGAACAGGCGATGCGGCTGGCCATCGTAGCGGCGCAGTTCAGCGCCGAAGAGGCCAATGGCCTGCGCCGCGCCATGGCAACCTTCCGCAATGTGGGCACCATCGGCAGTTTCCGGGAGAAATTCGTCGGCCGCATGACGGCGCGCGGCTATGACCCCGTTTTCGCGGAAAATTGTTTCGAACAGATCAAGGGCTTTGGCAGCTACGGCTTTCCCGAAAGCCATGCCGCCAGCTTTGCGTTGCTGGTCTATGTCTCGGCTTGGATCAAGCGCCACCATCCGACGGCATTTGCAGCGGCGCTGCTGAATTCCCAGCCGATGGGTTTTTACGCACCCGCTGAGATCGTGCGCTGCGCCCGCGAGCATGGCGTGCCGGTGCTGGGGCCCGATGCCGCTTTCAGCGACTGGGATAGCCGCCTGGAGCGAAACGCGGGCGGCGAACTCGCCCTCAGGCTGGGCTTTCGCCAATTGGACGGGTTTCGCGAAGACGATGCCCGCACCATCATGGCGGAGCGCGGCTATGGCTATCGGGACTTCACCGATTTCACGCGTCGCACGGCACTGTCCCATCGCGCCTTGGTGACCCTGGCGGAGGCGGATGCCTTTCGCGGCTTCGGGCTGGATCGTCGCGAAGGGCTGTGGGCAGTGCGGCGGCTGCCCGACGATATCCCACTGCCCTTGTTCGCGCCGCGCAATGCGCCGGAACAGGGCCCCGAAACCATCGCGCCTTTGCCGGCCATGCCGCTGAGCGAGCATGTACTGGCCGATTACCAGACCACGCGGCTATCGCTGAAGGGCTATCCGACCCAATTCCTGCGTGCGGGCTTCGCTGCCGAGGGGATCACGGCCTGCGCGGATGTGGGAAAGCTGCGCGATGGCGCCGCGGTGCGGTGCGCCGGGGTGGTGTTGGTGCGCCAGCGGCCGGGCGAAGGCACCGCCATCTTCATCACCCTCAGCGACGAGACCGGGGTGTGCAATGTGGTAGTGTGGGAACGCACCTTTGCGCGCTTCCGCAAGGAGGTGATGGGTGCGCGCCTGCTGCTGGCGAAGGGCAAGGTGCAGAAAAGCCCGGAAGGCGTGATCCATCTGATGGCCGAGACCCTGATCGACCGCAGCGCGGACCTGCAGCTGCTGTCGGGCGAGACCCTGCCCCGCCCTTCCCCTGCCCATCGCCATCCCCGCGATGTGCGGGTGCTGCCCCCATCGAGAGACTTTCACTAGTCCGTGACCCGGTGAATCGCCTGGCCTAGTATCGGGCCATGTGGGGGAATGGTGACAATCGCGGGATATGGCTGCCGAACGTGCAGACCTGGTCGAGTGATCGTTTCTGGACCGGCCTCACCCTGATCGCCGCCGCGCTGATGCTGGCTGCCCCGCTCTGGGCAGTATGGGCGCCGGCCATGCCGGACTATCCCGCCCATCTCGCCAGCTTTGCGCTGATCAGGCAGGGAACCGGAAACGCCTTCTACCACCTGCATTGGAGCTTCGTGCCCAACCTGGCGGCTGAAGTGCTGGTGCCGTGGCTGGCGAGGCTGACCGGCACGGCGGCGGCCACCAAGCTTTTCCTCACCGCTGCGATCTTCCTGTGGGTACTGGGGCCCGGCGCCGTTCATCGCGCCTTGTATGGCCGCACCGGCATCGCGCCATTGTTTGGGGCCTTCTTTGCCTACAACGCCAATTTCATGTGGGGCTTCTTCAACTATGACTTCTCCGCCGGCCTGAGCTTTGCGCTTTTCGCCGCCTGGATTGCCACCGAAAAGCGCAACGGCGCCGGGCGCTTTGCAGGATTCATGCTTGCCGTCACCATCCTTTATTTCTGCCACATCTTCGCGGCCGCCACCTTGCTGCTGATGATCGCAGGCTTCGAGGCGTCGCAGAATATCCGCCACGAACAGCATGACATCGCCGCCCTGGCGCGGCGCGGCGCCCGCGTGGCGCTAGTCTACATGCCGGCGACGCTGGCCTTCGTGTTTCTCAAGCCGCGCAGCAGCGGCGAAGCCGTCACCGCATTCGACCTTGCAACCACCATGCTGGACCGGTTCGAAAGTCTGACCCAGCACGCCTTTGACGATCCAGCCTATCTCTTGCCGATCGCACTGTTCAGCGGCCTGGTGCTGGCGATTGCCTTTGGCAAGGCACGGCTGCATCCCGCGCTGTGGGGATCAATGGCCTTGCTGCTGGTGGCGGCGATCATGGCGCCGGAATGGGCGATGGGCGGCTGGGCGGTGCATCTGCGTCTGCCGGCGGTGTTTGCCAGCCTGCTGTTCGCCGCCGCCGAGATTCGCATGAGGCCGCTGCTGCGAGGCGCGCTGGCGACGGCTGCCCTGGCGATGATTGCCATCAGCGCGGTGACATTGACGCAAAGCTGGCGTGGCTATGACCGCCAGTATCGCGAATTCATCGTATCTCTGGAGGACGTGCCGCGCGGCGTGCGGTTGCTCACGGTGCTGGATGGTGACGCACTGGGTGATCAGGCCGACCAGCCCTATTGGCACATGGCGGAGTTCGCGGTGCCGATGAAGGATGCCTTCACGCCATTGCTGTTCACCACCAAGGGCCAGCATGTGGTCCAATTGAATCTGCCTTATAACCAGTTCGCCGCAGCCAGCGCGCAGCAGGGTTCACCACCTGACATTGACGAGCTGAACTTCCTGGCGCGCGGCGACATGGCGGCGGACGAGGACTTAGAAGAAATACTTCCCTATCTGAACCATTTCCAGTGCCACTTCGACATTGCGGTGGTCGTGCACCTGGACGGGAAACAATCACCCATCCCGCACATGCTGTCCCTGCGCCATGCCGGAAGCTTCTTCTCGTTGTATGATATCCATCCGGACAGGAGCTGCGCGAAATGACGGCGCGGAGGACGATGCTTGCAGCAATCGCGCTTCTGGCACTGATCGTGCTGCCGCTGCTGATCCGCAACGGGCTAATGATTGCAGCGCATGTGTCGCTCGACCCCAACGAGGGCTGGAATGCAGCGCATGCCTTGGCAGCGAAGTTGTATCCGACGCCGGAAAGTCTGATGGTCAACAATTATCCGCCACTGTCTTTTTATCTGGTGCGCGCCGCTGCTTTCATCACAGGCGATCCCATTATCGCGGGCCGCGCCATCGCTTTTGCGAGTTTCTTGCTGGTATGCCCGGCGATTGCAGCCGCTGCACGGCAAATGGGAGCGGACAGCCGGGGCAGGGCGCTGGCAGGGCTGTTCTTCGCTGCCACTGTGTTGGTCGCCAGCAATTATGTCGGCATGGACGACCCGCAGATGCTGGGACATGCGGTACAGCTCGCAGGGCTGGTACTGCTTTTGCGCGGCCGGGTCGTGGTTGCGGCACTGATCTTCGCCGTCAGCCTGTTCGTGAAGCACAATTTGTTGACATTGCCTATGGCGACGGCGCTCTGGCTGAGCCTTCAGGATCGCCGCATGGCGTTCCGATTTCTTGTCAGCGGCCTTGTCACCTGTGGTCTAGGGCTGATCGCATTCCAGGCAGCATACGGCATCAACCTCTGGACCCAACTTGCATCGCCGCGCCTGTCGTCTTTCGCCAATTTGCAAACCGCTGTGACGTATCTTTGGTGGGCACCGCTACCCTTGATCGTCGGATGGAGTCTTGGCGCCCCATGGCGCAGTTTCTGTCTGACCTATGCCGGCGTCGCCTTGTTGCTGGGGCTGGCGTTTTCCACCGGAGACGGGGTGGACGTGAATGTCTTTTTTGATCTCGCCATCGCCAGCGCCCTGATGCTGGGGTTGACGCGCTGGATGGTGCCGGCCGCGGCGTCTGCCCTACCCCTCGTCGCGGTACTGATATTGACCTGGAGTGACGGCAATTTCTCATACACCCGCGCCTTCGCCGCAGAAGCAGGACGCGACATTGCATTCCTGCAGGCGCATCCTGGCCCGGCACTCTGTGACCAGCTCTCGCTCTGCCTGTGGGCAGGAAAGCCCGCCGAAGTGGATGTTTTCAACATCGGCGAGGCCATCAAGTCAGGCGCGCGCGATCCTGCGCCGCTGGTAGCAATGATCGAGGCGCAACATTTCGCGGTGCTGCAGCTGGAAGACACGGATGCGCTGGGGCCGCAGGTTCGTGCCGCCATCGCGCGCAATTATCGCGCCGACCATGCGGACGACTACGGCAACTTCCTGATACCGCTTCGTTAAACCCTGGCCTTGACGGTGCCGTGGCGCTCCAGCTTGCCCCAGCCGACAAACGGGCCCCTCAGCGCCGTCCACAAGGAACGCACCACCACATAATACATGATCTGACGATAACCGAAGCGTTGCAGCACCAACCACCACAACAGACTCCAATCCTCGCCCTTTTCCATCAGGAAGCCCACCATGGCGGCCATCAGGTCCACGATGGTGAAGACCACGTAATAAATCAGGACGGTTTGAAGATTGGCGCTGTTGAACTCGCCGCCATGCTGGGCATAGGCAATCCACTGCGATACCAGCTGCCACACCAGCAGCAGATCGGCCACCGGTGCCAGGGTCGTCAGCAGAATCTGGAACAACCAGACTTGCGGTAGCGCGACCAGACCCAACTCGCCATACCTGGTATTGAAAGTGATGCGCCGATATTTCCACAGACACTGGAGCGTGCCGTAGGCCCAACGGAAGCGCTGCTTGGCCAGGCCGCGCACTGTGTCCGGCGCTTCGGTCCAGGCCAGGGCCGTGGAATCGAATAGTACCCGGTAGCCTTTCGTCTGAATGGCGATGGTCAGGTCCTGGTCTTCCGCCAGCGTGTCAGCGGGAAAGCCGCCGAGTTCCAGCAGTACGCTCTTGCGCCACGCACCCACCGCGCCCGGCACCACCGTCAGTGTGTCCAGCGCCGACAGTGCGCGGCGTTCCAGGTTCTGCGCCACGATATATTCCAGCGCCTGCCAGCGGGTGATCATGTTGATACGGTTGCCGACCTTGGCATTGCCCGCCACCGCCCCGATGGTGTCATCGGTGAACCAGCGCACCAGCCGCGAGATGGTGGTGGCTTCGAACTGGGTGTCGGCGTCCAGCGCCACGATGACATCGCCCTTGGCATTGGCCATGCCGATATTCAGCGCATTGGCCTTGCCGCCATTGGGAATGGTCATGACGCGCACCCTGGCTTCGTGCGCGAAATGCGACCGGACAAAATAAGCGGTGTGGTCGCTGGAGCCGTCATCGACCACCAGAATATCCAGGTCGGCATAGTCGCTGGCGAGAATCCGCTCGACGGTAGTAACGATGACTTTCTCTTCGTTGAAGGCTGGAATCAGCACCGTCACGACCGGCGCGGTGCCATCGCCCGGCAGCGGCGTGCCCGGTCCCTGCGCCCGCTTCCACAAGGCCAGTCCCGCCAGCGCCAGCAGCCGCGATACGCCCAGCACGATGGCGCCCAGGAAGCAGTAATAGAGGAACTGCGCCACGTAGGAGATGGTGAGGAACACCATCCGGTCGGCATAGAGCGACATGGTAAGCGGTAGGGGCGGCATCACATCGTCGCGCTTGAAGCCGGCCAACTGCGACAGGGGCACGAAGCTGTAGCCCTTGGCGCGCAGCGCATCGATCAGCTTGGGCAGCAGGATCAGCGTTTTGGTGCGGTCACCGCCGGAATCGTGCATCAGCAGCACGTTGCCGCGCAGGTCGGGATTGGGGTTGTTCAACCCCTTGAAGACCAGCGCCATCATGTCCGGCACCGCCTTCTGTTCCCAGTCCAGGGTGTCGAGATTGGCGGTGACTTCTATGTAGCCGAGCGCTTGGGCCTGCTTGATGGGCTCGAGTTCGTCAGCGTCCGACGGACTGGAATCGCTGAGATAGGGCGACCGGAAAAAGCGCATCGAACGCCCCGTCAGCGCCTGGAACAGCCGCTGGGTAGCGTTCAGTTCCAACCGCACAGCCGGGCCTGGCGTGTCCGCCAAATTGGGATGGGTGTAGGTGTGGTTTCCAGCCTCGTGACCATCGGCCATGATCCGCTGCACCAGCCCCGGATGCGCCTCCATGTTGGAGCCGATCATGAAAAAGGTGGCCGGCACCTTTTTGTCTTTCAGGATTTTCAGGATCGCGGGCGTCCAGTCGGGATCCGGTCCGTCATCAAATGTCAGCGCCAGCTTGCCTGGCACTGCGCCGACCCGGCGGATGATGTAGCTGGTGGGCAGGCTGTCATAGCTTTCATCCACGATGTCGCCGGTGGCAGGCTCCACCGTCAGGCTGCGCCGCCCAAGCGAGGGATCCCCCATCACCCGCAGGATCTCGCCCTCGCCCACGAAATCCACGTCGTCCAGATTGTTGGCGATGTGCTGCAGGCTGGCGGGTGCCGGGGCGTTGTAAGGCTTTCCCATCAGCGGCAGGATCGAGGGATCTTCGAAACCCAGTTTCCACAGGGCGTAGCCCGCGGGGCGATAGGGATCGGCGGCATGCATCTGGTTGAAGGCGGTAACGCCATCCAGGAACCAGACGTTATGTTCGCCATCGGTGTCGTTGTAGCTGAAATGGGGGTTGTTGCTGGCAGGGTCGAACTGCACCTGGGCTTCGTTGTCGCGCGCCGTGCTCATGGCGCCTTCAAAGCTGTTGACCATGGTTCTGCCGCCCTTCACCCAGTCATAGGCGTAGGAGCCGATGGCCACGATGGTGGAATCCGCCGGCAGCTGGCGCATGCGCTTATCGAGGATCTTCTCGTACCAGCCTTGCCCGGCGATGGAGCCTGGCGCACTGGTGTCGTCCGCCTGATCATAGGCCATCAGGATCGTGTAATCGACGATGTCGGCATAGGCCTTGTAGGGCCAGTCACCGTCGTCAAAGGGCGCGGCCTGGGCGATGATCCAGCCATGGGGCCCAAAGGCGGCCGACATGCGCGACAGAAAATCCTCCAGGTCCTTGTGGGCAGCGGGTGGCACCTCCTCAAAGTCCACCGTCAGGCCCTGGAATTTTCCGGCCGCGACGAAACGCACGATCTGGTCCAGCAGCGCGTCACTGCGTTTGCGGTCGGCCAACAATTTGGCCAGACCGGGACCATCCCATTTCCCGGCGCTGACATTCTGGATCATCGGCAGGATGGCAACCCGCGGCTTGTTGGCACGGATATAGTCCAGCGAACGATGCTCCAGCCAACTGCGCAGCTTCAAGTCGGGCCCGTCCAGGGTCAGCCACAACGGAACCACCCAGTCCAAATGCTTGAGCGAGCGCTTCAGGGAGGGCCAGCTGGGATCATCCTTGCCGGCCCAGTTGGTATAAAAGCCGATCGCCAAAGGCCGCCCTGCCTGTGGCTTGAGGATGGCCGGCAGCAACCGATCCGGCAGGGTGCTCTGGGCCCGGTGCAGCTTGGCGATTTCGTCCAGCCTGCGCTTTCGCGCCAGGGCCGCCAGGTGCTCGGCGCGGAAGAGCAGCCCCGGCTTCTGGGCGCGCCGCTCCAAATTCTTGGCAAGGTTAGGGGGCGCGGCGGTCCGGCCTGGCAGGTCCAAGCCGGTAACAGGCGGGGACAGGAGCAGGCTGGCGCCAAAGCCGGTCAGAATGACAAGCAGGGCAAGGCCTACCACCCAAGCCATGACCTTGATGCGGGCGGCGCGGCGCCCGCTGGCATCGAAGAAGATTGGGTGGTTGCCCATGGACCGGTAGATACATCCCCGCTCAAGGCAAATCCATGGCGGCGCGTCACGGCGTCGCCATTGCCTGCTGCGACTTCTTCCAGGCCGGGTTCATGCTAATCATGACTCTTGGCGATTCCAGGAGTGCTTGCGTGGCGAAATATGATTGTTCCAAGTGCCCCGGCTATTGCTGCTCCTACCCCCTGATCCAGTTGAACAAGCGGGACGTGGAACGTCTGGCCAAGCATTTTGAGCTGAGCTTCGAGGCTGCGCGCAAGAAGTTCACCCGGGTGGACCCTGAAGCGAAGTACGCCATGCGCCGCAAGGCTGACAAGCATTTCGGCAAGATCTGCCAGTTCTTCGATACCGAGAAGCGTCGCTGCACCGTCTATACGGCGCGGCCCACCATCTGCCGGGAATATCCGGGCGGCAGCTGCGGCTATTACGATTTCCTCCTGCATGAACGAAGCACGCAGAAAGATGACGACCACGTCGCCTCGACCTGGAACGTCTGACCTCTTTCGACCCGCCCGCGCTTGCTTTGTGACAGCGAGTACATGCTGCATTGCACAGTTTTAATGGCCTTGGCCGAGCCGGATTTATTTGCTCTAACTGAGCAATAAAATCGAGGTTCGGGGGGAGTGAGCAGTCAATCGGCGCCGGAATTTGCGCCATGGCCAGCTTCACCTTTGGGGGCGGAAATACGCAGTTCATTCCCGAATAGACTTCGCAGCATTCCGGCGTGCCGGAAGACTTGTAAATGGGGAACAGCGGCACACGGCCGCCATACGGAGAGATACGATGTTTCAGCAACTGTTGACGCCCGTGAACGGCAGCCTTCTGCTGTCCTTCCTGGTTGCGGCCATCCCGATTGTGGTTGTGCTGCTGATGCTCGGCGTGCTGCAGCGTCCCGCCTGGCAATCCTCGCTGGCCGGCCTCGCATCCGCGCTGGTTGTTGCTGTCACGATCTGGCAGATGCCGGTTGGCCTGGCCCTGAACTCCACCGCTGCCGGCGTCGCCTTCGCACTGTGGCCGATCATGTGGATCGTGTTCGCCGCCTTGATCCTCTACAACACAGCGGTGCTGTCAGGACGGTTTGACGCTTTCCGCCGCTGGGTTCTGGCGCACCTGCCCAACGACAAGCGCATCGTGCTGATCGTGATCGGTTATGGCTTTGGCTCGCTGCTGGAAGGCGTTTCCGGCTTTGGCGCGCCGGTCGCCATCACGGCCTCGCTGCTGATCATGCTGGGGTTCAAATCGCTCGACGCGGTAGTTTATGCCCTGATCTTCAACACCGCCCCCGTGGCTTTCGGCTCGCTGGGCATCCCGATCACCACACTGGCAGGGGTCACAGGCCTTCCCGCTGCGACGCTGGGTGCCATGGTCGGTCGTCAGCTTCCCTTGTTTGCGCTGCTGCTGCCCTTCTACGTCATGGCGATGTATGGCGGCCTGAAGTCGGTACGCCAGTTGTTCCCCGTGCTGCTGGTGGCCGGCGGCGCTTTCGCGATGGGTCAGTTTTTCTCGTCCAACTTCCTGAGCTATGAATTGACCGATGTGATCTCGGCTGGCTCCTCCCTGATCGCCACGGTCCTGTTCCTGCGGGTGTGGCAGCCTGCGCCGGAACCCGAATATGCCCTGCAGGTGGCTGCGGAAAACCTGGACTCGCCCCATGCCACGGTTCCCAAATGGCAGGGTTGGCTGCCCTGGCTGATCCTGTGCGCCGTTGTGATGATCTGGACCCACTTCAAGGTTGCCGGCATGGGGGCGCAGGCCATCCAGTGGCCGGGCTTGCATAACCAGGTCTTCATCACCTTGTATGGCAAGCCCTATGCGGCGATCTGGAGCTTCCAGCCTCTGGCAACCGGTACTGCCATCCTGCTGACGGCGATCATTACCTCCATCGCCGTTCAGCTGCCGGTGGCGACATTCTTTGCCGGGGTACGAACAGCCTTCAAGCAGATCCTGTTACCGACGCTGACCGTCACGGCCATCGTGGGCCTGGCCTATCTGATGAACTATTCCGGCATGACCTATACACTGGGCATGGGAGTGGCCACTTCGGGGGCGCTGTTCCCGCTGCTGTCGGCCTTCCTGGGCTGGATTGCGGTGTTCCTGTCGGGCAGCGATTCTTCGGGCAATGCCTTGTTCGGCAACCTGCAGGTCGTCGCCGCCAATCAGGCGGTCCCACCGCTGAGCCCGGTGCTGATGGCGGCCACCAACTCGTCAGGCGGCGTTTTTGCCAAGATGATCTCGCCCCAGAACATTGCCACGGGCGTGGCCGTCAGCGACCTGAAGGGCCAAGAATCCCGCATCTTCCGCCGGACTTTTGTTCACAGTCTGGTCTTCACCGTGCTGCTGGGCATCCTGGTATTCCTGCAGCAGCATGTCTGGCCATGGATGATTCCGCACTGACAGATTCAACCTGAAAACAGAGCAGGGCCGGGCCAAAAGGTCCGGCCCTTTTCGTTTTGACCCGGCAGGTCCGTGGATTTAGGTTCTGTCTTTTCCGAGAAAGACACGTGCCATGGCAGACAGAGTGACGGTTCACGGCCTTCAGGTCGCACGGCAGTTGCACGATTTTATCAGCAAGGAAGCGCTTCCCGGTACCGGCCTGGACGAGGATAGGTTCTGGGCGGGGTTTGTGGCGCTCGCCGAGACACTGATGCCGGTGAACCGCGAACTGCTGGCGACGCGCGACAGGCTGCAGTCTGCAATTGACGCCTGGCACAAGGAAAATCCTGCCAAACCGATTGACGCGCTTGATTATACCGCCTTCCTGAGAGAGATCGGCTATCTGGTGCCGGAAGGCCCGGACTTCGCGATCGGCACCACCAATGTCGATCCGGAGATCGCCACCATCGCCGGCCCCCAATTGGTGGTGCCGCTGACCAATGCCCGTTTTGCGCTGAATGCGGTCAATGCCCGCTGGGGCAGTCTGTATGACGCGCTCTATGGCACCGATGCGATTCCCCAGGAGGGAGAGCTTGCGGCAGGGAAGGGCTATAACGAAAAGCGCGGCGCCGCGGTGATCGCCTTTGCACGCGACGTTCTGGACCAGGTCGCGCCGCTGGCGAGTGACTCGTGGAAAGATGTTTCGGACATTGCGGTCAAGGACGGCAAGTTGGATCCCGCGCTGAAGAATCCGTCGCAATTCGCGGGATATGCGGGAGATGCTACCGCACCCGGACTGATCCTGCTTACGCATAATGGTCTGCATATCGAAATTCACTTCGACCGCGCCACCCCGATTGGTAAGTCGGACAAGGCAGGGATCAGCGACGTGGTGCTGGAATCTGCCATCACCACGATCATGGACTGCGAAGATTCCATCGCCGCGGTCGATGCCGAGGACAAGGTCGGCGCCTATCGCAACTGGCTGGGACTGATGGATGGCTCGCTGAGCGCCAGCTTCCAGAAGGGTGGCAAGACGCTGGAGCGCAAGGCCAACCCGGACCGAACTTATACTGCGCCAGACGGATCAAACCTGACCTTGCCCGGTCGCAGCCTTCTCTTCATCCGCAATGTCGGCCATCTGATGACCAGCGACGCGATCCTGCTACCCGACGGCAGCGAGATCGGCGAAGGACTAATGGACGGGGTAGTGACGTCGCTTGTTGCCATGCACGACACTAGGAACAGCCGCACCGGCTCGACCTATATCGTCAAGCCAAAGATGCATGGACCGATCGAGGTCGCCTTCACCAACACCTTGTTCGATGGCATCGAGGACCTGCTGGAACTGACGCGCAACACCATAAAGCTGGGCGTGATGGACGAGGAGCGCCGCACCTCGACCAACCTCAAGGAATGCATTCGCGCCGCCAAAGACCGCATCGTCTTCATCAATACCGGCTTTCTGGACCGTACTGGCGACGAGATGCACACCTCGATGTATGCCGGCGCCATGGTGCGCAAAGGCGACATGAAGACGTCCAAGTGGCTGTCCGCCTATGAGGACCAGAATGTCGATATCGGCCTGGCTTGTGGCTTCCAAGGCAAGGCGCAGATCGGCAAGGGCATGTGGGCGATGCCCGACCGCATGGCCGACATGTTGAAGGCCAAGATCGGCCATCCCATGTCGGGTGCGTCCTGCGCCTGGGTGCCCTCGCCCACCGCCGCCACCCTGCATGCGCTGCACTATCACCAAGTCAGCGTGACGGCGCGGCAGGACGAACTGAAATCGCGACCACGCGCCAAACTGGCCGACATCCTCACCATTCCGCTGGCCGACCGGCCCAACTGGTCGCCGGACGAGGTGCAGCAGGAGCTGGACAATAATGCGCAAGGTATCCTGGGCTATGTGGTGCGCTGGGTGGATCAGGGTGTGGGTTGTTCCAAGGTGCCTGACATACACGATGTCGGCCTGATGGAAGATCGTGCCACCCTGCGAATCTCCAGCCAGCACATTGCCAACTGGTTGCTGCATGGCATCGCTACCGAGGCGCAGGTCACGGAGACACTGAAGCGCATGGCCGTGGTGGTGGACAAGCAGAATGAAGGCGACCCGCTCTACCAGGCCATGGCGCCGGCCTATGACGGCATCGCCTTCAAGGCGGCAAGTGACCTTGTTTTAAAGGGCAGGGAACAGCCTAGCGGCTACACCGAGCCGCTGCTGCATCAGGCGCGGCGGGATCTGAAGGGCGACTGAAACGAAAAGGGCGCTGCGATTGCAGCGCCCTTTTCATGTGCGGTGTCCAAAAACTACTTCGACTTGTCCAGCGTCTTCAAAATGGCATCGGTCATCGCGGTTGTGCCGACCTTGGTCATGCCGGGCTGCATGATGTCGCCGGTGCGATAGCCTTCAGCCAGTACGGCATCGACCGCCTTCTCCAGCCGCAACGCTTCGTCCTTCAGGCCGAAGGAATAACGCAGGCACATGGCGAAGGAGAGGATCGACGCAATCGGATTGGCCAGGCCCTGGCCGGCAATATCGGGCGCCGAGCCATGGATCGGCTCATACAGCGCCGACGGCAGGCCGTTTTCCTTCTTTTCCCCCAGCGAGGCGCTGGGCAGCATGCCGATGGAGCCGGTGAGCTGCGCCGCCTCGTCCGACAGCACGTCGCCGAACAGGTTGTCGGTCACCAGCACGTCGAACTGCTTGGGATTGCGCACCAGCTGCATGGCGGCATTGTCGGCCAGGATATGGTGCAGCTCGACGTCGGCATATTCCTTTGCGTGCAGCGCGGTGACGACTTCCTTCCACAACACGCCGGTGACCATGACATTGGATTTTTCGGCACTGTGCACCTTGTTGCCGCGCAGGCGCGCCATCTCGAAGGCGACGCGGCAGACCCGCTCGATCTCGCTGGTGGTGTAGACGCCGGTATGGACGGCGCGCTTCTGGCCATCGGGGAGCGTGGTGGTTTCCTTGGGCTCGCCGAAATAGACGCCGCCCATCAGCTCGCGCACGATCAGGATATCAAGACCGGAGACGATCTCCGGCTTCAGGGTCGAAGCATCCTTCAACGCATCAAAGCACAGCGCCGGGCGCAGGTTGGCATAAACGCCCATGTCCTTGCGCACCCGCAGCAGGCCCCGTTCGGCGCGCTGGGCGAATGGCAGGCCATCCCACTTGGGGCCGCCAACCGAACCCATCAGCACGGCGTCGGCGGCAATCGCCTTCACGAACGTCTCGTCCGGATCGGGGCGGCCGGTGGCGTCGATCGCGGCGCCGCCCAGCAGCGCTTCTTCGGTCTTGTACGGCAGGCCCTTCTGGCCGTACCAGCCGACAACGCGCATGGTGGCGTCCAGCACTTCGGGACCGATACCGTCACCCGGCAATAGAAGGAGCTTATATTCGTTCATCGTGCAATCTTCCGCATTATTTTATGGTCGCTCCGGCTACGCCTGCGCTCCTGCCGTCACCCGGCAGCAGGAGCAGCTTGTATTCGTTCATGTCAGATCCAAGGTGTCTGGGTTTTCTGCTGCGTCTCGAAGGACGCGATCTTGTCTTCGGCGCGCATGGTCAGGCCGATATCGTCCCAGCCATTCAGCAGGCACTGCTTGCGGAACGCATCCACCTCGAAGGTGACGGTGCCGCCATCGGGCCCCTTGATCTCTTGCCTCTCCAGGTCGATCGAGATGATTGCGTTGGAGCCGCGACTGGCATCGTCCATCAGCTTGTCCACGATCTCCTGCGGCAGCTTGATGGGCAGGATGCCGTTCTTGAAGCAGTTGCCATAGAAGATGTCGGCGAAGCTCGGCGCGATGACGCAGCGGATGCCGAAATCCAGCAGCGCCCAGGGCGCATGCTCGCGGCTGGAGCCGCAGCCGAAATTGTCGCCGGCCACCAAAATCACCGCCTTGCGATAGGCCGGCTTGTTCAGCACGAAGTCCGGCTTCTCGCTGCCGTCCTGGTTGAAGCGCATCTCGTCGAACAGCGCCTTGCCCAGGCCGGTGCGCTGGATGGTCTTCAGATACTGCTTGGGAATGATCATGTCGGTATCGACATTTATCATGTTGAGGGGAGCTGCGACCCCTTCGAGCTTGATGAATGGTTCCATGTCGGCGGGACCATAGCCAATTTGCCGGAAAAGTGAAGATGACAAAAAAACCCGCCGAAGCGGGTTTTTCAGGTCAAGCCACTGGGCTCGGCGTGTCCGGTGCCAGCTTGCGCCCGGCATCAATCTGGGTGAACAGGATGGCGCCCAAAACCGCCAGAGCTGCCACGACATAGAAGGCTTCGTTCCAGCCGTAATATTTGGCGATGAAGCCGGTCGCCGTGGCGACGAGGAAGCCGCCAAGGTTGCCAAAGGTGTTCATCACCGCCGAGCAGGAACCGGCAAAATTGCCGCCGATATCCAGGGTCACGGCCCAGGCGTTGCCCACCACCAGTTCCAGCCCGAACACCGCGCCGCCGAACAGCGCGGCGCTGAGATAGCGATCCGGCTCCAGCACCGCCAGAGGGCAGCAAACTGCGGCGATCAAGAAGCCGGTGATCGCAACGCTTTGGCGCGCAAATTTTATGCGGCCAGTGCGGTGGATGATCATGTCCGAAAACAGGCCGCCGCAGATGTCGCCCACCACGCCCGCCGCGAGCGGCAGGCTGGCAAAGAAGCCCATCTCGGCCAGGGTATAGCCGCGTGCGCCGTCCAGGTACTTGGGATACCAGGCTAGGAACATGTTGATCGAGTAGCCGTAGCAGAAATACATGCCCGCCAGGATCCACATCTGGCGGCTGCTCAGGATCAGCTTCCACGGAATCGGCGGACGTTTCTTGGGTGCGTGGCCCAGCGCCGCGACGATCCTATTGCGCTCGCCTTCGTTGACCCCGGCATGTTCGCTGGGCACGTCGCGATAGTACCAGTACCAGATGCCCGCCCAGACAAGGCCCACCGCCGCGAACAGGAAGAAGGGCGTGTGCCAAGAATACATCCCGATCAGGGTCGCCACCAGCACGGGGGTGATGGCACCGGCCAAGCGCGAACCGGCATGGGTCGTACCCTGGGCGATGCCACGCTCACCGGGCAGCATCCAGCGGGAAAGTCCGCGATTGGAAATCGGAAAGGCGCCGGCCTCGCCCATGCCGATCAGGAACAGCAGGATCATCAGCATGGTGACGGAGGTGGAAAATCCGGTCAGAAAAGTGAAGACCGACCACCAGGTGACCACGCTGGCGAGCGCGAGGCGCGGCCCGAATCGGTCACCGAACCAGCCGCCGGGGATCTGGAACATGAAATAGGCGGCCGCGTAGCAGCCCATGACAAGGCCCGCCGTTTCCAGCGAAAAGCCGAACTCCTTCTGGATGCTGGGCAACGCGTTGGAAATCAGCACCCGGTCCAAATAGGTGATGAAATAGACCAGCACCGTCAGGCCCAGAATCTTGTGGCGTACCCGCGTGGGACTGGCAGACGACATCACTATTTCCCCTGAATGCGCGCCCGAAACCCGCGCGCGCTAGTTCTGATTACAAACCCGACTTTTCCGAGGCAGGCTTCAGTAGGGCATTGCCGGGGCATCGGTGGACTTGCCGGTGCAGGCACTGACCGGCCGGTCGCGGCAGGTCTGCCAGATGGTCGGAACGCTGTTGCCGGCAATGAAGACCGCAGCCACCGTCTGGGTGTTGCGGATATCGTCCAGCGGATTGCGCTCCAGCACCAGCAGGTCGGCCCATTTGCCCTTTTGGATGCTGCCGATGGTCTTGTCGCCCAGCCAGGCGGCGTTGTCGAAGGTCGCCGACTTGATGGCGTCCATCGGCGTTCTGCCGGCCATGACTTCCATCTGCATCTCTTCATGCGCGTTGAAGCCGGGGAAGCGACCATTGGGGCCGGAGTCGGTGCCCATGCCGGTCTTGACGCCGGCCGCGATCATCGCCTGGTAGTTCTCCAGGGCCTGGAACAGGGTGCGGTCCATGTCCCAGAAGACCTTCTTCTCATAGGGCAGGCCGGGGAAGCGCGTCGGGCCCAGCACCACGGCCTTTTCGCGCGCCGGACTGCGCAGCGCGTCCAGGGTGCCCGGCGTCACGCCGCGGGTGAAGAACGGGTCCTGCAGCCACGGCATGATCGCCAGGCTGTAGGCCATTTCGCGGCTGAGAGTGGGGGAGACCTGCCAGGCGCCCTTGGCCTTCATCAGGTCCAGGAACTCCTTGTCCACCGGCTGGTCGCGAACCATGTGGCCGAAGCCGTCAATGCCCTGGCGCAGCAATTCCTTGGCGTCGTCCAGATAGAAGACATGCGCCACGGCGCGCAGATGCTTCTTGTGCGCCTCGTCGATGATCGCGGCCGACACGCTGTAGGGCATCTTGACGGGGATGGTCTTGCGCTCGTCATCCATCCAGAGCTTGATGAAATCAACGCCCTTGGCGGCCTGTTCATCCACCAGCTTGCGACCCTCTTCCGGGGTCGAGATGGGCTGGGTCACGCCGACAAGACCGCCATAACCGCCCTTGATGACGGCACCCTGGCCGGCGCTGAACACGCGCGACATGGTGGGACGGCTCTTGCGCTGCTGGTTGCGCAGATCCAGCACGAAATCCTTGTCGGTACCCAGAACCTGTACAGCGGTGACGCCGTAAGCGGCATACTGTTTCAGGTCGGCATCCACATTCTCGGGCGTGAAATATTTCTCGTCCTGGGTGACGTCATGCATCAGGCCGATATGGACATGGCTGTCGATGATGCCGGGCATCACATACTTGCCCGACATGTCTTCTATCTTTGCGCCCGCAGGAGCCTTCAGGCTGGTCGCAGGACCTACCCAGGCGATCTTGCCGTCGGTCATCACGATGGCGGAATTGGCCATGGCAGCCGCACCCGTGCCGTCGATCACCGTGACATTGTTCAGCACCGTGGTTTCGGCGATTGCGGGAAGGCAAAGCGCCAGCAGGGAAATGGCGGCAGTCCCGAATTTCAAGCGACGCATGTCTCAACTCCCCGTGATGCGGCACCGTCTTACGGTAGGAAGCGCGGAAAAAAAAGTGCAACCATTACGCTGCGTTGCGGTATGAATTTCGCGTCGGCGAAATAAAAAAATGCCGCCCTCCGGCTGGAAGGCGGCACCAATTGCGCGGGTTGATCCCGCTTTGTTTTTTATGTCCCCAAAAGCAGGCGCGAAAACCGCGCCATCGCCTATAACTCCATGTTTTCTGACTTAAATTTCCTGGTAGGCGCCTCAGTCCCTGCTGACGGTCTTTGCCGCCTTGCCCGTTTACCGGGCTGGTTGCACAAAGTTTATGTCAGTTGCGCGGACAAGACAAACATTCGTCACACTCTCAACAACGATGGTGGCAAGCTGCGGCGCTTTTGCCACTTGGCCCGAAGCCGCATATTTTGCGCGGCATGAACGTTTAAAAAGAGTGATGCAATGCAGTATGCGTTTTCACGCCGCCAGATTCTGACGCGATCAAGCTTGGCAGCAAGTGCAGCCCTGATCCCCGAATTCGCTTTCGCCGCCGACCCGCATATTCCTGCCGCCACCGTCGCTGCACGCAGGTCCGCACCTATTGTGCCGAAGACAGTGAACCGCCTTTACAACCTGAAAGCGACGATTGACCAGCCCAATGACTTGCAGTTCGCCGCCAATGGCGATCTGTGGATCCTGGACCAGAAGGACCCCAACAAGGTCTTCACCATCGATCCGAAAAGCGGGGTGGTGCTGGCCAGCGTTCAGACCGGTTCGATCCATGGCAGCGGTATCACTTATGGCGACGGCGCCTGGTTCATCACATCGACCAAAGTGCGAAGTGGAAATCCAGCAACCCTGAAGGTCGATTCCAGAACTGGTGCCACATTAAAGAAGTGGGAAACGCCGGGATGGGGCATCTATGGAGCCTACACTACGCGAGTCCCGAAGCCAGGCGACCTGCCGCTGGCCTCGGGTGGCCATGGCGTGAAATGGGCACGCCTCAATTCGGAGGGAGAAGGGCAGTACTGGATGGCGGTTCCGGCCAGCGGCAAGCTGTTCCTGATAAATGCCGAGGCGGGGACAGTGGCCCGCAGCATCCCCGCCCCAACCGTTCGCACCCACGGCATTGCGATTGATGGCGATTACATCTGGTGCGTGGGCAGCGACGAAGCGGAAATCTACAAGCTGCGGATGTCTGACGGCGGCATCGTCGCCAAGATCGTGCTGGACAAGGTCAACGACCCATCCGTGCATGGGCTGGACATCCGAGACGGCGTCCTGTGGTATTGCGATGCCAGCAAGGGCTGGATCTGCAATCTGACCTAAAAGTCGGGCATAAAACAAAAAGCACGGGGGAATAAATGGATCGCCGCAAACTGATGACGGGCATGGGCGGCATGGCCGCAGCTTCACTGTGGACACCCCCCTCGGCCTTTGCGCTGGGCCTGCCCAAGGACAGAATCAAGCGTGTTCGGTACTACAAGACCCCGACCGACGCGGCGGGACGGCCCAATATCCACCAGCCGACCTTCAACCAGTCCACCAACATCGTCACCATCGAAACCGAGAGCGGATTGATGGGCATCGGCGAGGGCGGCGAGCCTTCGACCATGGAGCAGTGCGCCGGCCTGTTGATCGGCCAGGACCCCTTCCGCATCCAGGATTCCTGGCAGGTCATGGAGCGTGCCTATTTCTATCCTGCGGGGCGCGAAAAGACCCATTCGCTTGGCGCACTGGACGTGGCGCTTTGGGACCTTAAGGGCAAGGCGCTGGGGGTTCCGGTGTGGCAACTGCTGGGCGGCAAGAGCCGCGAATATGTCGAGTGTTATGCCACCAGCTATCCCACCCCCAAGGGTGGCACCCTGGAAGATGCGGCGCGGGCCTGTGTTGCCGAGGGCTTTCGCGCCTATCGGACCGGTGTGCGCGAGACCAAGGAATTCGACCGCTTCCGCGCGGTGGAGCAGACCATCGAGGATTGCCAGGCAATTCGCCGCGGCGTCGGCAAGGACGGCGCCTGGGCGATCGACTTCCACGGCACCATGGACCCGCAGGACGCCGTCACCCTGGCGACAGCGCTGGAACCGCTGCGGCCCTTCTTCTGCGAGGATCTGATCCGGGGCGAGAATATCGACATCTACAAGACGCTGCGGCCGCGCCTGAAGGTGCCGATCGCGGTGGGTGAAATCTATGGCGTGAAGTGGGAAATCAGCCCGCTGATCGAGCAGAACCTGATCGACTTCGCTCGCTGCACCGTGCCCAATGTCGGCGGCATCACCGAATACATGAAGATCGCCGCGCTGTGCGAGACGCATTATTGCGGACTGATCCCGCACTTCACCGGTCCCATCGGGGAAACCGCGCTGGTGCATTGCCTGACGGCCACTTCGGTGGTGGCGCTGATGGAGATGACGGCGTCGGGCCGCAAGCCCTGGCCGTATCTGCCGGAAGCCTATGACTTCCATAACGGCAAGCTGTGGCCCAATGACCGCCCCGGTCTTGGCGTGACGCTGGATACGTCCAAGCTGGAAAAAGTCGGCGACTGGACCGAGCATTATGCGCCAATCCAGATCAACCGCCGCCCGGATGGCAGCTATACCAACTGGTAGTTGGATGATCAGCCCGCGCTGCGGAAGGCGGCAACGCATTTTTGCGCGCGGGCGCTGATCTCTTCATCGCTGAAGCCGGGCTTGAACAGGTCCGAGCCCAGGCCGAAGCCCGCCGCGCCGGCCTGGCGCCATTCGCTCATATTGCCTGCGCCCACCCCGCCCACGGCATAGACCGGCACGTTTTTCGGCAGCACCGCCAGCATGGCTTTTAGGTGATCGATTCCACCGGTGGTGGCGGGGAATAGCTTGAGATAGCGAGCGCCCGCAGCGACAGCCGCGAAGCCTTCGGATGGCGTGTAGAAACCGGGCATCACCGTCATACCCTTGGCCACGCCATGCGAAATCACGGCGGGATTGGTGTTGGGCGTCACCAGCAGGGTGCCGCCGGCATTCGCGACGCGGTCGACATTGACCGTGTCCAACACCGTACCCGCGCCGGTCAGGCAGCGTGTCCCAAACTGTTTGGCCAGCAGTTCAATGCTCTTGAAGGGTTCGGGAGAATTCAGCGGCACTTCGATGGCGCGAATGCCGGCGTCGTACAGCGCAGCCGCAACACCTTGGACCCGGTCCGGCATCACGCCGCGCAGGATCGCCACGAGGGGCAGTTCGGCCAATAGCGCTTCAGCAGTCATGGAAAGAGTTCCGCGTGGAGTTGAACAAGGCCCGCCAGTGCGGCCGCGTCGCCGTCGATCACAGCGCTGGGTACACCATAGTCCGCCAAGGCGGCACCATAAAGCGTGGCCAGCGCCGGGGTGCAGATCAGGTGCACCTTGCTGCCGCCCGACCGGGCGATTCCGCCCGCAACATCGGCGCCCACGACGAGGCCTGACAGATATGAAGCGGCATCGGCCTTGACCATTTCGCCCGTCACCACCCGGGCACGGGTGGAGAACAGCAGGTGCAACAGGTCGCGCCCCGCATCGCGCATGGTCTTCAATCCCAGCTTAAAGGCGGGGCTGTCACCGTCCACTGGTCCGCTGTCGCGCGCCAGCACGCTGTGCCTGCACAGCAGCTCAAACAGTTCGCCAGACAGCGCGGTATTGAAATCCAGTACCGCGCCATCCTCTACCGTGACCCATTTGGCGTGGGTGCCGGGCATGCAGAAGATGTGGCGGCCGCGCGCAAGCGCCGGATCAAGCCGCAGAGCGCCCAGGATCTGGACTTCTTCGCCGCGCATCACGTCAGGACCGGCGCAGGTCAGTCCCGGCACGATGGCGACGGCGCGGCCATCCTGTTCGAAGCGCAGGGCAGCGCCCGCAATCGCTTCTGGCCGCGCCGGACAGGACAGGTAGGGCACTTCCTTCCAGCCGATGGTGGAGCCGACCATGCCGCCCAGCACCGCCGGCATCCGGCCATGTTCGGCATCCCAGGGGGCGACGGCGGCGGCAAAGCGTTCCGCATGTCCTGCGACGGCAGCGCCCTCGGCTTCGGTGCGCGCCAGCACTGTACCGGCAGCATCGCAGAGATAAAGGCGCAGGCGGGTTGTGCCCCAGTCGCCGGCAATGAAAGCGGGCTTGGTCATGGTGTCTTCTAGCCAGCCAGCCACAGGTTGTGAACCCGACGGCCGCAAATCGGCGATCGTGTGCGGGACAGCGCAATCTGGCCTGTCCCGCAGGTATTCGGCGCACCCTCCGGCAAGCCACTGATCGGGCTGTTAAAGCCGTTTCGCGTTTTGCACCCCCCTCCCCCCTTATCCACCGGGGACAGGGCGCAGGGATGGCGCACACTATCGCACGCCAGAGGATTTCTGGCGTGCGGGATAGTGTCCGTAATTGTTACTTTTTGGTCGGGGTCAGGCCGCGATGTTCCAGCATGGGGCCGGCATCGGGGTCCTTGCCGTAGAAGGCCTTGAACATCGGGCCGTAATCCATGGTGTGGCCGCGCGACAGGATCATGTCGCGGAAACGCTGGCCATTGGCACGGGTCAGCCCGCCATTCTTTTCGAACCAGGAATAGGCGTCGTCGTCCAGCATCACCGTCCACTGATAGGCGTAATAGCCCGACGCATAGCCATTGGCCCAGATGTGCAGGAAATAGCTGGAGCGATAGCGCGGCGGCACGTTGGGGAAGTCGGTGCCGGTGCTCTTCAGCGCCTTGGCCTCGAAGGTATCGACATCGGGCTTGGGGGCGCCCGGCGCCAGGCTGTGCCATTCCACGTCAAGCTGCGAAGCTGCCAGCAGTTCGCCCAGCGCATAGCCCTGGCCCCAAGTCTGGGACTTTTTCAGCTTTTCCACCAGCGTATCGGGAATGACCTGGCCGGTTTTGCCGTTCACCGCATAATGCTTCAGGACGGAGGGATAGAGCGCCCAATGCTCGTTGAACTGGGAGGGGAATTCCACCCAGTCGCGCGCCGTCGCGGTGCCCGACACCAACGGATAGGTTTGATTGGCGAACAGGCCGTGCAGGGCATGGCCGAATTCGTGGAACATGGTGCCGACATCGTCAAAGGTCAGCAACGCCGGCTGGCCGGCGGCCGGCTTGGTGAAGTTGGCGACATTGTAGATCACCGGCTTGGTGCCCAGCAGTTTGGACTGGCCCACAAAGTTGTTCATCCAGGCGCCGCCGGATTTGTTGTCGCGCTTGAAGTAATCGAAATACATCAGACCCAACTTCGAGCCGTCCTTGTCGAACACCTCGTAGACCATCACGTCGGGCTGATAGACCGGCAGGTCGGTGCGGCGCTTGAAGGTGATGCCGTAAAGCTGCGTGGCGGCATAGAAGACGCCATCTTCCAGCACCTTGTGCAGCTCGAAATAGGGCTTCAGGGCCGCGTCATCGAGATCGTACTTTTCCTTGCGCACCTTTTCGGCATAACGCTGCCAGTCCCAGGGCTTGAGGTCGAAGTGCCCCGTCTTCTGTAAAGAAGTGTCCTTGTCGATGGCGGCCTGGATCAGCTTGGCTTCATCGGCGGCCTTGGCGCGGGTGGCCGGGGTGAGCTGGGCGATGAACTTCTCCACCGCCTGCGGCGTCTGGGCCATCTGGTCGTACAGCACATAGGCCGAATAGTTGGGATAGCCGAGCAGCTTGGCCTTTTCCGCCCGCAGCACTGCCTGTTCGGCGATGATGGCGCGGGTATCGTTGGCATCACCCTTTTCGGTCCGGGTCCAGCTGTTGTGGAACAGCTTTTCGCGCACGCTGCGATCGGCCAGGTCGGTGAGCAGCGGCTGCTGGGTGGTGTTCTGCAGCGGGATGACATATTTGCCGGCCAGGCCGCGCGACTTGGCGGCAGCGGCGGCATTGGCGATCTCGGCATCGGTCAAGCCTGCAAGCTGGGCCTTGTTGTCCAGTACCAGGGCGCCGGCCTTGGCGCCTGCGATCAGCTTCTGCTGGAAGTCCGCCTGCAAGGTGGCGTCCTTCTTGTTGATTTCCTGCAGACGGGTCTTGTCCTTGCCGGACAGGTTGGCGCCGGCATGGATGAACTGGCGGTAATAGAGCGTGAGGACCTGCAGCGCCTCGGTATCCAGCTTCAGGCTGGCGCGCTGGTCGTAAAGCGCCTTGATGCGCGCGAACAATTTGGGATTGAGGACGATCGCATCATTGTGCGCGGCCAGCAGCGGCGCCACCCAGCTCTGGACCTTGTCCAGCGCGGCATTGGTATTGGCGCCCTGCACATTGAAGAAGGTGCTGGCGGTGCGGTCGAGCATCCGGCCGGATTTTTCCATCGCCGCGATGGTGTTGTCGAAGGTGGGGGCTGCGGGGTTTTCCGCGATTATCTTGATCTCGGCCAGCTGCTCCTTCATGCCCTGCTCGAAAGCGGGCTTGTAGTCGCTGTCCTTGATCTGGTCGAAGCGCGGCGCGTGATAGGGAAGCGTGCTGGCGGCGGCGAAGGGATTGGCGGTCGCCGCGTCGGCGGGAGCCGCCATCCAATAGGCAGCAGGCGAAGCCAGCAGCAGAAGGGAGGCACTTATATATAACGAGTTGCGAATGGACATATCCGTCTCCGGCAATTTTCGGAAGGGATATTAGCCACCACAGCCGTGGAAGCTAGATCACTCCGCCCGTGGCGCGAATGGCCGCAGTCGCGATCCGCACATCCTCGCGGATGGCCTGGCTGCGCTTGCCCACGGTCAAGACCGACTTGACGGCCGGGGCATATTCGCCCGGCAGGGGTGCACGGATGGCCACCACCTGGGAGGGGTCAACCTTGACCGTCTGGCCATCGGGGCGGGTGAGGTTGACGAGATTGTCACCGCCCCTGGCGGTGCGCAGCGTGCCGGTGATGCTGCTGATATAGGCGCGCGTCTCGGCCGGCAGGTTGCCACCCTTTTCCACCCGGCCAGGGCCGGCATTGTAGGCGGCGAACATCTTGGGGTAGCCGTAACGCTTGTGCAGCCAGCGCAGATAGGCGGTGCCGGCCAGGATATTGTCGCGCGCATTCGCCGGATCATCGCCCAGCTTGTGCGCCTGGGCCATCTGGCCATAGGTGGCCGGCATCACCTGCATCAGGCCGATTGCGCCGGCGCTGCTGACGATGGGCTTGTTCTGGGCCAGCATGGTGCGGCCCCCGGATTCCTGGCGCATCACGGCACGAATCCACGCCTTGGGCACATGGAAGCGCTGCGAGGCTTCGGTGACGAGGGCGTCCCAGCGATTCAGCAACTGCGCCGAAGACATCTGGTGTTCCTGGTCATAGATCGAGGGCGCCTGGGGGCGTGCATCGATCACGCGCAAGGGGGCTGCCGTGCGCTGGCCTGCGCCATAGTGCGGCGCGATTTTCAGGGCCTGCATCGTCAGGGCCGCAGTAATGAACATGCCGCCGAACAGAAGCGCGCGCGCGAAGTCACGCGGCGACGGCTTGGCCAGCGGCGAAGAAAAGGATGCACAATCGGACACAGCGGCTCCCTGGTGGGTAAGCGTAGAACAGATGAAACAATTGGAACTTGGTGGGCGCTTTCAAACTTTTCAGTCGGTGCATGAAACCACTTGGCGTCACGCGCGTTTGCACCCCAGCGAGGCTGGACATAACTTCATGTTCGCCGTGAATCAAGTGCAACTGTTGGAACCAAAGTTCCAGCGCATTGCCGTTCGCGCCAAGCGGCTCAATGATAAAGATTTTCCGTAGCGCGCAAATGCGAAGTCAGCGCTTTTATGTCGCCGCCATTGCGCGACAGCACCGACTGGAACTCGTCGCGCTGCGCCACGCCAAGCCAAACGCCCGCCACACTCAAATCCACCAGCGTCGGCTTTGCGCCGTCGGTCAGGACGCGAAATTCGATCTGCAGCGGCGCACTGTTGCCTGTCGAACTGGTGGCGACGACAAAATCATCCTTGGCACGTTCGCGCGACGACACCACGCGCAGCGACTGGCCGGCATAGAGTGCGAAATAGGATTGATAGACGGCGGCGATGTAATCGCGATAGGCGGCGAGATAGGCATCCATGTCGGCGGGTGGTGCGCTGGCTGCATACTTTCCGACGAGGAAAAGCGCCACGCGTTTCACATCGGTAAGGCCCTGCAGGAAGTCCGCGAAGCGCTGCTTGCGCGTGGCCATGTCGAGGGCCTTGTCGTTGAGGATAGCGAATCCGGCCAGAATGTTGGCGGCGACGAAATTTTCCGCCGCATTGGCGGCGAAGGCGGGAGAGATCGGTAAGAGCGCGGCCATGGCCGCGGTCAGCAGAACGGATCGGCGATGCATGAAAATTCCTTTTGCCCCAGACCGCATGCGGTCCCGGTTGGCCCCCGGCGCGCTTTATACACCGGCAAGCCTGTCGGAAATATGGCGGGCGCCGGTGCTTGAATATTGCGCGCAACGCGCCAAGTTCATTGGATGATTCCACTCTCCGTCCTCGACCTTTCGCCGATCAAGCAGGGCAGCAATGCGCGGGCTGCATTGCAGGAAAGCCTGTCGCTGGCACAGACGGCGGAACGGCTGGGCTTCAAGCGCTATTGGATGGCGGAGCATCACAACATGCCGGGCATCGCAAGCGCCGCCACGGCGGTGGCGATCGCGCATGTTGCAGGTGGCACCAAGACCATTCGCGTCGGCGCGGGCGGCATCATGCTGCCCAACCATGCGCCGCTGATCATCGCCGAACAGTTCGGCACGCTCGCTGCGCTGTATCCCGGCCGCATCGATCTTGGCCTGGGGCGCGCGCCCGGCACCGATCCGCGCACGGCCATTGCGCTGCGCCGTCATCTTGGCGGCGGCGACGTGGACCAGTTTCCGCACGATGTGCAGGAGCTGCTCGGCTACTTCGGTGATGCCGTTTCGGGACAGGCGGTGCGGGCCATTCCCGGTGAAGGGACACATGTGCCGGTCTGGATTCTGGGCTCCAGCCACTATGGGGCACAGTTGGCGGCAGCACTGGGGCTGCCTTATGCCTTTGCATCCCATTTCGCACCCGACGAGCTGGAATTCGCCACGCAGCTTTATCGCCGCGACTTCCGGCCCTCGCCCTATCTGGACAAGCCGTATGTGATGCTGGGGCTGAATGTGTTTGCCGCCGATACCGATGATGCGGCGCAACTGCTGTTCACCTCGTTGCAGCAGGCGTTCGTCAATTTGCGCACGGGAATGCCGGGGCAGTTGCCGCCGCCTGTGGCCGGTTATGCTGACAGCCTTGATCCGCGCCGGGCCGACCTTTTGGCCCATGTGCTGCGCTGCGCCATCGTGGGCGGCCCCGCCACCGTGAAGAGCGGGCTGGACCAGTTCATCGCGCAGTACCGGCCCGATGAAATCATGGTCACGGCCCAGATCTTCGATGCCGCGGCGCGGCATCGTTCTTACGAAATCTTGAGCGAAATTCATCCGCCGCAAGGGGCCTGAAACAGCATCGCACGCTGGCGCTGACAGGCTGTCGGCTGCTAGTGTCCCGCCCGATAAACACCCTCGCAGAAGGGTTCGGGGAGGACACATGCGGTACATGACATGGGCGTTTGCTGGTGCGTTGGCGGTTCTTGCCGCGCACCCGGCTTTTGCACAGACCCAGGCACAGGCAACCAAGCCGGCCAGCAAAGCCACCATCGCCTGGGCCGCCAAGCCCGCAAAGATGCCGCCCTATACCGGGCCCAACCGCCTGGTCTGGCGCCTGACCGATGTGCTGGCCGCCCACAAGGGCAAGCCAAGCTGGTCGCAGACGGTGTTCGACAGCCGCGACTTCACCGGCGAATGGATCTCCATGGCGCCCGGCGAAAAGACCAAGACACAGTTCTATGCCGATGATCGCGTCTTCTGGGTGGTGCAGTCCGGCCAGATGAAAGTCACCATCGAGGGCCAGGAGCCTTTCATTGCCGGCAAGCATTTCCTGGTGCAGGTGCCCAAGCGCCTGCAATACAGCATGGAGACGGTGGGCAGCGAACCGGTGCTGCGCTTCCAGATGAAGCCTGCGGGGGAGTCCCCCGACTATCCGCTGTCGGAAACGCCGACGCCGGTGAAGGGCGTGCAATATATCCAGGCCGCCTATACCGGGCACGGCGACTATGATGCCGTGAACAAGCCCTATATCGATTTCGAAAAGCAGATCGTGCAGGGCGGTGAGAAAATCCCCGTCTGGATCCGCGACGACCATACCTTTGTTACCATCCTGCGCTCCGCCAAGGGCGTGCCCACGCCGCCGGACACTGTCTGGGGCCACTTCCATGCCAACTTCCCGGAAATCTGGCTGATCACCGAAGGCACCCAGGAGTTCCTGGTGGAAGGCGAGAAGCTCGTCACCGTCAGCGATGGCGATTTGGTCGCCGCCCCCACCGGCCGCTGGCATCGCGCCATGCCGATCGGCGATGGCCCCTCCACGCGCCTGGCCTATATTCCCCGCCCCGACAATCTGCACTGGTACCAGCCCGAAACGGGCGGCAACTGATCCACTTTGATATCTGAGGAGTTCACACGTGACGCTTAAACTTCTTGCGCCCGCGCTATTCCTGGCGATCGCCATGCCGGCCTTTGCGGCGGACTATCAGACCAGTCTTGGCCCCATGCCGCTGGATGACGAAACCAAGGCCGTCATCCAGGGCCGCGGCGAAGCCACTGCCAGCTATGACGGCAAGACGCTGACGGTGAAGGGCAGCTTTCACGGTGTGCCGTCCAACGTGACCGAAGCGCACATCTTTGACAGCCCGGTGGCGGGCGTGCCGGGCAAGTCGATCCTGGACCTTGAAGTCACCAAGTCCACCAGCGGCACGCTGTCAGGCAGCTACAAGCTGACGCCGGCGCAGGCCACCTTGCTGCGCACCGGCAAGCTCTACATTCAGATCAACAGCGAGAAGGCGCCGGAGCAGTATCCGTGGGGGCCAAAAGGCACGCTGTGGGGCTGGCTGTTCCCCGCCCATGAGACGGTTGGCGCGAACGTGCCGCAGGCCGATCACTGGTTCATTCCCCAGCTCGACACGCCGTCGCGCTAACACCATTTCGAGGAACGAAGATGCGTAACAGGAATATTCTGCTGGTGGGCGCCACTGCGATCCTCGCCGGCGCGCTGGGCACCACCGCCCTTGTTTCTTCCGCCTTGGGCCAGAATGCCGGTCCCTTCACCCAGGCCCAGGTCATGGCCGGCAGCGTTGGCTACAGCGCCAATTGCGCCCAGTGCCACAATCCCGACATGTCGGGCACCAACGACGCGCCGCAGCTTGCGGGCTCGGCCTTCATGGGCGCCTGGAAGGGGCGCACGGTGCAGGCCCTCTACAACAAGATCAGCAAGACCATGCCTGCGGGGCGCGGCGGCAGCCTGGATGAGGCGACCTATACCGCCATCACCGCTTACATGCTGCACGGCAATGGCGCGACCGCCGGTGCTGCGGCGCTGACGCCCGCCACGACGGACACGATCGGCACCATCGCCAGTGGCAAGGTGCCTGAGGATGTGCTGCATCCGGTGCCGCTGACCGCCTTCCAGCGCGCCCAGGCCGGCATTCGCGTGCCCGATCCGGGCAGCTTTGGTCTGCCGACCAAGTTCGGCCTGACGGTCGAAGGCAGCATCAAGAATTATGTGCCCGTCACCGAGGCCATGATGACCAATCCGCCCGACAGCGATTGGCTGATGTACCGGCGCAACTATCAGGGCTGGAGCTATAGCCCGCTGAAGGAAATCAATACCGACAACGTCAAGTCGCTGACTTTGGCGTGGATGTGGTCGATGCCGGAGAACGGCACGATGGAGATCACCCCCATCGTCCATAATGGTATCCTGTTCATCTGGGGCACCGGCAACACCGTCCAGGCGCTGAATGCCAAGACCGGCGAGCTGTTGTGGGAAAATCGCCTGGGTCCGGCCCCGCGCCGCGCAGGCCCCGGCCCCTCCACCGAAGAAACCCGTGCGATGGGCCTGTGGGGCAACAATGTCTACGTCAACACGCCCCAGGGCATGGTCTATGCGCTGGATGCCCGCACCGGCAAGGAAGTGTGGAAGAACAACATTGTTGACTACAAGCCGGGCATCGGCGGATCGACCGGCGGTCTGATCATCATCAAGGGACGCGTGCTGGTCGGCATGACCAATTGCGGCCGCCCCAAGACCGATGACCATTGCTATATCAGCGCCTATGATGCGGCGACGGGCAAGCGCGACTGGAAGTTCGTCACGGTGGCGTTGAAGGGCCAGCCCGGCGGCGACAGCTGGGGCAAGCTGCCCGACAATGAACGCAAGGGCGGAGAGACCTGGATCGCGGGTACCTATGATCCCGAGCTCAACACCACCTATTGGGGCACGGCACAGGCCAAGCCGTGGCGGCGCGACCTGCGCGGCTCGGGCAATGGCGCCACGGACTATGCCAACTCCACCGTCGCGCTGGACCCGGAAACCGGCAAGCTGAAATGGGCTTTCCAGCACGCGCCGGGCGAATCGCTGGATCTGGACGAAGTGTTCGAGCGGGTGCTGATCGACCATGGCGACCAGAAGACACTGATGACCATCGGCAAGGCGGGCATCCTGTGGAAGCTGGATCGCAAGACCGGCAAGTTCCTGGATGCGAAGGAAACGGTATTCCAGAATATCTGGGATGGCATCGACAAGACGACCGGCACGCCGCGCTATCGCAAGGACATCGTCAACCAGAAGGTGGACCAGTGGCTGTCTTCCTGCCCCGGTCCGGAAGGCGGGCATGACTGGCAGGCGACCAGCTATCACCAGCCGAGCGACACGCTGATCATTCCCTTGTCGCAGAGCTGCGTCTTCATGCTGGGCAATGGCTCGCAGACCTACTTCGAGATGCCGGGCACAGACGGCAACATGGGACGGCTGTCAGCCTATCGCACCGCCGACATGAAGCCCTTGTGGTCGTTCCAGCAGCGCAGCCCCTTCCTGACCGGGGTGGTTTCGACGGCGGGCAATGTGGCGTTCGTCGGCGACTTCGACCGCGTCTTCCGCGCGGTGGATACCCGCACCGGCAAGACACTGTGGAAGACCCGCCTGGGCACCACGGTGCAGGGTTATCCCGTCAGCTTCAGCGTGGACGGCAAGCAGTATATCGCCGTCACCACTGCGCTGGGCGGCGGCAGTCCGCAGCTGAAGCCGGGGACCATGCTGACCGAGGTGCATCGCCCGCCGAACGGCTACAACCTGTTCGTCTTTGCCTTGCCGGACGACAAGTAAGCCGCCAGGCAATCGCCGGGACATTCGTCGGCACAGGCGAAAGTATCAGGGGCGCGGCGCGAGCTGCGCCCCTATCTTTTTGATATTGCTGGATTAATACCGGCTGTTGACGGCGCTCTGCTGCCATTGCAAGCAATGCCGGCCAGACATTACCGGGGGCACACTTGCGCTTTTTCCAGGCCTTGATGCCGCGCGAAGACAAGTTCTTCGACCAGTTCAACGCCCATGCCCGCACGCTTGTGGACGGGGCGGTGGCGCTGCGCGACCTGCTGGAAGGCGGGCCCGGCGTGGCCGAGGCTTGCGCCCGCATCGTGGCGCATGAAAATGCCGCCGACGCCATCGCCCGCGAAGTGCTGCTGGGGGTGCGCCGCTCCTTCATCACGCCCTTCGACCGCGGGGACATCAAGGAGCTGATCGGCCAGCTGGATGATGCCATCGACCAGATGCAGAAGACCGCCAAGGTCATCAACCTGTTCGAGGTGAACCATTTCGAACTGCACATGCGCCAGATGGCCGACATCATCCTGCGCTGCGCCGAGCTGACGGTGGATGCTGTCGCCCTGCTGGGTTCGATGCGCGAAAATGCCGGCCGCATCAACGCCATCGCCGAGGAGATCACGCGGCTGGAGGAACAGGCCGACGATCTCAACGACCAGGGCATCAAGGCACTGTTTCTCAAGCACCGCAGCGGCAACACGATGGAGTTCATCGTCGGCAACGAGATCTATGATCATCTGGAGAAGGTGGTGGACCGCTTCGAGGATGTTGCGAACGGCATCTCGGGCATCCTTATCGAGCAGGTCTGATGACCCTGATCATCATCCTGATCATCGTCGCGCTGATCTTCGACTTTCTCAATGGCCTGCACGACGCTGCCAATTCCATCGCTACGATTGTCTCGACCCGGGTTCTGTCGCCGCGCTATGCCGTGGCCTGGGCGGCATTTTTCAATTTTATCGCCTTTGCCGTGTTCGGCCTGCATGTCGCCAACACCATCGGCACCGGCATCGTGGCGCCCAACCTTATTTCCGACCAGGTGATCTTTGGCGCGCTGATGGGCGCCATCATCTGGAATGTGGTGACCTGGATGGCGGGGATACCGTCTTCCTCTTCCCACGCCCTGATCGGCGGGCTGGTGGGCGCCGGCGTCACCAAGGCGGGGTGGAACGCGGTGGTGTGGTCGGGCCTCAGCAAGACGGCCGCCGCCATCGTGATGTCGCCGGCCACCGGCTTTGTGCTGGCGCTTGTGATGGTGCTGCTTGTCGCATGGACCTTCAGGCGGGTGGCGCCGTTCAAGGCGGACCGCATCTTCCGCCATGTGCAGTTCATCTCGGCCAGCGCCTATAGCCTGGGCCATGGCGGCAACGATGCGCAGAAGACCATGGGCATCATCGCGGCCCTGCTGTTCGCCCATGGAATGTCGGGCGGTGAATTCCATGTTCCCTTCTGGGTGGTGATGGCTTGCCAGACGGCGATGGCGCTGGGGACGCTGTTTGGCGGCTGGCGCATCGTGCGCACCATGGGCTCACGCATCACGCATCTGACGCCGCAGCAGGGCGTCTGCGCCGAGACCGCAGGTTCGATCACTTTGTTCGCCGCCAACTGGCTGGGCATTCCCGTGTCGACCACCCACACCATTACCGGCGCGATTGTCGGTGTTGGTGCTGCGCGGCGGCTGAATGCGGTGCGCTGGAACGTGGCCAAGGATATCGTGGTGGCCTGGATCATCACGATGCCGGCGGCGGGACTGATCGGCGCGGTCTTCTATCTGCTGGCGGGCGCTTTCGGCATTCACTGATCGCTGTCATCAATGTGACACGACCTGCCTGGGTTTGGACCGTAGGCGGATGATCCTATGATGGGGCTGCGAATCATTGAAGGGACGCGCGTTGGGAGAACCGCTTTTCCGTGAGCATGGACGGCAAGTGGCGGCGCTGTGCTGGCGAACGGCACCCTTGCGGGTTCTGCTCATCACCTCGCTCAACAGCAAGCGCTGGATACTGCCCAAGGGCTGGCCCGAAGACGGCTTGACGCTGGCCGAGGCGGCCGCCCGCGAAGCCTTCGAGGAATCCGGAATCCTGGGCGAGATCGCGCATGCGCCGCTGGGCGCCTATCATTATCTCAAAGAGCGCAAGGACGGTGGCGCGATGCCGTGCAGCGTTGACGTCTTTGCGTTGCAGGTCACCGAGGAACTGGATAACTGGCCGGAAAAAGGCACGCGGGAAATGGCGTGGCTGCCGCTGAGCGAAGCCGCGGCGAAGGTGGGCGAGCCCGGCCTGCGCGAAATCCTGCGCGACTTCGGCAAGCATCTGCCGCGCCCCAAGGCCCATCGGCACGCCTAGTCGTTTGCCAAATCCAAAGGATAGAAAGGCCGCGTCACCTTGGTGAAGGGGATGCGCCGCATGTTCACGCAGGTGGGGCCGGGTGTGTCGGCCAGGAAGATGCGCGCGGCAATGGGCGCATAGGATACGCGGAAATGCGACGGCGAGCGCACGAACACCAGCGCCGCTTCGGCCGGATTGAGCCCGACGCTGTGATGGATGCCAAGGTCCCATTCGAAATGCGGGATGGAACGCAGATTTATCCGGATGCTGCCGATCGCCAACACCACCGTCAATCCCATCTCGCCGGCCATGCCGTGCGCGCCCTGCCCTTCCAGCACGTAGCTGCCGTCGCTGATAGTCTTCACCCGCGCCGTCACGGTGAGCGGGTCACCCAGGCCTGAGCGCTTGTGGCCGACCTGCAAAGTGATGGTCTTTCCGACGCCGGCCTGCGCTGCTTCGGCTGCAGCCTCGGCATCGACGATGGTGCAGATGGAGATGCGGTCGCTCTGGTCCGCGCGCGCCTGAAGCAAGGCAGACAATACGGCCGTGGAATCTGCGGCCGCACCGCCAGAGGGCGTATCACCGGAATCGCTGGCTACGGTGAGGCCGGGCTCTGAAAGACCGATGCGGATGATGTCTTCCAGCGGTGTGACGTCGGGCTCGAATTCGTGGCGGCGATCCCAAGCCATCTTGGCCAACGTGTCGGCGGCGACTTGCGCCTTTTGTGCATCTTCGCCGCAGACCAGAGCGGCGAAGCCCAGGTCAGGCGTGTCGATCCAGGGCTGAACCGGGAAGAGCGAAACATGCAGGACATCGCCGCGCGCTTCCATGGCGCGGCCTTCCGCCACGACGTCGGACAGCGGAGCAGCCGTGGTGCGGGCGGAATCGGGGCTGAAGACCATGTGGCGCTTGGAGAGCGCCATCACCGGCTTCACCTTGCCGTTGATCCAGTCCACCAGGAGCATTGCGCAGCGATAGCCGGTCTCATACATGTCGATATGGGGAAATTCCCGGTAGCCGATATAGGCGACGTCCGGCTGCAGCATGGCGCTGGTGATGTGGCCGTGCAGGTCCAGCGACACGGTGATAGGCGTGCCGGCGGGAAGTTCGGCCTTCACCCGGCGCACGATCTCGGCTTCGGCATCGGGCTCGTCTTCGATGATCATGGCGCCGTGGAGCGCCAGATAAACGCCGTCCACGGGACCGGCGGCGCGCAGGCGATCCAGTATCTCGTTCATCAATATGTCGAAGCTGACGCGTTCGACGGTGCCTGACGCCATCGCCATGGTCGCCAGTAGCGGTACGGGCTCGGCGCCCGCATCCTTCAACGCATCCAGGGCACCCGGCACTTCCAGCTTGGCGCTGCCGAAAGCGGTGAAGATGTCGTCGCCGCGATAGAGATACTGATCTTCGAAGGTCTTCACGTTGGTAGTGAAGGGCACGAAGCTGTTGGTTTCCTGCTTGAACTCGGCGATGGCGATGCGCATGGTTTCTTCTTCTTATAAGGAGCCGCGGCCAGGAATGGCGGCGAGCAGGGCGCGGGTATAGTCGCTGGACGGTGCCGCAAAGACGTCGCGGGTGGGGCCGGTTTCCACCACCTTTCCGTGGCGCATCACCATCACCCGGTGACAGACCTGGGCCGCTACCCGCATGTCATGGGTGATGAACAGCATGGCCAGGTTCATCTGGCGGCGCACATCGTCCAGCAGTTTCAGCACCTGGGCCTGCACTGTTACGTCCAGCGCGGAGACCGGTTCATCGGCGATCAGCACATCGGGCTTCAGCATCAGGGCGCGCGCCAGTCCGATGCGCTGGCGCTGGCCGCCGGAGAATTCGTGTGGCAGCCGGTCCATGGTTTGCGGGTTGAGGCCCACCAGCCGCAGGATTTCCACGGCGCGGGCGTGGGCCTCATCCGCATTTTCGCCATGGGCGCGCGGTCCGGCGGTGACGATATCGGCCACGGTGTGGCGCGGATTGAGGGAGGAGAAAGGATCCTGGAACACCATCTGGATGCGGCGGCGAAAGGGCCGAAGGCCGCGTGCGCGCAAATGCGCAATGTCGGCGCTTTCGAAGAGGATTTCTCCTTCCTCCGGGTCGAGCAGCCGGATCATGCAGCGCGCCAGGGTGGACTTGCCGGAGCCGGATTCGCCCACGATGCCCAGCGTCTCGCCCCGCTTCAGGGTCAGCGAGACATTGTCCACGGCCGTCACCGCATTGCGCGCAAAAAATCCGCCGCGCGCGAAGCGCTTGGTCAGGCGGTTGACCGCCATCAGCGGCGGCGCGTCGGGCAGCGGCGCAAGCAGATTGTCACCGTGGGGGACCGCTGCGATCAGCGCCCGGGTATAGGAATGGACCGGGGCACGCAGCATCTGCGCCGTGGCGCCGCTTTCCACAACGCGGCCGTGGCGCATCACCGCAACGCGGGTCGCGATATCGGCGACCACGCCAAAATCGTGGGTGATGAACAGCACACTCATCCCGCGTTCGGCCTGGATGCGCTTGATCAGCTTCAGGATCTGCGCCTGGGTGGTGACATCCAGCGCGGTTGTGGGTTCGTCGGCGATCAGCAGGCGCGGCGACAGGGACAGCGCCATCGCAATCATCACCCGCTGACGCTGGCCGCCAGAAAGCTGGTGCGGGAAGGCTTTCAGCAATCCGGCCACATCCTCAAGCCCCATTTGCTCCAGCAGTTCGGCGGCCTGCTTCAGGGCTTCATGCTCCGACACCGGGCGGTGGGCGCGTATCTGTTCGGTGACCTGCCGGCCAATCGCCACAACCGGGTTGAGCGCCGCCATCGGATCCTGGAAAATCATGGCGATGTCGCGGCCGCGCCGCTTGCGCATGGCTGCGGGTGTTTCCTTCAACAGGTCGGCCCCGTCGAACAGGATTTCGCCGCCCGATGCGTGCACGCCGCGGGGCAAAAGCCCCATGATGGCGTGGGCGGTGAGGGACTTGCCCGAACCGGATTCCCCCACGATGCAGACGATCTCGTTACGGCCGATCTCCAGATTCACACTGTCCACCGCAAGCGCGCGGTCGGCGCCCGACGGCAGCGCCACGGTGAGTTCGCGGAGGGAAACAAGGCTCATCTGGGGCCTCGCGGGCGCAGCGCGTCATTCAACCCGTCGCCGATGAAGTTCAGCGCCAGCACCGTGACCATGATCGACAGCCCCGGCAGCACCGACGTCCACCAGGCCACCCACATGGCCGAACGAGCGCCGCCGATCATGCTGCCCCAACTGAGGAGGTTGGGATCGCCCAAGCCCAGAAAACTCAGAGCTGACTCCGTCAGGATGGCGCTGCCCACCATCATGGAGCTGACAACCACGATGGGCGGGAGGGCATTGGGCAAAATCTGGGTGAAGATGATGCGGATGTCGCCTTCGCCGAGGGTCCGCGCCGCCTGGACAAATTCGCGGCTGCGCAAGGACAGAAACTCACCCCGCACCACTCGCGCCACCTGCGGCCAAGTCACCAGCGCGATGCCGATTACCGTGGAGCCCAGACTGGGCTGCAGGAACGCTACCAGCACCATCAGCAGCACGAAGCTGGGAATGATCTGGAAGAATTCCGTGATCCGCATCAGCAGGTCGTCCACCAGGCCGCCATAATAACCGGCGACGGCGCCCAGCAGAACGCCGATCCCCACCGCGAACAAGGTCGAGGCAATCCCCACCAGCAATGAGATTCGGGCGCCATAGGCCAGACCGACGGCCATGTCGCGGCCCAGCACGTCGCTGCCGGCCAACAGGCCGGGTGCGCCGGGCGGCAGCAGCGGCATGCCCACGATACTGAACGGCCCGCGCGCGAAGATCACCGGCGCCAGCAGCGCGACCAGCGCGATTACCGCGAACAGCGCAAAGCCGACCAGCGCGGTGGGGCGTGAAAAGAAGCGGTGCGCGAACCTCGCTGTCAGTTTCATTGGCCCAGCTCCACCCGCGGATCGGCGATGGAATAGGCGATGTCGGTGACCAGGTTGAACAGGCTGACCAGAATGGCGGTGACGATGAAGATGCCCAGCAGCAGCGGGTTGTCGCGCGCCGTCACCGCGTCATAGGCAAGCGTGCCGATACCGGGCCAGGAAAACACATTCTCCACCAGCACGCTGCCGCCCACCAGAATGGACGCCTGCAGGCCGGCAAAAGTCACCAGCGGGATCAGCGCATTGCGCAGGATATGCCGCCGCGCCACTTGTCGTTCGCTAATGCCCTTGGCCCGCGCGGTCTTGACGAAATCGGCGTCCGCCACTTCCAGCATGGCGGTGCGCGTCAGCCGCGCGTAACTCGCCAGGAAATACAGCGCCAGGGTCATGCCCGGCAGGATCATGTGTTGGGCGATATCAACCAGCCGCGCCATGCCGGTGAAATCGGCGCCCATGGTCTCGATCCCGAAGGGCGGCAGCCAAGCCAACCACACCGCAAAGACCAGTACCGCCATCATGCCCAGCCAGAATTGTGGAACGGCATAAAACAGCATCGCCAGCACCGTCACGGTCGCATCGCCAACCGAACCCGGCTTCCTGGCCGCTATCTTGCCGAGCCACACCCCGCCGGTGATTGCCACCAGCAGCGCAAAGGCATCCAGCAGCAAAGTGTTGGGCAAGCGCTCCAGGATCACGTCGAGCACCGGCTGGCGGCGCACATAGCTGGTGCCCAGATCGCCATGGGCCACCGCGCCCAGATATTTTGCCAATTGCACCGGCAAGGGCTGGTCCAGCCCATACTCGGCGCGCAAACTTTTCATGAAGGCTTCGTCGGCATAGCCGGACTGGCCTGCCATGACGGTGGCGGCATCACCTGGCGCCAGCCGGATGAGAAAGAAACTCAGCAACACCACCGCGATGGTGACGAGCACCGTCTTGACCAAGCGCATGGCGATGAACTGCAAGCGATTCATGCGCAAGGTCTCATGCGAGAGTCGCCGCGCCGAAGCCATCGGCCGGCCCGTTGGGGCCCGTCACCACATGCTTCAGTCGCTTGTTGTGGAACAGCATGGGATTGCGTTCGTACAGCCACAGCATGGCGACATCGTGAGTGAGAATCTGCTGCAATCGGCTGTAATGGGCCTGCGCCTGGGCCGGATCAATCGCGACCGCAGCCTGGCCAAACAGCTTGTCCACTTCGGGATTGCTGTAGCCCTGCAGATTGGTCAGCGGCACGCCCTTGCGAATGTTGGAGGTGAGGAAGAAACGCGAGGTGCCGATGGCAGGGTCGCCATATTCGCCATAGCTGTTGCAGTCGCAGTCGAACTCCCAGTTGCCGCTGCGCCGGCTCTGCGTGGGCCAGTCGGTGGCTTCTAGTTCGGCGGCCAGGCCCACTTCGGACAGCGCCTGCTTTATGTATTGCGCCCCGCGCGTCCAGGCGCCGCCGCCATCGGGCGTCAGCATGATGCCGAAGCGGTGGCGCACGCCGCCAAGTTTCGGCTTCAGCCCCATCTCATCCAGCAGGGCGCGCGCCTTTGCCGGATCGTAATGGTATTTCGTCAGGACCTTGTCGTCGTGATAGGGCGCGGTGGAGGGGATCGGGCTGTGCGCCACCTTTCCCAGCCCGAAGTTGATCCCCTTGACCAGGAATTCGCGGTCGACGGCATGCAGGAAGGCGGCGCGGAAACGGCGGTCGCTGAAGGGCCAGCGCCGCATGTTCAATTCCATTACCGTGATCTCGCCCGTGCCGTTATAGGCGTCGGCGCGGGAAACGATATTGGGGTTGGCCACCATGCGCGAATTGACCACCGTGTCGATGTCGTCGGCCATGGCGATGTCCACCGCGCCGGTCTCCATCGCCACCATGCGCTGTTCCGGCGTGGGGCAGACGCGGTAATAGATGCCGTCCATGCCGGGCTGGCCGGGGCGCCAGTAATGTTCGTTGCGGGTGAGATGGATGAACCGGCCGCGCTTCCATTGCGCGAAGCGGAACGGCCCGGTGCCGATGGGTTTGAAATTGAAGGGGTTGGTACGGAAGTCAGTACCTTCATAGATATGCGCCGGCATCATCGGCGCGCTGGAGGCCATCAGTGACAACAGGAATGCGTTGAACGGCTCCTTCATCCGGAACACCACCGTGTAGGCGTCCTTCGCGGTGACGCTGGCGACATGGCTGAAGGCGTTGCGGCTGCGCGGATTGACCTGCGGCAGCATGGTGCCGCAGGAAAACACCACGTCGCGGGCGGTGAACTTGACGCCGTCGTGCCATTGCACATCGGGCCGCAGGTGGAAGGTATAGGTCAGCCCGTCGGACGACATTTCGAAGGCGCGCGCCAGGTTGGGCTGGGGCTTGAACTGCCAGTCGAACAGCAGCAGCGATTCATTGATGTTGCCGCAGATTTCCTGCACCAGGCGGGTGTTGAACAGCGGATAGCACAGGGTCGCCGGCTCGTCCGTCATCATCGCATTGATGACCCGGCCAGGCGCATAGGCCTGTGCCGGAAAGGCAAGCATGCCGCCGGCAGCGCTGAGCAGGCCGCGGCGGTCAAGCATCACGCCTCCACGGAATCCAGCGGGAACACCGGTCGCCGCAGATTCTTGTAAGGCAGCCGCGTGATGTCGGAGGTGCAGGGCCCGCTGGTGGAGACCGTGAAGCTGGCCGAGGCAATCGGCTCCCACGCCACGCGGTGACCGACCGCAGCCTTGATGCCGACCATGGTGAGGTCTTCGGGATTGATGCCCTGACTGCGCCACTGGCCCAGATCGAAGGGCGGCAGTTTCCTGCTGGTCAGGAGGATGGTGAGGCCTTTGTGCTTCACCACGGCCGATGGGCCCATGTTGATGATCTTGCCCAGCGATCCCACCAGATGGGAATTATGGTCTTCCAGCTCAAACACGCCGTCGCTGCGGGAGATCAGTTCAACTTCCAACGTCACAGGGCCGGGATCCAAGGGGCTGCCCTTGCCGCCGATGGGTAGCGTCATCCTTTGCCCGATGGTGATGCGCTGGAGCGCCGCCACACTTTCGGGATCGGCCAGCGCCACACCGGCGCCTTGCACATCGTATTTCAGCAAGGCGCGCATCACTTCGGTGCCGTCGCCCGGGGCGCCGCCGCCGATATTGTCGGCCGGCTCCACCAGCAGTACCGGGCCCTTGCCGCCGGGTTTGAAGTCGCGGACCACCTGATCCAGGTCATGCTGGGGCGGGATACCGCCCTGGCGCATGTCCCAGGCGATGCCAGCCAGTTCGCGCAAGGCTTCCTGCGCGTCGGCCTCGCTGCCCTCGGTGATGATGCTGAAAGCGACACCGGCATTGGGGACGTCGGAAAAGGCGTAGCCACCCACAACATTCGCGGCCAGCACGCCGGGCACCTCGTGCTCGATCTGCCGCGCCGCATCTTCCAGCGCGCGCATCGGGCCATCCTTGGTGCCGGTGCCGGTGGGCGGCCATATGATGGGCGTGACCAGCACCAGATGCTTTGGCCGGACGCCACTCTTCAGGTGGCGCGCCAGGAGTTCGGTGGAGAGCACCGCGCTGTCAAAGGCGTCGGTGTGCGGACATTCCTGGTAAAAGATCATGCAATCGCTGAGGGCCGCCATCCTGGGGGTCAGCGTGCCGTGCAGGTCACCGACGCAGTAGATCGGCAGGCCGGCCGCGCCCGGAATGCTGCGGATGCGGGCCATCAGCTCGCCTTCGGGGTCGTCGCATTCCGTCGTTACCATCGCGCCGTGCAGCGACAGGTGGATGGCATCCAGGCCGACGGCCAACGCCGCCTCCAGCGCGGGCTTCACTTCGCCCCAGAAGGTTTCGAATACGGAATGCTCGACCAGAGCGTCGGCGCCGCCGGTATAGACCGAGCCCGGTACCACCTCCCAGCCTTCGCGTTCCGCGACAGATAGAAAACCGTCGACCTGCGAGGCATCCCCCCGGCGCGCCAGGATTTGGGCACCGCGATGGATGGCAAAGCCTTCCAAACCCGTGGTGGTGCCCAGAAAGGAATGGGATTCGTGAAAAATCCCCGCGATGAATACCCTGATCATACGCCACACCATTTCGTCCCCGACGCAAACTCTCCCGGTTTTTCGCCGCCCCCGCAAGCGTCCATGGGAGACCGGGACGCGCGGCAGTGCAGCATTGGCGCGTCCGTCGTTTCCGAACTACACAAGCGGCAAGGGGAACACCGTGCTTATCCTGAAGCTGACCATCGTGCCGCTGGCCTTGCTGGCGCTTGGCATTATCGAACGCCTGCATGGCCCGCGGGTGGCCGGCTGGCTATCGGGATTTCCGGTGGTGGCGATGCCGCTGCTGCTGTTCATCAGCCTGGAGCATGGCGCGGCCTTTGGCAGCGCTGCGGCGCTGGGCGCCTGGTTCGGCCTGGTGCCGTGGCTGGCCTTCACCATGACCTATGCCTTTTGCGCCCGGCGATGGAATTGGGCCATGTGCACGATTATCGGTTTCACGGTCTGGACGGTGATGGCGGTGATCGCGGTGTGGCTGGAGGATGCGCCGCACTGGCTGCAGATCGCGCCGCTGATTGCCTTTGCCGCCGCGCTGTTTGCCTATCCGCGCGGGGAGGCGTCGGACGAGGAGCGCGAGCATGTCTGGTGGGGACTGCCGGCACGCATGATCGCAGGCGCGGCGCTCACGGTTGTGATCACGCAGTTCGCGGCCGCGATGGGTACCCACTGGTCCGGCATCTTTGCCACCTTCCCGGTGATGGGTTCGATCATCGCCATTTCCAACCATGTCCAGTATGGCCACCACGCGGTGCAGGAGGCGGTGGCCGGCATGTCGATGGGACTGGCGTCGGTGGGGGCCTTTTGTATTGCGGCTTATGTGTCGCTGGGCCTTGTCAGCCTGTGGGCGGCCTTTGCGCTGTCGCTGCTGGCCTCGACCAGTGCACTTGCGCTGACCTGGCTGCTGTTCAAGCACAAGCCCGCCAAGGCCTAGGCCACGTCTTTCGCGGCGCCGCGCACCGCTTCCAAGGTGGCGTCGATCACCGCATCGTCATGCGCCGAGGAAACAAACCAGGCGCCGCGTTCCAGAACCCGCACGCCGCGCTTCAGGAGGGCATGGGCGAACTTCACATAGCCCGCCTTGTCGGTCTTCAGCAGGTCACGATAATTTTTTGCCGGCGCGTCCAGCCCGAAACCGACATGGAACATCAATTCAAATCCGGTGACCTGTGCCTTGATGCCGGTGTCGCTCAGAATGGCTGCAATGCCATCGCGCAGCCGCACGCCGCGCTTTGACCAGGCTTCATACAATTCCGGGGTCAGCGCATTCTGTGTGGCCACCATCGCCGCCATGGTCACTGGCTGGGCATTGAAGGTGCCGCCATGCAGCACGCCGCCGGTGACGAACAGGTCCAACAGATCGGCGCGGCCGACAAGGGCGGCAACTGGAAAGCCGTTGGCGATGGCCTTGGCGAATAGGGAAAGGTCTGGCGTCACACCGAACCGCGCCTGCGCGCCTTCGCGGCCCAACCGGAAGCCGGTGATCACTTCGTCGAAGATCAGGATGGCACCATGCTTGCGGCAGGCGGCCTGTGCGCCTTCCAGATAGCCCGGCGCAGGCGGAATTGCGCCCTGGTTGCACATGGCGGGCTCCATGATGACGCCGGCGATGTCGCCCTTGGCCAGCCGCGCTTCCAGCGCGGCCAGGTCGTTCCAGCCGATCACGTCCAGGCCGGCGGCGTCGATCGGGTCCTGGCCGACGCTGCCGGCGACCTTGATGGGGGCATCCTTGGGACCGGCGGCATTCTCGCCCGGCGCCGTGGACCACAGGATATTGTCGAACCAGCCGTGATAATGGCCTTCGAACTTGAGGATGATGCGTTTGCCGGTGGCGGCGCGCGCCAACCGGAATGCCGCCTGGGCCACTTCCGAACCGGAGGAGCCGAAGCGGATGCGCTGGGCCGACGGAATGCGGTCACACAGGATCTTCGCCGCTTCGAATTCAATCTCGGACTGGCCGGCATAGAGAATGCCCTTGTCCACCTGGTCCTTGACCGCTTGCTGCACCGCGGGAGGCGTGTGGCCCAGCACCATGGCGCCCATGCCGCAGTAGTAGTCAATCAGCCGGTTGCCATCGACGTCGATCAAATAGGGACCATCGCCGCGCGTGAACACCAGTGGGCCGCCCGCCATGCCGATGCGGAAATTGCTGTTGATGCCGCCGGCAATGTGGTCGGCATTTTCCGCGATCAGCGCGGCAGAGCGTTCAAAGGATAGCGACATGGGACCCCTGGTTGTTTTTTCCGTTTTTAGCCCAAAGCGGCGCGCTTGTATTGCCGCCTTCCTGCCCAACAGGCGCAAGGGGACAAATCCGCCCAGGGCGCGGGTGATTTTGGCATAAAATCGCACCCCCCTCCCCCCTTGTCCAACACCATTCCAGCCGCCTCGCGGATCCCTTCGCCGGTAATGCTATCACGGTGAAAAGCCGTGTTGATAAGATCGCGCAAATTGACGAAGCTTTTTGGAAAATGGGGGAAAACATGCGCGCCGTCCTGATCTCTGCTTTTGTTGCCATAGCGCTGCCCGCCTGGGCCGGCGATTACTTTCCACCCAAGGGCGATGCCTGGGCCACGCATACGCCCGCGCAGGAAAAACTGGATGCCGCCAAGCTGAAGGCTGCCATCGACTTCGCCATTTCCGCCGAGCTGAAATATCCGCCGGAGCTGGCCAAGGCTGCCGATATCCGCGACCTGCGCATTTCGGTGCCGCTGAAATATGCCAAGGAGCCGTTCAACTCGCCCATCGGTCCCTTGAAGCCCCACGCACCTGCCAACGGCATCATCATCCGCCACGGCTATATCGTGGCGGAATGGGGTGCCACGCGCGACGTGGACATGACCTTCTCGGTCACCAAGACCTTTGTCTCGTCGGTAGCGGGCGTCGCCTTTGACAAGGGCATGATCAAAAATGTGGGCGACCGCGTGATTGATTATGTGCAGCCGACGCCGGACTTCATGCTGCCGCACAACCAGCCCATCACCTGGAATGACATGCTGCGCCAGCAGTCGGGCTGGATCGGCACGCTTTGGGGAAAACCGTGGTGGGCCGACCGCCCCACCGGCGACGCCTGGAGCGAGCTGACCAAGGGGCCGCCGCCTGTGGCTGCGGAATGGAAATACAATGATGTGCGGGTGAACGCGCTGGCGCTGGCCCTGACCCATGTGTGGAAGCGGTCACTGCCGGAGGTGATGAAACAGTATATCGGCGATCCCATCGGCATGTCGGACACCTGGCACTGGGAAGGCTATGATAACAGCTTCACCGAGATCGGCGGCAAGCGCATCAAGGTGGTTTCCGGCGGCGGTCACTGGGGCGGCGGCATGTTCATATCGGCGCGCGACCAGGCGCGGCTGGGCCTGTTGGGGCTGAACAAGGGCCAGTGGGACGGCAAGACCATCCTGTCCGACAAATGGGTGTCGATGGCGCGCACGCCCACCGGACCCAATCCCGGCTATGGTTTTTGCAACTGGTATCTCAACACCGACCGCAAGATGTACCCGGCGGCCCGCGCCGACAGCGTTGCCTATATCGGCGACGGGGCCAATATCGTGTTCGTGGACTATCAGCACGATATCGTGGCGGTGGTGCGCTGGATCGACAGCAGCCAGATGAAGGAATTTGTGCGGTTGCTGGTGGAGGCGACGGCGGAGCCGGCGCCGTAACGCTTAAGGAGCTGTCGCGCTTTTCGGGATGGCAATGCTCGCAACAGCAGCCGGGGCACTGGAGACCAGGACATAAACATTGTTGTTGCCGTCCGGGTCGAAAACATATGGCTTCTGATCGGCCCCGGGCGCTGCCACATAGTCAACCGGCCCGACCAGAATGCTGTTATTGCCGGATGCGACCTGCACGTTATAAGCCTTTGCCGCTTCGGCCTTGTCGGTGAAATATTTGATGCGCATGGTTTATGTTCCTCAGGATTTGTAAGCCCGATAAAATTCGTCGATGAATTCATTGAATTTCTTGTTTCGAATTTTCGCGACGCAGCCGGCCTGGTCTTCATCCTTGCAATAGGATTCCTGCAGGAATTTGGCGTTCCCCAACGCGGTGAGGGAAAGCCTTTTGGCCTCGGTATCAAATTTCGCGGCGTCTAGCGGACCCAGATAGTCCGCAAGTTCTGCCCGCTTTTTTTCGTTCGCCGTCATCTCGGTGCTGACCGCCGTGCCGCCCACCAGCGCCACCAGAGCCGAATCCGAGCTTGTCGCGGCGGACTGTTCCGCCGCCTTGCTGACAGCCACGACCGCGGCGCCGCCCTTTAGCGCCAGGATCTGGGCTGCGGCGCCGGTGGCGAAATACTGTGCCAGTCCGCCGGAGGCTTCCGCCTGGCTGGTGTCCGTCTTGGCGGAAAATTGCGCGCCGAAGCTGGCGAGGACGGAATAGGAGTCTTCCGCCTTGCTGTCGCCGTTCTTGCCAAGGAATTTGCATTCCTGCGCCATGTCAGCATGCGCGGTCGCGCTGCCGCAGGGTATGAATCTGCCGCTTGCGGCGTCCTTGTAGTTGGACTGCAGCGGCAGGAACACCGCCTCCTGCCGGCGATAGCCGACATTGATGGAGGGTACGTTGCTGGCATCGGTGCCGACCTGCAGGCCGACATTGGTGTTGGTGCCGAACAGCATGGTGTTGGAATGGTCCACCATGGCGCAGCCCGCCAGGGCCGTTGCACCGGCGACGACAATCAGCTTTGCGAGAAATCTACGATGCATGGATTTGTTCCCCCCAGTTGAGAAAGTATGTCGCGTGCGTTCTGTGCGGCTTTGTCAGAGCGGATGATGACGACAAGCTGGCACTTGTCGGGCGAGGCGATGACCTGCTCGCGGCTTTCCCAGCCCAAGGTCGCGGCTTCGCCGATGCCGGCGCCCAGCGTCTGGACCTTGTAGGCGGTCAGGTCACCCTGGGTTCGCGGCGTCACCAGATGGGTGATGCCGAAATAATATTGGTCGCCGCGCTCATTGAACGAAGGCTGCACACAGCCGCAAAGGCACAGCGCGAGAAGCATGGCTGCGCATTTCGGTGCATTGGCAGCGATGCAGATGAACGTGCGGTCAGCGATGAACGTGCGGTCAGCCAAGGCGCGTTCCAGAATTGAAATTTGGAAAGCAACGCTCGGGCGCGCGTCGCGCCAGACCAACGATAGTGTGCGCAAGATTGCAGTGACGGTCAAACCATGTCGTTGGAAATTTTTTGCAACCTGCGTTTGGTTTTGGCGCGAATAAATTCTTTCACGCAGGACGTCGGAATGGAATTTCCGACAGTGTGCGATGGAAGGAATTCTTGTGGTCGCTGATGGGCGCGGCGGCGACTCAGCGAGTCTGATGTGGAGGGCCCACGCGCGAGGTTGCCGTTCGTGGCGCCCAATTTCCCCAAGCGCATTGCGAGGCTTTGCCGCTCCGTGGCGCTCAGTTTCTCTAAGTTCGTTGCAACACTGTCTGGCGCCCACTCGGTCCGCTGCGCGGCCCTCCGTGGCGCTCAGTTTCTCTAAGCTCGTTGCAACACTGTCTGGCGCCCACTCGGTCCGCTGCGCGGCCCTCCGTGGCGCTCAGTTTCTCTAAGCTCGCTTCGCTCGCTAAGAGAAACTGGCGCACCCGAAAGGATTCGAACCTCTGACCCCCAGATTCGTAGTCTGGTGCTCTATCCAGCTGAGCTACGGGTGCGTTTTGGAGGCGCGAACCTATTCAGGAGGCTTGCCAAAGGCAAGGCCAACCGCTGCCGAACTGAGCATAAGCGGCCACACAGCCCTTATTTGCGCCAAGTACCCGAGAAAACGGACAGATTTCCGCACAAGCGGCATTGTGATCCCTTGTCCCCTCCCGCCCCTCTGGTTAAGACTTTGCGCCAAGGGTCCGCCCGCCTGGCAACCAGGGGGCTGGGTTGGGTTTTGGCGCCACACATCCGTTGGGCAGGGGCGCCGGGCAGCGGAGAGCATAATGAGGGGACTTACATCCAAGCGGGGGCTCAAAAAGGGCCTTTTCCTGGTTTTTGCGTTGAGCGCCGGGCTTAGCCTGGCTGCCTGCTCCGATCTGGACGCCATGCTGGGGGACGACACCAGCGGCGACATGGCCATGTCCGATGCGCCCACCGCCGGCGATCCGGGGCCTGCCCCCGCGCCGATGGCCGTGGCTGGCGGAGCGCCGGTCGCCACCATCACCCCCGTCGCGATTGATGCGGGCGCCGACACCGGCACTGCCGTCAACAAGACCATCCAGTCGCTGCGGGCCCAGGTTTCGGGGCTCCAGTCCAAGCTGGCCGCCAATTCCGCCCAGCTGAGCGCCCTGCGCAACAATGGCGCCGGTGCTGCCGGGGCCTATCAGGAAGCCAAGGCCCACATCACCACCCGCCTGCAGATCGGCACCACCCGGGGCAACCCCGAACTGGTGTCCGAATGGAATACCGCCCAGGGCCAGCTGGATGCGCTGTCGGCCAACATCAATGCCCTGAACGCGCTGGGCACCGACATCACCAATGACAGCTCCACCGCCCATTTCGCGCTGAACCAGATTTCGGCGACCTTCAATGTCTCGGGCGCTGTCGATGAAGACCATCGCCAGCTGCAGCTGCTGGAAGACCAGACCAGCCAGACCATCGTGATGATCGACCGGTTGCTGAAGGAAGTGTCTGACGCCGTGCAGCGCCAGACGGCCTATGTCGGCACCGAACGCGCCAATCTCACCGTGCTGAGCGCCTCCATCAAGAGCGGCGAGCTTTATGGCAGCGGCTCTTCCGCGCTGGGACTGGGCGGCCTGCAGAGCGCCGGCGCCGGTACCCCGCTGGTGGTGGTCAAGTTCGACCATGCCAATGTCGATTATCAGCAGATCCTGTATGCCGCGCTGAACCAGGCGCTGCAGAACCGCCCCGGCGCCAGCTTCCAGGTGGTTGCGGTTTCGCCCACCCGCGGCACCGCCGCCAGTGTGCAGATCGCCCAGGGCACGGCCCGCCGCCATGCCCAGGACGTGATGCGCTCCATGACCGACATGGGTGTGCCGGCTGCCAGGCTGGCGGTCGCCTCGACCACCGATCCGGGCACGACCGTGAGCGAAGTGCGCGTGTTCGTGCGCTGATTGCCCACCAATTGATCTTGCGACAAAGCCCCGCCCTTCCCGGCGGGGCTTTTTTGTTGCCCTTGCGCCCCTGCGCCCTACGATGACCTTGCGGTAAACACGGTGCCTGTCATGCGGATGTTGCGGTTTGGCCTTGCTGTCGTGATGGCGCTTGCCGCATCCCTTCCAGCGGATGCGCAGGTCACCGAGACCGTCGCCAAGCATCACATGATCGCTGCGGCCAACCCGCATGCCGCCCAGGCCGGGCTGGACATGATGCGCGCGGGCGGCAGCGCGGTGGATGCCGCCATCGCCACCCAGCTTGTGCTGGGCCTTGTCGAACCGGAATCTTCGGGCATCGGCGGCGGCGCCTTCATGCTGGTCTACAATCCCAAGACACGCAAAACCACCAGCTTTGACGGGCGCGAAATGGCGCCGGCAACGGCCACGCCGACCATGTTCCTGGATGCCAAGGGTGAGCCGCGCGCCCATTTCGATCCCATTCCGGGCGGGCTTTCTGTTGGCATTCCCGGTGTGGTGAAGATGCTTTGGCTGGCCCATCAGAAATACGGCAAGCTGCCCTGGGCCAAGCTGTTCGAGCCCGCCATCAAGCTTTCGGAAGAAGGCTTTCCGGTCGGACCCAAGATGGTGCGACAGATCAAGGCGATGGCGTCACGCGCGGGCGACATGCCCGACATCAAGAGCCATTTCTTCCATGCCGATGGCACGCCGCTGAATGAAGGCGAGACCTACAAGAATCCAGACTATGCCCAGACCCTGAAAATCATCGCGGAGCAGGGCCCGGACGGCTTCTACAAGGGCCCGGTGGCGCAGGCGATCGTGGATGCGGTTCACAATGCGCCCAAGAATCAGGGCGGCATGACCCTGGCCGATCTTGAAGGCTACCAAGCCAAGGAGCGTGCGCCGGTATGCGGTGACTATCGCCAGTATCACCTGTGCTCGATGGGGCCGCCTTCGTCGGGCGGGATCGCGGTCCTGCAGATCCTGGGGATGCTGCAGCGGTTCAAGTCGGATGAACTGACCCCCGGCACCGTGAGCGGCGCGCACCTGTTCGCGCAAGCCAGCCGCCTGGCCTATGCCGATCGCGCGCAGTATCTGGGCGATCCTGCTTTTGTGGATGTCCCGGTTCGCGGCCTGACGGACAAGACCTATGTCGCCAGCCGGGCCGCGCTGATTGATCCCACCAGGGACATGGGCACGGCCGTGGCGGGCAATCCGCCGGAAAAGCATGCGGCGCTGTCGCCCCAGGTTTCGCCGGTCCTGCATGGCACCAGCCACATGACGATCGTGGATGACAGCGGCGAAGTGGTGGCGATGACCACCTCGGTGGAGTTCATCTTCGGCGCCGAAATCTTCGCCAAGGGGTTTCTGCTCAACAACACCCTGACCGATTTTTCCTTTCAGCCGGTGCGCGACGGCAAGCCGGTCGCCAATGCCCCGGCGCCGGGCAAATTGCCGCTTTCGGCGATGTCGCCCACCATCGTGTTCGATTCCGACAACCGCTTCCTGGTGTCGGTGGGATCGCCCGGCGGCCCGGCCATCATCGACTATGTCGCCCAGACCCTGGTCGGCATCCTGGACGCCGGAATGAGCCCCAAGGAAGCCGTCGCCATGCCCAAGGAGCTCAACATGAATGGCGTCACCCTGCTGGAAAAAAGCCCCGGGGCCGACGCCCTGGCGGCCGCGCTGACCGCCATGGGCCATACCGTGCAGGTGCCCAGGGTCGAGGGCAGCGGGCTGCATGGCATCATGCGGGTCAAAAACGGCTATGTCGGCGCCGCGGACCCCCGCCGGGACGGTATCGCACTGGGGGACTGACACAGAACCTGGTCGGGCCCCCTGGCCAAAACTTTCAATACTTCGCACTTGCACCAATCAGAATTGTTGGCAATATGCCTCATATCGGGTCAATTTTTGGGATGCATAAAATGCGATCAATTACTGCGGCGCTTGTGGCAATCGCGCTGATGTCTTCCGCAGCGCTGGCCGATTCCGTGCCGCTGGCTGCCGGCAAGCCCGCCGGCGTCAAGCAGGCCAACATCATGTCGGGCACGCCCCTTTATGTCTTCACTGGCTTAGTCTTCGTGGGCATCGCCATCGGTGTCGCGGCGTCGCAGGGCAGGACCGGCATCACCAGCAGTGGCTCTCCGGTTGTTCCCCCCACCACGACGACGGTCGCCACGACCACGACGTAAGCCGCTTCGGAATTCAGGTGATACAGGAAGGCTGGCCGCCCTTTGGGGTGGCTGGCCTTCTTGCGTTTCAGGGCGACTCCGCCCGCTGCGGGGCGGTACGAACCGGCGGGTTTTCTGGTAAACGCTTGTTATTACAGTAAAATTTTTCCGCCTGCCCGGCCAGGGCCGGCCCGGCGCCCGTTCCGCCCCGGGCACAGGGTGCGGCCAAATCCCGGCGCGCGGGAGCACAGTCGTCGTTGACAGGGCGGGCCCGTCCCCCTAAAAACCCCGCTCTTTTCCGGCATTACGCCGTCTTTTGGAGCCTGACGACCATGAAGCGCACCTATCAGCCGAGCAAGCTCGTTCGCAAGCGCCGTCATGGTTTTCGCACGCGCATGGCCACCCCCGGCGGCCGCAAGATTCTGAACCGTCGCCGCTCCAGCGGTCGTCGCAAGCTTTCGGCCTAGTTCTGCCGGGCGCCCCAGCGGCGCCCCCGGGAGCGCGAGCCTTGCTCGCGCGACCTATGGAAAGAGCCCCCGTGGAACATCTGAAGAAACGGGCTGACTTTCTGAAGGCAGCGCGCGGAGTGCGCCGCGTCGAAGGCGCCATCACCCTGGAAACCTGCCCTTCACCCCAGCCGGACATTCGTGTCGGCTTTACCGCCAGCAAGAAAATCGGCAACGCCGTCGCCCGCAACCGCGCCAAGCGCCGGCTGCGCGCTGCTGCCCGCGCGCTGCTGCCCCTTTTGGGCCGCAAGGGGCATGACTATGTTCTGGTTGCGCGCGGCACCGCCGTGGCGCGTCCGTTTGCGGCCCTGCTGAGCGACATCAGCACGGCCATCAACGCGGCGCACAAGAAGCTGGATGCCCAAGGCGCACCAAAGGAGGGAGGGGATCATGCGTAAACTTGCCGTCGCGCTGCTGTCCGCACCCATTCGCGCCTATCGCGCGGTGCTGTCGCCGCTGCTGCCGCCTTCGTGCCGCTTCACGCCGAGCTGTTCGGTCTATGCGCTGGAAGCGCTGAAGCTTCATGGTCCGGTCACCGGACTGTGGCTCATCCTAAAGCGGCTGTCGCGCTGCCATCCCATTTCCTGGCTGGGCGGTTCGTCCGGCTTCGATCCCGTGCCGCATTGCAATCATTTGGCGAAACACTAGCCCACCCGAACGGAAGTCATGGAACGCAACAAAAACGTTATTCTGGCCATCGCGCTTTCCGCCGCGGTGCTGTTCCTGTGGCAGTATTTCGTTGCCACGCCTTCGATGAAGGCGGAGCAGGCGCGCCAGGCGGTGCTGTCCAAGCAGGTCAAGAAGACGACGCCAGCGCCGTCCGCCACACTGCCGGGCATTACCACCGCCAGCGGCCACATGACCCGCGAAGCCGCGCTGAAGGTCGGCGGCAATCGCGTGATCATCGACACCCCGATGGTGGACGGCTCGATCCTGCTCAAGGGCGGACGGATCGATGACCTGCGCCTGAAGAAATATCACGAGACGGTCGATCCCAAGTCGCCGGAGATCGTGCTGCTGGCACCCAAGAGCACCGACTATCCCTATTATGCGGAGTTCGGCTGGGTTGGCGCGTCGGGCGTGCCCAATGACAGCAGCGAATGGACCCAGGTGAATGGCGGCATCCTGGCGCCGGGCCATCCGGTCATGCTGCGCTGGTACAATGGCCATGGCCTGGTCTTCACCCGCACCATTTCGATCGACGACAAGTACATGTTCGCGGTCACCGACGCCGTCGCCAACAAGACCGGCGCGCCCGTGAACCTGTTTCCCTATGGCATCGTTGCGCGCCAGGGCACGCCCAAGGAAGTGGCGAACATGGCGCTGCATATCGGTTTTGTCGGCGTCGCCAATGGCAGCGAGCAGGACGCCAAATATACCGATTTCGAAAAGCCCGGCACGCCGGCCAAGAAGTTCAGCTCGACCGGCGGCTGGCTGGGCATCACCGACAAATACTGGATGGCGGCCATCATCCCGCCCCAGAACGAGAATTTCGAGGGTGAATATTACGGCAGCAAGACCGCGGCCGGCGTCGATGCCTTCCAGTCGGACTATCGGCTTGGCCAGCGCAGCATCGCGCCGGGCAAGACCACGAGTGTCACCCACAAGCTGTTCGCCGGCGCCAAGGTGGTCGACATCCTGCGCGGCTATCAGGACAAGCAGAACATCATCCATTTCGACAATGCGGTGGACTGGGGCTGGTTCTTCTTCCTGACCCGGCCCTTCTTCTGGCTGCTGAACATCCTGAACAAGACGCTGGGCAATTTCGGCCTGGCCATTCTGGCGCTGACCGTGGTGGTCAAGCTGGTCTTCTTCCCGCTGGCGTCGGCCAGCTATCGCTCGATGAGCAAGATGAAGAAGCTGCAGCCCCAGATGGAGGAGCTGAAGAAGACGCACAAGGACGATCCCGCCAAACTGCAGACGGCGATGATGGAGCTGTACAAGCGCGAAAAGGCCAACCCGGTTTCGGGCTGCCTGCCGATCCTGCTGACCATCCCGGTGTTCTTTTCGCTCTACAAGGTGCTGTTCGTCACTATCGAGATGCGGCATGCGCCCTTCTATGGCTGGATCCACGATCTTTCGGCGCAGGATCCGACATCGTTCCTCAACCTGTTCGGGTTGATCCCGTACAATCCCCACACCGTGCTGCCGTCGTTCATGGCCTTTCTGTCGGTCGGCGCCTGGCCGATCATCTACGGCATCACCCAGTGGATGCAGACCAAGCTGAACCCGCCGCCGCCGGACCCGGTGCAGGCCAAGATGTTCGCCTTCATGCCGCTGATCTTCACCTTCTTCTTCGCCACGCTGCCGGCGGGCCTGGTGATCTATTACGCGTGGAACAACCTGCTGTCGGTGGCGCAGCAGTGGTACATCATGCGGCGCGAGGGCGTGGACGTCAGCTTCTTCGACAACATCAAGTCGAAGAAAACCAGCAAGAAGCCGGCGACGCCCAAGCTTCCCAAAGCGGCCAATGACTGAGGCAGAGCAGGAAGCGGCACGCAAGCTGTTCGCAGGGCCCTGCGATTTCATCTGGGGTTCGACCTCGGCGGAAAATCTTCCGCCCGAGACGCTGAACGAGGTTGCCTTTGTCGGCCGGTCCAACGCGGGCAAGTCCAGCCTGGTCAACGCCGTGACGGGGCGAAAGTCGCTGGCGCGCGTGTCGCAGACGCCCGGCGCCACCCGCCAGATCAACTTCTTCAACCTGGGTCAGCGGCTGATGCTGGTGGACCTGCCCGGCTATGGCTTTGCCAAGCGTTCCAAGACGGAATCGGAAGCCTGGCAGGAGATGATCTTCTCCTATCTGCGCGGCCGCTCGCGGCTGCGCCGGGTGGCGCTGCTGATCGATGCGCGCCGGGGCGTGATGGACAGTGACGTCCTGGTCATGGACCTGCTGGACCGGGCCGCTGTTTCCTATGGCCTGGTCCTGACCAAGGGCGACGAACTCAAGGCGGCCGCCCGCGAGCCTGCGCTGGAGGCGGCGCGGATCGCCGCAGCCGCGCACACCGCGGCGCTGGCGGACGTGTTGCTGACATCCTCGCTGACCGGGGACGGAATTGCCGACCTGCGCACCCATCTGGCGGCGCTGGCGGAATAAAGGCCCCAATTAAAGGTTGGGCCCGCCGCCCGCCCGCGCTATAACGCGCCGCTTTTGAAATTTTGGGCGCGACCATGGCCGGATCCGACGATACGCCGGAAGACCGCAACCTGCGGACCCTGGCGCGCTGGCGCCAGACCGGGCGGGTGCTGATCGAGGCGCTGCCCTACATCCTGAACTATGACCAGAAGACCATCGTGGTGAAGTATGGCGGCAACGCCATGACCGGCGCGAGCGCCCATGATTTCGCCCAGGACATCGTGCTGATGAAGCAGACCGGCATCGATCCGGTGGTGGTCCATGGTGGCGGACCCCAGATCGGGGCGATGCTCAAGAAGCTGGGCATCGAGTCCACCTTCATCGACGGCCTGCGGGTCACCGACGAAGCGGCGGTGGAAGTGGTCGAGATGGTGCTGACCGGCTCGATCAACAAGCAGATCGTCACCGGAATCAATTTTGCCGGCGGCCGCGCCGTGGGCCTGTCCGGCAAGGATGGCAACCTGGTGGTGGCGCGCAAGCTGGCAATGACCCGCACCAATCCTGCCACCGGGATACGTGAAGCGGTGGATCTGGGTTTTGTCGGCGAACCGGAAAAGGTCAATCCGGAAGTGCTGCATTCCATCATGAAGTCCGAAACCATCCCGGTGATCGCGCCGATCGGCGTCGGTTCCAAGGGCGAGACCTACAACATCAATGCCGACACCGTGGCCGGTGCGGTTGCCTGCGCCCTGACGGCAGAGCGGCTGATCCTGCTCACCGATGTGGAAGGCGTGCTGGACCAGGACAAGAAGCTGATCCCCAAGCTGAGCGTGCGCGAGGCGCGCGACCTGATTGCCGACGGCACCATTTCGGGCGGCATGATCCCCAAGATCCAGACGGCGATCGATGCGGTGGAAGGCGGCGTGCATGCCGCTGTAATCCTGGACGGCCGGATCCCCCATGTGCTTCTGCTCGAACTGTTCACCGAGCATGGCGCCGGCACGCTGATCACCGCCGAATAATGCGCCCCACTTCGGCGTCATGGTTGCTGGCGGCCGTGTTGCTGGCGGTGCTGTGCGCGCCTGCGCAGGCGGCGCTGACCCTGTGCAATCGCACCAGCTATATCCTCTATGCCGCGACTTCGGCGATCCAGTCGCCCCGCAGCGACACCCGGGGCTGGACCCGCATCGCGCCCGGTGACTGCCAGCTGGCGCGCAAGGAGCCGCTGACGGCCGAGACCTACCTGGTGCATGCGCGTTCGTCACTGGCCCATTCCGGCCTGCCGCGCGCCTGGGGCGGCAGCTATCCGGTTTGCGTCAAGGACGGCAATTTCAGCATTCGCCAGGGCGTGACCCAGCCCTATTGTACCGCAGACGATACTTTTGCTTTGCCCTTTGCGCCGCTGGACAATCGGGGCCGTTCGGTCTGGACGATGAATTTCGACGAACAGCCGGCGCTGGGATCCCTGAGCGCGGCGCAGCTTGCGGGCGTCAAGCGGCTGCTGGCGGACAATGGCTACAAGGTCGGCGCCGTCAACGGCAAGCCCGACAAGGCGACCGGCGCGGCGCTGACCGACTTTCGGGGCCGGATGCACTTCGCACCCAATGCCGGAAATGTCGAACTGTTCGAAGCCCTGGAACGCGAGGCACGCAGGAAGAATGCGCCCTCGGGCTATACCGTCTGCAATGAATCCGGCGACGCGTTGCTGGTGGCGCTGGCGTCGGACGAGAAGGGCAAGGCGGTGTCGCGCGGATGGTGGACGGTGCCGCGCGGGGCCTGCGCCAAGACCATCACCACGCCACTGGCCAGCGATGCGGTTTACCTGCTGGCGCAGAAGAAGGGCGGCGGCACGCTTGTCGGCGGCCCGCAGCGTTTCTGCACGGCGGCGACGGCCTTTGAAATCCAGGGCGCCGGCAATTGCAGCGCCCGCCAATTTGCGGAGGCCGGCTTCGCGCAAACCGACACGCGCGGCAGGCAGGGATTTGTTGCCCGGGTCGGCGCTGCCGGTCTCAAACCCTAGACCGGAATGTTGAAGTAGTTGAGATGCCAGCGCATCTCTTCCTTGGTGAGGGGAAAGCCGATACCGCCGCGCGCCGGCAGCACATCGTGCGACGGCAGCTTCAGCAGGAAAGTCTGGATTTTGAATGCGACGCGCATGGACAGATGCGCGTACCAGACCAAAGCGACCACCGGCTTGGCGCTGCCCGACGCGAGAATTTTCTTCACGGTCTGCGCACTGACGCCGGCCAGTTGCGCCAACCCAATTGCCACCAGCTCGCGTCGGCCCGCCTGCGCCGCCTGTTCCACGAACAATCCGTCGAGCCGGCCTTCTTTCACCGCTTCGGCGATCATATCGGCCGGCGCCATCTCTTCCGGCACGGAGAGGTCAACCTCGGCCAGGCGGGCGCGCAATTCGCGGCCCAGGTGGATGCGGGTTGCGTCCGACAGATCGTTCCGCGCCACCAGCCGTTCAATCAGGCTTGCACCCACCAATCCGGCGATGCGGCGGATGGCGCGCGCTGACAGGTCGGCCCTCAGGACCAGCGGCATGTGCCAGGATTCGATCTCCTCGGCCTGCTCCACAATGCGGTCCAGAGTGTCCTTGCGAATGTGCGCATCGGGATTGATCAGCAGCGCCGCCACCGCCGGCACGTCCAGTGACTGCACCAGCCTGTCGCCGACCACTTCGCTCACGGGGCTGCGCCGGGCGATGGCGGTCAGGACCTCCTGTACCTGGCCGCAGGCGATGATTTCGACGAGGTCGGCGTCTGAAAGAAGTGGAGAATATTGCAGGATGGGTTCAGCCACGATGGCATTGAGATCATGCGCCAGGGTGAGCACGATATCCTTGGGGATGCAGTCCAGCGTCTTGATCTCGTCCGCCAGGATGGCGCGCACGCGCACGGCGGTGTCACGCGCCAGGCATTCCAGCGTCTCGACGGTCAGCGCAAAAATATGGGAGCTTTCGCGCTCGGACAGGCCGGGCATCAGGCGCGCGATCTTCACCGCCAGTTCGGCGCGCACATCGTCATTGTCGTCATCCGCCAGAAGCCGGTTGGTGACGGCGGTCGCACCCGCATTGGCAGCCACGGCCGCGCGGGTGGCCGGCGCGCCATGGGTGGCCAGATAGTGCAGCACGTCGGGCCCGGCGTCGGCGCGGCCAGCCAGCTCTGCAGTTCCTTGGGACCCTTTGCGTTCCAGCGCAGAGCGGATGTCGAGGATATCCAGCGCACTGCGCGGATCCAGGCCGGGCCTGGCGGTCTGTGATGGCGATTTTCGGTCCATACTTCCCTTCTTCCGCCCCCACGCGATTGTTACCGGGATGACTTTAACAGCTGCTAAAGAGGCATGGTGGACAGGTATTAACGGTGCTTGCACAGGCCCGGCCGCCGCGCCATGTTCGCGCCCATGGAGCACCCGCGGGTCATGGAAAATTCGGGGCCGGATTTCCGGCATGTCAGCAGCTGGATCTTCGATCTCGACAACACGCTTTACCGTGCCGACAACGGCATTTTTGCGCAGATTGAATCGCGCATGACCGATTATGTCACAGCCCTGCTGGAGTTGCCGCGCGATCAGGCGCGGGTGCGGCAGAAGGATCTGTATCGCCAATACGGCACCACGCTGAACGGCTTGATGCGCGAGCATGAGGTGGATGCCGAAGACTATCTGCGCTTCGTGCATGACATTGACCTGGGCGAGCTGGGGCCGGATGCCGAACTGTGCGCGGCGCTGGAAAAATTGCCGGGGCGGCGCTTTGTCTTCACCAATGGCTGCCGCGACCATGCGATGCGCATCCTGGACCGGCTGGAAATGGCGCACCTGTTTGACGCGGTGTGGGACATCCGCACCATCAATTTCACCCCCAAGCCGCACCGCGATGCCTATGCCAGCGTGGTAAACGCCAGCGGTGTCGAACCGGCCAAATCCGCCATGTTCGAGGACCTGGCCCGCAACCTGGTACCGGCCCGCGCCCTGGGCATGACCACGATATGGTTGAAAACCGACGCGCCCTGGGGCAATCACGGGCCGCTGCTGGACGTGAAGCCCAGCGACATCGACCATGAGACTGAAAATCTGGCCGGTTTTCTGAACAGTATCAGGATTTGAACATGCATGATTTGAGCACTGTCATCGATGCCGCCTGGGACAATCGCGACCAGTTGGGCGTGACCAGCAAGGGCGTGGAACGCGAGGCGGTGGAAGCCGCGCTGGAAGCGTTGGACAATGGCAGCCTGCGTGTCGCCGAGAAGATCGACGGCGGGTGGAAGGTGCATGAATGGCTGAAGAAGGCCGTGCTGCTGTCCTTCCGCCTGAACGACATGAAGCTGATCAGCGGCGCGCCGGGCGAAGCGGTGTGGTGGGACAAGGTGGATTCCAAATTCCTGGGCTGGGACGAGGCGAAGTTCCGCGCCGCCGGCTTTCGCGCCGTGCCGGGCGCGGTGGTGCGCCGCTCGGCCTTCATTGCCAAGGGCGCGGTCTTGATGCCGTCCTTCGTCAATGTCGGCGCGCGCGTGGGCGAAGGCACCATGATTGATACCTGGGCCACGGTCGGTTCCTGCGCGCAGGTGGGATCGCACTGCCATATCTCGGGCGGCGCGGGGCTTGGCGGCGTGCTGGAACCGCTGCAGGCCGCACCCACCATCATCGAGGACAATTGCTTCATCGGCGCCCGCGCCGAAGTGGCCGAGGGCGTGATCGTGGGCGAAGGCAGCGTGCTGAGCATGGGCGTCTATCTGTCCGGTTCGACCAAGATCATCGACCGCGCCACGGGCGAAGTGCATCTGGGCAAGGTTCCCCCCTATAGCGTGGTGGTGTCGGGATCATTGCCGTCTGACAAGGGCCCCAATCTGTATTGCGCGGTCATCGTCAAGAAGGTGGACGAGAAGACCCGCGCCAAGACCTCGATCAACGAACTGCTGCGTGACTGATGGATACTTCTTCCAAAAGTGAGATCGATGCCGTGGCGCTGGCCCAGGCGCTGATCCGCCGCCCGTCGGTGACACCCAAGGATGCCGGCGCGCTGGATGTGCTGGAAACGGTGCTGAAAAGCATCGGATTTTCCACCCATCGGCTGCCGTTTGGCGATGTGGACAATCTGTATGCCCGGCTGGGAACGGAAGCGCCGCATTTCTGCTTTGCCGGCCATACCGATGTGGTGCCGGT
>JBBQHU010000008.1:0-79284 GCA_038324265.1 Micropepsales bacterium | reverse complement strand
CACCAGCGCCGCAGTGGCGGCGAGATAGTCCTGCACGCAGGTCTGCAATTTGGTTTCGCAGGGCCGATAGGGCTGCATGCGGGAAGTCACGTCGGCCGCGGAAATATTGGCATCGACGAAATCGGATTCAAATTTGGCGTGGAGGCCGCGTGCAGTGTTGAAGCCTTGCGGATTGGGGCCATCGCCCCAGCCGTCATAATGGATGCTGGCATGCAGGGGCTGGCTGGCGTCTTCGACGAAATGCGCCCAGTAGCCGAGGTCGCGCTGGGTGAGCATCCGGCGCACCGAGAGCAGCCGCGCCAGTTCCATGCGGTCAGCCTTGTTGCGCTTGAACTTGCCGGCATTCTTCACCGACGCCTGGGTGGCGCGCAGCAGGGCGAAGTCCTTCACCAGCTGCTGGTAGCCGTCCATGATGTTGTAGGGCAGGAAGCCGGCCTTGTACTGCTCGGTGCCCGCGGCGCGCAGCGCGGTGTCATAGTCGCGGCGGCTGGTGGGCAGCGCCGAAAGCTTCGGTCCGCCCAGGATCGTCCCGTCGTCCGACACATCGAGGAAATGGCCCGGGTCGAGATCCCAGTCGTGCGGCTGGCCGGCATTGCGCGAGGTGTCCGGTTCCTGGGACAGGATACCCAGTTGGGCGGCTGCTTCGGGGCCGCGCAGGAAGGCGGGAATCTCTGACGGGAAATGCCGGGTCGCCACCTCGCCGATGGTCTTGTGGCCGACATAGCCCCAGCCAAAGGCAGCCTGCGGCAGCGCCAGCAGGACGGCCGCAAGGATGATTTTACGCATGTTGGTTTCCTGACGTTGGCCGTGAAAAGAAAAAGGCCGGCCTTTTGAGCCGGCCTTCTTCGCAGATCATAGCACGAACTAGAATTCCGAGCGGATGGTGAACTGGACCGTCCGGGGCGAACCGGGGGTCACGGTCGGCAGGCTGGTGCAGCCGGCCACGCCGGGGCGATAGCAGATCTTGGTGGACAGGTTGCCCAGGTAACGCTCGTTGCCCAGGTTCCAGCCGTTCAGCTTGAGGTACGAACCTTCCCAGCCCAGGCCGCCCAGGTCGTAAGTGATGTCGGCGTCCATCGTGAAGTAGCCCGGCACCTTGTAGTCGTTGGCGTCGGTGATGTAGCGGCTGGAAACGAACTTGCCACCGGCGCCGAAGGTGAAGTCGGACCACTTGTACTGGTAGCGCTGCGCGAAGGTCCAGGCCGGGGTTTCGACCAGCGACTTGCCGGCCAGCTGGATCGGCGCCGAGGTCGAAGAGGTGACCACGGTGGACAGCGCGCTGGCGCTGACGCGGCTGTGGTTGTAGGCGACCGAGGTATAGACATCGAAGCCGTCGAAGGGCTTGAAGTCCACTTCGGTGTCCACGCCGTCCACGTTCACCGAACCGATGTTGCGATCGACGCTGATGCCCTGGTCCTGGTCAAAGCTGGTGACGATGCGGTTCTTGAACTGGGTGTTGTAGGCGGTCACCGTCACGTCCACGACATCGGAGGAGTAGCGATAGCCGATATCGTAGTTGGTGCTGGTTTCCGGATTGACCCGCGAGAAGGCGCTGTAGACGCAGCCTGCGGTGGTGGGTGTTTTGCAATTGCCGTTGGAACCGCCGTTATACAAGTTGTCGGTACGCGGCGCGGCGATGCCGGCGGCATAGTCGACATAGAACTGATGCTGGGGTCCGAAGGGCGTGAAGCTGAAGCCGACATTGGGCAGCAGGCGATTGTAGTTGACCGACTTCTGGCCCGGCGGCACGAACAGCGCGCCTGCAACGCCCGGCAGGGTGACGGTGCCGTTGGCGGCGACCGCCGAGGGGGTTGCCGTGGTGCAGGTCGGGAAGCCGGCGCTGCCGCCGGTGACCTGCTGGTAGCACAGATTGTTCAGGTCGCGGGTCATGAAGGGCGAGCGAATGCCGGCGCTGACATGCATCATGTCTTCGAAGTAGTTGCCTTCATAGGCGAAGGCGATCTGGTTCACGATCGCATGGCTGCGGCGGTCGCGCTGGCGCACCGGCACGCCGGTGGAATCCAGCACCCGATGGGCGACATCGCGATAGCCGGCGAATTCGTCATAGGGATGGCCGTCCGGACCGATCACGCCCATCTGGCCGGTCTGGCGATGCAGGCCGAAGTCCAGGGTGTAGGCGAGCTGGAAGGTATGGTCCGGGGTGGCGCGCCACACCAGCGAGGTGTTGAGGCCGTAACGGATGGTGTTGGTGGTGTTGGGCGAATAGACGCCGACGGTGTCCAGCGTGTCGCCGTCGCCGTTCAGGTCCACGCCGGCGCCGGAAGCGCCGCGCAGCTTGACGTCGTTTTCCGAAAGGCTGGTGTAGCCGCCGCCATTGGCCAGAACATACTGGACGCTGGGATCCACGGCCAGCGACAGGGTGTCGGTCAGGTGGAACAGCGAGGACAGGCGGATATTGCCGGTGTCCGACGGATTGATGCGCACGCCATAAAAGCTGGAACAGGTGGTATCGAACTGGGCCGAGCCCTTCACGCCCGCGACATGGGTACAGGTGGGCTGTTCGTCCCAGTTGTAGCCGAAGCCCTGCACGTTGTTGGTGGCGCCGGTGCCGGTGAAGTTGCCGTCAATGCCATAGGCGAGAACCGGGGTAACCGCCGAGCCGTTGATCAGCGGGGTCGAATAGATCGTGCCTGCTGCATTGGGGGTGGAAACAGTCGGATAGAAGGTGGGATTGTTGTAGAAATTGTTGCGGTTGGAATTCCAGTGCGCCGCCAGCTGCACCCAGCCCAGGTCGCCCAGGTCCTGATAGACCACGGCGTTGAACTGCTTCTTTTCCAGATGGCCCGCGCCCTTCCACTTGTCGTAGTTGGTGAAGGAGCCGCTGACGAAGGCGGTGGTGCCCCAGGGGCCGAATTCGCCCGAATCCACGCGCATGAATTCGCGGATATAGTTGTAGGAGCCGGCGCTGGTGTCCGACTGGATGCGGAATTCGGTCTGCGGCTTGGCGGTGATGATCGAGACCACGCCGCCGGTCGCCGCGGCAGTGGGGCTGTCCACGTCGGTGGTGCCCTGGTTGACGCTGGCCGAACCGATGATTTCGGAATCCGCGACCTGGTTGGTGTAGACGGCGTAGTTGCCGGTGTCGTTCATCGGCATGCCGTCCCAGGTGAAGGAGACGTGATTGCCGTCAAAGCCATGGATGCGGATATTGCCGCCCGAATTGCCGTAGGCGTCGCTGTTGGTGAAGCTGAAGCCCGGAACCTTGTTCAGGGTTTCAAAGATCGACTGACCGGCGGGCTGGGTGTTGATGTAGTCCTGGCCGATGGTGGTGCGTTCCTTGGCGACCGTGACCGGGGCCATGATGCCGCCGAAGTCCAGCGACTGGCCGGTAACGGTGACGGATTCGATGGCTTCCAGCTGCTGGGTGGCGGTGGACTGCGCATAGGCAGGCTGGGCGATGGCCAGCATCAGCGGGCTGGCGCCCAGCATGAGGAATTTCGCGAAACGATTGGTCATTGTTGGCCCCTATTTCGCAGGCGCGTACTCGCGCTTGCGTTACCGCGGGTGCGCCCCGCGGCGATGGTTGAATTTTCGAATGGCGGGATTTCTGTTTCGCGGGATTTCCACACCCTCGCGCACTTTGTCGCCGTGCCCCAGTCACTAGATTGCGGACTATTCAGATTTATGACACTCGCCATAAGAATTTTGCCCTGCAGCGTAAGACCCTATGCATATGCAAAGGCCGGCAGGCGGGTTTTGCGGTATCCGCCCCTGGCGGCACCGCCCCCGACCAGGGTCAGGTGCGCATGAAACCCCAATAACATTTCAGCCAAAATGCTTTTAGCTGACGGCACATAGATCACAATGGCCGGGACAAAAGCCGGCTCTTTCGCCCCAACAATCTGTTGTGCAAGTGCGGTGCAATTCCAGTGCGATGCACAAAAGTCACGCCCGGGGGACGAAATTTGACAGGTGTGCGGGGGTGCTGAAGATACCGCCATGAAGACGATTTCTCATCTCATCAATGGTCAGAAAACAGGCAGTGGAGCCACCTCCCCGGTGTTCAATCCGGCGACCGGGGAAGAATCGGGACGCGTGCTGTCCGGCGGTGCGGCCGAGATTGATGCGGCCGTAAAGGCCGCCAGCGCCGCCTTTCCGGGCTGGGCCGCGACGATTGCGTCAAAGCGGGCCAAGGTGATGTTCGAGATGCGCCGGCTGATGGGCGCCCATGCCGACCAGCTGGCGCGGGCCATCAGCGAAGAACACGGCAAGATGCACGCCGACGCCCTGGGCGAAGTGGCGCGCGGGCTGGAAGTGGTGGAGTTCGCCTGCGGCATCGCCCATCTGCTGAAGGGTGCCTACAGCGCTGGCGTTTCCAGCGGCATGGACAGCTATGACCAGCGCCAGCCGCTGGGCGTGGTGGCGGGGATCACGCCGTTCAATTTCCCGGTCATGGTGCCGCTGTGGATGATGCCGATGGCGCTGGCCTGCGGGAATGCCTTTATCCTCAAGCCGTCGGAGCGCGATCCGTCCGCGCCCAATATGCTGCATGACCTATGGCTGGAAGCAGGGCTGCCCCCCGGCGTGCTGAATGTGGTGCATGGCGGCAAGGCGGCGGTGGACGCCATCCTGGATCATCCGGGCATTGCGGCCGTGTCGTTCGTGGGGTCCACGCCGATCGCCGAATATGTCTACACGCGCGGCTGCGCGGCGGGAAAACGCGTGCAGGCGCTGGGCGGCGCGAAGAACCACCTGGTGGTGATGCCCGATGCCGATCTGGATCAGGCCGTCGATGCGCTGATGGGCGCTGGCTATGGCTCTGCCGGGGAGCGCTGCATGGCGGTGTCGGTGGCGGTGCCGGTGGGCGAGAAAACCGCCGATGCGCTGATCGCCCGGCTGAAGCCGCGCGTTGCCGCGCTGAAGGTGGGGCCGGCCACGGATGCGGCTGCGGAAATGGGGCCGCTGGTAACGGAGGCGCACCGCGACAAGGTCACTTCTTATATAGATGCTGGTCAGCGTGAAGGCGCAGAGCTGGTGGTGGATGGCCGCGGCCTGAAACTGCAGGGCTATGAAAAGGGCTTCTGGCTGGGCGGCACCCTGCTCGACCGGGTTACGCCCGACATGACCGTCTACAAGGAAGAGATTTTCGGGCCCGTGCTGTCGGTGGTACGCAGCGACAGCTACGAAGGCGCGGTGTCGCTGATCAACGCCCACCCCTTTGCCAATGGCACCGCCATCTTCACCCGCGACGGCGAAGCGGCGCGCGATTTTGCGCAACGCATCCAGGTCGGCATGGTGGGGGTGAATGTGCCGATCCCGGTGCCGGTGGGCACCCACAGCTTTGGCGGCTGGAAGTCTTCGGTGTTCGGCAGCCACGGCGTTTACGGACCGGAAGGCGTGCATTTCTATACCCTGCTGAAAACCGTCACGGCACGGTGGCCAACTGGTCTACGCGGCGGTGCACAATATCATTTCGCCGAGCGCTGAGCTGTTCTGCGACGTTTCGCGAAGCTTTGCGGCTTTGGCTGCACTGCCCCATGGGCTAGTGTCGCGGCGCACCGAGCGCGGCACAGAATCGCGGCGGAGCGGGAAACAATCCAGGATTTTGACATGCGCGCCCTCACCCGTCGTTTGATGCTGACCACCACGGCCGCAGGCTTTGCCGCCGCCGCGCTTCCTGTGCGTGCGCAAATTGCGCCCGATATGGCCGACACCGACTGGACCAGCTATGGCGGCAACCTCGCCTATCATCGCTACAAGCCGCTGGACCAGATCAACGCCGCCAACTTCGACAAGCTGGAAGTGGCCTGGCAGTTCAAGACCGATAATCTGGGCGGGCGTCCGGAGTTCATCCTTCAGGGCACGCCGCTGCTGATCAAGGGTCGGCTGTATTGCACCGCGGGTTCGCGCCGCGATGTGATCTGCATTGATGCTGCCAATGGCGAATTGATCTGGGTTCACCGCATGGATGAAGGCAGCCGCGCCAGCGCCGCGCCGCGCCAGCTTTCGGGCCGCGGTGTCGGCTACTGGACCGACGGCACGGTGGAACGGATTATCTATGTCACTGTCGGCTACCGGCTGGTGTCGCTGGATGCGGCGACCGGACAGGTGGACACAGGTTTCGGCACGGACGGCATTGTCGATCTGAAGCTGGATGACGACCAGGACCTGGATCTGGACCGCGCCGATATCGGGCTGCACACCGCGCCCACCATCGCCAAGAATGTCATCATCATCGGCGCCGCACATACGGCCGGCAACACGCCCAAGGTGCGCAAGAATGCCAAGGGCTATGTGCGCGGCTTTGACGTGAAGACCGGCAAGCGCAAATGGATCTTCCACACCATCCCGGTGAAGGGCGAGTTCGGCTATGACAGCTGGCTCAAGCCGGGCAGCGCCGAGGATGCCGGCAACACCGGCGACTGGGCGCAGATCAGCGCCGACGAGGAACTGGGCCTGGCCTATCTGGGCGTCGAGCTGCCAACCGGCGACCAGATGGGCATCTATCGCCCCGGCAACGACCTGTTCGCCGAAAGCATCGTGGCGGTGGATATCGAGACCGGGGTGCGCAAGTGGCACTATCAGATGGTGCATCACGGGCTGTGGGATTACGACGTGCCCTGCGCCGCCATCCTGTGCGACATCCCGCACAATGGCCGCATCGTCAAGGCGCTGGCGCAGCCGACCAAGCAGTCCTTCCTGTATGTGCTGGACCGCGCGACCGGCAAGCCGATCTGGCCGATTCCGGAAAAGAAAGTGCCGGCGGGTGATGTGCCGGGCGAATGGTATTCGCCGACGCAGCCGATCCCGTCCAGGCCGCCGGCCTTTGACCGGCAGGGCGTCACCAAGGATGACCTGATCGACTTCACGCCGGAGCTGCATGAGAAAGCGCTGGCGCTGGTCAGCCATTATACGCTGGGCCCGGTTTATACCGCGCCCATCCTGCACAAGCCGGGCGGCAGCTATGGTGTCATCAACCTGCCGGGCTATATCGGCGGCATCAACTGGCCGGGCGGGTCGTATGATCCGGAAACCCACACGATCTATACCTATTCCCAGACCAATCCGCTGACCATTGGCGTGATCATCCCGAACCCGGGTCACAAGATGGGCGAGTTCGATTACGTCCATGCCAATCCGCCGTCCGACGAGCCGGGCTTCAAGCCGGGTGACCTGACGGTGGACGGCCTGCCGCTGATCAAGCCGCCCTATGGCCGCATCACCGCCACCAACCTGGAAAGCGGCACGCAAAGCTGGATGACGGCGCATGGAGAGACGCCCGATTACATTCGCAATCATCCGGCGCTGAAGGGCGTGAAAATCCCGCGCACCGGCATGATCGGCAAGATCGCGCCGCTCACCACCAAGAGCCTCGTGATCTGCGGCGATCCCATGACCTATACCGATGAGACAGGCCGGATGGGGGCGCGGCTGCGGGCCTATGACAAGGCAACCGGCGAGGAAAAGGGTGCGGTGTTCCTGCCCGCGCAGCAATCGGGTTCGCCCATGACCTATATGCTCAAAGGCCAGCAATATATTGTGCTGGCGATTGGCGGGCGCGGCTTCTCACCCGAATTCATTGCTTTCAAGCTGCCGGGCGGCGTGGCCGCTGCGCCGCGCCAACGGATCGAACAATAAAAACAACAAGGGGGCCGATCATGCTTTCCACCACACGCCGCAGCCTGCTTCTGTCCAGCATTGCCGGGTTTGTTGCCGCGCGCATGCCCGCCTGGGCGCAGGCGCCGAAAACCGCCGATACCGAGTGGCGCAATTATGCCGGCGACCTCGCCAGCACCCGCTATGCGCCGCTGGACCAGGTCACGGGCGAGAATTTCAGCAAGCTGGAAGTGGCGTGGCGTTTCAAGACGGACGCGCTGGGGCCGCGCCCGGAATATGTCTATGAGGGCACGCCGCTTGTCATTGGCGGTCGGCTTTATTGCACCGCCGGTTCGCGCCGCGCCGTGGTCTGCCTGGATGCCGCCACCGGCGAAATGCGCTGGATGCATTCCATTGATGAAGGCGCGCGCGGCAGGAACGCGCCGCGCCAGTATTCCGGCCATGGCGTGTCTTACTGGAGCGACGGCAAAAAGGATCACCGCATCATTTATGTGACGCCGGGCTATCAGCTGGTGGCGCTGGATGCGATCACCGGCGTGCCGGTGAAGGGGTTCGGCACCGACGGCATGGTCGACCTGAAGAAGGAAGACGACCAGGACATCGATCTGGAAACCGGCGAAGTCGGCCTGCACGCCACCCCTGTCATTGGCAAGAATACCGTCGTGGTCGGCGCGGCCCACATGGGCGGCGGCCAGCCGCGCCTGCGTACCAATGTGAAGGGCTATGTGCGCGGCTATGATGTGCGCACCGGCAAGCGCAAATGGATCTTCCACACCATCCCGAAGAAAGGCGAGTTCGGTTACGAAAGCTGGATCCGCAAGGGCGAGGCCGAGCAGGCGGGCAATGGCGGATGCTGGGGCCAGATTTCCATCGACCCGGAGCTGAACACCGCCTATTTGCCGATCGAGCTGGCGACCGGCGACGAGACCGGCATCTATCGGGCCGGCGATGCCCTGTTCGGGGAATCCATCGTGGCGGTGGACCTGGATACCGGCAAGCGCAAGTGGCACTACCAGACCATTCATCATGGCCTGTGGGATCGCGACATCCCCTGCGCTCCGATCCTGTGCGACATTCCCCATGAGGGGCGCGTCATCAAGGCGCTGGCCCAGCCCACCAAGCAGACCTTTCTCTATGTGCTGGACCGGGTGACGGGAAAGCCGGTGTGGGAAATTCCGGAAGTGGCGGTGCCCGCGGGCAACGTGCCGGGCGAAGTCTATTCACCGACCCAGCCGATTCCGTCCAAGCCACCGGCCTATGGCGTGCAGAGCGTCAATGCCAGCACGGTGATTGATTTCACGCCGGAGCTGCACGCCAAGGCACTGAAGCTGATCAGCCATTACCGGACCGGCGGCGTGTATGAGCCGCCGACCTTGGCCACCATCAATGGCAGCTGGGGCACCTTGTGCGCGCCGGGTTTCCAGGGTGGCACCAACTGGCCCGGCGGCTGCTACGATCCGGAAACCCACAAGGTCTTTGTGTTTGCGGAGACCACTGTCGAACCGGGCAGCGTTGTGCCCGGAGATCCGCGCTTTACCGCCTTTGAATATGTGCGCGGCACGGCCGGCACGGCGCAAAGCGCGCCGGCCGCCATGGGGGCGCCCGGGGCGCCCGTGGGCACCAGCGGATTGAAGGAAGGCGCGGCTGCCAGCGACGGCTTTCGGCCAGGCCAGATCACCATTGACGGGTTGCCGCTGCTGAAGCCGCCCTATGGCACCATCAGCGCCATCGGGCTGGAGAACGGCACCTTGGACTGGCAGATCGCGCATGGCGAGACGCCGGACAATGTCAAGAACCATCCCGCGCTGAAGGGTTTGAAGATTCCGCGCACCGGGCGCCCCGGTCTGCTGGGGCCGATGGTCACCAAGACTTTGGTGATCTGCGGCGAGGCGGGTTTTGCCACCACGCCGACCGGCGTGCGCGGCGCGATGCTGCGCGGCTATGACAAGATGACAGGCGAGGAAAAGGGCGCGGTCTATATTCCCGCGCCCCAGACCGGATCGCCCATGTCATACATGCTGGGCGGCCGCCAATACATCGTGCTGGCAATCGGCGGCGGCAGCTATAGCGGCGAACTGGTCGCGTTCCGCCTGCCGAAGGCGTAACCGGGCCGGTTAGTGGAGCGGCACGATTTTCAGCAATTGGCCTGTGCTGGGATACTTGTCGCTCAGCGCGCCGGGTGACGGATCGGTGAAGACATAGATGGAATCGTCCGGGCCCATGCGGACATCGCGGATGCGGGTTTTGAGCTCGGTCAGCATGGCTTCTTCTTCCACCACCTTGCCGTCCACCAGCTTGAGGCGGGACAGATGCCGCCCGTTCAGCATGGGAACGAAGATGCTGCCCGCCCAGGCTTTCGACTTGCCGGTATAGAAGGCCAGGCCCGCCGGGGCCGTGGAGGGCGACCAGTAGTAAACCGGCTGTTCCATGCCTTCCTTGGCCACCAGATTGTCGCCGACGATCTTGGCGGAATAATCCACGCCGTGGGTGATGATGGGCCAGCCGTAATTTTTTCCTTTCTCGATGCGGTTCAGTTCATCACCGCCGCGCGGGCCATGCTCGGTCTCCCACAGGGAGCCATCCGGCGCGAAGGTCAGACCGCCCGGCGAGCGCAGGCCATAGGCCCAGATTTCCGGCAGCGCACCCTTTTTGCCGATAAAGGGATTGCCCGGCGCGGGCTCCCCGTCCTTGGTGATGCGCAGGATCTTGCCCAGATGGGTATCGAGCACCTGTGCCACGCCCCAGGGGCGGGTGCCGGCATTGTCGCGGTCGCCGATGGTGACATAGAGAAAGCCGTCCTTGCCAACCGCGATGCGTCCTCCCGTCTTGCCGCCGGCATTCTGGGTCTGGTCGTTGGGAAAATACGGCACGGTGGTGAGGATGGTCTTCACATCGCGCAGGCTGTTCGCGCCCTCGTCCACCACGGCGCGGCCGATGGCGGTGTTGTAGACCGTCTTGTCCAGATATTCGCAGTAGGTGAAATAAATGGTGTGGTTGGTGGCGTAGGCGGGATCGGCCTGCACATCCATCAGGATCATGGTCGGGGTGGTGAGGTTCAATGCCTCCAGACCGGTCAGCGGCGCGGACAGTTTGCCATGATCCAAAAGGCGGATCGCGCCAGGCAGATGCTCGCTCACCAGGATGCGGCCTGACGGCAGCACGATGCTGGCCCAGCCTGCGTGCAGTTCGCTGCTGAGGGCGGTCACCTTGACGTCGGTGGCATGGTGAAAGGGTGCGCGGGTCTGTTGCGGGAACTGGCGGGTATCCACCTTCTTTTCGGGGGGGCGCACGTCCACCGGCTGGCCTTCGTCGCTGTGATAGACGGGGGTGCGCGGCAGGCCGCCGGAATCATACTCCGGGGCAGGTTTGGTCTGGGCCTGGATATGAGTCGGGGCACAGGCGCAGGCCAGCGTGGCCGCAAGGGCCGCAAGACGGAACTTCATGGCATTTCCCCTTATATTTTGCGGCATTAAAGCCCCGCTCCGGCCCATCGGCAAGATCGGGGGAACCCAAGGCCCGGGCGTTTGTTTCCCTTTTGGATATTGCGCGGGATTTGAACCATGAAATTTGAACACGCCGTCACGCTGGGTACCGCTGCGGCCTCCCTCCTGCTGGCGGGCTGCATGGGACCGGCGGGCAATCCCAACGGTCAGCCTTATGCCAATGAGGCCGGCGGCACCATTGCGGTGGCGCCGACAACGGTGGGTGTGCCGACTTATGACCCCTATGCGCCTGCCCCGCCGTTTGCGGATATGAAGGCGGGCGGCGCCGGGGCCAACCAGCCCTCGCCCACCGGCAATCGCCCGGTGTATATGCCGGGCCAATAATCAGCGCGCCAGAATTTGCACGCCATACGGCATGGCCGGCGTCAGCCGGGCGCAGACATGGCCGGCCGTGGCATGCTGGCCGAAGATCACGCCGCTGATGCGCACCCCGCCCACCAGAATGTGGTCGTCGGTGATGACGCTTTGCGGCTCCTCCCCGCACAGGAAGCGGCCGCGAATGCGGACGGCGTCGCGGTTCAGATAGTGCACATACAGGACCTCATGTTCGAAGCGGTCCAGCACGACAAATGTGTGGGGATCGGGACGGCGGGCATGCAGGCCCGGCGCCCACAGATCGGTGACCGCATTGTCGCGCACGCCGTATGAGATGTCGTTGTACCAGTCATAGCCGAAGGCATCGACCATCAGGCCCCTCGCCGTGCGGGTCAGGCGCGGGCCGGTGCAGCTGGCACTGGCGAAGGGGGTGAAGGGACCGTTTCCACTGCCGATCACGCGGTCGGTGCCGAAGGCCATCACCAGTTCGCCGGGGCGCGCGCCGCAAGTCGTGGCCGGAGACGGCTCACCCGCCGGCAGCAAGGCGCCCGAAGGCGGGGGCGGCGGCGGGAGCAGGACATGCCAGCCCAGTATCAAAAGGCAAAAGCCCAGGAACGGACCACCCACCCACTGGATCAACTGGTCGGGATCGGCGCCCCGGCGGGCGAGTTCATATCCGAGCGGCAGGCAGAGCGCGGCGGCGAAACCCACCAGCGCGGGATCGCGGGTGTCGGGGTTCATCAGGCCCTTGTAGAACAGCGACAGCGCCACCAGCGCATAGAGCGCAAGGACGAGGGCACGCAGCAAAGTCTTTGCGATTGCAGATGGGTTATATGTCATACCTTGTATGCATACAGGTCCCGCCCCGGCTTGACGCAAGCGCCGGATTATATCTACCATGTAGATTATATGGCAGAGTCCCTGGGACAGTTTGAACAAATCGTGCTGACCGCCGTGCTGGCGCTGGACGACAATGCCTATGGCGTCACCATTCATGCCAAGGTCGAGGACCTGTCGCGCCCCCGCAAGGTCACGCGCGGCGCGGTCTATGCCACGCTGGACCGGATGGAAGACAAGGGCCTGATCACCAGCTGGCTGTCGGAACCCACCAAGGAACGCGGCGGCCGTTCGCGCCGCCATTACCGGCTGGAGAAATCCGGGCAGCAGGCCTTGCGCGAATCCGCCAGGACCGCCCAGCGACTGTTCGATGTCATTGCCAGCAATCTTGGCCTGAAAGGACGCGCCTGACGTGAATGGCCCGCCGCCCCGGCTGGAAAAGATCGTGCTGGCGCTGATCCCGCCCCTGGCGCGCGAGGCGGTGGCGGGCGATCTGTGCGAGACCTATCGCAGTCCGCGCCAGTATGGAATCGAAGCGCTGCGCACCGTGCCCTTCGTGATTGCCAGTCAGATGCGACGGAATCTCAACCTTCCGGCGCTGGCGCTAAAGGTGGCGCTGGCGTGGATGCTCGTGGGCAATGCGGCGCTCTGGTTGCTGCCGGCGCTGATGCTGGCTGATGCCTACCAGCCGGCGGCGCGGCCAGATGCCCACCACGCCATCCGCCAGACCATGATCCTGGGCCTCGCGGCGATGATTTTTGTCCAGGCCCTGTCCATGAATGTCAGCGTCATGCTGCGCATGGGGCTCAGCCGTCCCAACTGGCTGGCGCTTTACCTGTTCGGCATGGTCGTACCCGCACTGCTGTGCCTGCTGCGCACCGGGGTGATCCTGCACAATGACCGCCACACGCTGCCGGGCGCGATGACGCAAGAGACGCTGGCCGAAATCCATGGCGCCTTCCTGCGCCGCGCCCGCTGGCACAATATCCTGGAAGGTGCGGCGCTTGTTGCCGCAGCGGCGATGGCGCTGCTGTGGCTGGGGGCGCCCGCGGCTGCCGCGCTCACCACGCTGTACCTGCTGACCGCCATATACCTGTTGCTACGGGGCACCCCACGGGCCTTGCCGGGCGGGGACCAGCGCACGGGTCTTGCACATTACGCCCACGCCCTGGCGCGACAACGCAAACTGCGCCACTTCCTGTGGTGGCTGTGGTCCGCGCCGTTGCTGATGGCGCTGGCGGCGCAACTGCAGGCCACACCGTTGGTGGCGGCGGTCAGCCGCGCAGGGCTGATATTGCTGTGCTTCCTGCTGGCCGTGATCAACCGAGAGCATGGCGGACGTGTGCAGGAAGAGATCGGCGCGCTGACTAGAGGCTGAGCAATGCCGGGTCGCCGCCCTGGGCGGCGATGTTGACGCTGACGGCGCGCTCCACCGCATAGCGGGTCAGTGAATAAGGCCCGCCCGCCTTGGGGCCGGTGCCAGACAGGCCTTCGCCGCCGAAGGGCTGTACCCCGACCACGGCGCCGATGATGGTGCGATTGACATAGATGTTGCCGGCGGGGACCAGCGCGCGGACGCGCAGGGCAAAGCTTTCCAGACGGGAATGGATGCCGAGCGTCAGGCCATAGCCTTTTGCCGCCAGCGCACGGGCCGCGACGTCCAGCTCGCCGGACTTGTAGCGGATGACATGCAGGATGGGGCCGAACACTTCGCGGTCGGGGAGATCGCTGAGCGGAATTTCTGCCATCAGCGGCGCGAACAGCAAAGGGTTGCTGCCGGTTGGCGCGATCTCTTTGAGGATGCGGCCGGAAGATTGCAGGTGGGCGCGATGCTTTTCCAGCGCCGCCTTGGCATCATTGTCGATCACCGGGCCGATATCGGTGGTGAAGAGATGCGGATCGCTGACATTCAGCACATCCATCGCGCCTTTCAAGCCTTCGATCAGGCCGTCGGCGGTTTCTTCCGGGACGAACAGCAGGCGCAGGGCTGAACAGCGTTGCCCCGCCGAACCGAAGGCCGAAAGAATGACGTCGTCGATCACCTGCTCGCGCTGGGCGGTGGTGTCCACGAACATGGCGTTGAGGCCGCCGGTCTCGGCAATGAAGGGCAGCAGCGCGCCATCGCGGGCAGCAAGGCTGCGGTTGATGGCGCGCGCCGTGTCGGTGCCGCCAGTGAAGGCGACGCCGGCAAGGTCGGGATGCTTCACCAGCGCTGCGCCGACCGTTTCGCCGGGACCGGGGAGCAGATGCAGGACATCATCGGGCAGGCCCGCCTGCTTGAATATCTTCACGGCGGCGGCCGCAATGCGCGGCGTCTGTTCGGCCGGCTTGGCGACGACGGTGTTGCCGGCCGCGAGTGCAGCCGCGACCTGGCCTGTGAAGATGGCAAGCGGGAAATTCCACGGGCTGATACAGGCGAACACACCGCGGCCATGCAGCTCCAGCGCATTGGTTTCGCCGGCAGGGCCTTTCAGAATTTCCGGCTGGCTGAAATGGCGTTCGGCCAGCAGGGCATAGTAGCGGCAGAAATCGGCGGCCTCGCGCACTTCGCCGATGGCGTCAGGCCAGGTCTTGCCCGCCTCGCTGGCGGCGATGGCCATCAGCATGTCGCGGTGGGATTCCAGCGCGTCGGCCATGGCGCGCAGGATGGTCGCGCGTTCGGCGCCGCCGCGGGCGTCCCAGCCATGTTGCGCCGTCCTGGCGGATGCAAAGGCGGTGGCGATCTGTTTTTCGGTGGCGTCGGGAACGGGGGCGGATGTGTCTTTCACCGTCGCCAGCCGCGCGCGTTCGGCAGCGATGGAGATGTCCACGCCCTGACTGTTCAGGCGGTCGCCATACAGGTCGCGCGGCAGCGGAATGCGCGGATGCGGGCCGGGCTGCATTTCCACCAGGGTGATGGGATCGCGCGCCACCAGTTCGGGCGGGGTGTCATCGTCCAGCAACAGATGGACGAAGCTGGTATTGGCGCCGTTCTCCAGCAGGCGGCGCACCAGATAGGGCAGCAGGTCTTCATGCGCGCCGACGGGGGCATAAGTACGCAGCGACAGCGGGCCAAAGCGCTTCTCAGCGGCGTCATACAAAGCGTCGCCCATGCCGTGCAGGCGCTGATGCTCGATCGGCGTGCCTTCCGCCATCAGCTGCACGGCGGCCAGGGTGTGGGCATTGTGGGTGGCGAACTGGGCATAGAGATGCGGCGCGGCGGCGATCAGCGCCCTGGCGCAAACCAGATAGGACAGATCAGTGGCGGGCTTGGTGGTGTAGACGGGATAGCCGGGGCGGCCCGCGACCTGGGCGCGCTTGATCTCGCTGTCCCAATAGGCGCCCTTCACCAGCCGCACCATCAGGCGGCGGCCGGACTCCTTGGCCAGCTTTTCCAGCGCGGCGATCACGCGGGGTCCGCGCTTCTGATAGGCCTGTACCGCCAGGCCCAGACCGCGCCAGGCTCCCAGCGAAGGCTCGCGCGCCAGCCGGTCCAGGATTTTCAGCGACAGCACCAGCCGGTCGGCTTCCTCGGCATCCAGGGCGAAATTGATGTCGGCCTTGGCCGCAAGTTGCGCCAGACGCAGCACGCGCGGGTACAATTCGTCCCACACGCGCTGTTCCTGCGTGGCTTCGTAACGCGGCGACAGCGCCGACAGCTTGACCGAGATGCCGTGCGCGTCCTCCGGGCCGGTGGAGACCTTGCCGATGGCGGTGATGGCCGTGGCATAGGCAGCCTCATAACGCACCGCGTCTTCTTCCGTGCGGGCGCCCTCGCCCAGCATGTCGAAGCTGCACAGCAGCTTTTCCTTTGCGGCGCGGGCGATGGCGTCTTCGATGGTGCGGCCCAGAACGAACTGTTCGCCCATGATGCGGATGGCCTGGCCTATGGCCGCGCGCACCACCGGTTCGCCCATGCGGGTCGCCAGCTTGCGGATGGTGCCCACACCGTCTTCCATGCCGCTGACGTCAATCAGCTTGCCCGTCAGCATGAGACCCCATGTCGACGCATTGACAAAAAGGCTGCCCGACTGGCCCAGATGCGAAGCCCAGTCAGCGGTGGAAATCTTTTCCGCGATCAGCCGATCGCGGGTGGCGGCATCGGGCGTGCGCAGCAGCGCCTCGGCCAGGCCCATCAGGGCGAGACCTTCGGGCGTGGAAAGCGAGAATTCCTGCAGGAAACTTTCCACCAGGCCCTGGCGGCGGGCGGTGACGCGGGCGCCGGCCACCAGCGCGGTGGCTTCGCGCAGCACGTTGGTGCGCTGCGAACCGGTCAGCGGCTCCGCTGCCAGCAGCGCCGCGACCGCTTCGGTTTCGTCCTGGTATTTGCCCTGATCCAGCGCGTCCATGGCGGCAGGGTTTAGCTCAGATTGCGCCGGCCTGCACCAGTTTCACGGCATGGTCACAGGCCCGCGCCGTCAGCGCCATGAAGGTGAGCGAGGGATTGACGCAGTTGGTGGAGGCCATCTGGGACCCGTCGGTGATAAACAGGTTGGGGGCGTCGTGCGCCTGGCTCCAGGCATTGACGACAGAAGATGTCGGATCGGCCCCCATGCAGGCCCCACCCATTTCGTGGATGGCGTCGCCGGGGACATGTTCGTCCTGCTTGGAGCCTACATTCACCAGGCCGGAGGCGCGCATCATGGCTTCGCCCTGGCGCTGGGCGTCGTTCATCATGCGGGTTTCGTTGTCCTTGAAGGTGACATTGAAAACCAGCAGCGGCACCCCAAACCGGTCCAGCTTGGCCGGGTTCAGGGTCAGGGTGTTGTCCTTGTAGGGCAGGCATTCGGCGAAGGCGTTGAAGGCGATCCGCCACGGGGCGTAATGGCGCATGCCCTCTTTCAGCGCCACGCCGAAGCCGCCGGGAGCGCGCGGGGAACGGCCGGCACCGCCCTGAAAAGCATAGCCGCGCACGAAATTGGCATCGCGATCCTGGCCATGCAGGTTGCGAAAGCGCGGGATATAGACGCCGGTGGGGCGGCGGCCGAACGCCACCAGCGGGTCCAACGCGCCATCGGGCACGGTGCCCCAGACATTGGTGCGCATGGCATGATCCATGATGTAGCGCCCCAGCATGCCGCTGGAATTGAAGGCGCTGCGGTCGCTGCCGGCCGCGCGCGAATTGAGCAGGATCTGCACCGAGGCCATGGCCGAGGCGCACAGAAACACGATGCGCCCGGTATAGGTGTGGGCTTCCTGGGTGTTGGCGTCCACCACCCGCACGCCGGTAACGCGCTTTGTGGCGGCGTCATATTCCAAATTGGTCACGACCTTGTCGGACAGAAGTGTGAGGTTTCCAGTCTTGCGCGCGGCGGGCAAGGTGACGGCCTGGGTCGAGAAATAGGCGCCGAAGGAACAGCCGCGCGCGCACTGGTCGCGCTTCTGGCATTTGCTGCGGCCCTGCTCCGGCTTGTCTTCGGTCATGTTGGCGCAGCGGGTATGGATCAGCATGCGGCCGGGCATGGCTTTTTCCAGCCGTGCCTTCACCCATTCCTCGGCCACGTTCATGGGATGGGGCGGCTGGAATTCGCCGTCGGGCAGATGGAATATGCCTTCTTTCTGGCCCGCGATGCCGGCATATTTTTCGACATAGGAGTACCAGGGAGCGATGTCGTCATAGCTGATCGGCCACGGGCTGCCATGGCCGTCCTGCTTGTTGGAATCGAAGTTGAGCTGGCTCCACCGCAGGGTGACGCGGCTCCACAGCAGCGACTTGCCGCCGACCATGTTGGGCCGCACCCAGCGGAAGGGCTTGGAGTTTTCATAGTCAAAGGGATTGAGGCGGTCATTGTTGTAGAAATGCGTGCGATCGGTGGAGGCGGCGCCGCCCCACTTGCCCAGAAAATGATCGCGCGCAACTTCAGTCGGCGGCAGGGTACCGCGATAGGCCAGCTTCCAGGGGCCCAGGCTTTCGGTGATGTAATCTTTCTTGTGTTCGACCATGCGGCCGCGGTCCAGCATCAGGACCTTCATGCCCTTTTCTGTGAGCTCCTTGGCAGCCCAGCCGCCGGAGACGCCGGAGCCGATCACAATGGCGTCGAAGTCATAGCTCATGACGAGAATACCTTGCCGGGATAGGGATAATGGCCGTCATAGCGGCCCGGTATCGGCAGATAGATGCGCTCCTGCCGGCAGCCGATCTCGGACGTGTAATAGCCCAGGATCACCATCTGGCGGCAATGTTCGAAGAAGGTGGTGGAAAGGCCGGGCATCATGCCGTTTATGGCGCAAGTCAGGGTGGCGTCCTGCTCGTCGGACGACATCGCGGCGAAGGGTTTGACATGCTGGGCATTGCAGAAGCTGTCGATGACGGTCAGGCCGGTGAGAAACTCGTCGCGGTCGCCGGCCTCGTACCAGTCCGCCAGCATCATCTCGATAAAGGCGGGCACCCCGGCGGCGATGGCGCCCGGCGTGTCGGTGGTGGGAATGATACGCTCGGATATCGCCGCCACATCGTAGCGCTGGGCGGCGGTGAAGACAGCGTGTGATGCGGTGTAGCCGGGGGCGATTTCCGCTGATGGTAGGGATTCAGCGGCAAGGGCTTTTTGCAGCGGTGCGACGAGTGATGCGCCGAAAATGGCGCCTACCCCGACCAGCATGTCGCGACGGTCGAAACTCATTTCTGGATAGCCTTTCTGGCCTGGATCGCCTTTTCCAATTGGCGTTTTGCGAACGCTAGCCACAAACTGCCGTCAGGTCGAGGCTTCGAAACGGGCAGCGGAGCGCAATGATGCCGCGATGACAGCGGCCACCAGCGGCCCCAGCCCCAGCGCCATGATTCCCAGGGCATAATTTCCTGTAAAATCTTTCACCCAGCCCACCATATAGGGTCCGGCGAAGCTGCCGATATTGGCGACGGCGTTGATCAGTGCCAGTCCGGCGGCGGCGGCGGAACCGGTGAGCATGGCCGAGGGCACAGCCCAGAAGACCGAGACGTAGCAGAAGATACCGGTGATCCCCACGGTCAGCGCCACCATGATGGCTATGGGATTGGTCAGCACGGTGCAGGACACCAGCGCGATGCCGGCGCACGCCGCGGGAATGGCGGCGTGCCAGTTGCGCTCCATGGTGCGGTCGGAGTGGGCGCCCCAGAACACCATCACCAGCGCCGCCACGGCAAAGGGAATGGCATTGACCAGCGGCGTCAGCGCATTGGACACGCCCAGCGCATGAATCATCTGCGGCAGGAACAGGATCAGGCCATAGGCGGCGCCATTGATGCCGGTGCCTGCCAGCGCGATCAGCCAGACGATGGGACTGGTCAGGGCGCCCTTGACGCTGAAATGCTGAATCTGTTCGCGCCGGGTTCGTTCGGTCGCAAGCTGGTTCACCAGCCAGGTCTTGTCGTCGGGCTTCAGCCATTTTGCCGATGCCGGGCCATCGGGCAGCATAAAATAGATCACGAACCCCAGCGCAATGGTGGGCAGCGCCTGCAAAGCGAACAGCCATTGCCAGCCCCTGAGACCGGCGATGCCGTCCATCAGCAGGATGGGCTGGGAGATCAGCGAGCCCACCATGATCGAGAAGGGCGTGGACAGGATCAGCAAGGTCAGCATGCGCACCCGGTATTTGCCGGGGAACCACTGGGTCATGATGTAGAGCAGGCCGGGATAAAGACCGGCCTCCCCCACGCCCAGGATGAATCGCACCAGATAGAAGGTGTGCGGGCTGGTGACCCATGCATTCGTCAGCGAGGCGATGCCCCACAGCACCATGATGATGGGTATCCAGATGCGGGCGCCGATGCGCGCCAGCACAAGATTGCTGGGGATGGAGAAGGCGACATAGCCGACAAAGAACAATCCGGCTGCCAGACCATACTGTTCGGCGTTCAGCCCGAGGTCGCGGTTCATGGTCAGGGCGGCGAAGCCGACATTGACCCGGTCGACATAGGCGACGAAATAGCCGGCGAACAGCAGCGGAAGGATGCGCCAGGTGATCTTGCCGACGGCGGAAGTCTCGTGCGTTTCCGCCATGTCTGTTCCCCTGTTTGATCCTATCCTGACCGGTGCGGGGCGCGGGTTCAATGTTGCCGGGACCAGGCGGTGTCTCTAAGCTTTGGCCGCGCGACCGCGAAGCAAGACGGCGCCATCAAGGGGAAAATGCATGTCCGGATTTCGCCACTTCAAGGCCGCCCTGCTGGCCGCCGCACTTCTGCCTGCGGGCTTCGCGGTTGCAGCAACCGCCCCTTCGCCCACGGACTGGCCCAACTATGGCAATGATGCTGGCGCCCTGCGCTATTCGCCGCTGACGGAAATCACGCCCGCCAATGTTACCAAGCTGAAAGTCGCCTGGACCTATCACATGAAGCCGGCCGGCGCGGCGCGCACCGCCGTCAGCCAGACCACGCCGCTGGTGGTGGATGGGGTGATGTATCTGGGCTCGCCCTACGGCAAGATCGTCGCGCTTGATCCGGTCAGCGGCAAGGAAATCTGGTCCTACGACCTGCCGGGCAATGAAAAGCCCGCGCCGCGCGGCATGGCCTATTGGCCGGGCGATGCCGATCATGCGCCGCAACTGCTGTTCGGCACCAACACCGGCAAGCTGCGCGCCGTGAATGTGAAGACCGGCAAGGCGGCCGAGGGTTTCGGCGATCACGGCGCCGTCAACCTGAAGACGCCCGAGGTGATGCGCGGCTTTGACAAGCAGTATGCCGAGACCTCGCCGCCCGCGATCTATCGCAACCTGGTCATCACCGGCACCTCAACGCCGGAGGAATCGCGCAGCGTGTCAGGGGACGAGCGCGCCTGGGATGTGCGCACCGGCAAGCTGGTCTGGACGTTTCATTCCGTGCCGCGCAAGGGCGAGTTGGGATATGACACCTGGGCGCCGGGCAGCACCGAAAACCGTTCCGGCGTCAATATCTGGAACCAGGTGACGGTGGACGACAAGCGCGGCATCGCCTATCTGCCGTTCGGCGATCCGGCGCCGGACCGTTGGGGCGGTGATCGTCATGGCGCCAACCTGTTCGGCAATACCCTGGTGGCGGTGGATGCCAATACCGGCAAGCGGCTGTGGCATTTCCAGCTTCTGCACCATTCGCTGTGGGACTGGGATTCCACCACCCTGCCGATGCTGCTGGACGTGAAGAAGGATGGGAAAGTCATTCCCGCCGTCGCGGCGATGAACAAGTCGGCCTATCTGTTCCTGCTGAACCGCGTCACCGGCGAGCCGATCTATCCGGTAAAGGAAATTCCGGTGCCCGCCAGCACGGTGACGGATGAAAAGGCCTGGCCGACCCAGCCGGTGCCCGTGATGCCGCCGCCGTTGGCGCGCCAGAGCTTCAGCGCCGCCACCGACGTGACCACGGTGACCCCGGAACTGAACGCCTTCTGCAAGAAGCTGATCGCCGACCACAAGCTGCATGACAGCGTACCGTTCTCGCCGCTGACCATGGACTCGCAGATCGCGCGCTTCCCCGGCAGCGGCGGCGGGCCGGAATGGGGCGGCGGCGCCTTTGATCCCAAGCTGGGCTATTTCATCGTCAACACCATGGACATGGGTTCGATCGAGCAGCTTGAGAAAAAGAAGGAAGGCTATTGGGGTTCGACCACCGGGCCGGACAGTTTCTTCATCGACGAGAAGAACAAGCTGATGTGCCAGACCCCGCCCTGGGGCAGCCTGTATGCGGTGAATGTGAACACGGGCGAGATTGCCTGGCGCACGACGTTGGGCGTCACCGACAGCCTGCCCGATGCTGTGAAGAATACCGGTCGCCCCAGCCTGGGCGCGCCGCTGACCACGGCGGCAGGGCTGACCTTTATCGGGGCCACCGATGACAGCCGCTTCCGCGCCTTCGATACGAAGACGGGCAAGGAAATCTGGACGCACAAGCTGGACAATTCGGCCCATGCCTCGCCCATCAGCTACCGGGGCAAGGACGGCAAGCAGTATGTGGCGATTGTCGCCACCGGCGGGAGCTTCCTGCGGAGCCCGGCCGATGGCGACAGCCTGGTGGTGTTCGCGCTGCCGTAGCGCATTTCTGTCATGGCCCGCTCTGCGGCGGGCCATGACAATTACTGTTTAAAGCCCACGCACCTGCCGCAGCGCGATCTGCAGCATCGCCTTGCAGTGGCCGATATTGTAGGCCCAGGACGCGGTGGGGTTGGTGCCCTTGGGCAGCAGCTTGTCGATCGCCAGGCCGCGCGGATGCTCGGGGAAGATCAGGCGCTTGTAGTTGTTCTTCACCAGCAGCTTCATCACCTCGAACATGTCGTTGTCGCCATTGTCCGGGAAGACCTCGGTATAGTCCTCGCGCGGCTTGCGCATCACCACATTGCGGAAATGGACCTGGCCGATGCGGTTGCGGCTGGCCAGCCAGTTGCCGACCACCACCGGATCTTCGCCCAGCTCGCGGGTCACGCCGCAATCCCAGGTCATGCAGTTGGAGGGAGAATTGACGGTTTCCACCAGGCGCTTCCAGTCGGAGAAGCTGTTCAGCACCTGGGCCGAGCCGCGGCTCATCGGCGCCGGCGGGTCGTTGGGGTGCACCGACAACACGACATTGTTCTTTTCGGCCACCGGCACCACTTCCTTGAGGAAGTAGGTCATGTTCTTCCAGGTGTCGTCATAGGTGTGGGCGCCTTCGGCCGGCAGCGGCGGCATGTCCTTCATCCGCGCGGCGTTGAATTCGCTCATCATCGCGCCGCCGCGGCCCGGCACCTGGTGGTTGTAACCCTCCTCGGCGCGGTGATTGTAGAAATTCCATTCCACCACCGGAATGCCCATCTTGCCGCAATTGACGATGGTCTGCTTGATCTTGGCGATCTCCTCGTCGCGGCCCGGCAGGCCGTAGACGATCTTGGACATTTGCGGGTCCATGCCGCCCTTGTAGGACCAGCGAACCATCATGATGCCGATATGCATGTCGTGTTTCTTCAGTGCATCCACGCGTGGCTGGAGGTAATCCACGCCCCAGGGCTGTTCGGGCACCTGGGCGGTGTCGATCCAGTCGATGCCGAGCTGCTTCAGGCGGATGGCTTCTTCCTCGTCCAGCAGGTCGTTCATGTACATGGTGAGCTTCGGTGTATCAGCGCTTTCCTGCGGCTGGCCGATGCGGCTGGCGGGATGGGGGTTGTAGGGGGCGCCTGGTCCCTGCTGGGCCCAGACCGGCGCCGTGCCGGCGAGCAGCGCGCCGCCCGTGGTCTGGAGCAGGCGGCGGCGTGAAAGATCGTTGGTGATGCGCATGGCTTTCCCCTTAGAGTTTTTGTTCTGGTCGGACGGTAGCAACTTCGCCGTTACCCGGCTAGCGACTGTGATGGGTGGCGATGGAGCCGGGACGGGAAACGAAGGTCATGGTGGCCGCCTTGTCCTGCACCAGCGAAGCGCCGTTGAAGCGAAAAACCTGAACGGCGCGTTCGGCAGCGCATTGCTGCAGCAGCACATGTCCGTCATCGCTCCAGGTTGCGCCTTGCGCCCAGTGGCAGGTTGGCGCGGTGGCAACCGGCGTCAGTGTGCCGGGCCCCACCGCGAAAATCTTCAGCATGCCGGTGATGCCACCGTATTTCGGATCAAGCCGGGAGGTTGCCGCGCCATTGGCCAGCACCAGCGCCACATGTTTGCCGTCGGGTGACAGGCTCACATGTTCGGGAGTCTGGCCCACCGGCAAGGACAGCACCAGCTTGTGGGATTTCAGATCAACCATGGTCAGCGAGCCGGTATGGTCCGCGCCGGTGCCGCCGACATTGGTGTTGATCAGCCAGGCGCTGTCGGGCGTCACCACTGCGCCATAGGAATTGCGGCCCGTGACCACATCCTTGCCGGTCAAGGTTACCTGCGTCCCGTCGATCGCCAGCTCAATGACCTTCCCGGCATCCCAGCAGATGGCATAGGCGTGGCGGCCATCGGGCGCGATTACGACATCGGTTGGTGCCGTGCCCTTGCCCAGGTCCACGCGCCCGGCGGGTGTCAGGTGGTTTGCGGCGATCTTATATATAAAGACAGCTTCCGCGCCCTTGGCCGCGACCAGCGCCAGGGTTCCGGCGCGGTTGAGGGCGACGCCGCTGGCGCCCGCGCCCGCCGCCAGCTTTTGCAGCAGACGCGGATGGGCGGGATCACCCAGGCCGATTACCGAGACCCTGTCGGCAGCGGCGGGATGCAGGGGATCGCCGGCAACGAATTTCTGCGCCGCCGTGACGATGGCGAAGCTTTGATCGGCAGCGACTGCCACGGCATTGGGCGGGCCGATCATGGCGGCAGGAATATTGATGGAGCCGATCACCCTGGGCGGTGAGAATTTCAAGTCTATCACGCTGACGCTGTCAGGCGTGCGCCCTTCCGTCTCGCCAGCCAGAAGCTGCTTGCCGTCATTGGCGGAGATCGCCAGTTCGGCCTGCGCCGCGCAGGAGGACAGGAACACACCCAACAGTGCTGCGCGCAGCCTCATGCGGACACCGCGGATTTCGGAAGGCGGAAGGCGATCAGCTCGGCGGAATAGGCGCCGCCGCTTATCGCCAGAACGATGTACTGCATGCCGCCCAGCATATATGTCATGGGCGCGCCGGATTGGGGCGCTGGCATATAGACCGCACCTTTTTCGACGCCCGTCGCCTTGTCATATGCCCGCAACATGGCACCGCGCGCGCCGTTCGGCGTGGTGAAGAAGCCGGACTCGCCGCAGATCAGCAGCGACTTGGTACACAGCGGCCCCAGGATGCCGGGGCGGCCGGTGCGCGGAATGGTCAGGCCCTTCAGCGCAGGATGGCGTTTGATATCGTCGGGGGTTTCGCCATGGGCGATGCGCCAGGCGATGTCGCCCTTGCTCAGGTCGATTGCGGAAATGCTGCCATAGGGTGGCTTCATCAAGGGCAGGCCCTGTACCGTCAGCACGCCGGGGCGCAGGCCCTTGCCGGCGACTTCGCGCGCATTGGTGGACGCGCCCGGCAACCCCCGCACATAGGAAAATTCGGAGTCAGCGGGATCGCTGGGCGGCACCAGGCTCATATAGGTGGTGACGTTCTGGGAATAGGCATAGAGCATCTGGGTTTGCGGGTCATAGGCGCCGCCCGGCCAGTTGGTGCCGCCATTGGTCGCCAGCACCATCAGCGAGCCCCAGCTTCCGTCGCGCGTCGCCACTGTCGGCGGGGTGAAGATGCCGCCGGTCTTGTAGTGGGAGATCAGCTCCAAGCCTTCCTTGTGCAGTTCGGGCGTGAAATCGATGATGGTCGAGGCATCCACGCTCTGCACATCATAGGGCGGCGGCTTTACGGGGTGGGGCTGGGTTGGCGAATACCATTCGCCCGGCACATTGCCCGCCTCCACCGGCACTTCGGGGATCGGCCAGATCGGCTTGCCGGTTTCGCGGTCCAGCACGAACAGGATGGACATCTTGGTGGGTTGGGCCAGCGCCTTGATGCGGCGCCCCTCATGGGTGATGTCGCAGAGGATCGGCGCGCAGGGAAGGTCGCGGTCCCAGATGCCGTGATGCTGGGTCTGGTAATGCCAGCGGCGTTTGCCGGTCTCGATATCCACGGCCACGATGCTTTCGCCGAACAGCGCATTGCCCTTGCGGTACATGCCGCTGGAATCGCCGGTGGGCAGTTCGACAGGCAGATAGGCCAGGCCCAGCTCAAGGTCGGCGGACATCTGGGCCCAGACGCCGGTATTGCCGGCCTGTTCGTTTTCCCTTGGATCTATCCAGCTGTCATAGCCGAACTCGCCCTTGCGCGGGATGGTGTGGAATATCCATTTGCGCTTGCCGGTCTTCACATCGAAGCCGCGCACATAGCCCTTTATGTTGCGGCGGGTCGGAGGCGCATTGCCCGACAGGTGCGCCGCGCCAACAATGACGGTATTGCCGGCCACCAGCGGGGTGGCGTGCAGGCCGACTTCGCCGGTTATCGGGTCGATCGGCTGGTCGTCATTCTGCTTCAGGTCCACGATGCCGCCGGTCCCGAAGCCCTGGACGGGAATGCCGGTGTCGGCGTCCAGCGCTACCATCTGATAGCCGGGCGTAACATACAGGATGCGGGCGTCTTTCTTGCCGTCGCTCCAATAGGCGCAGCCGCGACCCGAAAGCTTGCGCGGGGCGGCCTCGCCGCGCGCGCCTTCATCCAGCGCATACATCCAGAGCATTTCGCCGGTTGCCGCATTGAGGCAGATGATGGCGCGGCGTGTGCCGGCGGTGACATAGAGCCTGCCCTTCACCACCAGCGGCGTGGATTCATACCTGTATTCCGGATGCGGTCCCAGGTGATCGGTCTTGAAACGCCAGGCGACTTCCAGCTGGTTGAAATTGTCACCCGTGATCTGGTCCAGCGGGGCATAGCGGGTGTTGGCAAGATCGCCTGCATAGTTGCGCCATTCGGTATCGGGCACGGCGGCCCGCGCAGGCTGGGGCACCGCCGTTGACAGCAGGCCGGCAGCGGACGCCGAAATCATCAATCGTCTGGTCAGCGGCGCCATGGCCCCCAAATCCCCGTTCTTTTCCAGACTATAGAACCCGGCGCGCGCACAGGACAACAATCACGGTCCGAACCAGGTTGAAGGCACGGCGCATCGATGGGGATTAGCAGTTGTCGCGTGCGACACGGCAAAACATGCTGCGAGCGCGAAGCACTGGTGGGCAGCCGCGCCGAGCTGTCCGGCGGAAACAGGAAGTCTCTCGCAGACTGCGCACAAGGCAAAAAAAATCGGCCGGCTCTCCAGGGGAGAAAAGCCGGCCGCAGTTGTTACAGAGGTATTACAGGTTGGCGCGCAGGCCGATGGTGAAGTAGCGGCCCATCGCGCTTTGGACGCTGTAGCCGGAGGTATAGGTCGGATACCACTGGCCGATCGTGCCGTTGGGAATATAGGCAGGCTGCGCGTTGAGTGCGTTCTGGACCACGAAATAGGCTGTCATGTCCGCGCCATCCAGCGCGAAGTTGCGCGAGATGTTGGCGTCGATCTGGTTCCACGAATTCACATGCGGATTGACCCAGTTGTTGATGGTGGAGGTAACCGGACCGCCGACCAGGCTGAAGCCCGAAACCCAGTTGTCCTGAAGGCCCAGGGTCCAGTCACCCAGGGTATAGTTCAGCATCAGGGTCACGCGGGTGCTGGGATCGGGCGTGCGCGTGAACGTCGCGCCCGGGATCAGCACCGAGTTGTTGATGACCGGCTGGTAGGTCGCCAGCAGGCGGCCGTTCCAGGTGCCGTTCCAGCCACCGATGATGTCGGCCATGTCCCAACCATAATTGGCCTCAAAGTCCCAGCCCTCGGTCTTGGTGGAGGCAGTATTGAGGTTGAAGGTGTAGAGCCTGGTCGCCTGGTTGGCAGCGGTATGATCGCTGAACGGCAGGGGACGCTGATAGTTGTTGCAATAGACCGACGTGCCGCCCGAAGCCTCGCACAGCGACTGGATGGTGGTGCCAGGCGAGATCGACCCGATCGCGTTGGCCAGATGGATGCGGAAATAATCCAGCGACACGGTCAGGCCCGGAATAAAGTCCGGGGTCCAGACTGTGCCCACCGTGTAGGTGCGCGACACTTCCGGCACCAGCTTGGAGTTGCCCTGGCTGCTGTAAGTGGTCGTGTAGTTCTGGGCCGCACCCGAAAGATGCTGATCGCCGTTGAAGACGTTCTGCACGAGCGTCGCCGGACGGAACAGGTCGTCCAGTGTGGGCGCGCGAATGTCGATCGAGGTGGTGCCACGGAAGCGCAGACTGTCCACGACGTTCCAGTTGAAGCCGACCTTCCAGGTCTGGACCGCACCGGAAACCGAATACTTGGTGTAGCGACCGGCTGCGGTGATGTCGAAGGCCTGGATCAGCGGAACGTCCTTGATCACCGGCACATTGGTTTCCAGCGCCATTTCCCAGACATTCTGGGTAGCATGGATAGGCTGCAGGATGGACTGGGCGTAGCTGGGCAGGCCCGGGTTGCAGATGCGCAGGCCTGTGCAGTCCACGAACGTGCTGCTGGGCACGTTGGAAGCGACGTCATAGGCATTGAAGCGCATTTCACCCGAAAGGGCGGCGGTGATGGGACCGGCGCCCCAGCCTTGGAACACTTCGCCGGAGATGGCACCGCCGAAGTTGTCGAGGGTGTCGGTCTCGTGGAACGCCGTGGTTTCAAACACGTAGTTGAAGGCGCTCTGGGTGATGGCGGTGGGGCCGAAGGGATTGATCGGCACGCAATTGCCGTATTGCGCCTTGGTCGCGGCCTGGGTGGCGGAATAGCAGGCGACGTTGCCGTTCGGCAGCTGGACCGCATCCTGTGCCGCATACATGTGCTGGAGGTTCTGGTTGTTGACCAGATCGACCTGCGTGCGGTTCTCGGCATGGGTGTAGAACAGGTTCCAGGCAAAGCGGCCGTTCATGATCGTGCCGTCGAGGCCCGTCTGCATGGCAAGGACGCGATTGACGCCGCCCGTACCGTTGGTGCCGGCCTGGCCCAGGCTGGTGATGAATTCGCCCAGCTGGAAGGTGTTGCCGGGCTGCGTGCTGCCGCTGGTCTGCAGCGGATGGGTGCCGTTGTTGCCCAGCTGCGCCTGGATCGCCGGCGACAGGAACGGATTGTCCTTGTAGAAAATGTCGGCCTGGTTCGCACCCGGCTGGATCTTCTGCGGGAAGTACCAGCCGAAGCTGTAGGCTTCCGACGCCTGGCCCTGCAGATAGAAGGTTACATTGTCGTCCAGGTCATAGCTGAAACGGCCGAACGCCGAGGCGTGGTGATAGCCGTTGAACATCTGGCCATAGGGGCTGTAGACGCCGTCGCCGCCCGAATTCAGGTTGCCGGTGCCGCTGGGGGTACCGGGATTGAAGGGGCTGAGCACGCCGTTGGCCACAAAATACTGGCCCGTGGCGCCGACACCGACCACACCGGCTGATCCGGTATTACAGGCCGGAACGCAGGACTGGATCAGGCCGCCAAAGGCCGAATTGGGGCGGCGGCCGTTGGTGATATACTTGTAGGGATTGGTGGCGGAGCCGGTGCCCGACAGCGCTCCATAGTTGCCGGGCGGTCCATAGGGCCGGGCCGACTGGTTGACGGGATCGCGACGACGAAACTCCACCGCGGCTTCGAAATGGCCGCGACCACCGAACAGGTCGGTACCGGCAACCGCGCCGATATTGTTGGTCATGCCGTCGGCATAGTTGGAAATGCCCGAATTGATGTCGAACTTTACGCCATTGAATTTCTTGTTGAGCACGAAGTTGACCACGCCGGTCACCGCGTCCGAACCATAGACAGCTGACGCACCGCCGGTGACGACATCCACCCGCGAAATCAGCATCTGCGGCAGGGTGTCTGTATCGACCGTGCCGTCGGCATTGGAGGGGGCTGCGCGATGGCCGTCCAGCAGCACCAGGGTGCGCTGGCCGCCGAAATTGCGCAGGTTCAGCGTGTTGCTGCCGAAGTTCTTGCTGCCGTCGCCGGGGCGACCCAAGGTCTGCGAGCCCTGGAAGATGGGGAGCTTGTTCAGGCCGTCCGGAATACTGGTGGGGGTCGTGGCCAGCAGGTCGGCGGTAGAGACGATGGTCAGCGGCGTCGGCGAGTTGGCGGCGTCGGAAATAACGCGCGAACCGGTCACCACCACAGACTCGACACCGGTTGTGGTGGACTGGGCCGCAGCCACGTTCGGCAGTGCAGCAATCGCAACGCCGCAGGCAAGCAAATACTTGATCTTCAAAGCCATGGTATTCCCCCTGAATATTCACGAGCCCAATCTGATGAAGGCTCTTCCACACCTAGACGGGCCCCACCCACAAATCCGCCATCATTGGTCGATGCGTTTTGGGTATTGCTGGGGGCTGTTGCAGATATGGTTCGTCGGTCCCTCGCGCTCGCAGCATTCGCGAGCCCGCCGGGCACGCGCGGCTACAGGGACGCCTTGAGGCCTATGCTGAGGTAGCGGCCCATCGCGCTCTGGACGCTGTAGCCCGACGTATAGGTGGGATACCACTGGCCTATCGTGCCGTTGGGAACATAGGCGGGCTGGGCGTTGAACAGGTTCTGGACCACAAAGTAGGCCGTCATGCCGGCGTCTTCCATCCGGAAGCTGCGCGAGATGCTCAGGTCCAGCTTGTTCCAGGAATTCACGTGCGGATTGACCCAGTTGTTGATGGCCGGCGTGACGGGGCCCGCCACCTGGCTGAAGCCCGAGACCCAGCTGTCCTCCAGACCCAGGCTCCAGTTATTCAGGGTGTAGTTCAGGAAGGCGGTGACCCGAGTGCTCGAATTGGGCGTGCGGGTGAAGGGGGCGCCCGGGAAAAGCACGGATTTCTGGATGATCGGCTGATAGGTGGCCAGCACGCGCCCGTGCCAGCTCCCCTCCCAGTCCCCGACCAGGTCGGACATCTGCCAGCCATAGTTGGTCTCGAAGTCCCAGCCCTCGGTCGCGACAGAGGCGGTATTGAGATTGAAGGTGTAGAGCTTGTTCGCGAAATTCGCGATCGAGTGATCTGTGAAATCGAACGGGCGCTGATAGTTCGCGCAATAGATCGAGGTGCCGCCCGAATTCTCGCACAGGGTCTGGATCGTATTGCTGGGCGCGATGGTGCTGATCGCGTTGGCCAGACGCATGCGGAAATAGTCCAGTGACAGGGACAGGCCGGGGACAAAGTCCGGTGTCCACACCGTGCCAAGCGTATAGGTGCGCGAAACTTCCGGCACCAGGCGGGTATTGCCCTGGGAGCTGAAGGCGATCGTGCTGGTATAGTGGGTCCCATCCGGCAGATTGACATGCAGGTCGGTAAAGACGTTTTCCAGGATGGTCGCCGGCTGGAACAGATCGTTCAACGTGGGCGCCCGGATGTCGATGGACGTGGTGCCGCGAAAGCGCAGGGACTCCACGACATTCCAGTTGAAACCGATTTTCCAGGTCTGGGCCGGACCGGAAACCGAATAGTGGGTGTAGCGGCCCGCCAGGTTGAGATCGAAGGCCTGGACCAGCGGGAAGTCCTTGAGCACCGGCACCTGGGTTTCCAGCGCCATTTCCCAGACATTCTGGCTGGCATGGACCGGCTGCAGCACCGACTGGGAATAGCTCGGCAAGGAGGCGTTGCAGATGCGCAGGCCCGTGCAGTCCACGAAGGTGCTGCTCGGCTTGTTGGAGCTGATGTCATAGGCGTTGAAGCGCATTTCCGCCGAAAAAGCCGCGGTGATGGGACCCGCCCAGCTATCCAGCACCCTGCCCGCGATGCTGCCGCCCATGTCGTTCAGGGTGTTGGTCTGATGGAAGGCAGTGGTCTCGAAGATGTAGTTGAGCGCGCTTTGGCTGGGGGCGGTGGGGCCAAAGGGATTGATCGGCACGCAGTTGGCATAGGCCGCGCCGATGGCGCCACCTTGTGTCGCGGCGTAGCAGGCCACATTGCCGTTGGGCAGCTGGACCGCATCCTGGGCCGCATACATGTGCTGGAGATTCTGGTTGTTGATCAGATCGACCGCCAGTCGGTTTTCGGAATGGGTGTAAAAGAGATTCCAGCCGAAGCGGCCATTCAGGATGGTGCCATCCAGTCCCGCCTGGATGCTGAGCACGCGATTGACGCTGCCCGTGCCGTTCATCTCGGTCTGGCCATTGCCAACCAGGAATTTTCCCAGCTGGAACGTGTTGGCAGGCTGCACGGCCGGACTGGCAGCCGGGTCCTGCAAGGGATTGGTGCCGTCATTGCCCAGCTGCGCCTGAACCGCAGGCGTCAGGAAGGCGTTGTTCTTGTAGAAAATATCAGCCTGGCCGGCGCCCGGCTGGATCTTCTGCGGGAAGTACCAGCCAAAGCTGTAGGCCTCCGAGGCCTGGCCCTGAAGATAGAAGGTCACATTGTCGGACAGGTCATAGCTGAAGCGTCCGAACGCGGTGCCCTGGTGATAGCCGCCGAACACTTGGCCATAGGGATTGTAGGCGCCATCCCCGCCCGAGTTGAGATTGCTGGTGCCGGCGGTGCGATTGCCATTGGCATCGGTGGCGCCGGGGATGCCGGGATAGAAAGGGCTCAAAATGCCATTCGCCGCAAACTGGGTGCCGGCGGCCAGCGGACAGTAGGGCACGCAGCCCTGGACCAGACCACCGAAGCTGGAATTCGGTCGGCGGGCATTTGGGATGGCGTTATAGGGATTTATGGCCGTGCCTGTTCCCGCCTCGCCCCAATAGGTGGAAGGCGGGCCATAGGGCCTGGCGGACTGGTTGACGGGGTCGCGGTGCCGATATTCCAGCGAGCCTTCAAAATGGCCGCGGCTGGCAAACAGACTGGTGCCCATCACCACGCCCAGATTGTAGCTCATGGCGTCGGCATAGGTGGAGATGCCGCTGTTGGCGTCTATCTTCAGTCCGTCGAACTTCTTGTCGATGACGAAGTTGACCACGCCGGTCACAGCGTCGGAGCCATAGACCGCCGAGGCGCCGCCGGTGACGATATCCACCCGCGAAACCAGCATCTGCGGCAGCGTGTCAATATCCACCGTGCCGTCGGCGTTGGAAGGCGAGGCGCGATGGCCGTCCAGCAGGATCAGGGTTCGCTGGGCGCCGAAATTGCGCAGGTTCAGCGTATTGCTGGCATAGTTCTGGCTGCCATCCCCCGGGCGACCGATCGTCTGCGAGCCCTGGAAGATCGGCAACTTGTTCAGGCCGTCGGGAAGACTGGTGGGCGTCGTCGCACGCATCTGGTCCGCCGACACGATGACCAGCGGGGTCGGAGAGTCGGCTGCGTCCTGGATGACGCGGCTGCCGGTCACGACGATGGATTCCAACGGCGGCGCGCCGAAATCCGCAGGCGCGACATTCAGGCTGGCCGGTGTCTGGACCTGAACACGGCGCAACACCACCGTGGTGCCATCATTGCTGGCAACCTCAAGCCCGGTGCCGACCAGCAGGCTTTGCAGGGCCGCGTCCAGCGCCATGCGGCCTGATACGGCCGGCGTCTTGATGCCGTGCAACTGGCTGACCGGCGCGATGATCTGGATATTTTCCTGGCGGGCAAATTCCGGGATCGACTTGGCGGCTTCTTCCGACGGTATGTGAATATCGCGAAGCTCTGCGGCGGCGACAACGGTAGGCAGCGTGGCAAATGCAACACCACAGGCAAGCCAGACCTTGCGCTTCGAAACCATGATTCCCCTGAAAATTCTATCGGCCTCCTTGTCGATGAAGGCTCGTCGTACTGCCGGCCGGGGCACGCAGACCCAGAGGGGCAGAACCGATACGCTGCCGGCTAACGCGTCAAGCGCACCTCCCCTTCCCCGATATCCGCGCGGGCATTGAGGCTGATGGCAATGGTCTGGGCGAAGCCGACCGGATCGGTTGCCTTGAACAGGCCGGCGATTTCCTCGCGTGCCAGCAAGGGGTCGGCGATCACGATGCGGGTGTCGCTGTAGCGTGCGAATTCGCTGGCCGCCTGGGCAAGGGTTTCGCCCTCAAACGCGATCTGGCCGCTCTGCCACGCCATCTGGCGGTTGAGCTGCGCCGCGGGAATTTGCCGGGCCACGATGATATCCTGCGCGCCGCTGCCGGCTTCGGCCATGTCATTGACGGTCATGCGCACAGGCGCGTCACCGGCTGCGGGCTTGAAGACTTCCACGATGCCTTCGCGCACCAGAACCTGAACCGGCGCTGTCTCAAGGTGGCGCACCGTGAAGCTGGTGCCGACCACACGCACATTGGTGTCGCCGGCGCCGACGATGAAGGGGCGATTGCGATTCTTGGCGACGTCGAACAGCGCCTCGCCCTGCAGAAGCTCCACAGAACGCAGCTTGTCGGAATAATTGACCTTGACCTCGGAGGCGGTGTTGAGCGTCAGCACCGATCCGTCCTTGAGGGCGATGACCTTCACCTCGCCTTTGCCGGTCCGGTACAGGCCGCGATGCCGGATGACCTGCCAGCCGCCGATCACGCCGACCAGCGCGGTGGCAGCGATGGCGGCGCCGGCCTGCAGCATCACCCGCCGCGAAGGTGCAGGCACGACGTCGGGGGCAAAATCGGCCGGGTTGAAGTCGGGGCCCAGGGCGCGCGCCCTTTCGGTCGCCATCGCCAGCGCCCGCATGCGGCCAAAGGCGCCCATGCAGCGCACATCCGACGCCATCCAGGTCTCAAGGGCCAGCTCCTGCTCAGGAGGCAACGGCCCGGAATCGATGCGCGCGGCCCATGCGGCCGCCTCGGCATCAATCTCGCGCGCGGACTTTCCTGACATGCGGTCCAATGGTCCTGTTAAGTTCCGATCCGATACTAGACGGGCGGGGCGGCGGATTTCCGCCATGTCTGTACAGGTCCAGCATAATCAAAAAGCCGCGACTCATGTGCTTTTCTACGGTGCTTTCGGCGATTCCCATGCGATTTGCCACTTCGCGCTGGGACAAGCCATGCACCCGGCGCAGGGTAAAGACCTCACGCACCTTGCCCGGAAGGGCCGCAATCGCGACCGCCAGCCGATGAAGTTCATCGCGATCAATGACTTGGCGCTCGGGCGACGGGTCTTCGGAGACGATTTCCAGATATTCCAGGTCCGGCACCGAGGCGAGCGAGACCACTTTCATGCGCCGCAGATGGTCAATGATCACCGAGCTGGCGGTCTGGAACGCATAGCTTTTGGCGTCCTGCACATGCTGCACGCTTTCGGCGGAAATCAGCCGCGTATAGGTCTCCTGGATCACATCGTCGATTTCCAGGCCTTGAAGGCGGCGGCGGCGAAGCCATGCGCGCAATGCGGGCTCATGCGGCAACACGTTCCGCCCAAGCCACGACGCCCTTTCATCCGAATAAGATGACATGGGAACATCTAAGGACGATTGCCTGCGGTTGGCAAGAATTTGTGCAAATTGTGGCCGCTGCGATGCAGCATCGCGACGGCCCCGCAATCGCCAGCGTCAGGCCGTGCGCGCTTCGCGGAACGTGATCAGCCGCTGCCGAGTCTCATCCCACAAGGCCAGGCGAACCGTGCGGAAGCTCTGGCCCAGCGTGATGCGCCCGACATCATTGAGCTCGGGACGATCGCGCAGCACCTGCGGCAGGCGATAATAGGGAATGCGACTGCAAAGATGGTGGACATGGTGCATGCCGATATTGGCGGTGAACCAGCGCAGCACGGCCGGCAGGTCGTAATGCGAACTGCCATAAAGCGCCGCTTCCTGCAGGCTCCAGCCGCCGCCGCGGGCCCAGACCGTGGTCTCGAACTGGTGCTGGACATAGAACAGCCAGACGCCCATCGAGGCGGCGAGCACCATCACCGGCATGTGGATCATCAGAAAATGGCCCGGTCCCACCAGCAGCATCATGCCGGCCACCAGGCCCGCGATCGCGGCGTTGGTCGCCAGGGCGCTGACCCAGGGCCGCCAGCCTTCGCGCATCATGCCGAAGGGCAGCCGCTGCTTGAGAAGAAACACATAGGCCGGTCCGATGCCGAACATGACGATCGGATGGCGATAGGCGCGATAGGCCAGGCGACCCAGCCGCGAACGCGCCTGATATTCGCGCACGGTAAGAATGTCGATGTCGCCGATACCACGGCGATCAAGGTTGCCGGTAGTGGCATGGTGCAGCGCATGGGCACGGCGCCAGACATCAAACGGTGTAAAGGTCACCACGCCCAGCGCACGGCCCACCCACGCATTGATCGCGTGTCGCCGGAAAAACGCGCCATGACCGCAGTCATGCTGGATCAGGAATACCCGCACCAGGAAACCCGCGGCCGGCACAGCCAGCAGAAGCGTGAGCCAATAACCGACATGCAGTGACGCCCACATTGCCACCCACAACAGGGCGAAGGCGCCCAACGTGACCGTCAGTTCGAAGATGCTGCGCACCCGGTCGGGGCCGCGATAGGCCGCCATGGCCTGTGCCAGGACCTTGGGATTGGGACGCGTGGTATCGGAAACAGTCTCTGCCAAATCGGCCTTGGAACGCATGGTACGCTGGGGCTCTCGAATGTCTGAAGAAGGGTCTATCGCAACCCAAGGCCAGCGCCAACTGCGACCGTTTGCGGGCTGAACCGGGGCGGGATCCGCTGCGGGAATCGGGGGCGCCAGGAAGACGGCCAGACAAAGCCCTCGCCACTGCCAGACCATAAAACATTGATTTCATGGTATTTTTTATACGCCCGCTTTCCCTGCCGCGGCTTTGTTGCTCTAGTGGCCAAAAATATAGGGGGAAACGCATGCGGCCCGGAACAAGGCGACTGACCCAGGTACTTACACTTACAGGATTCGTTGCCCTGCCCGCTGCGGCCCAGCCCTCCATCAACAATCCCGGTCCACCGGGCGAATGGACGGTCTATGGCGGCACCTACAATTCCCAGCGCCATTCCCCGCTGACCCAGGTTACCCCCGAAAACGCGCACCAGTTGCAGGTGAAATGGGTGCATCACATTTCCGGCAGCCGCGAGCTGGAGATGACCCCCGTGGTCAAGGACGGCATCATGTATGTCGCCCAGTTCAACCGGGTGGATGCGATCGATGCGAAGACCGGCAACATCGTATGGCGCTACCAGCGCCAGCCCGCTTCCAGCGCCCCCTATCGCGGCACGTCGGTCTATGACGGCAAGGTCTTCATCGCCACCACCGATTCCCATCTTGTGGCGCTGGATGCGCGCAACGGCGCGGTGGTTTGGGATGTGCCCACCGCCGGCGGCCGCCCCTTGTCGGGCACACCGCCCTATGTCGCCAAGGGCAAGGTGGTGGTTGGCATCCTGGATCAGCCCGACGGCTTCATCGAGGCGTATGACGCCAAGACCGGAAAACATGCCTGGACCTGGCACGCCATTCCGCGCGCCGGCGACCCCGAATTCAAGACCTGGTCTGGCAACACCGCGGAAGGCGGCGGCGCCATCTGGATCAGCGGCTCATTCGATCCGGAGCAGAATGCCATCATCTGGGGCACCGGCCAGCCCAACCCGCCCTATTCCAACGAAGTGCGCGAAGGCGACAATCTCTACAGCGACAGCATCGTCGCCATCGACATCGATACCGGCAAGCTGAAATGGCATTTCCAGACCACGCCGCACGACCAGCATGACTGGGACGCCGCCAGCGGCAGCAAGGTGCTGTTCGATGCGGTGTACCAGGGCAAGCCGCGCAAGCTGCTGGCGCAGGCCGACCGCAACGGCTTCTTCTATCTGCTGGACCGCACCAGCGGGAAATTCCTGCGCGGTGAATCCTTCATCGACGACATGAACTGGGCCAGCGGCCTGACCCCGGAAGGCCGCCCGATCCTGATCGGCGACGGCGCCAAGCCGTCGGTGAAGGGCACGCTGACCTGTCCGTCCACGGCGGGCGCGACCAACTGGCCGTCCGCGACGTACAGCCCGGTGACGGGCTGGCTTTATATCCATGCGATTGAAGGTTGCGGCCTGAACTATCGCGCCAGCTCAGCGCCGGGCGCCGGCACCAGCTATGTCGAAAGCCCCGACGAGACGCGCAAATGGGTCAGCCATATCCGCGCCATCGATCCGCTGACCGGAAAGCGCATGTGGGATGTGGAGGAAGTGCGTTCCAATCATTACGGACCCGGCCTGTTGTCGACGGCATCGGGCCTGCTGTTCGCGCCGGAGCAGTTTGGCCAGGTCACTATGCGCGACGCGCGCTCCGGCAAGGATTTGTGGCACCTCAACACCGGCGACTTTATCACTGCCAGCCCCATCACCTACATGCTGGACGGCAAGCAGTATTTTGCCATCGCGTCGGGCACCAACATTTTCACTTTTGGATTGCCGGACGAAAAAGGCGGTGCACAATGAAGCGCCTTGCCCTTCTTATTCTTGCCGCCGCCGCGCCTGCGCTGGCGCAGACAACGCCTGCGCAACAGGGCAAGGCGGTCTATGATGCCCACTGCACCGCCTGCCACGGCGCCAATGGCGGCGCCGGCGAGCGCGCGCCCGCCATCGTGATCGGCGGCGCCACCAGCCTGCGGGGCGAGCGCACCGAAGCGCAGATTCTCGACATTGTTCGCAAGGGCATTCCCGGCACCGGCATGCCGGCCTGGGGCAAGCGATTGCCCGAAAGTGACATTGCCAATATCGGCGCCTATGTCCACGCCCTGCGCGGCACCGCGCTGGACGACCCCTGGCCGGGGGATGCCGCCCTTGGCCAGCAGGTGTTCTGGGGCAAGGGCGCGTGCGGCAGTTGCCACATGCTGGGCGGACGGGGTGCGGCCATCGGGCCCGACTTGTCGAACATCGCCGTGCAGCGCAAATCCGTCGCGATCAGCAACGCGCTCACCAAGGCCCAGCACCGCGTGTTCGGCGATGGCGGCGTGCACCTGCCGGCCATCCCGCCCATGAATTATGACCCGGTGACGGTGGTGACGAAGGATGGCCGCACCGTCACGGGCGTGATGCGCAACCAGGATCACTGGTCGGTGCAATTGGTTAGCCTGGACGGAACGTATCATTCCTTTGATCGGGCAAGCCTGGACAGCATCACCATCAAGCCGGGCAGCATCATGCCTTCGGACTATGACAAGCGGCTGAGCGCGGCAGAGTTCAAGGACCTGCTGGCCTTTCTCACCCGCCAGGGTACACGCCCCGCGGCGGGACGGGGTTCGGACTGAAGAACCTGCCTATGATGCTGGTGGTGCAACAGGCTCTGCGGCAGCGCCGCCAAACTGCTGGAATGCCGTCATGGCATCGGCCGCGTACATGAGGGCCGGACCGCCGCCCATGTAAACGGCCATTCCCAGCGTCTCCTCGAATTCGGCACGGGTGACGCCCAGCTTCACCAGGGCCTCGGTATGAAAGCCGATGCAGCCGTCGCAGCGCGTGGACACGCCGATGGCCAGCGCGATCAGCTCCTTTGTCTTCTTGTCCAGGGCGTCATGCTTGCCTGCAGCCTGCGCAAGCTGGGAGAAGCCGTGCATCGTCGCCGGAATATCCTGGCGCAGGATTCGCATGTTGGCCGATATGTCAGCCGTGATCTGGCGATAGTCTTTCATGGCAATGTATCCTGACTCGATTGAACGGTTACCGGAATGCCTCGCCGGACCTGAGCCCCAATTTTCGGAAGATCATTGCCGCGGGACAAAAGCCGGTAAAGGCGGCCTGGATCATGTTCAACCCTGCGAAAGCGCAGAGCAGAAGCCACCAGATATTTACCGTAACGGCCAGAACCAGGCCCAGAAGAATAACGCAACCTGCAAATGCCATGACGGCCTTGTCGATATTCATGTCCAACTCCTTTTCAACGCGGCTTGGTCAGGCGCCGGATGCCCAAGCCTTCCATCATCCAGCGTTCGTAAAACGGCTCGCTTTCGCCCTTGCGTATCTTGCGCATGAAGTATTTTTCGAAGGCGATCTTGGCGTAATGCACCCATCGTCCCTGGGCCGACCAATTGACATTGCGCGGCGGGATCTGCGGTTCGGCCACGAAGACAACGCCGCCGTCGCCAAAATCCGCCAGGCAGACGGCATTCCAGCTTCCCTGCGAGTCGGGAACACGGCCATGCAGCAAGGCACCGATATTCAGGGCAGTCGCCGTGACCATGGATTCGATCATGAAGCCGGTCTTGGGCACGCCGACCGGCACGGGGGTCGGCCCGATGGGCGGGATGGCCACGCCGACACCGATGCCGAAGATGTTGGGAAATTTCGCATTGCGCTGATGCTTGTCGACCAGGATGAAACCGCGCGGGTTGGTGAGCCCTTCCAGTCCGCGCACTGCCGCCACGCCGCGGAAAGCCGGCAGCATCATGGAATAATTGAAGGGAAGCTCGCTGGTCTTTTTTACCGCGCCGTCTTCCCCTACTTCCTCGACCGTCATCTTGCCGTCTTCGACCTTCTGGACGCGCGCATTGGTGATGAACTTGATGTGCCGGTTGCGCATCTGGCTTTCCAGCAGGCCCTTGGTGTCGCCCACCCCGTCAAGACCCAGATGGCCGATATAGGGTTCTGAGGTCACGAAGGTCATGGGGACCTTGTCGCGAATTTTGCGCTTGCGCAGTTCGGTATCGAGAATGAAGGCAAATTCATAGGCCGGCCCGAAGCAGGATGCGCCCTGGACGGCGCCGACCACAATGGGGCCGGGATTGGCGATGAACTTCTCCAGGGCCTCGAAGGCCTTTTCGGCATGGTCTATCTGACAGATGGATTGGGTGAAGCCGGCAGGGCCCAGGCCGGGTATTTCGTCAAAGGCGAGTTCGGGGCCCGTGGCCAAAACCAGATAGTCATAGGGAACGCTGCTGCCGTCGCTGAGCTCGACGGTGTTCGCATCGGGATGCACACGCGCAGCGCCTTGCGGCCGGTAGGCGATTCCCTTGCGCGCCATGGTGGCCGAGATGTCGATCTCCACCTCGTCACGCTCGCGCCAGCCCACCGCCACCCACGGATTGGAGGGAACAAAGTGATAATGCGACCCCTGCCCGATCACGGTCAGCGTGTCGCCGGCACCAAGTTCGGCCTTCAGTTCATAGGCCATCAGCGTTCCGCCCAACCCGGCGCCCAACACCACGATATTTGCCATGACCTGTTCCTTTTCGTTGCCATCCTATGGGAGCCGTCGCGGCGAACCTTGATCCTGCGCAATGCCCGTCGGCCCAGGGGGTGACAAATTCCGGACCGACGCTTGACGATATATACGCATTATCGTATATACGCAAGTATGAGCGAAAAACTTGAACGCATGCGTGAACAGGCGGCGGCCGCAGAGACGATGCTGAAGGCCTTGGGAAACCGGCACCGCCTCATGATTCTGTGCCAGCTGGTTGACGGCGAGCTTTCGGTAGGAGATCTGGCCGGATTCATGGGCATACGCCAATCCACCGTGTCCCAGCATCTTGCCCTGCTGCGCAAGGACGGCATGGTTATGCCCCGGCGGGAGGGCCAGACCATCTGGTACGCGCTGGCGAACAAGCCGGTCCGGCACCTGGTCGGCACCCTGTACGAAATCTATTGCAGCCCGGAGGCGATCGGCCTGACGGACAAACCCGCCAAGAAGAAAAGGTCACCCAATGTCAAAAACGGAAAATCTCGCGCCCGCTGACGTTGCGCGTTTGCTGGCGGATGATGCCATCCTGCTGATCGATGTGCGCGAACCGGGCGAATATGCGGCCGAGTGCATTAACGGCGCGATGCTGTGCCCGCTGTCCAACTTCGATCCCGACACCCTTCCCGATCCGGGCGCACGCAAGCTGGTGTTCCAGTGCGCCGGTGGCGTCAGGTCCGCCAAGGCGATGGCGGCGTGTGCGAAGGCCGGCGTGGATTTCGCCGGTCATCTTGCCGGCGGCATCCAGGCCTGGAAGCAGGCCGGGCTACCGACAAGCCCGGGTGATCCCGGCAAACAGCCATGAACCTGTTCGCCGGCTTCCTGGCGCTTTTCGGTTTTCACGACGCGCCAGCGCCACCACCAGCGCCCAAGCCGCCTGTTACCTATCAGGTGCGCGCCGTTACCGTGACGGATGAAAAGTCGGTCTTCGCCACCATCCAGTCCACCTACACGGTACCGGCGCGGGTACGCACGGGCGGCACCATCGTGTCGCTCAAGGTGCGCCAAGGCGATTACGTCACGCGCGGACAGATCATCGCCACCATCGGCGATCCCAAGCTGGCGCTGCAGAGCAATTCCTATGCGGCCCAGGTCGCCGCCGCCCAGGCCCAGGTGGCGCAGGCCAAGGCCGACTTTGGCCGCGCCGAGCGGCTGATCACCGCCGGCGCCATTGCGCGAAACCTGTACGAACAGTCACGCACCGCCTTGAACGTTGCGCAGAGCAATTTGAAATCCATCGCGGCACAGGGCGCTGTGGTGCGCGAACAGGCCAATGAAGGCCAGGTCGCCGCCCCCACGTCTGGCCGCGTCATTGCCGTGCCGGTAACAGCCGGAACCGTGGTGCTGGCCGGCGATACCATCGCCACTGTGGCCGAGCGCGACTTTGTCCTGCGTCTGGAGGTGCCCGAAAGCCATGCCCGTTATCTGAAGGCGGGACAGGCGGTGCGGCTGGACGGCGCGGATCTGGGGCTTGCCGGACCGCGCTTTGGAAAAATCTCGCTGATCTATCCCCAGGTGGACAACGGACATGTCGTCGCCGACGCAACAGTCAGCGGCATGGGCGATTATTTCGTCGGCCAGCGGGTGCGCGTCTGGGTTACGGCCGGCAGCCGAACCGCGACGCTGGTGCCCGAGAAATACATCCTCACGCGCTCTGGTATCGATTACGCGAAACTGTGGACCGCCAAGGCCGGCGCCATTGAAGTGCCGGTCCAGCGCGGCGCCGAACAGGTCGTGCCCGGCAAGCCTCCGGAGCTGGAAATCCTTTCCGGCCTTTCCGCGGGCGACCGCCTGCTGAAACCGTGACCGCGCCATGGAGCTAGGCTTTTCGGGGCGGCTGACGCGCGCCACCATCCGTTCCCCCCTGACGCCGCTGATCCTGCTGGCGGCGCTGGCCTTCGGGCTCATCGCCCTGATGATGATCCCGCGTGAGGAAGAGCCGCAGATCAGCGTGCCCATGGTCGATATCATGGTGCAGGCCGATGGCCTGAAGGGCCCCGATGCGGCCGAACTTGTGACCAAGCCGCTGGAACAGATCGTCAAGGGCATCAACGGCGTCGAGCATGTCTACAGCCAGACCCAGGACGATCGGGTCATGGTGACGGCGCGGTTCCTGACAGGCACCAACGAAGACGACGCCATTCTGCGGATTCAGGCGAAGGTGCGCGCCAATTATGACCGCATGCCGCTGGGCATTCCCGAACCGCTGATTGTCGGCCGCGGCATCAATGACGTGGCCATCGTTACCCTGACCTTGTCGCCCAAGCCCGAAGCGGCCGCACGCTGGAATGAAAAAGACCTGCGCCAGCTGGCCGAGAAGGTGCAGGCCGAGCTGGACAAGGCGGACAATGTCGGCCTCACCTATCTGGCGGGCGGCGGCACCCAGGAAATCAGCATCGAGCCCGATCCGGAAAAGCTGTCGCTGTACGGCGTGACGCTGCAGCAGTTGGAAGCCAAGATCAAAGGCGCCAATCGCTCCTTCCTGGCCGGCCAGCTTCGGCAGGATGGCCGCATGGTCCAGGCCGTGGCCGGCCGCACCCTGCGGGGCGTTCCCGATATCGGCCTGCTGCTGGTGACCACCCGCGATGGCCGCCCGGTCTATGTCCGCGATCTGGCCCGTACGGTGATCGGGCCAAGCCCCACCGAGCAGCATGTCTGGTCCATGAACCGCGCGGCCAAGGACGGCTGGAACACCGGACCCGCCGTCACCATCGCCTTCGCCAAGCGTGCGGGCGCCAATGCGGTGGTGGTTTCCAAGGATATCGTTGACCGCGCGGATGCGCTGAAGGGCACGCTGATTCCGCCCGATATCCGCGTCGACATCACCCGCGATTACGGCAAGACCGCCAACGACAAGGCCAACGAGCTTCTGTTCCACCTGGCGCTGGCGACGTTTTCGATCGTGATCCTGATCGGCTTTGTCATCGGCTGGCGCGAAGCCGGCGTGACCCTTATCGTCATCCCCACCACCATCCTGCTGACGTTGTTCGCCGCCTATGTGATGGGCTACACCATCAACCGGGTCAGTCTTTTCGCGCTGATCTTTTCCATCGGCATCCTGGTGGACGACGCCATCGTCGTGATCGAGAATATTTCGCGCCACTGGGGCATGAATAACGGCCGCGACCGCATGACCGCCGCCATCGAAGCTGTTGCGGAAGTGGGCAATCCCACCATCGTCGCCACGCTGACGGTTGTCGCCGCGCTGCTGCCGATGCTGTTCGTGTCGGGCATGATGGGCCCCTACATGGCGCCCATTCCGGCCAATGCCTCGGCAGCGATGCTGTTGTCCTTCTTCGTGGCCATGGTGATCGCGCCCTGGGCGATGCTGAAATTCTCGCGGCAGCCGCGCCGCCGACATCAGCAGGCTGAGCATGGCGAGGGGCGGCTGGGGGCACTTTATCGGCGCATGGCAGCACCCGTGGTCGCTTCGCGCCGCAGCGCCAGCCGCTTTCTTCTTTACGTGGCGGGCGCAACCATCCTCATCTGCATGCTCTTCGTCACCAAGACCGTGACCGTGAAGCTGCTGCCCTTTGACAACAAGTCGGAACTGGCGGTGATGGTGGACCTGCCCGAGGGCGCGACACTGGAAGATACCTCAAGGGCATTGCTGCGCGCATCTGCGATCGCAAAATCCCTGCCGGAAGTGACCTCCATACAGGCCTATGCCGGTACCGCCGCGCCCTTCAATTTCAATGGGCTGGTCCGCCATTACTATCTGCGCAGCCAGCCGGAACTGGGCGAGTTGGCTGTTAACCTGGCGGACAAGGCCGACCGCAGCCGCGAGAGCCATGCCATTGCGCTCGACCTGCGCCGCAAGCTTGCCGCCCTCGCCTTCCCGGTGGGTACGTCGGTCAAGGTGGTGGAAGTGCCGCCCGGCCCGCCCGTCCTCTCCACCCTGCTGGCGGAAATATACGGGCCCGACAGCAAGACGCGCCGCGCCGTGGCGGCGGAAACCGAAAAGCTGTTTCGGTCGGTTCCCTATATCGTGGACGTGGACAATAGCTGGGGCGTTCCACGGCCGCGACTGCGTATCTCGATCGACCAGGACAGGCTGGAATATTTCGGTGTCGAGCAAAACGATGTTTATGACACGCTGGCGGCGCTGATGGGTGGCCAGGCGGTCGGCTATTCCCATCGCGGCGCCGACCGCGACCCGCTTGAGATCGTGGTGCGCGCGCCCAAAAGCGATCTCACCTGGTCGCAAAAACTCGCCACGACACCGGTGCCAGCCAACGCCCAGCCCGGCAACAAGGCGGTGGTCGAGCTTGGCGATGTGGTCAGCGTGACGCTGGAGGCGGGCACACCAATGATTTTCCGCCGCGATGGCCACTATGCGGACATGGTGACGGCGGAACTTGCCGGCGACTATGAGGCGCCGCTGTACGGCCTGATGGCGGTGGACACGCTGGTGCGGGACCATGACTGGGGCAAGCTGCCGCGACCGCAACTGCTGATGCATGGCCAGCCCACCAGCGAAGCACAGCCATCGCTTCTGTGGGACGGCGAATGGGAAGTGACCTGGGTCACCTTCCGCGACATGGGCGCCGCCTTCATGATTGCGATATTGGGAATCTACGTGCTGGTGGTGGCGCAATTCAAAAGCTTCAAGCTGCCGCTGGTGATCCTGACACCTGTGCCCTTGACCCTGATCGGAATCGTGCTGGGGCATTGGCTGTTCGGCGCGCCTTTCACCGCAACCTCGATGATCGGGTTCATCGCACTGGCCGGCATCATTGTGCGAAACTCGATCCTGCTGGTGGATTTCATTCGCCATGGCGCATCCAGCGGCGTGCCGCTACGCGATGTGCTGCTGGAGGCAGGAGCCACGCGATTCCGCCCCATCGTGCTGACCGCGCTGGCCGCCATGATCGGCGCGGCGACCATTCTGACCGATCCGATCTTTCAGGGCCTGGCGATTTCGCTGCTGTTCGGGCTTGCCTCGTCCACCCTGCTCACCGTGCTGGTCATTCCCGCCATCTATGTTTGGCTGAGGGATGCGGACAAACCGATCCGGTAGGCGCGGCAGACAAAGAATAAAGGGCCCCGGTGATCCGGGGCCCTTTGCATTTCAGACACTATCGGCCGGTAAAGACCTGGATCGACACGCGGCGCGCATCGGTCGCGCGGCAGCGCATGGACAGGCTGTTCAAGTCGCGAACATCGCCCGGCAGGTCCATCTGCTGGAACTGCCCCTGCGCCAGGAAATTTCCACGCGGCAAATCGAGCTTTCGCGACTGGCCATTGGCGAAATTGGCGGTGATGTCGCGGCAGCGGGCGTTGGCGTCCACCGGCTTCAGCGCGACTGTCTGGACACGCCGGCCTTTCCAACCGGTGACACTGGTTTCCCGGTCCCGGCGCCCTTCAAAGCGTTCGGTTCCGACCAGTTCCCAGCGATCCCGCCCATAGGTCGGGTGACGGTTGTCGGCCACGGTCCAGTTGAACAGATGCGCCCAGGTACTGGCGAAGCTTGGATTGCGCTGCCATTCCGCGCGATGATTTCCGATATCGGCGGCGATGCGAATGGTGCCGCCACTGTGATCGCGCGCGCCGCAGTTAAAGACGACACGGCGCACGTTTCGTTCGCGGCCCGGCAGATCGATGTTGCGTTCTGCACCCTGGTGCAAGCGGCCTTTGAACAACTGCGTCGAGTTTCCATTTGCGAACACGGCCCGGACCGACCGGCAGTCGATGTCACTGCGCACGGCGCGCAATTGAATACCCTCGATGGGGCCGCCGAAGTCGAGATTCTTTGAGTCGCGGTCGTGTCGATATCCGACATCGACTGACCCGATATTGTCCCAGGCGGCGAGTGCGGGAAGGGTTCCCAAGATGCCAAGGGCCGACGCGAGCAATAGCGTTTTTGTTTTCATGTGGTTGTTCTCCAATTATTTCCCTGCGGGAAGGGCACCCCAAGTCTGGAAAACGTTTGGACCTGCAATGAGTTTCCGAAAAAAATAATCCCGGCATTTTTGGCGGTTTATCGGGATTTTTGTGCAACCCGACGCGGATTTGATTCAGTAGTCGAATTGATAGCTGAGGCCAATGCTGCTGCCGCTGTCCTGCGCCGCCGTGGCGCCTTGTGTCGCAGTCGCGCTGGTGCCGGCGCTGACCGTGGCCTGGGCCTTGAGGTTTTTGGTCAGGTCGATCTGGACCTGCGCCTGAGTTCCACCCGACACGCCCTGACGCGCGCCGACATAGATGTTGCGAGAGATGTATTTCCCGGCTTCCACGGTGGTGCCACTGGTCGGACCGGAGCCGCTTCCGACGGACAACCGGTCCAACCCCAGTCCGCCCCGCAGTGAGGCCAATGGACTGAATCCCGATCCGATGCCGGCCATGGAGGCAAGGGCCTGCGCGCCTTCCGCCAGTTGCAAGGGACTGAGCTGCTTGGCGCTTTGCTGGAACAGCAACCGCGCCAGCACTTCATCCTGTGGCAACTGCGGGGAACTGGAGAGGGTAATCTTCGGCAGCGAGGCATAACCACCCACTGTCAGAATGGCCGTGACGCCGCCGGAGGTTTGCGAGGCGACAAAGTCCAGCGCCGGATCCATGCGGCCGCGAACGCCGGTGCCGTCGAAAGTGATCTTGCCGGTGGTGAAACTTAACACCTGGCCGGCCAGTGTGAGCGTGCCGCGCCGCATCTCAAAGCCGCCACCAATCCGCGGGGCCTGCGCCAAACCGCTGATGTCGAGATTGCCACCCAGATCGGCATCAATGCCCCGTCCGCGCAAAGTGACCGGCCCGGTGGTGCGTACCGAGAGATCCAATGTCACCGACGTGCCATGCTTGGGCGCCAGCGGCGGCGGCTCCCCGCGGTGACGCACATTCAGGGTACGCACCTGCGGCGGGAAGGATTGCGGCAAGGTCACTTCTGCGCGCGGAACGGTGATGGCGCCTTTCAGCACCATGTCTCGCTGAAGGTTGCCACTCAGCCGCGCCGAGCCGGTTAGAACAGCCGTCAGCAGATCGCTGACGATGGACCGTGCATTGTCTGCCTGCACGGTGATGTCCACCGGCATGTCCGGCGACCAGGCATCGACCGTACCGCTGGCCGTCACCGTGCCTGATCCGGCACGCGCCGTCAGGGCAACGATATGAATGCCGTCCTTCTGGGCCTTCAGATTGGCCTCGATCTCGCGCAGGCGGATGCCGCGCGAGAAATCCTGGAATTCGCCGCCCGACAGGATGACGGAGCCACGCGGCTGGGGCGCAGCCATTTTTCCTCCGATGGCCGTGTCGATCTGCACGATGCCGCGCACGCGTTGGCCGCCCGCCGCCAGCAATGGATCAAGCAACACCAGATCGGCGCTTCCCTTCAGACGCAGGTTCAGCGTCCCGTCCGCCTGCAAGGGTGCCTCGCCGCTCAAGGTCAGCTCTGCCGACTTGCCGGCAGTCAGGGTGGCATTCACGGTGGCGGCCGTGCCATGCAGCTCAGCACGGGCATCCAGATCGGCGGCGGCAGCCGCGCTCACCGCATAGACCCGATTGCGCAAGTCGCGGCCGCGCAGGGTGACGATGCCCTGCGGCGATGCCAAGGAGCCATGCAGCTTGGCGGTGCCAGACAAGGTGCCACTAACAGAAATCTCCGGCAGGAACAGCGAGACGGTTTCGGCCTTTATGCCCTGGGCTGACAAAGCGATATCGAGCCCGGGCGATATTCGCCCCGACACGCTGACGGTGCCGCCACCAGCTGTCAGCGCCACTCGATCCATGCTGAGGCCATCGGCGAATTGCAGCCGGGCGGACGCGGCGAGCCCCAGTGTTTCATCGCGCCAGTGCGCCTTCAACTGATTCAGCGCCAGGGTACTGCCGCCAGCATTCAGGACCGCGGCGGCCAACAGGTCGGCCGGCGCGCCTTGCGGGTCCGACAACTTTGCCGTGACTTCCATCGCCAACGCGTCAAGCGTTCCGTGCAGCGTGCCCTGCCCTTCGCCCGCCCAACCCTGGGCCGCGAATCTGGAGGCTTCCAGATTGAGCGACAGCGTGGGCTGCGAAAATGGATCGGCGACCACGCCGTCGATCCTGGCCTGTCCCAGCACCGCCCCCGCCATGACGAGATCGCTGGCGCGGCCATTCACCGACAGTGTGCTCTTGCCGCCCGCCGCGGACAATTTTGCGGTCAAATGCATTGCACCCTTTGCCGCCACGGCGGTGAAGGGTTCCAGATCACCAATAGATTTGAGGTCGAGCGTGCCTTGACCGGTCATTGCCCCACTTTCTGGCAGCGTGAGGTCCGCACGCAGCGCCAGTGATTTCCAGTCGCCGGCAAGCTTTACGGCACGCGCCGCGCCGCGCCCGGTAATCGTGGCGTCCAAGGCCAGGGGCGCCTTGTCGAAGCGGCCGCGCGCCTTGAACGTCGCGGATTTGGGCTGCGGCAGGCCGATGGCGCGCAGGCTGATGTCCACCCGCTCGCGCACAAAACCCTTGCTGGCCATGTCCGCGCTGCCACTTGCCGTGACAAGCGCCTTGGCGACGGGCCCCGTCACCTGCCCCGCCAGTGACGCCTGACCAATCAAGGCAGGCGTCAGCCGCGACAGATCCTTTAGGGTCAGGGATGTCTTGTAATCCAGCCGCCCAGCGCGAAATTCGCCGGTCATGCGCGTGGCCAGTGCGGCGCCGTCCAGCGCCAGGCGCGACGTCAGTATGTCACCGCCCATCAGCGCCGCATGGGCGCTTAGCGTGGCGTGACCCAGCAGGCGTGCAAGGATCGCGGTGCCGCCGGCCTTGAAATCGCCGTTCAAGATCACCGTGGTTATATCGCCGGCAACAGTGGCCTTGAGCGAAGCCGAGGCCGAGCCCGCGATTTCCCCACCCATCATCGCGCCAAATGGCGACAGCGATGGAATGTTCAACCTTGCCTGTGCATCCTGTTTGCCGCGCGTGTTTGCTGTTCCCGCAATCGCGATCAAGGGATGGCGCAGCGAAAAACGCAGCGGCCGCCGGGGCTCCGACAGATTGGCTGCGAGATGGGCGACGACCGGTGCGGCCCCAAACAGGCCGGGGGCGCTGCCGGGAATTTGCAGGTCTTCCAGCCGGGCATTGGCGTCCAGCGCGCCGCCTGTGCCGGCGACATCGGCCAGCAGTGTCGCGGCACGCAAGCCGCCGGCGGCGATACCGGCAATGCGAAGTTGTGTCTGCACATCCGGGGCATCGAAACTGCCGGTGACACGCCCCTTGGCATCCAGAGAATCCCAGCCCAGCGATGCGTTCAGTTGCATGGCGGGCGCGGTCGCTGCAAACGTGATACCGGCACGGCGATCCGCCAGGGAAATCGTGCCCTGCCCCTGCGCCGACAATTTTCCCGCCGACAACGTCACCGCCATTGTGTTGCGGTTGCGGCTGCCCGATGCCGTGGCGCTGAGATTGACGGGGCTGAGGCCCGGCAATTCAATGAGCTTGCCCAGGAGTCCGTCAGCGCCTTCCGTCACCGTCACCCGCCCATTGGCGACATCGCGGACAATCGCGCCCTGCGCGACATATCTGTCTGCGCTTGCCGCACGGGTCACGATCATGTCTGCGCTGAGATCATGCCGCGAGACATAATGCAGCGATCCACGCGCGGTCAGGTTTGCCCGATGCCCCACCAGCGCCGGCGCCAGCGCGATATCGGGCAGCGCCAGGTCGTCGATATCAATGCGGGTTGCACTGGTAGACGCAGTGTTGCTGGGTTGCTGCTGCCGCAGGACTTCTATCCGGTCCGCTGCCAGCCGATGGACGGCAATATGGTTCCAGAGTGCCGGCAGGGCGCTCCAATCCAGCGAGACGTTCTCCACCCGCAGCCAAAGGCCATCGGCATCGTGCAGCTCGACACGAGCGGCGCGCAGGTGATTGGGCAGCGCACCGTCCAGGCCTGCAATCACAATGTCTCCGCCGGTGGCTTTCGCCACCAGCCATTCCACCACCGTATGCCCAGGCGCTGTGCGCATCAGCCCCAGCAACATGAGCGCCATCAGACCCAGTGTGCCCGCGCCCCAGGGCACTACTCTTTTGAGTATGTGCAGCGCCGCCATCAGAATGCCTGCCCGAGGCCGATATAGAGCTCAAACGAATCGCCGCCACGCATGGGCGTCAGCGGCACTGCCACATCGGCGCGCACCACGCCGATGCCGGTGTAATAGCGCGCACCCACACCGGCGCCCACGCGCACTGCGCCGCTGAATGGCAGACCGCCGGCACTGGCCTGACCGGCATCCACGAACGCGACGCCGCCCCAATCCTGCCCGATGCGCTGGCGAAATTCTGCGGTGGCGGCGTCCACCGACTTGGCGCCGACCGGACTGCCATCGGCGAATTGCGGCCCGACCGACTGATAAGCATAGCCGCGCACCGTGGCGCTGCCACCGGCATACAGCCGCTGGTCGGGCGGCACCTGCAGGTTTGAGCCCCCCACAATACTCCCGGCCAGCGCGCGCAAGGCCAGCACCGAGCGTCCATCATTCTGCAGATCAAAATAGGTCGAGGCAGATGCCTGCAGCACGCCAAATGTCAGGCCGCTGTCGCCAAAGGATTGGGTGGGCGTCACCGCCAGCGACAGGCGCGCACCGGTGACGGGATCGCTCAGTATGTCGCTGACGCCGGTGCTGTCGTAATTAACCGTCACGGGCAATGCCGCCAACTGATAAAGCCGGGTCGTGCCTTGTTGCGCTACCTGGTCATAGATCAGGGAGACACCAACGCCACCGCTCCACAGTGGCGAAAATTTGCGCCGGACATAGGCCGCCACGGTTTCCGCAGTCTGATCGTAGGATTCCAGCTGCTGCTTGACGCCAGACAGGTCCAGCTCCAGCTTCTGGTTGGGCTCCAGGAACAGCGGCTTGATGAATTGGGCCGACAGGTTGTAGCCCAGACCGGTGGACGCTGTGCCCAGTCCTGTTCCGGCCGCCTTCAGGTTCAGCTCCTCGGCGTTGCCGAACAGGTTGTGGTGCGACCAGCCCGCCGACAGGCTTACGCCAAGATCGGTAGAATAATTTCCCGCCAGGGTGACGGTATGACGGGCGCGCTCGGCGACGTCAAAGGTCAGGGCAATGCGTCCATCGGGCGAAATATCATGCGCCGCTTCGACCGTCACACCCGAAAAGGCCCCCATCGCCGCCAAGGCCTGGCGCGCCTCTTCAATCCGGCTGGGCCGGTAGCGTTCGCCGGGCTTGAGGATGAGTGCCTTTCGGACGAAGGCCTCGTTGATGTCCTTCAGGCCCTTGAACCGGATTTCACCGATTATCGCACGGCGCCCGGCATCGATCTTGTAGGTGACGTTGATCAGGTGCTTTTCATCGTCGGCGAATGCAACCGGGGGTGCGATATCTGCCAGCGCATAGCCGTCTTCCTGCAGCGCGGACAACATGCGCGCACCTGCATCCAGCACGACCGCGGCCACCGCGGGGTCGCCGCTGCGCAGCATCAGCACATCGCGCGCCGATTGCGGGATATTGCCCTCCAGTTCCACCGAACCCAGATGGTAGAGCGGACCTTTTTCGATAGCGACATGCACGGGCACCGATGCCGACGTCTTGTCGAGCGCGGCAGGGAGACCGGGATCGGTCAGCGCCAGGCCATCAATCGTCACCGAGACCTTGTTGCGATAATAGCCAAAACTGTCGAGCGCGGTTTGAAAGCGGGGAACATCTGCGCGCGCACGCTCGATCAAGCCGAAGGGCGGCGTCGGGGACGATTCGCGCAGATTGGACAGTTGCGAGCTGCCCCGCAAAATCCCGTTCAGGTCTGACGAGCCGGCATCATCAATCGCGACCGTGTAGGGCTGCGGATCGACGGCAACGGCATCGCCAACCTGCAAAACCAGGAATGTCAGAACCAGGAAGATAACGGCAAATCCAGCCCGAACCGCACAATAGAAATACAAAGCCGAACTTCTCATCAGGCCAACATTATAACCGCCAATACGGCTGAATTTCGGGCTTGGCGGGGAATATCCACGATTGTTTGAGAGATTTTGCCACCAAAAGTGCAAATGCCTTCGCCGGGCGGCCGCTACGGAACTTCACAATCTCCCGAAAGTCACACGAACATACTGGCTGCCGCCTCAACTGTCCTCGGCCGGGCGCAGCCATTTCAGGCCCTCGGCCACGATGATCACAATCGGCGTTGCGAGAACGACACCCAGCGGGCCGAATATGATCCCCGTCACGAGCAGCGCGAATAACGTGACCATTGGAGGAATGTTGATGGCGCTTTGCTGCAACAGGGGCACGATCACATTGCCTTCAAGCTGCTGAATCGCGACAAACAGAAGCAGCGTCCAGCCCGCGGTATCGACCCCGACCATCATCGCCAATAATAGCGCCGGTATCGCTGAGACGACTGGCCCGGCTATGGGTATGAATTCTACCGCGCCCGCAAACAGCCCCAATGCGCCCGCGGCCGGAACACCCAGAACCCAAGTGCCGAGGGCAACCAGCGTACCGACCATCACCATGGCCGCAAGCTGCGCCAGGAGCCACTTGCGCAATGTCTTGCCGGCGTCCTCCATGGCCACTCCCACCTCTTTGCGCCCGGACGCGGGCAAAAGGCGCAGCAGGCCCTTGCGATAAAGTGCCGGCTGGTAAGCCAGGTAGATGCCGCCTGCCAAAACAAGGAGCACATCCGCCAACCCACCCAAAAGCGCGAGCGCGTAAGCCGGCAGGTGCAGAACAGCCGGCAAGGCCGAGGCGGCATCAGAATTGCGGAAGCTGGCGACGATGGGCGCACCCAGAGGCTGGGCATTGAGCCAGTTCAGAAAGTTTTCGAAAGCGCGGGGCAGCAGATCCATCATCTGGGCAAATTGCTCCGCCATCCGCCACCCGAAGATCACGAAGATCGTAACCGACAAAATCGCCAGAATGCCGATCGCAATAGCGACGGCCGCCCCATCCGGCAATTTCAGGCGGGCGCGAATGGGGTTGGAAAGGCTGCGGATCAGGATGGCCATGATGACCGCGGCAAACACCAGCAGGATCACCAGCCGCAGCCACCATAGCAACGCTGCCGCGGCCAGGACGGCGAGCGTCACTATCAGACGCCGCAAGTACACCGTGTCGGTCATTTGCTTATCCATGTTTCAGCCCTTAACGCCCGGCAGAAGACAGTATGGCCTGCATGTCCTTTTGAAGGGCCGCGAGATGATTTTCGCTGACGAAACTCTCCGCATAAATCTTGTAAATATCCTCCGTGCCGGACGGCCGCGCCGCGGCCCAGCCATTTGCGGTCGAAAGCTTGATACCGCCGATGGGACTTCCGTTTCCTGGCGCCGTAATTGTTTTGGCGTCGATGGGGTCTCCCGCGAAGGTGGTTGCCGCCACGTCTTCGGGTGTGATCTTTGCCAGTTGCGCGCGAAATTCCGCGCCTGCGGGCTGATCCACCCGCGCATAAAAGGTTTCCCCCAGGGACCGGGTCAGGTCTGCAAAGAGCCCATCCGGCGGCGATCCCGTTTTTGCCAGGATTTCGGCGGCCAGCAATCCGGCGATCAGCCCGTCCTTGTCGGTGGTCCAAACCTGGCCGTCGCGCCGCAGAAAGGATGACCCGGCGCTTTCCTCGCCACAGAAATAAAGCTTGCCGCCGATCAGGCCATCAACAAACCATTTGAAGCCCACCGGCACCTCGTAGACCTTGCGGCCGATGGCGGCCGCCGCGCGATCAATCATCGCACTGCTGACAATGGTCTTGCCGACGTCGTGGCCCCGAAACGCGGCGCGGTCCTGGCCCAGATAGTGGGCGCAAACCGCCAGATAGGCGTTGGGCGCCATCAGCCCCGACCGGGTCACGATGCCGTGACGATCCGCGTCCGTGTCGTTGGCGAATGCGATATCAAACTCTTCGCGCCGGGCAATCAACCGCGCCATGGGAAAGCGGGAAGAGCAATCCATCCGGATTTTTCCGTCCCAATCCCGGGGCACCATCCGAAAAGTTGGATCCACTGTAGGATCGGTGACGGTCAGATCAATGCCGAAGCGTTCGGCAATCGCCGGCCAATAGTGAATTGCGGCGCCCCCCAGCGGATCCACCCCGATCCGGACGCCCGTATCCCGGATCGCCTGCATGTCGATGATCGCATCCAGATCATCGACATAACTTTGTCGAAAATCGAACGGCCTGACATTGGGATCGTCGCCGCTGATTGCCGTGCGCCGGACATCGCGCAAGCCATCCTTCAGCAATGCATTGGCGGCGGACTGAATTGCGGTGGTGACGGCGCTGGCAGCAGGGCCTCCGTCCGGGGGATTGTACTTGAAGCCGCCGTCTTCAGGGGGATTGTGCGAGGGGGTTATGACGATGCCGTCCGCCAATCCGCCGGTGCGTCCCTTGTTGTAGCGCAGGATGGCATGCGAAAGGGCCGGCGTCGGGGTGAAGCCGTCACTTGCATCCACCATTGTCCGAACACCATTGGCCGCCAGCACTTCCAGCGCCACGTGGAAGGCCGGTTCGGACAGGGCATGCGTGTCCCGCCCCAGATAGAGCGGGCCGTCAATTCCCTGCGATGCCCGGTACCGGCAGATCGCCTGAGTGATGGCGACGATATGGTTTTCATTGAAAGTGGTGTCGAAGGACGATCCGCGATGACCCGATGTGCCGAACGACACACGCTGGGCCGGAATCGAAACATCAGGCTTTTTGTCAAAGAAGGCCTGGGTGAGCTTGGCCACATCCAGTACCGCATCGGGCGGAACGACGCTGCCGGCGCCGGGGTCGATTGTCATGCGCAAGGAGCCCTTTCGCCAAGGATGATTTTCACGTGATGGGTGCCGGCGTCCCGCCGCAGCGGGATCGGCCCTGCCGGCAAGATGGTGCCGTCCAGGGTCTGGCTGACAATGCCACTGCAGCAGTTGTCCGGATTTTCCACAAGGACCTCATAGACGGCATCGCCGTGACGGACAACGGCTTCGAACCTGGGCCAGCTACGGGGGATGACCGGCTCGACCCGCAGCGTTTCGCCCTCCAGTCTTATGCCCAGGATATATTCGATCGCGACACGATACATCCATGCGGCCGAGCCGGAATACCAGGTCCAGCCGCCGCGCCCGACATTGGGCGCCATGGAATAGACATCGCCGCATGCGACATAGGGCTCGACGCGATAGCGGTTTGCGGCGGTGCGCGAGCGGGCATGATTGATGGGGTTCAGCATGGAAAAAAGCTCGCCGGCCCGGTCGCCATTGCCCAGCATGGCGAAGGCGGCGATCGTCCAGATCACGCCATGAGTGTACTGGCCGCCATTTTCGCGGATGCCTGCGGGATAGCCCTTGATGTAACCGGGGTCATGCTGGGGGGCGACGAAGGGCGGGGCGAAAAGCGTCATCAACCCGTCTTCGGTGCGCACAAGATACTTGTCCACCGCTTCCATGGCGCGGCGCGCGCGGTCGGGAGAGGCCACGCCGGACATCACCGACCAGGATTGCGCAATGGAATCGATGCGGCATTCCCGGTTCGACGCCGATCCCAGCGCAAAGCCGTCATCGAAATAACCGCGGCGATACCAGGCGCCATCCCAGCCCTTGTCTTCGAGCGATTCTTTCAACGTCGCCATGTGCAGCAACCACCTGGCCACGCGCGTCGCATCGTGGCGCTTCTCGGCATGGGGCATGAACCGGCGCAGGGCTTCGTGCAGGAACCAGCCCAGCCAGACGCTTTCCCCGCGGCCATGCTCGCCCACGCGGTTCATGCCGTCATTCCAGTCGCCCGTGCCCATCAACGGCAAGCCATGGCTGCCGACCGCCAGGCTGGCATCCAGGGCGCGTGCGCAATGTTCGTACAGTGTGGCTGTTTGCGAAGTCGTCTCCGGCAGGAAGAAGGCGTCATGTTCGCCCGTCTGCAATTGCGGGCCCTGCAGAAAGGGAAAGCTTTCATCCAGCACGCCGGTATCACCGGTGACTTCCAGATAATGGGCAGCCACATAGGCCAGCCAGGACTTGTCGTCGGAAATGCGGGTGCGCACGCCCTTGCCGCTTTCCGGCAGCCACCAATGTTGTACGTCGCCTTCCGGAAATTGCCGTCCTGCGGCCCGCAACAGATGCTCGCGCGCCAGTTCGGGATGCGGCACGCACAGCGCCATGCTGTCCTGAAGCTGGTCGCGGAAGCCATAGGCGCCCGATGCCTGGTAAAAACCGGCGCGGCCCCAGAAACGGCATGACAGGGTCTGGTAGATCAGCCAGCGATTGGTCAGAAGGTCCATCGCCTTGTCCGGCGTCTTGATCTGGATGGCACCCAGCGTTTTGTCCCAGAAGCCTGTCACCGCAGCCAGAGCGACAGCCGGATCGGCGGCGCGATATTTCTGTACCAAGGCCCGCGCCGCATGAAGGTCAGAGCCCTGCCCCAGCGCCAACGACAGTTCGATGGTCGCCCCAGGTTCCAGCACAATATCGGCGCGCTGCGCGCCGGCCGGATCCAGTCCACCGCCGACCCGCATGGAAAGCGGCGTGTCCGACCACAAGGCCGCCGGCGCGTCATGGCCGCCATTGCGCCCCAGGAACTCGCGGCGATCCCCTGTCCAAGAGGACTGGCGACCACCGATATCCATGAAGGCGACGCGCGCGGCGAACTCGGCGCTGTGGGGATTGTGCGCGAACAGGGCACGGGTTTCGGCGTCGATGGTGGTGACGATATGGGCGGCGCCCGCAGCGCGCGTCGCGCCCAGGGTCCATTCCACATAATAGATGACGGCCAGCCGGCGGGGGCGATCGGACTTGTTGACGACTATCAGACGCCCGATTTTGACCGCGTCGTCCAGCGGAACAAACTGGGTCAGCCGTGTCTCAAGCGCGCGGCCAGAATACTCGAAGGTCGAATAGCCCTGACCGTGACGGGTGACATATTGGCCAAGCACATCGTTTATCGGCGCGGCGGTCGGACAAAACACCTCGCCGCTGTCCAGATCCTTGAAGTAAATGACCTCGCTGGGTTCGTTGGAGACCGGATCATTGGACCAGGCATTGATCTGGTTCTGCTGGCTGTTCAGCGCCCAGCAAAATCCGCCGCCCTCCGCTGAAACCTGAAAACCAAAGTCCTTGTTGGCGATGACATTGGTCCAGGGCGCGGGTGTCCGCTGCCCGCCAGTTAGCAGCACGATATATTCGCTGCCGTCCGAGCTGAAGCCGCCGATGCCGTTGTAGAACTGCATGGGGGGGAGATCGAAAGGCGCCTGCTTTTCGATCGTGGAAGCGGGCGCTGCGATCTTGCGACGGACGGGCGCGACCAGGTTGTGGTCTGCGCCTGTCAACTTGCTCAGTTGGTCCGCCAGCGACCCGCGGCGGGCGCTCAAATCGATGCGGGCAGCGGCGCGAAGCGCTTCGCGCCCCTCCGCGCCCAGCAAATCGGCGCGCAGCAGGAACACCCTGCCCTGCGCGGCTGCGGCCTGGTCGTTCCAGGACGCGGTGTGAACCTGGGCTTCGAGCGCCTTTTGCAGCTCCTGGGCATAGGATGAGACGCGCTCATTCAGAATCACCAGATCAACCGCCAGCCGCTTCTGACGCCAATATTCCTGGGCATGCAGCATCTGGGTGACGAACGGCCCTTCTTCTTCCTCACTGATGCGAACCAGCGCGATGGGAAGATCGCCGGAGATACCGGCCCCCCACAGGGCAGATGCCGGACGTCCGCCACGCTCCAGCACTTCGGGCGGCGCCCGCAAGCCTTCGTCCGGATAGATGAGATAATTGGCCAGCAGCTGGAAGAGATGGGCGTCATCGCCGCCAATACCCAGATACTGAAGCTGGGTCTGGGCACTGGTGGCTGCCAGGGTGGTCGCACGTTCATAGGCGGCGACGTCGTGGTGACGATCCACCAGGTCGATGATCTCCTCCCGCGTCGCGGCCGCCATGGTCCAGAATGACAAAGTGACAGTCTGTCCCCGCGGGATCTGGACGCGCCGGCGCAGGCTGAAGATCGGGTCCAGGACCGCGCCTTCGCTATTGGACAAGGGCCAACCCTCGTAGATGGCGGCAGCCGACCGCGCGTTGCGTCCACGCGTCAGGAACTTGCCGCGATCGGTTTCATACTGGACATCACCGACCGAGCCGGATTCCGCGACGCTGAGGTGAGCCGCCCAGATCGGCTGTTCGGATGGCGAACGCGGCCGCCGGCTGGCCAGCAGCGCACCGGTATCGCGCAGATATTCGGTTTCCACAAACAGTTTGGAAAACGCCTGGTGTGCATTGTCATCCGCCGGTCTGGCCAGGGCCAGCTCTGCATAGGACGTCACCTCGATCTCGCGCAGGCGCGTGCCATTGTTGGTGATGGAAATGCGCCGCACTTCGGAATCATCTTCGGGCGAGACCAGAACTTCCATCACCGTGGTGAGGGAGTGATCGGTACGGCGGATGGTGACGCGGTCTTCCGAGAACACCGCTTCGTACTGGTCCGGCTCCTGCGCGGTGGGCTGGTAACCTGCCGACCAGACCCGGCCGCTGCGAAGATCGCGCAGATAGATGAAGGCGCCCCACTGGTCGCGGGTGGGGTCTTCGCGCCAACGCGTCACGGCCATGCCGCGCCAGCGGCTGTATCCGCTGCCCGCCGCGGTCAGCATCAGCGAATAATTGCCGTTGGACAAAAGCTGGGTGCGCGGCATCGCGGTATGGGGCGTATCGAAACTGCGGGGGACGCGCGGCGTCTTGTCGAAGAAGGTGACGGCGCCGGTCTGCATTTCCGGCGGCAGGCGGGCGACGGCAACATCGCGCGGCATGCGTTCCTGCAGCAGAAGTTCTGCGGCCTGCACCATTGGCTCGGCATGGAAGCGTTCGCGCATCGATCCGTCATGGATGACATTGTCGATCCCCAAAATCATCATGCCCTGGTGATGGGCCATGTAGGTCTTGATCACCACGCTGGTCACGTCTTCCGGCAGCCTGGCGCGGGTGAAATCGATCGCCTCGTACCAGCCATAGTCACCGCGTGCGCCCATGCGGCTGAGTCGATCGAGATTTTCGCGCGCCGCCACCGGATTGATCATCGCCGCCAGACCGCTGGCATAAGGCGCGATGACGGTATTTTCGCTGAGGCCCCGCTTCAGTCCCAGGTCGGGCACGCCGAAGCCGGAATATTGGTAATTCTGTTCCCGATCCAGCGCGTAATACTGGGATTCAGAAATGCCCCAGGGAATATTCAACCGCCGGGCATAGGCGATCTGGCGGCGCACCGCCGCCTTGTTGCTGAGCGCCAACAGGCTCCCGGCCGGCTCATGCATGATGAGCGATGGCATGAGATATTCGAACATCGAGCCGGACCAGGATTGAAGCGCCGAGGACCGGCCCAGCGGGGTCAGGGTGCGGCCCAGATGGAACCAGTGCCGGGTCGGAACATCACCCTTGGCGATGGCGAAAAAGCTCGCAAGACGCGCTTCGGACGCCAGCAGGTCATAGGCGTTGGCGTCCAATGTCTGATCGTCAACCCGAAAGCCAATCGACAAAAGCTGGCGCGCCTCATCGAACAGGAAGCCGAACTCCATGCGCTGGGCAAATTCCCGGCAGGACTGGGCGATGGCGGCAAGACGCGGTGCCAGGTCGGGCCCGTCCGCCTCCGAATCCTCTTGGTGACTGCGGATGGCGCGCGAAAGCGCCGCCAGCGGCGCCTGCAACACGACATGCGCCGGATCGTGGATGAGACCGGACAATCTTTCCGCCTGCTGGCTAAGCGAAGACAGGGACTCGCGCGAGACATTAAAGTGCGATTGCCCCAAAACCTTGTAGAGCTGCTCCAGCGCCTCCTGAAAAACCGGAAGTGGTGCGGCCGTCAGAACCGCAGCTGCCCGGACCTGTACCATGGCGAGGGTATCGCGCAATCCGGCCCGAATGCGAACGGGGTCCACCGGCGCGCGCATCTGTGCGCAGCCATGCTGCACCACAAGAAAATTGCCGGCCAGATTTCCGCTATCAACCGTAGAAACATAGCGCGGCTCAAGCGAGCGCAGATTTTGCGTGTCGTACCAGTTGAGAAAGTGGCCCCGATACCGCTCCATTCGGTGCAGGCTTGCGACCGTCGCTTCCAGCCGCGCCAACGTCTCGCGCGTGCCAATCCAGCCGAAGTCGCGCGCGGCGATCGTGACATTCAAATAAATGCCGATATTGGTGGGTGAGGTACGATGGGCCACCACCCCTTTGGGCACTTCCTGAAAATTGTCGGGCGGCAGGTGATTGTCTTCTGCGGTGACGAACTTGTCGAAGAAAGACCAGGTCTGGCGCGCGGCCAGCCGCAATGCGTCCGTTTCCTCGCGCGAGATGTCCAGATGTGGTTCCACCTCCGGTGCCCGGCTGGCCCATCGTGCAATCAGCGGCGACAGCAGCCACAACAGCAGGAAGGGCGCGGCGACCAGGAGATGCGCCGCCCCCTGCAGGGCGACGCTCGCCCCCACCACCATGCAGAAAGCCAGGCTGGCCAGCATCTGAAAGGTGAGCGCCTTGCTGCCACTGCGCCGGTTATAGGCGGTCTGGGCGAACGTCACCCATTCCAGCAGGTTCCTGCGGGCGACAAACAGCCGAAAAACGGTGCGCAGGATCGCGTCCAGCGCCAGATAGGCGATCCTGGCCAGGAAGGTGACATTGAACAGGATCTGGGTGAGAGCCAGCTGCAGGTCCCGGATCAGGTTGCGGGCATGACCGCGCAGGGAAAACCCTTTGCGCCGGGGCACGATTGCCGACAGGATCGGCAACAGCGGCGGCAGTACAATCACCAATGCAAGGAAAGTCGTCCAAGCGCTGGCCGGCAGCAGCGGCAGCTCCCAGCCGATCAGGAAGGCCAGCAGGATCGCCGGCGCGGAAAGCGAGCGGCGGATATTGTCGAGCATCTTCCAGCGGCCCAATGCCGGCACGCGCGCGCTCCTGGCCGATTTGCGACCAAAGCCCAGGATCCACGGCAACAACTGCCAGTCGCCGCGCATCCAGCGATGCTGGCGGGCCACTTCCACGTCGTAACGCGACGGGAATTCTTCGACCACCTCAATATCCGAGGCGAGAGCAGCGCGAGAGAACACCCCTTCCAGCAAATCGTGACTGAGAACGGTATTTTCCGGTATCTGCTGGAGCAATGCCTGCTCAAAGGCGTCTATGTCGTAGATGCCCTTGCCCACATAGGAGCCTTCTTCGAACAGGTCCTGGTAGACGTCCGAAACGGCAAAGGCATAGGGATCGAGCCCATTCGGCCCCGAGAAGGCCCACTGGAACAGCGAACTTTCCGAGCCGATCGGCAGGGAGGGCGTTACCCGCGGCTGCAGAATGCCATAGCCCTGCGCCACCCGACCCAAAGCCGGATCGAACAGGGGAAGGTTGAGCGGATGCGCCATTTTCCCGATCAACCGCTTGGCAGCACCGCGCGGAAGACGGGTGTCTGCGTCCAGGGTGATGACATACTTCACATTGGTTGGCAGCATGGCCCGAGACCGGGCGCCATCCAGGAAGCTGGTATCGTCAGCCCCGCGCAGCAGCCGGTTCAGCTCGTGCAGCTTGCCCCGCTTGCGCTCCCATCCCATCCAGCGCCGCTGTGCCGGGTTCCAGCGGCGGCGGCGATGCAGGAAAATGAAAAGCGGCGGCCCTCCGCGCGCATAGCGGCTGTTCAGTTCGACGATGCCATCGCGCGCGCACTGCAATAGCGCGTCATCGCCGGGACAATGCTCGCTTTCCCCGTCAGCGAAATCGGACAGCAGGATGAATTGCAGCCGCGCGTCCGAATTGGACAGATAGTGTATTTCCAGGCCGGCTACCTGGTGACGCACCTGTTCGCTGCCGGCCAGCAGGACCGGCACGACCAGCACGGTGGCCAGGTTTTCCGGAACGCCATCCTTCAGCGACAACGCCGGCAATATCTTGGGTGCCCAGCGATTGGTCACCACGCGATTTACAAATGCAGTGGCCAGCTCCGATGCCGGGACAAACCCGACAAAGGCCAGTATGGGAAGTAGGCCTGCGCCCAGGCCGAACCAAGTCACCGCAGCAAGCGCTGCGGCCAATATGAGCCCGGACGTCAATCCCAGAAACAGGAGATAGCCCGGCAGACCCGTCGCCCTCGCCTTTCGCCAGAACCGTTGTTGCCAGGTAGGGCGATACCCCATCTTTGCCTGAAAGGCGCGCCGGCCCCCGCCTATCAGATAATAGCCGGGGTCCTGGAGCCGGGGCGGCCCCTCCTTGTGCGAAGTCGCTTCCTGCACGGCCGCAGAGGCGATCGCGATCTCCTCGCGCGGCGCGCGGCGCGCCATTTTTTCCACGGCGCGCCGATAGCGGTCGCGGGTGGGAAAATCCATCGACGAATAGCCAGAAAATTCCCGCAGCGCATGGTCGGTCAGACTGACGCTTTCAAAAAAATCCGCCCAGTCGATATTGGACACCAGGCGCATGGCATTGATGACATTGCGCACGGAAATATCATCTGCGCCCTGGAGCTGGTACTCCTGCTGGATCAGCGCGTCGCTGCTGGTATCAAGACCGCGCAGCGCAGCCTCGATCGCGCCCAGCACCGCGTCTGCCGCAATGCTCTGGCTGCGCAACCGCTGTTCCAGCCGTGTAATAAAGGTGGGCGAGACCATGCCAATGCCCCGCAGCAGGGCCTGGGGGTCACTTGGCGGACCGGCCAGGATTTGCTGGGCCAACGTCTCCGCCCGCGCGCCGTCCTCCAGGCGGTCGACCACGATTTCGATAAGCCGGCGCAAATTCTCGACCAGGGTGATGCGCAGCGTTATGGCGATGGCCCACAGCTCGCCAATATTCAGGGCATCGACTTCCTGATAGGCGCGGACAAATCGTTCCAGACGGTCCAGGTCAAACGCGCCATCCGTATGGGCAATCAGTGCCCAGCTGATGCCGTAGACCCGCGGGTAGCCAGTCAGCGGTCCAGTCGTGAGCTTGGGCAACTCGTTGTAGAAATCCGCCGGAAGGTCACTCTGGGCCTTGCGGATCTGTTCTTCCACAATGTGAAAATTGTCGAGAAACCACTCGCCTGCCGAGGTTATCTGCTCGCCGGACTGGGCCGCCTTGGCCAACCGGCGAAATGCCACACTCAGGTGCGCGAAATTTTCATTCAGTCGTCCGCGAAGGGACTTTCGCTGGCGCGGCAGCTTGCCGACATGCTGCGCGGCCGCGAGACTCTTGGCGTGCTGCTCCAAGCGCTCAGCACTGAACAATTCCGCTCGGACAGGCTGGAGGCCATCATGATTGCGCTTTATCTGCAAAGTCTTTGCGAACCTCGGTCAGAGGCGGCTGACATCCCCCCATTGGAGCACCAACGCCTATGTCACCAAAAAGTTCCGCGGCGACCGCATTTTGAAGACGCCCTGACGGGCACACACAAAGATGGGACTGCCCAAAAGCAAACACGCGGCCGGCGACCTGCCGGGCGGCCCCGGTGTCAGGCCGCCGGCCATGTCTCAGTAGCGATCGTATGCGTCACGCATCGCGTTGCGGGTCGCCGTGCGGACACATTCACGGTCTCCACTCTCGTTGTTGCGCAAGCTGGGAACCTGGTCATCCAGCGCATAGCAAAGATTGACCGCCGTTTCATAGACGCGATCGCGCAATTCCTGACGATCCGACGCGTAAGTCAGATCCAGATCGCCGGTGCCGACCGGGCGTGACAGGGAATAGGCGGTCGGATTTATCTCGCCATTCACCCGGCCCAGAATTTGGCGCTTTTCAACACGCGGGTAATAAGGCCGCACAGTCACGGATTCCGGTGCATCGGCATACATCCGTTCATCCGAACCGTAATATTGGGCGTGGGCGGCGGACACCACACCGACGACCGGCGCAGCCGCCAAGGCGGCGACCAATAGGGCAATCCTGGCTTTTGTCATGTCTCACTCCTCTTGCATGCCCCATATCGGAAATGAGAGAGACGTCGCAAAGTTGCACAAGTTCTGCCAGGTCGGTTGAAAGTGCGGGAAATAACTCGGGCTTCAGCAGTTCCTGATCGGTGAATCAGAAAACAGGCTCGCCAATTCGCACAGTTTCAGGGAACTCCCTGTTACCAGCCGTTCAGCAGGCCGGCATCATACCAATCCCAGATAAGATAAAACACGAATTGCGGCTTTCGATCACCCGTGTTGTTGAGTGGTACGCGCTCCCCAAAGCTGGCCAGAATATGCTGGCGCCGCGACAGGCTGACCTGAAGCTGCGGCACGATATCCCAGTCCACCTGCGCGCCCGGCGTGAACGCATGGGCTGCCAACAGCTCAACCTGCGGCGACCAGGATCGCCCCCAGCCATCATCCTGTGCAAAAGTGCGACCCAGCGCGAAATGGGCCTGGGCTTCGTTGGGTAGTCCCTTGCCGGCGGGGAAAGAACCAAACACGTCGCCCTGGAGGAAAAAATCATTCGGCAGGAATTGCGCGAACAAGGCGTGGGTCTCAAAGGAATAGGTGCCCTGCCCCAGCCCGCGCTTCGCGCTTCCGGTGGGTAGCACCACCTCGCCCAGCGCACTGAAGATGGTGCCGCTATCCACATCCGCCAGCAGGTTCTGCTTCCACGCCACGCCGATATCACCGATACCCGTCTGGGTACCGATCCCCGGCCCGCCGTCAATGCTGGAGAATGGCAGGTTCACTTCCAGTTGCCCGCGCGCCCCGAAACGCTTTTCGAAGATGGAGGTGGAGGTGATGGCGCGCGGCCCGCCATTGCTGAAGGTGGTAATGTTCAGCGCTTCGTCCTCGGGGAAGGCCTTTTCGGTGAACATGGCGAGCGGCAAGTTGAACTCGCCCCTCGGCCAGCCGGACTTGACGCACTTGCCCCGCAGAAATTTCACAATCGCCTGCATCTCGTCTTCGGTCAGGGCCTGGTCGAAGGCCGGCATGGCGTGCGGGAAGGCGCGCGCGCGACCACCGCGATGCATGCTGGAAAGCCAGTCCGTATCCGCCTCGCGGCTGGCGAAGCTGCAATCGGTAAAGTCTGGCATCTTGATGTCGAAGCCGATGTCGGAGGCCTTGCGGTCGCCCGCGCCATTGTTGCCGTGACAGGCGGCACAATTCTGCTGGAATAGGAGGCGCCCGTCGGGTTGCAATTGTTTCTCAGGCGCAGCGGCAATCAGCAAGGGCAGCAGCAGAAGAAGTCCCAGTACAGCCCCGGCAGATATCACGTTCGGCGAATTTCGCACCTGGTCCCCTGAACATTTGCGCGGATGAAGAGTTAGAGCCATCGCGCGCGTTGACGCAATAACGCATGCGCGGCTAACTGGTTTTGGAGATCGAAAAAATTCGAATACGAAAATGATGCGCAGATTGGGAAAAATCAATGTCGCGGGTCTGTCGCTTGCAGTGATCTGCGGCGGGCTTTTCCTGGCCGCACACGTCAAGGCGCAGGAAGCGCCGGAAGAAGCGGCGCAGGTGCCGCGCATGCCCTTCGACCATCTGCTCTTTGCCACCTCCAGCCACTGCATCTCCTGCCACAGCCAGATCCATGCCCATGACGGCGAGGATATTTCCATCGGCTTTCAGTGGCGCGCTTCGGTGATGGCCAATTCCTCGCGCGACCCCTATTGGCAGGCTTCGATCCGGCGCGAGACCATGGACCATCCGGCCGTTGCCGGCGCCATCGAGGACAAGTGCGCCACCTGCCACATGCCGATGCAGCGCTATCAGTCGCGCGCCGAAGGCTTGCCAGGCCAGGTTCTGAAATATCTGGATGCGGTACGCGCCGGGGCCGCGAAGGACGAGCCCGAAGGCGAGATCGAGAATGCCAAGGACATCAAGGCGACGCTTGCGGCTGACGGGGTATCCTGCACCGTCTGCCACCAGATCAAGAATGACAATCTGGGCAAGCCTTCCAGCCTGGATGGCGGCTTCCTGATTGACGTGACCAAAAAGGACGAAGAGCGTGAACTGTTCGGGCCCTATGACGATCCGGATGCCGGCCGCACGCGGCTGATGCACTCGGCCACGGGATTTACACCCAGGAAGGTCGAATACCTGAAGGATGCTGCGCTTTGTGCCTCCTGCCACACCCTGTTCACCAAGGCGCTGGACGACAAGGGCCAGGTGGCCGGAACCCTGCCCGAGCAGGTGCCGTACCAGGAATGGCAGCATAGCGACTATGCCACGCGCCAGACCTGCCAGGACTGCCACATGACGGAAGTGAAAGGCCAGCAGCCCATCACCTCCGTCCATGCCCAGGACCATGACGGGGTGATGCGCCACATCTTTGTCGGCGCAAATGCGTTCCTGCTGGACATGCTCAAGGATCACGGCAGCGAACTGGGCGTCTCAGCCCTGCCGGAGGAATTGCACGCCTCGGCCCGCAGGTCCGAAAACCTTCTGGCGCAAGAAACCGCCGATGTTGCGGTAAGCGCGCCGCAGCTTGCCGGTGGACGCCTGGGATTCGATGTGACGGTAAAGAACCGCACCGGCCACAAATTCCCCACCGCCTATCCCGCGCGGCGCGCCTGGTTGCACGTCACGGTTCGCGATGCCGACGGCAAGCTGGTGTTTGAATCCGGCGCGGTGCGCCCGGACGGCGCGATCACGGGCAATGACAACGATGCCGACGCATTGAAGTTCGAGCCGCATTATCGCCGCATCACCGAGCCCGGCCAGGTGCAGATCTATGAATCCATCATGGGGGACTTCGCCGGACGGGTCACGACCGGGCTGCTCTATGGCAGCCATTATCTCAAGGACAATCGCCTTCTCCCCAAGGGCTTTGACAAGGACAGCGCGGGCTCACTGATCAAAGTGGTGGGCGACGCGAAAAGTGATCCGGCCTTCCAGGGGGGATCGGACACTGTGCGCTATGACGTGCCGGTAAAGGGACGCGGCTTCAACGTCACGGCCGAGCTGCTCTATGAAAGCATCGGCTATCGGTGGGCGCACAATCTCGATGGCTACAAGGCGAACGAGCCCAAGCGCTTCGTGGCCTATTACGCGCAAGGCGCATCCGCCGCCGCCAAGCCGGTGGCCAGCGCCAGCGCTCAGCTGCGTTAAGGGGCGCTTTTGGCCGACATCAGTGCCGGACAGGTCGATGTCATTGTGGTCTACAAGATCGACCGGCTGACCCGCTCCCTGATCGATTTTGCCAAGATCGTCGAGACCCTGGATGCGCATACGGTCTCGTTCGTCTCGGTAACCCAGTCCTTCAACACTACGACCTCCATCGGCCGCCTGGCCTGCACGGACAGGCCGCGACCGTCAGCGACTGAGCAGTGAGGGACTGACGCCTGTGCCGCATTACGAACCATAATCAGAACCGGTTCGGGCGACAGCCGATATCTCAAAGATTGTCCGCGACGCCCTCTGCCACCATATCAAGTGCTTTGCCTACAGAAGCTTTACGTTCCCCCGCCCGCCCAACCGATACTCTTTGCGCCTGGCTGGCGGAATGCGGGCAGGTTCACAACAAGGCTGACAAAAGCCAAAGGAGGGAATGATGGGATTTGCACACTGGGCAATGAGCGTTATTGTGATTGCTGCGACTGCGGGGGCTGCCACAGCGCAGACACAGCTGGTATGTCCCCCGCCCCGGGATGTGGGAAATGTAAAGTTCACGGCGGGCAACGCGACGTCCCTGGATCCGGCGATGAACGCACTGACCGACGTGCCGGCCGGATCGCCCCTGGCGGGGCTGCCGAGCCCCTATCGCACTGAATTTGAGTGGGCGAAGATGCCTGCGGGACGTATCTGGGCCGATGATCGCGCTATTGCTATCGACAAGGATGGCAAAAGTATCTGGGTCGCGGATCGTTGCGCTCTAATTCAGGGCGCCTGTAGCAAGCCGGAAAACAGGACCGTCAATCCGGTCATGAAGTTCGATTCCAACGGTAATATGGTGAAAAGCTTCGGGGCGGGCATGCTCGCGGATCCGCACGGCATTACCGTGGATAAGGACGGCAATGTTTGGACAGCCGACGGCGGCCCCCCGGATGGTTGCCAGGTCCCCGGTGCGCCCGTCGGCAACAAGCTGCGCAAGTGGTCGCCCAAAGGCAAGCTGCTGATGACCATCAGCGGCCCGGTCAATGGCAAACCATTTACTGGCTTAAATGATGTTGTAATATCGCCCGTCACCGGTGACATCTTCGTCGCCGATGGCCATGTCGGCCCTGGCCGCCGCCCCGGCAGCACCGGCGGCCCTGGCGGCCCCCGCCGCCCGTCGAACAACCGCATCATCCGCTTCGACAAGACCGGCAAGTTCATCCTGGAATGGGGCAAGCCCGGCAAGGGCGATGACGAGATCGGCATCCCACACGCCCTTGCAATGGACAAGGAAGGCCGGATCTATGTCGCCGACCGCAGCAACGTCGCCGTCAAGGTCTATGACCAGACCGGCAAGCAGTTGCACACTTGGCACCAGTTCGGCGAGCCCAGCGGCGTCTATGTGGACAAGAATGACTTGCTTTATGTTGCCGACGAGACCGCGAACATCCCGGTTCGCAATCCCAACCTCTCGCCCGGGGTCCGCATTGCCACCGTAAATGACGGCAAGATCATCGCCAACGTCCCCTATCGACAGGGTAATGCGCTGGAAGGCGTCACGGTTGATGATGCCGGCAATATCTATGGCGGCAATACCAACCACCCGGTGGCAGTTCGCTTCATGCGAACAGGTCCCTTGCCTGCGACAAAGTGAGAATGAACGTCGCCTGATCGAGGATGGCCGACCCTCAAGGCTTGGCCATCCTCTTTTCTGCTGCACCGACTACCCCGGTACGCTTGTGGCTCTCTACTTACAGGACTTTCAGCTTGCGCGATTCCAATACGGAATGCTGTCGTCCATCGAGTTCGAACGGCAGAAGGAAATGAGAACCGGGGGCGTCTAGAAAACTAGGGGCTATTGCCCGACTGAACTGGCGCCCGCGTTGCCTGCAAAAGCGGAGGCAGTGAAGGCGAAGCGTGGCGTCGACATGGATGCTCGTTAGCACCGACGCGCAGAACGGCGAAGAGCAAGAGGAGCCATACCCCTAAGCGCTTTATATAAATGGGTTTTGTGGTTTTGGCCGCAGCCACATGCCGCCGGTGTTTCGCGCCCACCAGCCTGTGCCCGCGCTCCGGCATTAAGCTTTTCGTCTTTCAAAGTTCCAAAAGGATGTCTCTCCATTTGACGCCAGATCTGCGTTTGCAGGCACGGCGGGATTGGCGTTAAACTGGCTGTAATAATAAGTGGGTTTGGCGGGTCGTCCCGCGAAGTTGGGTAAACCGAACGGTTTCAAGTCGTCGGCAGGGGCATTTCGTGTTGAAAGCATTTGATCTTCGCGGTCGCGAGACCATGCGTCGACGCGCTGTGCTGTTGCAGGCCGCAGCCACCGGCGCCCTGCTGGCCTTTGCCGCGCCTGCCGTCGCGCAGCCCATCGGCGCCCAGGTCATTGCCGGCCAGGCTTCGGTGCAGGCACCCTCTGCCACCAGCACAATCATCAACCAGTCGACCAGCAAGGCGATCATCAACTGGCAGAATTTCTCGGTGGCCGCCGGGGCTTCCGTGCAGTTCAACCAGCCTGACAGCGCCTCCCTGACCCTGAACCGCGTCGTGGGCGGCGGACTTTCCGCCATCGACGGCGCCATCAAGGCGAACGGACAGGTCTGGCTGATCAATCCCAATGGCGTGCTGTTCGGCCAGGGGGCCCAGGTCCATGTCGGGGGACTGCTGGCGAGTACCTCCGATATTGCAAACGCGGATTTCCTGTCTGGCAACTATGCCTTTGCCGGCGCACCTGCCGGCAGCAGCGTCGTCAACAAGGGTGCTTTGCAGGCCGCTAGCGGCGGCACCGTTATCCTGTCGGCGCCGAATGTTTCCAACAGCGGGCTCATCACGGCAACGGCCGGTCATGTGGTGCTGGGCGGCGCCGATGCCTTCACAGTGGATTTCAAGGGCGACCATCTGCTCTCCTATGCGGTGACTGCGCCGGCGCATGGCGCGGGCGCCAGCAACAGCGGCATCATCAAGGCGCCGGGCGGCACGGTGGTGATGACGGCGCGCGCCGCGACCCAGATCGCCAACGGCGTCGTCAACAACAGCGGCGTCATTGAAGCCACCTCGGCGCGCCTGGAAAATGGCGAGATCGTGCTGGATGCCGGCGACGGCGAAGCGGTGAACAGCGGCACGTTGGATGTGTCGGGGCGCAATGCCGGCGAAAGCGGCGGCGCTGTCCGGCTTGTGGGCAAGACGGTCACGGTCGCCGATGGCGCGACGATCGACGTTTCGGGCGATGCCGGCGGCGGCACGGCAGCGATCGGCGGCAACCTGCATGGCGTCGGTCCCGGACCCAATGCCCAGACCGTCACTGTCGGCAAGGCCAGCATCAGGGCCGATGCCATCACCAGTGGCAATGGCGGCACGGTCGCGGTTTACGGCGCCGGGCAGACCAGCGTCGCTGCCAGCATCAGCGCGCGCGGCGGCGCGACTTCGGGCAATGGCGGCCAAATCGAGACCTCCGGCAAGGACCTTCGGATCGATGATGCCGTGTCCATCAGTACATCGGCGGTGAACGGCACGGTCGGCAACTGGCTGCTGGATCCCAAGAACATCACCGTCGCAAATACCGGTACCGACGGCACCACCCAGACCTTCGCCACCACCGGCAACAACGTCACCATCGCGCCCGCCACTATCGGGATCGCGTTGAATACCAACAGCGTCACGCTGCAGGCCAACACCGACATTACGATCGTCGACAGCATTTCCGCCATCGGGGGCGCCAATACGCTCACTTTGCAGGCCGGCCGCACAATCGCACTGACGAACGGTTCGTCAATCACCAACACCAACGGCACGGTCGTGCTATCCGCCAATGACCCGGGCGCCAACGCGGGTGACCGCACTGCGGGCGCCGCCTTCATCACCAGCGGCAGCACCGGCGGCGTCAGCGCGGCGCGGCTGGACCTGATCCTGAATTCCAACGGCGGCGATGGCAGCCTGATCGGCGCCAGCAGCTTTTCACCGTTCCTGGTGACGGGCGGCACCCCGACCTATGTCGATACCGCGGGGGCCAACGTCTATCTCACCAGCGGCAATGGCGTTGCCACCAGCTTCACCCTGGGCAACAGCGCCCATGCCAATGCGGTGGAGATAGGCGCCGGCAGTCTGGGCCTGACCGCGGGCGGTGTTACCCAGGTGGGGCCTGTGTTGCTCAGCAATTTCACCCTGTCGCTTCCCGCCAGCACCTCCACCGGCAATCCTGTGTTGCTGGACAACACCGGCAACGCCATCACCGGCACGGTGAACATCAATGTGATGGGCGGCGTGTCGGGCACGGATTATGTCAAGGTCGTCAACAGCCAGGCGCTGACAGTCGGCACGATCTCCAACACGCCCAATATTGTCAGCCCCACCGGCCGCGGCGGGCTCACCCTGAAGGCCTTGACGGGCGATCTGACCCTGACCGGAAATGTCGATGCCAGCCAGATCACCCTGACCGCGACCACAGGCGCCATCAACCAGACCAGCGGGCGCATTGATTCCCATTCGGCGGCCGACAACAGCCTGGGCGGCTCCGTGGCGCTGACTGCCGGCACCTCGATCACGCTGACCAACGCCAACAATGTCATCGAGCAGACCGTCGCTTCCACCGGCAACGGCAACCAGACAGCCGTGACCCATGCCGGCCAGCTCACCTTCTCCAGCGGCGGCGCGGCCAACATCCAGTTTGCCTCGCGCATCGACCTGTATGCCGCCAGCGCCGGCGGCGCGCTGACCCTGACAACCGTCGGCTCCTACAATCTCAACGATGCCGGCGGCAACAGCTTCAAGAACTACAACGAGATCGACATTTACAGTCCGGTGACCGCGACCGGCCTGCTGACCCTGCATGCCTCCGGCGACATCCTTTCGGAACTGTCTTCCGCCCGCGACACGCACCTGGCGGGCGCCAGCCTTGCCGCGACCAGCGACAATGGCGCGCTGACGCTGGGCGATATCGGCCATGCCTCCATTTCCGGCGGCCCGGTGGACATCGGCAACCAGATATCCGGCGTGGTCAACCTGGTGGCAGGCGGCGGCGACGCCGGCTTCCTCAACAATGTGAATTTTGCCACCCACCTTGGCACGTCATCGGCCGCTGGCGTTCTGCAGGTGCTGTCGAAAATGGATCTCGTGCTGGATCCCGCCGCCACCCTTACGTCCACGCTTGGCAGCGGCACCTCCGTGATCCTGGCGCCGCTCGGCAACTTCATCAACAATTCCGGCAGCACAGCCGTCCAGGTACAAAACGGTGCGCGCTGGCTGATCTATTCCGCCGCGCCCACCAATGATGTGTTCGGCGGACTGAACAGCAACAACACCGCGATCTGGAATTGGAACAAGACCATTCCCTTCGCCGTCGCGGCCAGCGGCAACCGTTATGTCTTCGCTACCAACGCAACCCTGACGGTCGCCGCCAACAACCAGACCAAGACCTACGGCACCGATGTCTCGTCCAGCATTGCGGGCGGCTACACGATTACCGGCCTGCAGCCAGGATTCGCCAATGCTTTCCTGGGCGACACCTCCGCGGTGTTCAGCGGCGCCCCGAGCCTCAGCACCAGCGGCGCCGTGGCCAGTGCGCCGGTTTCCGGCAGCACCTACACGATCGCGGTCGCGCAGGGCAGTTTCGCCGCCACCAATGGCTATAATGTGCAGCTTCAGAATGGAGCCCTCACGGTCAATCCCGCGACGCTGACCTACACCGCCGCCGCCGCCAGCCGCACCTATGGCGCCGGCAATCCCGCTTTCAGCGGCACCGTTACCGGTTTCGTCAACGGTGAAACCCAGTCCAGCGCCACCACCGGCATCGCCAGCTTCTCCAGCTCGGCAACATCGGGCAGCGCCGCCGGCAGCTATGCGATCGATGGCGCGGGCCTGTCGGCCGCGAACTACAGCTTCCAGCAGGCGGCTTCCAATCCGACCGCGCTCACCATCAACCCCGCGTCACTTCTTTACGTCGCCAACGCTACATCGCGCACCTATGGCGCTACCAATCCATCGCTCAGCGGCACGGTCACCGGTTTCGTCAATGGTGATACCCAGGCCAGCGCCACGACTGGTATCCTAGGCTTCACCAGCCCCGGCACCGGCGCCACCACCAGCGTGGGCAGCTATGCCATTACGGGCATCGGCCTTACGCCCAACGGCAACTACACGCTGACGCAGGCGGCGGCCAACGCCACGGCGCTGACCATCAATGCCGCGCTGCTGACCTACACCGCCAACAGCACGTCGCGGACCTACGGCGGCGGCAACCCGGCTTTCAGCGGCACGGTCACCGGCTTCGTCAATGGCGAAACACAGTCCAGCGCCACCACCGGCACGCTGGCTTTCACCAGCCCGGCAACCAGCGCCAGCGCGGTCGGCAGCCATGCGATCAACGGCGCAGGTCTGTCCGCGACTAACTATGTGTTCACGCAGGCCACGGGCAACGCCGCAGCGCTGACGATCAATCGCGCCACGCTGACATATGCCGCCAGCAGCACCAGCCGCGCCTATGGTGCCGCCAATTCCGCTCTTGGCGGCATAGTGACGGGCTTCGTCAACAGCGATACCCAGGCGAGCGCCACCACCGGCGCCCTGAGTTTCACCAGCCCGGCGACCAGCGCCAGCGCGGTCGGCAGCTATGCCATCAATGGCACGGGCCTTGCCGCCAGCAACTACACATTCGTGCAGGCCACGGGGAACGCAACGGCGCTGACCATCAACCAGGCATCACTGCTCTATGTCGCCAATCCCGTATCGCGTATCTATGGCAGCGCCAATCCAGCCATCAGCGGCTCAGTCACCGGTTTCGTCAATGGCGATACCCAGTCCAGCGCCACCACCGGCTCAGCAAGTTTCTCTACCGCGGCCACGGCGACCAGCGGGGTCGGGATCTATGCCATCAACGGGGCCGGCCTCACCGTAACCAACGGCAACTATGTGCTGCAGCAGGCAGCCGGCAACGCCGGCGCACTGGTCATCACGCCCGCGATCCTGACCTATACCACCGGCAGCGCGACCCGCGTCTATGGCGCTGCCAATCCCGCCTTCAGCGGCACTGTCAGCGGGTTCGTCAACAGTGAAACCCAGTCCACCGCCACCACCGGCACGCTGGTCTTTGCAAGCCAGGCCGGTAGCGGCGCCAACGTGGGCAAGTATGCCATCAACGGATCGGGTCTGGGCGCTACCAACTATGTCTTCCAGCAGGCCGCCGCCAACGCCACGGCGCTGTCCATCACGCCCAAGGCGCTGACCGTGAGCCTGCAGGGCACCGTCACCAAGGTGTTCGACGGCACCACGCTCGCAACGCTCGATGTTGCGAACTACAATGTGCAGGGCCTGGTCAATGGCGACATTGTTTACGAGGTGCCGACCATCAGCACCTATGACACGCCCGATATCGGCATCGGCAAGACCGTGACAATCACGGGACTGGTACTGGACAGTGGCAATTATATCCTGTCCAACACCACCGCCTCGGCCGCCATCGGCATCATCACGGCGGGCATCGGCGGCACGGGCAGCAACGCCCAGAACACGCAGGTCGTGGCCACCAGCGTCGCCAACCAGAATGCCAACGAGCCGACGCGGCCAGGCACCTTCTATCTCGATACCGGCGCCACCCTCACGCCCCCCCCCGCCAGCGATGTCGCGCCGGCCCCGGTTCCCGTGACGGCCGTTCTGACGCCGGCCGCCGTCAACCCGATTGCCGAGCTTGTTTCCGAAGACAGCAGCGCCGGCACCGGCGCCGAACCCGTCTCGCCCGCCGACCAGGCCAGCGACTTCCTGGTCGCCAGCATGGAAGGCGGCGGACGGTCCCCGAACGGTGTCGTGATCCCCGGCCTTCTGCGGACGGGCCCAAGAACACGCGGCAATGGCGGCGTCATCAACAACCTGTCTGCCTGGGGCAACCCGGCCCTGTGGCAATAATCATGAGAATATCTGGAACATCCCGCGGCACCGCCTTGTGCAGCATACTGGCGCTGGCAGCCTTCCTGCCTGCGCCTGCGCTGGCGCAGCTTGCCGGCCCCTTGCCGGGCGCCGTGCAGCCGGGGCGCGATCGCCCCGCCCCCACCACGCCATCAACACCCGATTTCGATTTCCGCATCGAGGGCGCGCGCCGTTCCTCGGTGGCGCGCGCGGTGGACCAGCTGCATTTCACGCTGAAGGACGTCAAGATTTCCGGCGCCAAAGCCCTGCCCGTATCGGACTTTGCGCCGCTCTATGCCCAGCTGATCGGCAAGGATGTGGCGCTGGCTGACATCCTGGATGTTGCCGACCAGATCGAGCAGAGCTATCGCAACGAAGGCTATCTGCTGGTGCGCGCCTATGTGCCGCCGCAGCGCGTGCGCGACGGCGTCTTCACCATCAATGTGGTGGAGGGCAAGATCGCCCATGTCACGGTCGAGGGCGGCCAGCCCGAAACCCAGGCACAGGTGCGCAGCTATGTCGCCAAGTCGGTCGGCGTATCGCCGCTGCCGGAAAAGACCATGGAGCGCAGCCTGCTGCTCTCCAACGACCTGCCGGGCGTCACCGCCAGCGGCGTGCTGCGGCCATCCGACGAGGCCGGCGCTTCAGATCTCGTGGTGACACTGGACCAGCCGCGCTTCACCGGCGGACTGGGGTTCGACAATCGCGGCTCGCGCTTTTCAGGACTCTGGACGCTGAGCGCCGATGCCGAGGTCAATTCGCTGTTCGGCGACGACCAGCTCGCCGCATCCTTGACCACTTCGCCCGACGCCAGCGAGCAGATCGCGGGCCAATTGCGCTATCGCCGCGCCATCGGCGATGACGGCGTGATCGCCAGCCTGGTCGGCACCATCACCCACGGCCAGCCGGGCTCGACCCTGTCGGCCTTCAACGTGGCGACGGACAGCTGGGCAGTGGGACCGCGAGTGGCCTGGCCGATCATCCGCAGCCGCGAGGAAAGCCTGCTGCTGGACACCGGCTTCACGGCACAGGATGCCCGGGTGGATATCCTGGGCACCCACTTCAGCCACGACCAGTGGCGGGTGCTGGATGTCGGTCTGACTTATCTGCGCAGCTGGCACGGCTCGTGGCTGTTCACCGGCGACATCGCCCAGGGCCTGCAGGTGTTCGGCGCCAGCGCCAACAATTCTGCGGTGCTGTCGCGCAAGGGCGGCACCACCGACTTCACCAAAATCAACGGCCTCGCCCGCTTTGTCACGCCGGTAGCGGAAAACCTGTCCGCCGTCTTCACCGGCCAGGGACAGTTTTCCTTTTCGCCGCTGATCAACGGCGAACTGATTTCGTTCGGCGGCCTGCAGATAGGGCGCGGCTATGACCCGGGCGGCATCACGGGCGACCATGGCATCGGCGGTTCGGCCGAGCTGCGGTATGATCAGGCGCTGCAGGATTCCATCCTGCTCTCCATCCAGCCCTATCTTTATGTCGACACAGCGCGGACCTGGTACATCCAGCGTGGTGCCGCACTGGATCCGACCCTGACCGACCAGTCGCTGGTTTCGATCGGCGGCGGCGTGCGCACCGCGCTGCCGAACAATGCGACCCTGGGCCTCGAGGTTTCACGCACCCTGAATGCGGTGCTTGGCAGCGACGCCGGTCGCGAAGCGACCAAGGTCTTCGTCACCGGCGGCATAAGGTTCTAAGGGATGATCCGCAACATCACCCTCGTCGCAGTCCTGCTCCTGGCGTCACCAGCGCTGGCGCAAATCCCCACGGCCCAGTCGCTGCTGTCGCAGGGACGCGACAGCGCCGCTGATGGCAACTATGCCGCTGCCGAAGCGGCCCACCGCAGCGCCTTGGAAATCCAGACCCGCCAGGCGTCGAACTCCGCCGCGATGGGCGAGATTCTGCTGGAGCTGGCGCTGCAGGTTTCCAACCAGTCGCGTTTCGACGAAGCAACAGCGCTGTTTCGCCGCGCCGAACCCATCATCGACGCCGCCGCCGTTCCGGGCCTGCGCGCCCGCGCCGCCCTGTACCGCGCCATGGATGCCGCCAACCGCCGCGACTATGTTACCGCCATGCGCTTTGCGCGCGACGCCGTTGCGGCCCGGCGCGCCGATGTGACCAGGGCACGCACCGCCAGCGTGGACGCGGCCGGCAATCCGCCCATGGTGCCCGCCGCCTTGTCGGGCGAACTGGCGCGGGCGCTGAAGCTGCAGGCCGAGCTGGCGCTGCGGCTCGACGACCTGCCGGGCGCGCAGGGCGCTGCGGAAGAAGCGCTGTACATCCTCACCGACCAGCAGGAACTGCCCTTGGCCTGGCGGCCGCAGATGATCTCGCTGATGGGCGCGATCAGTTCGCGCCAGGGCCGTACCGCCGTGGCGGAAAAGCAGTTCGTGCAGGCGCTGGAGATCGACAAGAAACTGTTCGGGGAAAATTCCTCCGTTACCATCGCAGCGCAACTGCAGCTCGGCGCCTTCTATGCCGGCGAGCAGGTCTATGACGCCGCCATCACCACCTATCGCCAGGCATTTTCTGGATTGGACAAGAATGCCGCCGCGCGCGCGGCCATCACGGCGGACCAGATCATCCCATTCCTGCAAGCCGCAACCAGCGTGAAGGCTTCGCCTGCGCTGGATACCGCCATGTTCGCCGCGAGCCAGCTGGTGGGCGGCGGTGTGGAAAGCCAGACCATTGCGCGCGTCGCCGCACGCCGCGCCGCCGGCAATGCCGTCCTCGGCGCCCAGGTGCGCGCGGCCGAAAATGCCGCCCGCGCCGAAAGCACTCTGCGCGCCCAACTGGCCGCCGAACATGCCCGCTCCGACGAGGAGCGCGAGCCGGGGCGCGAGAAGGCCCTGGCCGATGCGCTTCCCGCTGCCGCTGAGAAATCGGCCAGCCTGGCCGCGAAGCTGCGCAGCGATTTTCCTGATTATGTCAGGCTCGCCGCGCCTGCGCCGGTCGCGCTGGGCACGCTGCAAAAGGCGCTACGCCCCCGCGAAGCGTTCGTCAGCTACCTGCTGGGCGTTCACAACAGCTATGTCCTGCTGGTTTCGTCCAGCGGCTTCACCGCAGCGGCGATGGGGGCAGGCCAGCCGGAGATAGCCGCGCAAGTCGTGGCCCTGCGCGGCACGCTGACGCCGCGGCTGGGCAAGCTGCCGGACTTCAACACGGCGGCGGCCCATGCGCTTTACAAAATGGCGCTGGCGCCGGTTGAAGCCCAGCTTGCCGGTGTCGATCATCTTCTGGTGTCCGCCAGCGGCGACCTGTCCAGCATTCCCTTCGGCCTGCTGCTGACTGCCGATGTCCATGGCAGCCGCGACTATGCCCATGCCCCCTGGCTGGTGCGGCAGCGCGCAGTGGCCAGCGTGCCATCGGCGAGCGCCTTCCTCACCCTGCGCGCGGCGCCCGCCGCCCCTGCGCCGCGCCCGGTGCTGCTGGTGGGCAATCCGTCTTTCGAAGGCACGGCAAATACGCGCGCACTGAATGCACTGGCCGCAAGTTGCCAGTCGGGCGGCCCGGTCAATATTGACCTGGTGCGCGCGATGCCGCCCCTGCCTGAAACAGCCGCAGAAATGCAGGCCGTGGCGCGCGACCTGAAGGCATCGCCGGATGATCTGCTGACCGGTGCGGGCGCCAGCGAAAGCGGCTTGCGCGCCAAGCCGCTGGACCAGTATGCCGTGCTCTATTTCGCGACCCATGGCCTGCTCCCCGGCGAGCTGCATTGCCAGGCCGAGCCGGGGCTGGTGCTGTCGCCGCCGGTATCGGCGACCGCGAGCACCGACACCGACGGCCTGCTGACCGCGTCTGAGATTTCCGAACTGCGCCTGAACGCGGCGCTGGTGGTGCTGTCTGCCTGCAACACCGCGGCCTCCGGCGGCACCGGCTATGGTGGCAGCGCGCTGGAAGGCCTGGCGGCCGCCTTTTTCAACGCCGGTGCCCATGCCGTG
>JBBQHU010000007.1:0-85538 GCA_038324265.1 Micropepsales bacterium | reverse complement strand
CACCCAGCGAACGGGTGATGGTGGAGCAGTATCTGGACGGTCCGCAGGTCTCGACTGAAAGCATCATACTGGACGGCGTCTGTTACACGCCCGGCTTCTCGGACCGCAATTATGAACACCTGGAACGCTATGCGCCCTTCTTCATCGAGAACGGCGGCGACCTGCCAAGCCACCTGCCCCCCGGCATCCAGCAGAAGGTGCGCGACCTTGTTGGGCGTGCCGCGTCGGCCATGGGCGTCACCAGCGGCACCGTGAAGGGCGACATCGTGGTGCACAAGGGCGAGCCCTATGTCATCGAACTGGCAGCGCGGCTGTCGGGCGGATTTTTCTGTACCCGCGAAATTCCGCTCAATACCGGCGTGGACTTTATTGGTGCCGCCATCAATATCGCGCTGGGCGAGCCGGTTGCAGTCGCCGACCTGGAACCCCGGCACCAGCATGCCGTGGTGCAGCGCTATGCCTTTCCCGCGCCCGGCACGGTGACGGCGGTGGACGGTGCGGAGGACGCGCGCAGGATTCCCGGCATTGCGGAAGTCGTCATCACCGCCAAGGCCGGCGATGTGATCCCGCCTGCCGGCGACAAGCGGCCCAGTGCCGCCATGGTGCTGGCGACGGCTGCGACCCACGAAGCGGCGCTGAAGGCTGCGAATGACGCGTTGGCGCTGATTCGCATTCAGACGGCCTGACCCGTGGCGCCGCTCAGCGTCTTTGCCTTTTTTCACCTGAACCTGGCTTTTTCCTCGATCGAGGAAGAGCGGCGCGACGCGGTGATCGCCAATTGTTATTGGCCTTTGCTGAAGCTGGCCGAGCGGATCGGGCCGATCGGCGTGGAAGTTTCCGGCTATACGCTGGAGGAGATCGCCGCGCGCGATCCGACCTGGATAGCGGCGGCGCGCGCCTTGTTGGCAGCGCGGCGGATCGAGCTGATCGGCTGCGGTTACAGCCAGATGATCGGGCCGCTGGTACCGGCACGGATGACGAAGGAAAATCTTCGCCTGGGCATGGAGACATACGAGCGATTGCTGGGCACCCGGCCGAGAATCGCGCTGGTGAATGAACAGGCCTATGCCGGCGGGCTGGTGGGGCTGTACCGCGATGCCGGGTTCGAGGCCCTGATCATGGATTTCGACAATCCCAGCGCGGCACATCCCGAATGGGACAGCGAGATCGCCTACCAGCCACAGGTTGCGGTGGGGCCCGATGGCCGAGAAATTGCGCTGCTATGGTCGAACACAATTGCCTTTCAGCAGTTGCAGCGACTGGCGCATGGCGATACCGAGCTGGAGACTTATCTGCGTTTTGTGCGCGGGCGTCGCGGAAAGCAGCCGCGCACCCTGTGCCTTTATGCCAGCGATGCGGAGATCTTTGATTTCCGCCCCGGCCGTTTCAAGACCGAAGAAATGTTGCATGGCGGCGAATGGGCGCGGTTGGAAGCGGCGCTGACGGGCGTGGTCGCAGATGGCGCAATGCTGGTTGCGCCTTCGGCCGTACTGGATTCCCAACCCGGTGGAGGCAAGAAACTGGTGTTGGAAAGCGCCGCCGTGCCGGTGCCGGTGAAGAAGCAGCGCAAATACAATCTGGCGCGCTGGTCGGTGACGGGCCGCGACAATATCGGCATCAATGCCGCCTGCCAGCGCATCTATGAAGGCATGCTGGCCGGGGATGAAGACTGGAAAGAGCTCTGTTACCTGTGGGCCAGCGACTTTCGTACCCATCTGACGGAGAAGCGCTGGACCGCTTACAGCGCGCGGTTGAAGGTTGCCGAAGCGAAGTGGAGTGCGCCGCGCCCGGCCCTGGCCGCGCCGAAGGGCGCGCTGCGCGAAGAGCGCCATATCGAGATAACAACGCCTGCCCTGACCGCCCGGCTGGACCGGCGGCGTGGGCTGGCGCTGGGCAGCCTGCAATTTGCATCCCAGACGCGCGCCGCCATTGGCGGTCTGCCGCATGGCTATTTCGACGATATCGCGCTGCAGGCTGACTGGTACACCGGCGACTGCGTGTTCGAGGCGCCGGGCGAACACAAGCTGACGGACCTGGACTGGTGCGAGACGCACGTCGCGCAGGAAACGAACGGCGATGTCATCGTGCATGGTAAGGTTCAAACCCCCAGCGGCATCATTGAAAAGCAGATGCGGTTTTGTGCCGGGGCGCCGCGCGTGGAATTCGATCTCGTCTTTCATTGGCAGGATTGGGGCAAGGGTGTTTTGCGACTTGGTCACTTCACCCTGCTGCCGGAGGCGTTCGATATCGCGCAACTGTCACTGACCACCTGCAATGGCGGCGGTGCGGAACGCTTCGCGCTGACCGGACAGACCATCGATCACGGCGCGCCGGTGTCGTTCCTGGTGTCATCCAGTCATGGGCTCGGGATGACGGAAGGCTGGGCAGAAATTGGCGACGGCGAGACCAATCTGAAAATTGCAGTGGACCGCGCCACCGCACCACTGCTGGGACTGCTTACCCATCGTCCCGCGCGGCGCGCGGGCGGCACGGCATCGGTGTTCTGCCAGTTGCAATTGTCGGCGCTGGAGCTGGACGATACCCGCAAGCCTGGCGCCTATGAAACAGGGCCGCGACGCTTCCGCTTTTCCATTTCGGCAGCTTAAAAAAACACGCCAAAAACACGCCAAAAACACGAAAGGCGGGAGGCCCCCCGGCTTCCCACCTTTCGCTTATTTCCCACCAGTAGAAATTCCCTACGCCCCGGGGCGGAAGCCGTATTCTTACGGTCCTCCGGCATCGGTTGGCTGCGGACGGCGCACCTCCTTTCAGAGGCGCGCCGCCCGTGCCGTGGCTTAGCGGAACAGGGACAGAATGGTCTGCGGCGCCTGGTTGGCGATCGACAGGGCCTGGATGCCAAGCTGCTGCTTGACCTGCAGGCTCTGCAACTTGGCACTTTCCTGCGCCATGTTGGCGTCGACCAGGTTGCCGATGCCCGACGTCAGGGTGTCGGACAGCTTCTGGGCGAAAGTCGCCTGGATCGAGAACTTCGCCGCGCCGGACGACAACTTGGCAAGAGCCGAGTTCACGCCGGTGAGCGAAGCCTGGATCGTCGCGACCAGGGTAGAGGCCTTCGCCTGGGTCGAGATCGAGGCGGTGGACGTCAGGGTGACGACACTGCCCGACAGGCTCAGGTTCTGGGCTGCGGTGGTGATGCGACGGGTGCCATCGGCAGACGCCAGGGCCGTGATCTGGTTGGTGGAACCATCAACCAGGTTGAAGCCGTTGAAGGTGGCGTTCTTCACGATCGTCGTGATTTGGTCACGCAGAGCGGTGAAGTTGGCGTTCAGGGCCTGACGGCTCGCGGTATCCAGCGAGGAGTCGGCGGCCGAGAGAGCCTTGCCCTTCAGCTGGATCAGCAGGTCCGAGATGGACTGGCCGGCAGACAGGGCAACGTCGACAGACGAAGTGGCGTTGTTGATCGAGTTGATCACCGCGCTGTAACCAGCCACAGCGCCGCGCTGGTTCTGGGCAATGGCGAAGACCGCGCCATCATCGCGGGCATTGGCAACCTTCAGGCCGCTGTTGATGGCGGACTGGGTCTGGTTCAGCTGACCCTGTGTGGCGGTCAGGTACTGCAGCGCGACGGCGGCGCCGGTATTGGTGTTGACGCTAAAGGACATTTTGGTCTCTCCGTTCTGGTATGAGCAGTGCTCTTGGGCGTTTTGCCCGCATGCGTCATTTCAAGGGTCGTGCCGCTTGCCGGTAAGTTCTGGTTAAACATCGATTTTCTGCGGCGGAGGAAAAAGCGACCCGGCGGAATTTTCCGCTGGGCAAGTACGCTGGGCAGAAGTTGCCGGGACCGGGAAATTTTTGCCGGGAGAGGCGGCAAATACTTCCACTTTTCATCAAATGGCGATGGCGAAAATCGCGGAATACCGCGAAAAATTATGGTTCACGCCGGCACACAACATCATGAACAAGAATGAATGCGATGGGCGCTGCGAGGGCGTGAAGACGCCCAAAAGAAAAGGGGGCGATGCTTTCGCATAGCCCCCAAAAGCCCCCGGGTAAGGGATTGAGCTTACTTGAACAGCGACAGGATGGTCTGCGGCGCCTGATTGGCGATCGACAGGGCCTGCACGCCCAGCTGCTGCTTGACCTGCAGCGACTGCAACCTGGCGCTTTCCTGCGCCATGTTGGCATCGACGAGATTGCCGATGCCGGCGGTGAGGGTATCCGTAAGCTTCTGGGTGAAGGTCGCCTGGATCGAGAACTTCGCGGAACCGGACGACAGCTTGGCAAGCGCCGAGTTGACGTTGGTGAGCGAAGACTGGAGCGTGGCGATCAAAGCAGAAGCCTTGACCTGGGTGGAGATCGAGGAGGTGGTCGTTACCGTCACGATCGAACCCGACAAGGACAGGTTCTGGGCCGACGTCGTGATGCGGCGGGTGCCGTCAGACGAAGCCAGAGCAGAGACCTGTGTGGTCGAGCCGTCCACCAGGTTGAAGCCGTTGAACACTGCGTTCTTCACGATCGTGCTGATTTGATCGCGCAGGGCGGTGAAATTGGCGTCCAGGGCCTGACGACTCGCCGTATCAATCGACGGGTCGGCGGCCGCAAGCGCCTTGGCTTTCATCTGGATCAGCAGATCCGAAATCGACTGGCCCGCTGACAGGGCGACATCGATGGCGGACGAGCCGTTGTTCAAGCTGTTGATGACAGACTGGTATCCGGCCACAGCGCCGCGCTGGTTCTGGGCAATAGCGTAGATGGCGCCATCGTCCTTTGCATTCGCAACTTTGAGGCCGCTATTGATAGCCGACTGGGTCTGGTTGAGCTGACCCTGGGTCGCATTCAAATACTGCAGCGCGACAGCGGCGCCGTTGTTGGTGTTGACGCTAAAAGACATGGCATTCTCCGTTCTACTGGTGGTGGACCACGCGTTCTGCGGGTCCGTGGGCATTTACCCGTGCCGAACTTTGCAACCGCCGTGCCAGCGCGTTAACCGGATAACATGCTGATATTGCAGGGTGTTTTTTATGGCAGTTGAGGAGTCCCTTAGGCATGATTTGCCGCGAGGGGCGTTTTTGCCGACCGGATCGGCAAGAAAAAACCGGCCGCTCCAGGAGAAGGGGCCGGTTTTGGTATTCCTGGTCCTGACGACGAAATCAGCCCGCCTGCAGACCCTGCATGATGGTGCGGTTGATCTCGATCAGGGGATCCAGCGGCGCCTTTTCGCGCGTCACGCTGCGCGAATATTTCGAGACCCACAGCGACAGCGAGATGATCTTGGCGCGCACATCCTGAGTCAGGGTATTGCGGTCATCCATGCAGTCGGCGGCAAGGGTACGCCACAGGCGGCGGTTCCAGTCGATGGCTTCCACCAGCGAGGTGCCGATAGCACCCGATTCCTTGGCGGAGAGCAGCGCACCGGTCACCTGGCCGAACAGGCGGTATTCGGTAACGCGGGGGTCTTCGGTCGCGGTCTGCGCGGTTTTATAAGCATTAAGGCTCATAGCTGAGACGCTCCTGTTCCAAGTCGAAAAGCTTGCGGCAGGCGATCAACGCCTTGTAATAGGCGCCCTGGGCCACATCGCGGCTGATATCGACGCAGGCCCCAAGGATCGTGGGCGTGGAAATCGCACCCATGAACTCGGTCATGCGAAGGGCAAATTCGTTGTACGGCTCTTCGCTCGCTTCGCCGTCCAGATACATCATCATGATGGCCAGGTAGATGCGGCGCGCCGGTGTGGTGGCGCCTTCGGGCTGCATGATGTCCTTTTCGCGCAGCACGCAGGCCTTGTTCTGGATCACCAGGCTGGTGCGCTTTTCGCCATTGGCCAGCACAGCGCCGTTGAGCACGAATTTCTCGCCCGGCTTTAACGATAGTTTCAGCGGCATGTCGCGCCTTCTCCTGCAATCTGGAGGGCACGATAGGCGCAGGCTGGTTAACAAAAGGCTGATGCTTTGTACGTTTTCGTTCACGCCTGGTTAAACATAAACGGCTTTGATTGCGGCCAGATTTGCAAAACACGGGATTTTCCATGGCCAAGGTCGCTCCACTCCAGGGCATTGACGCGCTATCCGGCGTGGACGCGCGCATGCAGGCGCTGGACAAGCTGGAGGGCCTGGTCAACCAGGTGGCGCAGGCCAAGTCGCGGCACCGTTCCAACATCCTGCTGAAGCGCGGTATCCGCGCTTGGCGCAAGGGCGACATCGTCAAGGCCGGCCAATGGGCGCTGAAGGCGACCGAAATGGATGCCGACAATTCCAAGGCGTTTCACGTGCTGGCCATGGCGCTGGAACGCATGGGCCATCTGCACAAGGCGCTGGTGACCTATGAACGGGCTTTCCAGCTCGACCCCGAAGACCCTGAGCTGCTGATCAATCTGGGCCTGACCGCCTGGAACCTGAAGCTGACCGATGGCGCGGCCAAGATGTTCAAGCTCTATATCGCTGCCTGCCCCGACTCTCCGCTGGGCTACAACAATCTGGGCAGCGTGCAGTGTGACCTGGGCCAGCCCGACGTCGCCATCGAGACCTTGAGGGCGGCGCTGTACCGCATGCCCCACGAAGCCATACTTTGGAATTCGCTGGCCACCGTGTTGGCCGAGGAAGGCCGTGCCGATGAAAGCCTGGTTTTCTATAATGAAGCCGCGCGGCTGGCGCCGGACTTTGCCCGTGCCTATCACAATCTGGGTTATGCCTATCAGCATCTGGGCCAGCTGGAAGAAGCGCTTGCCAACTACAACCTGGCGCTGGAGCGGGTCGTGGACCCGTCCGAGCGCATGGAAACGCGCCATTCGCGCAGCATCTGCCTGATCGGCGCCGGTCATCTGGAAGAGGGTTTCCGCGAGTATGAGATCCGCAACGACCAGCGTTTCCGTGCCTATTTCCATCACATGATTGAAGCGCCCCGCTGGAACGGCGAAGATTTGACCGGCAAAAAACTGCTGCTGGTGGGCGAACAGGGGCTGGGCGACGAATTCATGTTCGCCAACATCCTGCCCGATGTGCAGGCCGCGGTCGGTGAAACCGGCAAGCTGCAGATCTGTGTCGATCCGCGCCTGGTGACCCTGTTCCAGCGGTCCTTCCCGCTTGCCGAAGTGGGCAGCTATGACGATCGCACGCTGATCGACGTGGACGGCAACAAGGCGCTGCGCCTGGTTCCCTTCGCCGCCAAGGACAATAAGCCCGACATCTGGGCCCCGATGGGCAGCGCGCTGCAATATTATCGCAAGTCCTTGCCCGACTTCCGTCACGAAGCCTTCCTGACGCCCGATGCGGCGCGCAGGAACGAATTCAAGGCGCAGCTCGACGCCATGGGGCCGCAGAAGAAGGTTGGCGTATGCTGGCGCTCCATGATGCTGGGGGCCAAGCGTGCCAAGTATTTCTCGGCCCTGGATGCCTGGGGTCCGATTTTGCAGACGCCGGGCGTGACCTTCATCAACCTGCAGTATGGCGATTGCGCAGCGGAGATCGCGCAGGCGGAAGAAAAGTTCGGGGTGCACATCCATACGATCGAAGGCCTGGACCTGAAGGACGATATCGACGGTTCGGCCGCGCTGTGCGCCGCGCTGGACCTGGTGCTGTCGGCCCCGACTGCCGCCGCCGCCACCGCCGCCAGCGTGGGCACTGAAGTCTGGTTTCTGGTTGCTGGCCGCACCTGGCCGCAGCTGGGGACGCAGGAATATCCCTGGTACGCCAAGACCCGCGTGCTCGGCCCGGAAAAGTTCGGCGACTGGGCGACGTTGATGCCGGATGCGGCCGATGAGTTGGAAGTCTGGGCATCCGGCGCGGAACGCCGCGCACTGTCCTGACCGGGCTAGCGGACCAGATCGCTTTCCTCAAGCACAAGCTCGAACGGCCGGCCCCGGGATTCGGGGACCCATCCGGCTTGCATCGCGAGCTGCACGCCGGCGATTACGAGCTCGGGCGTGACCTTGGGCCTGTCGGGGAAACGCGACGGGTGATGCTGCTTGGGCTCAAAGGGATATTGCAGGACCAGCTCGCGCCAGGCCTTTAGCGTGCCGTGACGGGTCAGCGCCTCGTCATGCTTCACCACGCTGAGCCGCATGCCGATGTCGCCATCGGTGGTGCGTCGCATGGGCTCGCTTTTGACCGACCAGCGCAGCGGCATGTCGTCCACGACAATGATGCCGCCGATATCGCGCTTTTTGCGGGTCGACATTATTGCTGTTGCTGTTGCTGCTGGTGATACAGCCGCTCAGGCATCGAGGGTGTAGGCGTAGGCGTGGCCATGGGGCGCGCCACTTTCAGGAAATCCTCGTGGCGCACCGGCGCCTGGGTCGGCTCCAGCGACACGGCGATGGAAAGTTCGCTGTCGGCACCGCCCTTGTAGGTGCCGCGCGTCGGAGGCACATCGGAATAATCGCGGCCCACCGCAGCGCGGATATGGCGTTCGCCAGCCATGATGTTGTTGGTGGGATCAAAGCCCACCCAACCCAGCGACGGCAGCCAGGATTCGATCCAGGCATGGGTCGCATCGGCGGCGGAGCGGTCCTTGGAACCCTTGTGATAGAGATAGCCGGAGACATAACGGGTGGGGATGCCCCACTCGCGCGCGATCGCCGTCATGATGTGGGCGAAGTCCTGGCAGACGCCGCGGCGCGCTTCCAGCGCGACTTCGATGGGGGAATCCACGCCGGTCACGCCCGACTGGTATTCGAAGGAATCATAAATCCCGCGCTGGAGCATCTTCAGCGCCGACAAGGGATCGCCAACCGGCTTTTCCAGCTCGGCGATTTTCATGAAGCTTTCCAGCTCCGGCGAAGGGCGGGCGAAGCGCGACGGTTCCAGCATGTCGAACTGGTCGTCATGCAGGTTGAAGCTGTTGTAGCGGCCCCATTCCAGCGAATCGAGATTTTCGGGGCAATTCGGCATGGTGCCGATTTCGACCGTGGCCTGGGCCTCGATGCGCAGCTCTTCATGCTCGCGCAGCATGTTGAAATGATAGACCGCGTTGCCCAGGTGATCGGTATAGGCATAGAGCTGAGCGCGCGGATTGGTGGAAATCTGGAACGAGCGCAGGGTCTGTGGCCCCTCGGAGCGCGGCTGCATGCGCAATTCCATCACCGACTCGCGGACTGGCGCGCTGTAGCGGAAACGGGTGACGTGGCGGATGGAGTAAAACATCTAAAGAACAGTCTCCGCGCCATAGGTGATGTACGAGGAGTACAGCGCCTTGTGTATCTGCTCACACTGCTTGGTGATGTCAGCCAGGAAGGCGGCAACGCCGCCGCTCATCAGTTCATCAACCTGGCCGAAATCCACGGTCGATTTCAGCCGGCCCGCCAACCGCTCCACCGCCGCACGGCGCGCGGGCGGCGCCCCGGGGGCGACGCGCGCCAGGGCGTCGGACATGCGATCCACTGAGAAACGTATCGAGTGCGGGAATTCCGCGTCGAACAGCAGGAATTCGGCGATCTTCTGCGGACGTATAGAGGCGGTATACTGCTTGGTATAGGGCTCGAAGGCAGAGCAGAATTTCAGCAGCACCAGCCAGTCAAAATATTTCGGGCCCATTTCGGGGTCTTGCGCCGCCCGAAAGTGTACATCGAGCAGCCGGCCGATTTGCTGCACCCGCTCGATATGGCGGCCCAGCTCCAGGAAGTACCAGCCTTCGCCGTGGCTGAGCGTGGAATAGGTCACGCCTTCCAGTGCGTGCATGTCTTCCAGCGCCTCGCGGAACAGTCTTGCGGGGGTATGCACCCAGATGGAATCCATCGTGACCGGCGACAGGCGCAGAAAGAGGCGGTTGAGATTTTCCCACACTTCGTTGGACAGCGCCTCGCGCACCTGGCGGGCATTGTCGCGGGCCAGCGACAGGCAGTTGATCAAGGATGTGTCGTTGTCGCTGTCGAAGGCCAGCCGCCGCGTGACCGCGAAGGCGTCCAGATGCGTTGGCGTGGTTTTTTCGCCGGTCAGCGCCTCGGTGACGCGCGCCCAGCTGGCGGCGGCATCTTCCGGCGTCTGCTCCACCATGGAGTCCAGCTTCACCGCGATCAGGCGGGCGGTGTGTTCGGCACGCTCGATATAGCGGGCCATCCAGTAGAGGGAGTCTGCGACACGTGACAGCATTACTGGCCCGGCTTTCGAATTGCCGAATTCACTTTCGCTTCAGGACTGGCGCGATGGCGCGGGGCAAATCGAAAGCCAATCATTGTGAGAGCACCCAGGTGTCTTTCGATCCGCCGCCCTGTGAGGAGTTCACCACCAGGCTGCCGCGCTTCAGCGCCACGCGGGTCAGGGCGCCGGGAACGATCTTTGTTTCGGCGCCATGCAGGATGAAAGGGCGCAGATCGACGTGCCGGGCTTCCACGCCATTGCCGACAAAAGTCGGGGCGGTGGAAAGCTGGATGGTCGGCTGGGCGACGTAATTGTCGGGATCGGACTTTATTTTGGCGGAAAATTCGTCGCGTTCGGCCTGGCTGGCATGGGGGCCCACCAGCATTCCGTAGCCGCCGCTTTCGCCCACCGCCTTGACCACCAGCTTGTCGAGGTTGCCCAGCACATGCTGCAGCGACTTTTCCTCGCGGCAGAGGAAGGTTTCGACATTGTCCAGGATGGGTTCTTCGGCGAGGTAATAGCGGATCAGGCGCGGGACATAGGCATAGACCGCCTTGTCGTCGGCGACCCCCGTGCCCAGCGCATTGGCGATCATCACATTGCCGGCGCGGTAGGCGTTGAACAGGCCCGGCACACCCAGCGCGGAATCTTCGCGGAAGATCAGCGGGTCGATGAAGTCGTCATCGATGCGGCGATAGATGACGTCGATGCGCTTCAGTCCCGAGGTCGTGCGGGTATAGACGACATTGTCGTTGACCAGCAGGTCGCGGCCTTCCACCAGCTCCACCCCCATCTGGCGAGCGAGGAAGGCGTGCTCGAAATAGGCACTGTTGAAAACGCCGGGCGTCAGGATGGCGATGGAGACGTCTTCGTGAAAGGGCACCAGCGAGCGCAAGGTCGCCAGCAGCTCCAGCGGGTAATGCTCGATGGGGCGCACCGCCATGGAGCGGAACACCGCCGGGAAGGCGCGGCGTGCAACGTCGCGGTTGGCCAGCATGTAGCTGACGCCGGACGGCACCCGCAGATTGTCTTCCAGCACGACGAAATCGCCGGCTTCGTTGCGGATGAGGTCGCTGCCGCAAATGTTGACATAGGCGCCGTGGGGTACCGGCAAACCGCGCATCTCGCGCCGGTAATGCTTGGAGCCATAGATCATGGAGCGCGGGACAACGCCGTCCTTCAGCACGCGGCCATCGGAATAGATGTCGCGCAGGAACAGGTTCAGGGCGGTGATGCGCTGGGTGAGGCCGCGTTCGATGCGATCCCATTCCGGCGCGGTGACGATGCGCGGCAACAGGTCGGTCGGGATGATCCGTTCGGTGGCGCGGTTGTCGTTATAGACAGTGAAGGTGATGCCCTGGTGCAGGAAGCTCTGCTCCACCGCCTGCTGGCGGCGGTTCAGTTCTTCCAGCGGCAAGGTGGAGAGGCGCGAATCCAGTGCCGCATAGGGCGCTCGCGCCTTGCCGTCGCGCGCGAACATCTCGTCATAGGGCTTGCCCAGCTCGTAATTGGTATAGGGGGCATCGACCCCTGGCTGGGACACACGCCCCGGTCCCGCAACAATGTCGGGGCCGCCGAAATCTTCTGTGTTCGCGAAAGCTTCATGCTGCATACGCGAAGTCTGCACGGACGGAAGGCCACACCGCAAGCGCTGGTTTCAGTTTGGGATAACGCGGTCGCGGGTGCTGTGTCGGCATGAAGTGGAGCGGGCGAAAAACACATCTGCCGAGCGTCTCCGCCCGGTCCAATCCAAAAGCAGCCTGCACGACGCCGGGGTGGAGTCGTGCAGGCTGGCCAAGCTTGACGCGATGCAACTATAAGTTGTACCTCTTGGCAAGGGCGACATAAAATCCAGATTTTCTGCGGATTTATTCCAACAAGGCGAGCAGCGATGGCTGATTGGGGTGGGCGGCGGCAGCGACCCGGCCAAAGCCCTGGCCCTCGACCGCCCCTGCCGTAACCGGACTGATGCAAAGGGCGGCCACCCTGGCCAAGGACAGGCCAGCGGCCAGATCGCAGAATATTCGCGCACTGCGGGGCGAAAAAAACAGGACGGCGTCCAGAGTCTGCTGCTCCAGCACGGTGCGCGCCTCGGGCGGCAGATGGTCCGCGGCATGGACGGCGTAAAGCTCAGACCGCCGCACGGTGAATCCCTGGCCGGTCAGGGTAGCGGCCAAGGAGCCGGGCGCTTCGGCGCCACAGACATGCAGCAGCACGCCTTTTTCCGGCGTCGTCCAGCGCGCGGCAGCTTCGGCGAGCGCCTTCGCATCGCCGTCGGCGTTTCTGACCTGTGTGAAGCCGGCGCTTTGCGCTTCCTGCGTGGTTTGGGGGCCCACCGCGAAGATGGGCAGATCGCGCCGCGCAGTGCGCCTTATCAAGGCGCGGATGCCGTTGGCGCTGGAGGCGAGAATGGCCTGAACGCCGGTGAAATCAGGTTCGGGGCCGGGCGCGAAATGCGTGCTGAGCAACGGCGCCAGCAGCGGCTGATGGCCCAGGTCGCGCAGCTTTTGCGCGATTTCCTCGCCGTCTTCGATGGGACGCGTGACTAGAATGCGCATGACCAATCGGGGTAAAGGAGCGCCCCATGCCAAGCAAGCCTCTCACCATTTTGGGCATCGAGACCAGTTGCGACGAAACCGCAGCGGCGGTGGTGCGCGGCTGCGCGCCGGGGCCCGGCGAAATCCTGTCCAACATCGTGTTCAGCCAGACCGAGGCGCATGCGCCTTATGGCGGCGTGGTGCCGGAGATTGCCAGCCGCGCCCATCTGGAAATCCTGGATGGGGTGATCGAACAGGCGCTGGCCGAGGCCCAAATTGGCCTGGCGGAGCTGGACGGAATCGCTGCCACGGCGGGACCGGGGCTGATCGGCGGGGTGATGGTGGGGCTGACCACCGCCAAGGCGCTGGCGCTGGCATCGGGAAAACCTTTGATCGCGGTCAATCACCTGATGGGCCATGCCCTGACGGCGCGAATGACCCATGGCGTGGCCTATCCCTTTTTGCTGCTGCTGGTGTCGGGCGGGCATTGCCAGTTGCTGGGCGTGGGCGGCGCCGATGATTTTCGCCTGTATGGCAGCACCATCGATGACGCGGTGGGCGAAGCCTTCGACAAGACGGCGAAGATCCTGGGCCTGCCCTATCCGGGCGGACCCGAGGTGGAGCGCGCCGCAAAGTCAGGCAACCCGCGCGCCTATGCCCTGCCCCGGCCCTTGGTCACCGGGCACAATGCGCGCAAGAGCGCGGACTTTTCCTTTTCCGGACTGAAGACATCGCTGCGCCAGCTGGTGGAGAGCGAAAGCGTTTCCATTCCCGATGCCTGCGCCAGCTTCCAGGCGGCGGTGATCGATATTCTCATCGACCGCACACGGATTGCCATGCAGCGCTTTCGCGCTGATTTTCCGGGCGGAAATACACTGGTGGCGGCCGGCGGCGTGGCGGCCAATCAGGCGATTGGCACGGCGCTGGGCGGGCTTTGTACGGCGGAAGCGTTCGTTCTGCGTATACCGCCGCCCAGGCTTTGCACCGACAATGCGGCCATGATCGCCTGGGCGGGCGTAGAGCGGATGGCGACCGGCACGGGAGACTCCCTCGGCATCTCGCCGAGAGCACGCTGGCCCCTAGGCAACTAGATCGTCGCGGCGACCGTCAGCAGGCCCAGCACGCTCACCAGCGCGATGGTCGTGGCATTGAACACGTCGGTGATGAATTCGCTGACGATGTCCTGGCTCTGCAGGGGGTTGAGGATGCGGTTCATTGTCTTGGTCCTTGGGGCAGTTAGAAAGTGGAAGCGACGGTCAGGAAGGCGACGACGCCGGCAAGCGTGATGGTCGCGGCCTGGAAATAGTCGGCGACGGTGCTGGCGGTGTCTTCGGTCTTGAGGGTGTTCAGGATCTTGGTCATGGGAATGTTCCTTTTGGAAATGGGATTAGAGGGTGGAGGCGACGGTCAGCAGGGCGAGCACGCCCGCAAGGCTGATGGCGGCGGCCTGGAAGAAGGTGGCGATGCTGTCGTCCTGGTGGGCGGGGGCGGTGGTGATGGGGTTGGTCATGTCGGTCTTCTTTCAAATGGGTTCGGAGCAAGATCGCTTCGTTGGCTAGTATGTATCGCACGCTACCTGTTTGTGCAAGGTACCTTGCAATGTATTTTTGCGGTTGCGGTCCGATTTTCTTGTTGCAGTGCGATATAGGACGTCTGTATTGCAATTACATTATCTGATTGCATGTGAATTGCGCATGGCTGGCTCGCAAATTCATGGCCAAGCAATTGATTTTCCTGCTATTCTAATTTGATGGCGGGTTAACTTTTGTCGGGTCCGCAGTTTTCGCATGGAAGGGTTGCACCGTTGAAAATCGCCACCTGGAACGTCAATTCGGTGCGATTCCGGCTGAATCTGGTCGCCCGCTTCCTTCGGGAGGAGCAGCCGGACGTGATCTGCCTGCAGGAAACCAAGGTCCTGAACGAGCTGTTTCCGAAGCTCCCCTTCCACAAGCTGGGCTATGCCCACCAGGCGATCCACGGCCAGAAGGCCTATCACGGGGTGGCGGTGCTATCGAAAATCCCCTTCCGCGAGACCGGCGTCCAGGATTTCTGCCGCGAGGGCCATGCCCGCCACATGGGCGTGACCCTGGCCAACGGGGTGGAACTGCACAATTTCTATGTGCCGGCGGGCGGCGATATTCCCGATCCGCAGAAGAATGAGAAGTTCGCCCACAAGCTGGACTTCCTGCAGGCCGTCGAGAAATTCTTCGCCGCTCGCGCTGCGCGCAGAAGCGATCCGGTGGTGCTGGTGGGCGATCTGAATGTCGCGCCGCTGGAGAATGACGTGTGGAGCCACAAGCAGCTGCTGGGCATTGTCAGCCACACGCCGGTGGAGACCCGCCTGCTGGGCGAAGTGCAGGCCGCCTTCGACTGGACCGACGCCACCCGCCACTTCATTCCGCCGGACCAGAAGATCTATAGCTGGTGGAGCTATCGCGCCGCCGACTGGGAGGCATCAGACCGCGGCCGCAGGCTGGATCATGTCTGGGTCAGTCCGGGCCTCAAGGGCGCGCTCACATCGCAGAAGATCGTGCGCAAGATGCGCGGCTGGCAGAAGGCCAGCGATCACGTGCCGGTGGTCGTCGAGTTTGACGTCTAGGCCCAGAAGGGCGCGATTTTTCGAAACTTGCGATAGCGTCTGAGCGCCTGTTTTGCGGCGCGCGGCGTGTGGGCGGCATACCAGCCCATCACCGAGCCCGCCGCAAAGCTGAGGAAATCGGAATTGTCGTCCCGGCCGCGCAGCAGCTCCGCCACCACCGCGCGCACATTCGCGACATCGTTGAGATCGCCCAGATGGTTCTGCAAGGCGCGCAAATGATCCAGGTAGCGGTTCACGCTTTTCTTCGGATAGAGCGGGGCAAAGAATTCCGCCGTGTAGCGCAGCTTCTTGAGCGAGATGCGCAGCCGGTGCAGGTCGCCCTCCTCGCGCGATCGCGCTGTCTTGCCACGCTTCTTCACCCGCGCCGCCTGGTGGTCCAGCATCCGCCCGGCTGTCTTGGGCAGGCGGCGCTGGCGGGTCAGCGGAAGCTGCGAGGTGGCAAGCGCGGCCATGTCGCCGGCAAAGACCTCGAATGCCGGACTCACCACGCAGGCCACCGCCGCCTCCCAGGCGGCATCGCGCGCTTCTTCCGCGCGGGTCCGCAGCCGGTCGAAACCGTCCCCTTGCGGCGGTTCAGCGAGGAGCTTGCCGACAAAAACATCAAGGTCGCGCGCGGGCGCAAGACGGCCGGACAGGATTTTGGCCCGGCCGCGCAGTTCTTCCAGCCAGGGCTGTTTGAATGCCTGGCCAAAAGCGCCCAGCGCCACATCCAGCCGCCGGAAGCCGACCCGCAACTGGTGCAGGCCTTCCACCGAGCGGCCGACCCGCAAAGTCGCGGCATTGGCAGTGATCTGGGCCAGGCAATCCGACAGGACCGCACGCAGCGCATCCTCGGGCCGCATGGCGCGCGAGACATGGGGGCCGTGCGCCTTTGCCGGCCGGGCCGGGCCCAACGTCCGACGGGCAAGCACGTGCACGGAAGCGCGGGGATCATCCATGCCCCAGCCTAGCGCCACTTTTTGAAAGGGATCAATCGCAGCGCGAAAATCAGATGGGGCGAACGGGGATATGCGCCGCCGCCAATGCGGCCTTGGCCTGGGCGATGCTGACTTCGCCGAAATGGAAGATCGAGGCCGCCAGAACGGCGCTGGCATGGCCCTGGGTCACGCCGTCCACCAGATCCTGCACATTGCCGACGCCGCCCGAAGCGATCACCGGCACTTCCACCGCGTCTGCCACGGCGCGGGTCAGCGCCAGGTCATAGCCGGATTTGACCCCGTCGCGGTCCATGGAGGTGAGCAGGATCTCGCCCGCGCCGAAGCCGACAAGCTTTTGGGCATGTTCGACCGCGTCAATGCCGGTGGGCTTGCGCCCGCCATGGGTGAAGATTTCATAGCGCCCGCTGTCGGCCATCTTGGCGTCGATGGCGGCGACGATGCACTGGCTGCCGAACTTCTCGGCCGCTTCCTTGACAAATTTGGGGCGGGTGACGGCGGCGGTGTTGATCGAGACCTTGTCGGCCCCGGCCAGCAGCAGCGAGCGGATGTCTTCGAGGGTGCGCACCCCGCCGCCCACCGTCAGGGGCATGAAGCAGACTTCCGCGGTGCGGTGCACGACATCCAGCAAGGTGCCGCGATTTTCGTGGGAGGCGGTGATGTCGAGGAAGCAGAGTTCGTCGGCACCTTCCTTGTCATACAGGATCGCCTGCTCCACCGGATCGCCGGCATCGCGCAGACCTTCGAAGTTCACGCCCTTCACCACGCGACCGTCCTTGACGTCGAGGCAGGGGATAATGCGCACTTTTAACATGAGAATATTGACAGCATTACATCCGTCCTCGCGCCATGGCGGCGATGTTCATCAGGGTGCGGCCCGTCACCGCTTCGGCGGGAACGGCGGTGGTGCGGGTCAGCACTTCGGCTTCCAGCAACATGTCCAGCGCCTCGCCCAGCTTGTCGCTGTTCCAGCGATTGGCCTGGGCCTTGAAGGCCGTGCTGCGTGAAAAATGAACCGGCGGGCGCAGACGCTTCATCACGTCATCCATGCTGGTGCCGCGGGCGCTGGCTTCGCGTGCCTGCAGCAGTTTCTGGAAATGGCCCAGCGCGCTGCGGATCACCTGGGCGGGCTGGGTGTCGGAGACCCACAATCTTTCGAGTTCGCGGTCCAGCTTGGCGAGGTCGCCCGAACCAGCGGCATCGCAGGCGGATTCGCTGCGCGCTTCGGCTTCGTCACCCATCACGGCGCGGACATCTTCCAGGGTTATCTGCTTGGCGCCGTGCATGTAGAGCATCAGCTTTTCCAGCTCGCGCCGGGTCACGCCGCGATCGGAGCCCAGCCGCGCCACGCATTCCTGCAGCGCGTCCGGGGCGATGGAGAGCCCTTCGGCGCGCAAGGCGTCGCGCACCACATCGCCAAGGTCACGGATGGAATCGGGATAGCACTGGATGGCGGCTGCGGTCTTGTGGCCATCGAAAAGCTTGCGCAGCGCGGAAGTCTTGGCGAGGTCGCCCGCCTCGATCACCACCAGGGCGTCGCCTTTTGGATCTTCCAGAAAGCCTTCCAGCAATTCGGCCAAGTCGTTGCCGGCGCCCCGCACCCGCACGCTGCGCCGGCCGCCCATCATGGACATGGCGGCCGCCTCGTCGGCCAGCCGCGCGGGATCGGCCAGCAGCACCGTTTCGCTGAGATCGACGGTGTTGAAGGGATCGGTCAGGTCGGGTGTCGCCGTCTTGAGCAGCTTTTCGGCGCGTTCCTGCACCAGTCCTGTATCGGGGCCATAGACCAGCGCGATCATCAGACCCTTTGGCGGGCTGACGACATACTTGTCGGCCTCATGGCTCTTGATGATCATCTGCGCTTTCGAAACCAGACGCCCAGGTCGAGATGGATGCGTTCGGCCATGTCCTGCGCCGCGCGCTTGGCGGAGTCCTGCTGCGCGGCGAGGGTGGCGTAAGGCGAAGCGACCACATTATAGGCCGACAATTCGGTCTGGGTGCCCTGCGTCAGCACATCGCCCTTGGTGTCGGTCAGGACGTATTGGGCATCGAGGGTGTTGTTGTAGCGGGTAATGGTGGCGTCGTTCTGCAGCGCGATGCCCTGGCTGGCTTCGTTGAGGGTGATCTTCAGCCGGTATTTCTTGCCTTCGAGCCGGCCATCGGTGTTCAGCCGGTCAATCAGGGTATTGCGAAGCTCATAGCCGTCACGCTCGGCAATGGGCTCGACATAGATGGATGACAGTTCGGGCGCCAGATTGCCGCCATACATGGGATGAAAACCGCAGCCCGCCAGCGCGAGGCAAAGCGCGACGACAGCCGTAAACTTCCCTCCCCGCGCGCGTGTGAGCGCGCTTAGAGCGGGGAGGTGGCCGTAGCAGCGCTTGCGATGCGAAGGCCGGAGGGGGGAAGTCATGCGACGATATTGACGATGCGGTTGGGCACGACGATCACCTTTTTCGGCGCCTTGCCTTCCAGGGCGCGGATCACGGCATCTTCTGCCAAAGCAGCGGCTTGCACCAGCGCGGCTTCGGCATCCTTGGGCATGGTGATCTCGCCGCGGCGCTTGCCATTGACCTGGATGGCCAGGGTCACGCTGTCGGACGCGGTCAGGCCGGGATCGTGCTGGGGCCAGGAGGTTTCCGCCACCAGCTTGCTGTGGCCCAGCGCTTTCCAGCATTCCTCTGCCAGGTGCGGCATCATGGGGGCCGACAACAGGACGATGGCTTCCAGCGCTTCGCGCCGGGCCGCGCCGTCCGCCTTGTCGGCGGCGCCGACCGCATTGGCGAGGGTATAGAGCTGCGCAACGGCGCTGTTGAAGCGCAGATGTTCCAGGTGATCGGTAACCGCCGCGATGGCCTTGTGCGAGGCCTGGCGCAGCGTCTTGGTGGCCTCGTCGGTCGCGGTGACCGGAGTGCCGGGCGCGGGCAGGCCCTCGCTCTCGGTGCAGAGGCGATAGATGCGGTTGACGAAGCGCCAGCAGTCTTCGGCGCCGGCATCGGTCCATTCGATGTCGCGCTCGGGCGGAGTGTCGGACAACATGAACCAGCGGATCGTGTCGGCGCCATATTCGGCGATGATGGTTTCGGGCGCGATCACGTTCTTCTTGGACTTGGACATCTTCTCGGAGGCGCCGATGGCGATCTCGGTGTCGGTACCGATCAGGAACGCCTTGCCGTCGCGCTTTTCGATTTCGTCCGGCGTGACCCAGTCGCCCTTCGAATCTTTGTAGGTCTCGTGGCAGACCATGCCCTGGGTGAACAGGCCGGCAAAGGGTTCGGGCACCGACACAAGCCCCAGCTTGCACATGGCGCGGGTGAAGTAGCGCGCATAGAGCAGGTGCAGGATCGCGTGTTCGATGCCGCCGATATACTGGTCCACCGGCAGCCAGTAATCAGCCGCGTCCTTGTCCACGGGTTCAGTGGCATGGGGATTGGTGAAGCGCGCGAAGTACCAGGAGGAATCTGCGAAGGTATCCAGCGTGTCGGTGTCGCGCACCGCCGCCTCGCCGCAGCCGGGGCAGACGCTAGTCTTCCAGTCGAGATCGGCGTCGAGCGGATTGCCCTTGACGTTGAAGTTGATCCTTTCCGGCAGCAGCACCGGCAGCGCGCTTTCCGGCACCGGCATCACGCCGCAGGTCGGGCAATGGATCATGGGGATCGGGCAACCCCAGGGGCGCTGACGCGACACCAGCCAGTCACGCAGGCGATAGTTCACTGTGCGTTCGCCGATGCCGTCTTTTTCCAGACGGGCGGCGACTTCGGCCTTGCCCTGCTCCACCGTCATGCCATCGAGGAAGCGCGAATTGGCGAGCTTGCCGGGGCCGGTATAGGCCTCCTTGCCGACGGTGAATGTCTTGGGATCAACGTCGGACGGCACCACCACCGGCGTCACCGGCAGTTCATATTTGCGGGCGAAATCCAGGTCGCGCTGGTCATGCGCCGGGCAACCGAAGATCGCGCCGGTGCCGTAGCCCATCAGCACGAAATTGGCGACCATCACCGGCAGCTTCCAGCTGGGATCGAAGGGGTGCGCGGCGGTGAGGCCCGTGTCATGGCCTTTCTTTTCCGCCTTCTCGATATCGGCTTCGGCGGTGCCGACATGGCGGCACTCTTCGATGAAAGTCGCCAGCTTGTCATCCTTCAACGCCAGCTCGAGCGCCAGGGGATGTTCCGGCGACAGCGCCACGAAGGACGCGCCGAACAGGGTGTCGGGGCGGGTGGTGAAGACATCGAGCTTGGTATCGTTGGACAGCGCGAACTGGAAACGCAGGCCTTCGCTGCGGCCGATCCAGTTGCGCTGCATGGTGCGCACTTTTTCCGGCCAGCGATCCAGCGTGTCCAGCCCTGCCAGCAATTCATCGGCGAACTGGGTGATCTTGAAGAACCACTGGCTCAGCTTGCGGCGTTCCACGGGCGCGCCGGAACGCCAGCCCTTGCCGTCGATCACCTGTTCATTGGCGAGCACGGTCATGTCGACCGGGTCCCAGTTCACATCGGCTTCGCTGCGATAGACGAAGCCGGCTTCGTAGAATTTCAGGAACAGCTTTTGCTGCTGGTGATAATATTCCGGATCGCAGGTGGCGAACTCGCGGCTCCAGTCGATGGACAATCCCATCAACTTCAGCTCAGCCTTCATCGCGGCGATGTTTTCGTAGGTCCAGTCGCGCGGATTGACGCCCTTGTCGCGCGCCGCATTTTCCGCCGGCAGGCCGAAAGCGTCCCAGCCCATCGGATGCAGCACGTTATAGCCCTGGGCGCGGCGGAAGCGGGCGATGACATCACCCATCGTGTAATTGCGTGCATGGCCCATGTGGATGCGTCCCGACGGATAGGGAAACATCTCCAGGACATAGGCTTTGGGCCGGTCCGAATGGACCGGGGTCTTGAAGAGCTCGCGCGCATCCCATTCGCGCTGCCAGTGGCGTTCGGATTCCTTGGCGTTGTAACGCGCCATGCTTTTGACCTTCGGACTAGTTGCTGCCGAGGCTGGCGAGGCGCAGCTCGCGGGCGCGGGTCAGGATCGAATCTTCCAGCTTGTGCGCCGTGTCGGGGCTGGGCTGGGCTTCGGCCCAGGTGGCGCCGTTGCGGATCTGGCGGAACACCACGACCTTGAGGCCATCGGCGCGCAGGGTGCGGTCCAGGATATAGACAGTCACTTTCAGCCGCTCATCCGGGCTGGAAGGGGCGACATACCATTCGGAGATGATGACGCCACCAAAGGGATCGGCCGAGGTCAGCGGCAGGAAGGACAGCGTGTCCAGCGAGGCATGCCAGAGATAGGAGTTGACCCCCAGGGTCATGCGGGTGGAGCCCGAGGCGATCGAGGTGCCGGTATCGGCATCGCGCGAGCCGTCATTGGAGGAGCCGCAGCCGGCCAGACCCGTTGTCAGGACCAGCGCACAAAACAGGGCGGGCAGAACGCGCATGACTGTCTTTTCCTTTGGAGGGGCGAAGGCGTCGTCGCCAAGGCCGCAAGGCGCTTATAGCGGCGGGGGCGGGTGCGTGCAACGTGGGGCCGGTTGCGGGACCGCCGCCAGTTTGGCTTATGCCGCAAGGACTTAGGGGCCGTTCCATTGCGACCTTGTAAGATTGGCTTTGTGGCTTTTGCCGCCGTGCAGCCGGTCGTCCTGCTTGAACCGGCCGAAGCCGCCTCCCTCACGCCCGCAAAGGGGAGGACAGCAGTGACGAAATGGCGGCGATGCCGCTGAAGGCGGGTGCCAGCAGGGCGGCGTTACGGACGTTGATGCCACCCAGGGCATAGACCGGCACCGGCGCGGCGGCCGCGATCAAGGCGGCCCGGGCAGGAGAAAGCGGCCGGGCGCCTATGTGGCTGCCGGTTGCAAAGACGGGCGATAGGAAGACCGCGTCCAGCGCGCGGGCCTGCATCAGCGCGGACAAGGAATGGGCCGAGGATGTGATGATCCAGTGCGGATAGCGACAGCGCCAGTGCAGCGCCTCGCGCATGCGCGCTTGCGGCAGATGAAGGCCGACGCCGAGCTCTGCCGCCAGTGCGGGATCGTCGGAGATCAACAGCGGCACGATACCGAACAGTTTTTCTGCCAGTGCGGCGCGGGCCTTGTCGCTTGTTGCCCGCACCACCACCAGGCTGGCGTGCGGCAGCGCCCGCGCCGCGGCGGCCCAGTCGGCATCGCGGTCGTCGGTCATCAACACCAGCGGCATGTCGGGATTGAGCCGCTGCTGCTGTTTGGATAGGTTCGCGCGCATGAGCGTTTCCGAAAATCTGGCCGACATACTGGCGCGCATCGACGCGGCGCGAAAGGCGGCAATCGCACCCGCCGCGCAAACGCGGCTGGTGGCTGTCTCCAAGACCGTGGCGGAAGACGGCATCCGCGAAGCCCTTGCGGCGGGTCAGCGCCTGTTCGGCGAAAATCGGGTGCAGGAGGCGCAGGCCAAGTTTCCGCAGCTGAAAGCAGAGTACCGCGACCTGGAATTGCACCTCATTGGTCCCTTGCAGTCCAACAAGGTGAAGGATGCGGCAGCGCTGTTCGACGTGATCCAGAGTCTGGACCGGGTAAAGCTGGCCGATGCGCTGGCGGCGGAGCTTGACAAGACTGGCACGTGCCCGCGTTTGTTCGTGCAGGTGAACACGGGCGAGGAAGAACAGAAGGCTGGTGTACTGCCGCGCGAGGCCGCGGACCTGATCGCCCATGTGCGCAAGCTGGCGCTGCCGGTCGAAGGCCTGATGTGCATTCCGCCCGCCGATGATGATGCCGCGCCGCATTTCGCGCTGCTGTTGAAACTGGCGCGTGACCATGACCTGCAAAATCTCAGCATGGGCATGAGCGGGGATTTCGAGCTGGCGGTGAAGTTCGGCGCCACCCATGTGCGGGTGGGCAGCGCGATCTTCGGCGCACGGGCGCCGGTCAGCGAATAATGATCTGATCGCCGGCGCGCAGCTGTTTCAAGGCTGCCAGCGCATCGGCCAAGGTCAGCGCCACGCAGCCGGCCGTGGGCGCAAAATCGGTGCGCGCCAGGTGCAGGAAAATGGCACTGCCCTTGCCGGGCACCACCGGCGCATCATTGTAGCCCAGCACGGCCACCAGGTCGTAGAGATGGTCGAAACGCCATACCTCTTCATGGCTGGCGGCATAGGGCAGCTTCACGAGCTGGTTGTAATGCGGATCATCGGGCGCATCGCACCAGCCGTCATTGGGCTCTATGGCGCGCAGCGGCAAGATTGTTTCCGGCTTTTCAATCCGGTCGGGCCGCCACATCAGGTGACGGAACGGCCAGATGCCGCGCGGCGTGATGCCGTCGCCTTCGCCGCCTTTGACGGCGATGCCGCCCTTGCCGACGGCGCAGCGGCGCTTGCCCGCGCCCCAGTCCAGCCAGGTGCCGCCATCCTCGGCGGTGACGATCAGGTTCATAATGGGGACTATAGCCTAGTTCAGCAGGGCGACGACAGGCACCGATGACGCGGCCGTGGCGCGGCGATAGGCATAAATCGCGCGGCTGGCGGTATCGCTATCGATGCCTTTGGTACTGAGCGCGCTGGTCAAGGCGGCCAGTTCGCGGCTGTCGGGCAGAGTGGACGCCACGTCCACGGACGCCTTGGGAAGGCTGGGCATGTCAGCAGACGGCAGGGCGGTGTTGGCGGCAATCTGCTGCGCCGTGACCTTGGTGCTGGCGATATGGGTGTCGGGCTTGATCCAGGCGAGCATCGTGTCTTCCACGCTCTTGCCGGTGATCTGTTCGAAGGCGACATCAGCAATCGAGGTGGCCGCACCCCAGATCCCGCCATACAGGGCATCGCCCGCGATCTTTTCCAGGGGCCCGATATGTTCGCCGGTGGCGGCACGATAAATGGTGCCCACAACCGGCAGATGCTGCAGCGGGTTCACGACATCGAGCAGGCGGTGAAAAAAGTCCTCGCCGCCCGCATCTTCAGCACTCGCGATTGTGATTCCCGCATCGGCGGCCCCCGTAGAGGCGGAATGCGTGGCGGCGGCCGCCGGGTGGAGAACCGGCATAGGCCCCATATGCTTCTGCGAGGGGTCGAATGCGAACATGTCCTGGGCAACGCAAGGGGCGGGCCAGAAATGTGTCAGTGATTTTTCGCGCTATTGCTGGAAATTCATCTTGGGGCCTGCGGGCATGAACCGGCAAGATTTGCCGCCCCGCGCCTTCCCGCGCTAAACTTGGCCTCCCCAAATTTGCGAGCGTCATGCCGAGCCCCTTGCGCATTCTTCTGGCCGAAAGCGATGACGTGCTGCGCGCATCAATCGCCGAACAATTGCAGCATGAAGGCTATGAAGTGCTGGGGGCGCGCACCGCGCAGGATGCCGGCGATGCGGGAACGCAGTTCGCCTTTGCCATCATTGGGCTGGACGGAGCGGAGACGGTTGCGGCAATGCTGCGCACGGGTGGGCTTTCCTGTCCTGTCCTGCTGATCGCGGACGGCGAAGTGCCAGGCTTCGAGACGATTGCGCGGCCTTTCCGCTTTTCCGCGCTGCTGTCGCGCTTGCACGCGCTTTCCACCCACCATGCCGCGGCCAGCGATCGCGCGGTTCGCATCGGCCCCTATACCTTCCATCCCAGCGCCAAGATGCTGCAGGCCGATGACCGCAAGGTGCGGCTGACGGAGAAGGAAACCAATATCCTGAAGTTCCTGCACGCCAATGCCGGCACCGTGCCGCGCGATATCCTGCTGCACGAGGTGTGGGGCTATGGCCCGGCGGTCGCCACCCATACCCTGGAAACCCACATCTACCGCCTGCGCAAGAAGATCGAGCAGGACCCCGCCAAGGCCCAGATCCTGCTGACAGAGGTCGGCGGTTACAGGCTTTCCGCCTAGCAGAGTTCCCTGCCGTACTTCCTCCCTCCGCGCGCGCCAGCGCGCTTAAATTGGGGGAGGTGGCCGCAGTCAGCCCTCAGGCTGGCGAAGGCCGGAGGGGGCTACTTGTTTAACGCCCGTTAACCACGTCGGCATAGAACAGCGGTATGGGAAAGCCGCCGCCCAAAACCACCAAGTCACGCGCAACAGGCGCGCCGAAGCGGCGCGGCCCCAACCCGACATCGCGCCCGGCAACGGCACATGCTGATTCCGCTCCCTCGCCGCCGCCGAAGCGCCGCGCCACCTGGCCGTATGTGCTGATGATGCTGGGCGCCTGGGGGCTGATCTTTGGCGGCCTGTTCTTTTCGCATTTCCTCTCCAGCCTGCCGGATGTGCGCAACCTGATGGTCACCGGCCCGTCACAGGACATCACCATCCTGGATGACCGCGGTCGCCGCATCGCGCGGCGTGGACTGACGCAGGGCGCCATGGTGCGCGCCGAAGACCTGCCCGATTTTGTTCCCAATGCTTTCATCGCGATTGAAGACCGCCGCTTCCGTCATCACCTGGGCATCGATCCCATCGGCCTGGGCCGGGCCGCGTTCCAGAACATGTCCGCAGGACGCGTCGTGCAGGGCGGATCCACCCTGACGCAGCAGCTGGCAAAGAATCTGTTCCTTAGCCCCAGCCGCACCTTTGATCGCAAGATCCAGGAAGCCATGCTGGCGCTGTATCTGGAGTCGCGCTACTCCAAGAACCAGTTGCTGACCCTGTATCTCAACCGCGTCTATTTTGGTGCGGGCGTATACGGCATCGAAGCGGCGGCGCAGAAATTCTTCGGCAAGCATGCCAGCGAGCTGGGCCTTACCGAAGCCGCGATGATTGCCGGCTCGGTCAAGGCGCCGGCCCGCTACAATCCCATCGCCGACATAGATGCCAGCCTGGCGCGTGCCCAGACCGTGCTGCGCGCCATGCAGGATGCCGGCTTCATTGATGACAATACGCGCAGCCTGGCGCAGGCGACCCGGCCGCGCATTCTGCGCACCACCGGCACGCCGGGCTCGGGTTGGTTCGCGGACTGGATCGTGGCGCGGCTGAACGACACCTTCGGCACCACCGCCGAACCCATCATCGTCGAAACCAGCTTCGACCTGGAAACCCAAGCCCAGGCGGAACGCGCGGTGGCTGCGGGCCTTGGAACGGATGGCGAAAAACTCCACGCCGGACAGGCGGCGCTGGTGGCCATGACGCCGGACGGTGCGGTGCGCGCCATGGTGGGCGGGCGCGACTATGCCAGCTCGACCTTCAACCGCGCCGCCGATGCGGTGCGTCAGCCGGGCAGCGCTTTCAAACCCTTTGTCTATCTGACCGCGCTGGAGCACGGTCATACCCTGGACGAGACCGTCACTGACGGACCCGTCGATATCCATGGCTGGAAGCCGCAGAACTATGAAGGCCGTTTCAAGGGCCCGATGCCGCTGATCGAGGCCTTTGCGGAATCCTCCAACTCGGTGGCGGCGCAGCTGACCGCCGAAGTCGGACCGCGCAACGTGGCGCACACCGCGCGGCGGCTGGGCATCACCTCGCCGCTGATGGAGGTGTCGTCGCTGGCGCTGGGTACGTCAGGGGTGACACCGCTGGAGCTGACAGGCGCCTATGCAGCCTTTGCCAATGGCGGTATCGCGGTGCGGCCTTTCGGAATCCTGCGGGTCAAGACCCGTGACGGAAAAATCCTGTATGAGCGGAAGCCGCCCGGCAATAACGCAGTGATGAGTGCCGCCGACAATACCCAGATGACCCGGCTGATGGCCGAGACGGTCACCACTGGCACCGGCAAGGCGGCGCGGCTGGAAGATCGTGCCACTGCCGGCAAGACCGGCACCACGCAGGATTTCCACGACGCCTGGTTCGTGGGCTTCACCGCCGACCTGGTGTGCGGGGTGTGGATCGGCAACGACAATAACGCACCGATGGTGAAAGCCACCGGCGGCGGACTGCCGGCGCGCATATTCAAGGGTTTCATGACAGAGGCGGAACAGAATCTGCCGTCGCGCCCGCTGGTGGGCAGCAACCTAGTCGCCAGCGCCGAGCCACCACCGCAGGACGCTGTAATGCCGGCGCAGGACGAAGAGAAGAAGAAGCCGGACGCTTTTCAGCGCATCCTGAACGGCTTGTTCGGCGGGACCTGAAAGTCGAGCGCCTAGGCTTTCACGCCATAGCGTTGCAGCTCGCGGCCATGTGTCTTCAGCCAGTCCTGTGGCGTATCCAGATCGGGAACCATTGCGCGCACATAGGCCCAGAAACGCGGGCTGTGGTTCATTTCCTTCAGATGCGCAATTTCATGGGCCACCACATAATCCAGCACGAAATCGGGTGCCAAGATCAGGCGCCAGGAAAAGGACAGTGAGCGCGTGGAGGAACAGGAGCCCCAGCGGCTGGCGGTGTCGCGCACGGTGATGCGCGACGGGGCGACACCCAGACTTGCGGCATGATGAAGAGCGCGGGTTTCAAAAGTGGCGCGGGCTTCGCGCTTGAGAAAATCCAGCACCCGGCGCGCCACATGAGCCTGGTGGCCGCGCACCCAGATGATGCCGTCATTGCACCAGACCGGCGCGGGGCCGCGCGCGGCGGCGCGAATTTCGTGCGGTTCACCGCGCAAGGGCAGGCGCGCACCCGGTTCCAGCGTCAGCGGTCCCAGCGCCTTGGCCAGCTGGCCGGATATCCAAGCGGTTTCGCCGCGTGCAAAATCCAGCGCATGGGCCACGCCACGGCGCGACGGCGCAGTGACGCTGATTTCGCCGGTGGCGGGATTGACCTTGACGATCATGCGCCGGGCGCGAGGATTGAGGCGAACCTTCACTTCCAGCATGCGTCCGTCGATCTTGAGCAGCTCGCGGCGAACAGGCTGGGGCTTTTTGAAAAACAACACTATGATGCCTGCTATCACGCGTAAGGTTGTGCTATCTCTAGCGCGGATCGCGCACCCACCGGAAGAAATTTCTCCGCAATGATTCGTGATGAACAGATAGCAAGATTGATGGGCGCGGTTGCGCTGGCGCTGGTGCTTGGCGCGCTGGGCTTTCAGTATTTCGTTCATCTGCCGCCATGCGAGATGTGCCACTGGCAGCGCTGGGCGCACCTTGCAGCAGCCCTCATCGGGCTAGTTGTGTGGAAACGGAACAGTTGGATTGCGCCGCTGGCCATCATCCTTGTGGCGGCGGCAGGTCTTGTTGTCGCCAATCAGATGCAAAATCTTGTGCCGGTCGCGATAGTCGCCGCCGTATTGGCAGGCATTGCCTGGTGGAAGCCGAATCCCGCGTTTCTGGCGATCCTGCTGGTGGCTGTGTCGGGGCTGATTGGCCTGTACCAGACTGGCATGCAGTATCACATCCTGCCGGGACCAACGGCCTGTACCGCGCAGCGCTATGTGTTGGGTAGTGCCGCGCCGCCGCCGGAAGCCGCCTGCGATGTGCCGACCTGGTTCTTCCTGGGACTGGCGCTGCCGGCCTGGAATGCGATAATCTCGCTTGCGGCGGCCTTGGCAGGAACAACAGTTCTGCTGAAGAGACGCGCATGACCAGAAAGCTCAAGCCGGCCGCGCCGGGATCACAGGCCGATATTGAATCCATGATCCGCGTCGATCATGCCGGAGAATATGGCGCGGTGCGCATATATCAGGGCCAGCTTGCGGTGCTGAAGCGCCGCAAGGGCGCCGAACATAGCGTCGAGACCATCACGCACATGGCCGAACAGGAACAGCGGCACCTGAAAGCCTTCGACGCGCTGGTGAACGAACGCAAGGTGCGGCCCACCGCGTTGGAGCCGGTATGGCGGATCGCCGGCTTCGCGCTGGGCGCTGCCAGCGCCGCGCTGGGCGAGAAGGCCGCCTTTGCCTGCACCGCCGCGGTGGAAGAAGTGATCGACGAGCATTACGCCAGCCAGATCGCAGCGCTGGAAGACGGCAAGGACCCGGCGCTGAAGGCGGCGGTGGAAGATTTTCGCGCCGATGAGGCCGAGCATCGCAGCGCGGCGCTGCAAGAAGGTGCAGAGCAGGCGCCGGGATATCGCCTGCTGAGCGAAACCATCAAGGCGGGCTGCCGGATCGCGATCAAGCTGTCAGAGCGCATCTGACTACGGCTCGAGTTCCGAATCCCAATACAGATAGTCCGCCCAGCTTTCGTGCAGGTAGTTGGGCGGAAACTTGCGGCCATGCTCGCGCAGTTCGACTACGCTGGGCTGATGCGGCTTGATGCGCGGATGCATCTTGGCCTGCTTGGGCATGCGACCGCCCTTGGTCAGGTTACAGGGACTGCAGGCGGTGACGACATTTTCCCAGGTGGTGCGGCCGCCGCGCGAGCGCGGAATGACGTGGTCGAAGGTCAGCTCCTTGGGGTCGCCGCAATACTGGCATTCAAATTCATCGCGCAAAAACACGTTGAAGCGCGTGAAGGCGGGTTTGCGGGCGGGGCGGATATAGGTCTTGAGCGACACCACCGAAGGCAGGCGCATCTCGAACCGCGCCGAATGCACCACCCGGTCATATTCCTCCAGGATGGTGACGCGATCCAGGAACACCGCCTTGATCGTATCCTGCCAGGACCAGAGCGAGAGCGGATAATAGCTCAGCGGGCGGTGATCGGCGTTGAGCACCAACGCCGGACAATTGCCGGATGTGACCGCGGCGGCTAACACGGAAGAAATCCCCTGAAGGCGCTTCTCCTCAATGGTGCGATTTTAGGGGCAAAACCCCGACAGCGCCATCAGGCTAACTGATTCGCTATGACGGTTTGTAGACGCAGGCCGCCTCGCCTGTTGTTTTCAACAGCCCCCGAAAGCCCAGATTGAGAAACTGACCCGCGATGGCCAGCCCTTCGGGGTCGATGCCATGGCCCATGCCCGGCGCCAGATGCCATTGCACACAGGCGCCCGCCTGGCCCAGCGCCAGCGCCGCCATGAACATGGCCTGGGGCGGGATCACCTGGTCGCCGTCGCCGTGGGTGAGAAGAATGGGCGGGATTTCACCCGCAGGCGGCACACCGGCCAGCATTCCCGAGAAGCCCACAATGGCTGCAGGCTTCACCTTGCGGCGTAGCCCGACATGCAGCGACAGCATCGTGCCCTGGCTGAAACCGACCAGCGCCAGATTTTCCGGCGGGATGCCCAGCCGCGCCAATTCCGCGTCCAGATATTCGTCCAGCACGGGGCCGGCCATCTCTACGCCCTGGCTCATCAGGTGGGGATCGATGCGGGTGATGGGAAACCACTGGAAACCGGGCGCGCCGGGGGTCTTGGTTGGCGCATTGGGCGCCGCAAAAGCCACGGTCGGCAGCAAGGTCTGCCAGTGCGCCGCCAGCCCGATCAGGTCGTTGCCATCGGCGCCATAGCCATGCACCAGCACCACCAGATGGGTGGCAGGGCCCTGTTTGGGCGCAAGGGTCGGACCGGAAAGTGCCATATGCGGATCTGTGCGTTAATGTCCGCGCATGATTGTCACAAGGTTCGCACCCAGTCCAACCGGCCTGCTGCATCTGGGTCATGCGCTGGCAGCCATCACCGCCTATGAAAGTGGGGACGATTTCCTGTTGCGGATCGAGGATATCGACAAGGGGCGAAGCCGCGACAAGTTCATCGAGGCGATCTTCTTCGATTTGAAATGGCTGGGGCTAAGCTGGGACGAGCCCACCTTGCGCCAGTCCACCCGAATGGGCGCCTATGCCGAGGCGCTGGCGAATCTGAAGGCGCGTGGGCTGGTTTATCCGTGTTTCTGTACCCGCGCCGAGATCGCCGCAGAAATCGCGCGCGCCGATGAAGCTCAACATGGGCCAGACGGGCCAATCTATCCCGGCACCTGCAAAGCGCTGTCCATAGAGGAAGGCCTGCGCCGCATGGCGGATGGCGAGAATTTCGCGCTGCGACTCGATGTCGTCAAGGCGGCCACGTCCGTGTGGCCACTGAGCTTTTGCGAGCATGGACATCGCCATCCCGTTGATCCCTTGCGCTTTGGGGACATCGTGATTGCGCGCAAGGATATGCCGACCTCCTACCATCTGGCCGTGGTGGTGGACGACGCTTTCCAGCAGGTGAACCTGGTGACGCGCGGCGAGGACCTGCTGCACGCCACCCACATTCAACGCTTGTTGCAGGCTCTGCTGCGTTTGCCAGAACCGGTCTATGCCCATCATGCGCTGGTGCTGGACGCGGAGGGAAAGAAATTTTCCAAACGCGATGGCGCGGTGGCCCTGCAAACCCTGCGCGAGGCCGGACTCACGCCTGCCGATATTCGCGCGCGACTTGGCCTGTAGGACGCAGCAGCGGCCAGGCCATCACAAGACCGATGCCCAGCTTGATTAGCCCGTCACCGGCCGCCATCAGCGGCAGGGGAAAGCGAAGTGCGTATCCCAATCCCAGCCAACCCAGAACTGCGACCGCCAGAATGACCATCATCGGCCCATGGCTCCAGCGCATGATCAGGAAGTGAAGGCCGACAATCCCCAGCGTGATTTCCCACATGACCTGGCGCGGCGCGTGCGCAAGATAGCCGGAAGCACCCAAGAGGCTGAACAGTGTCATCTCCAGGCCGATGGCGATAACCATCGCGCGCAACTGGGGCAGCGAAGGACATCCCCAGCGCGGCCGGACATGGACCGCGGAACGGCGGGCCGCAATGATGCCGGCGACTGCGCCCACGATCACGCCATAGCCCATCAGGCCGGTGAGCGCGCCGACAAGGATGCCGCCGCCGATGCCGGCAAGGAATAGAGCCCCACTGAGGCGCATGGGATAGCCAATTGGGGGCGCCACATTGGTGCGATCCCGCGACACCTTGATGGCAAACCACACCACCATGGTAAGCCAGATCATCATGCAGCCGGTCTGGCCAAGGCGCGCCATCGCGGTGGCAGCCGGATTGCCGGCATGCGGTGACAGGAAAAATGCCAGGCGCCGCAGCGGCGCGATTCGGACCACCATCTCGTTGAACAGGCCACCGACCAGCATGTAGTAGCTGAACAGCATCGCCTGGGCATGCACATGCGCCCACAACAGGCGCTTCTGGCGGCTGGCGGCAAACACCGCCAACAACACCGACGCCAATGTTGCGACGGCCATCCAGTGAAAGATGCCGAAGATGTGTGGCCCCACCAGCGGCGGCTTGGCCGGCAAGATGTCGAAATGGAAGACCAGCATCACCGTCAGGTTAAGAAGGATTATGGAACCGGCGTACCACCAACCCCAGCGGCGGTGCGTGCTGGTACCTTTGCGCGCTATCAGGACGTAGGCGCCGGCCACCAGCGCAATCAGACAGGCGATAGAATGTATCCAGCCCGCAATCGAAATCCCGGTCAGAAGCATGTGACCCTCCCAGCCGAAAGGCCAAGCGTATGCGTGACCGCAATCGCGGTTTGTTGCCGTGTCATCTCAGTCTCCTTGGTTGCCGGTTACGGCGCCTGCGTCATGTCCCGATGATGTCGCGCAGGTAAGCGACATACTCTTCGAAGGCCCGGGTGCCCGCCTTGCTCAACATCACGCGGGTGCGTGGGCGGTTGCCTGCGAAATCCTTTTCCACTTCGACATAGCCCGCCTGTTCCAAAATCTGGATATGCGCGCCCAGATTGCCTTCGGTCGCTTCCACCAGCGCTTTCAGGCGCACGAATTCGATCTTCTCGCCATGTGGCAGCGCCTTCAGAGCCGCCATGATCTTCAGGCGTACCGGCTGGTGAATGATGCTGTCGGGTTGTTCCATGGCGTCAGATTTTCCGCAGCCACAAGCCGACCAGGACGAGCGAACCGCCGCCCACCGCCGCCATCCAGAGCAGGAAATATTGCGGCAGCCAGAAGAAGCCGCCCAGCGTCAGAACCGCCACCGCGATTCCCGCATAGAGGAAGCGCAAGCCGCCCCAGATTCCGATCAAGGCATAGATCGTGGCGATGATCAGGGGAATGAAGGCGGAAATGGCCAGCGGATTGGTCGGCCGCATCACGGCAAAGGTGGCCGAGGCGAAAGCCCAGAGCGCAAAAATGGTGGCGCCCCAACGCAGGCTGTCGCGGCGGCCCTTCGCGCCCGGTTCGCTGCCCGCATTCTGGCGGCGTCCGATGGCGAAGCTTAGGGCGATACCGATGGCGGTGAGGGAAAACCACAGGCCGTTCAGGCTGGGCCAACCCAAGCGGGGAATGAGATCGCTGCCGGCATAGCCGATCATCCAGATCACGCCCCACAGGATGAAGCCGGGGCTGGCATTGGCATATTGATGAGCCTCGGCACTGCGCCGGGAGGTCCGCAGAATCTCTTTCATGCTGTCACTGGCCTGGTCGGGGGTAAGGCTCATGGCCCTCTCCTGGGTTCACTCTGGCGTGCAGAGCATCTGGTCAAAAAGAAAGGCGAAAAACAGGCTCCGCCATCACTCTATTAAACAGAGTACTCTGCAATTCCAGGGAAGACAAGGGTCCGGCAGATTTTTTTTCCGCAGACTGCGTGCTACGACCGGCGGATGACCGGTCTCGACCAGCTTTTCGCAACCATCGCCACCCGCAAGGGTGCCGACCCGTCCCAATCCTATACCGCCAAGCTGTTGGCAGCGGGCGCGGCGAAGTGCGCCAAGAAATTCGGCGAGGAAGCCACTGAGGTTGTGATCGCGGCCATTCAGCAGGACCGGACCGAACTGGCAAAGGAATCTGCTGACGTCCTGTATCACCTGGCGGTGCTGTGGGCGGCGAGCGGCATCACGCCGGATGATGTCTATGCGGTGCTGAAATCGCGCGAAGGCATGTCGGGGCTGGACGAGAAGGCCAGCCGCCCCAAGGACTGAGCAGGCGCTAGGGCTTCTGCTCTTCTTCTTCAGCGAGGCTCTTGACCAGGTCGAGCACGCGCTTGCGCACCTTGGCGTCCTTGATCTTCATGAAGGCCAGGCTGAGCTGCAGGCCTTCGCCGCTGGAGACGAATTCCATCACCGGCGGCGCGCCTTCGGGTTCGCCCATGCCGTTCTGACCGGCAAGCTGGGCAGCGACGCCTTCGTAGAAAAAATCCACCGGGACATTGAGGATGCGCGACACTTCGAACAGGCGACCCGCGCCGATGCGGTTGACGCCTTTTTCGTATTTCTGAACCTGCTGAAAGGTAAGGCCCAAAAGGTCGCCCAGGCGTTCCTGACTCATGCCGATCAGCATGCGCCGGATGCGCACGCGGTTGCCGACCTGAATATCAATGGGATTGGCTTGTTTCTTGGCCACCAGAACACTCAACGCTATTTGATGTGCGGGAACTTGCCCCATCTATCGTCGAACGCAAACACTTAATTTTAAACCGCAAATGCGTGAATCAGTCGCGCGCCAGCACAAAGGCGGCAAACGCGGCAGTAACCAAAAAAAGCAAAAATACAAGATCGCCAAACCGTGCATAGAGCGTCAGCGGCAGCGCCACGGGAAGCGGGGAATCCACCACTCCCATGGTGTTCAAAGGCTGCTGCGCCCGTATCCGCCCCACCCCGTCGATCACCGCGCTGATGCCGGTATTGGCGGCGCGCGCGATGGGCAGGCCTTCTTCGATGGCACGCACCTGCGCGGTCAGAAGATGCTGGCGCGGCCCGGCCCAGGGTCCGAACCAGCTGTCATCGGTGAGATTGACGAACCAGCCGGGACGCGGGCTTGCCGGATCGGTGACCGCATGCGGAAATATCACCTCGTAGCAGATCAGCGGTGTCATCGGCGGCGCGTCCGGCACTTGCAGCACATGAGGATGATCGCCCGGCGTGGCGCCTTCGCCGGTGGTGACCTGGGAGATGCCGATGCGGCCGAGAAGGGCCGCATACGGTACATATTCGCCGAACGGCACCAGATGGAATTTGTCGTACAGCAGCGGCAGTCCGCCGCCGGCCGGAAACAGATACAGGCTGTTGTACCAGGCCCGCCCGCCCGGCCCCTGATCAACCCTTACCGAACCGGTGATCAAGGTCTGACCGCGTGCCGTAAACAGCGCGATCTGGTCCAGCGCACCCGGGGACTGGGCCACTGCAAATCCCGTCGCGGCTTCCGGCCAGATGATGTGGGTTGGGTGGCCCGCCGCGCCGTCCGGGCGGATCGAGAGCGAGACCAGCCGCGTCCAGTTGCGCAGCATCAGGCTGGGGACGAACTTTTCCGACTGCGCGATATCGGGTTGTACCAGCCGCAAGGTTACACCCGGAACGTCCAGCTTGGGTGTAGTTGCGATGCGATACACGCCAAAGCCCCACAGCAGGACGAACACCAGCGCCATCGCCGCCGGGACATGGAATTTGCGGATTCCCGGCCGGCTGGAGAAGATTTCAGCGCTGGAAGCGCCCAGCAGGATGGTGAGGAAGGACAGCCCATAGGCCCCCATCAGGCTGGCCGACTGCAGAATCGCCAGCGAGGCGCCCCAGCCATAGGCCGACAGATTCCAGGGAAAGCCCGTGAAGATGTGGCCGCGCAGCCATTCGCAGGCCGCCACCATCGCCGCAAGGACAAACAACCGCGCCGGGCCATCCTGCCAGAACAGGGCCGCCAGGCCGCAGGCCAGGGCGCCAAACAACGCCAATCCCGCCGGCAACGAGACAACCGCGAACGGCATCTGCCACAGATGGTTGGAAGGATCGACCAGGAAAGGGAAGCCGATCCAGTGCAGGCCGATCAGAAACTGTCCGAAGAAGAAGGCCCAGCCCACCGATGCAGCGCGCCGCACGGGCCTGTGGCCACCATCCGCGCCATCCACCAGCAGTACCAGCGCGCCATAGCCCAGCAGCAAGGCGGGAAAAAACTTCAGCGGCGCAAAGCCGGCGGCGGAGAATGCGCCCATTGCGAAGGCCAGCAACAACTGGCGCCACCCTTGCAGACTGGCAATCCATTCGCCGGTCTGCGCCAACCGCCTCATTTCGCGGAATCGGGTATCGGAGTGGAAGGCATGGTGACGCGCAGCTTGCGCACCCGGCGCGGATCGGCATCCAGGACCTGAAATTCATAACCCTTGGGATGGGCGACGATCTCGCCGCGTTGCGGCACGCGCCCAAGGAGCGAAGTGACCAGGCCGCCCAAGCTGTCGATATCCTGGACTTCCTCACCCAGCTCCAGGTCGTGGCCGCTCTGGGTCTTGAAGTCGTCCAGGTCCATGCTGGCATCGGCGATGAAGCCGTCGCCATCGGGCTTGAGCGCAGCGGCATCGTCGTCATGCTCGTCGGCGATATCACCTACGATCTCTTCAATGATGTCCTCGATCGAGACCAGACCGTCGGTGCCGCCATATTCATCAATCACCAGCGCCAGATGCGTGTGAGTGGCCTGCATCTTCAGCATCAGGTCCAGCGCGCGCATCGAGGGCGGCGCGAACAGGATGGGGCGCGTGAGGCCCGTGATGCTGGCACTTGGGGCCAAAGTGAAGGCGCCGTCCGCCGTTCCTTCCAGGAGCCCCAGCACGTCCTTCACATGGATCAGACCGGTGGGGTCATCCAGATTTTCGCGATAGATCGGCAGGCGCGAATGCTGCGCCGAACGGAAGATCTGCATCAGGTCGGCAAGTCCAATACTCTCGTCCACCGCGATGATATCGGCGCGCGGCACCATCACGTCGCGCACCTTGAGCTCGCCGAATTCCAGCAGGTTGCCCAACATGATGCGTTCCTGCGGCGACAGGGCCAGGGATTCGCGTTCGCTTTCCTCGATGACCGCTTCCAGACTTTCGCGCATGGCTGCGGCATCGGCGTCTTCGCCGGTCAAGGCATGGATCAGGCGCTTGAACAAAGTTGGCCGGTCGCTCATTGCGCCCCAGCCTTGATCACGTCGGCTGCGTAAGGATCGGCGATTCCCAGCCGCTTGAGAATTTTCACTTCCAGCGGCTCCATTACCTTCGCATCCCTCGGGCGTTCATGATCATAGCCAGCCAGATGCAGGACACCATGCACCGCCAAATGAATGGCATGATCGGCAAAATTCTTGGCAGCGTCTTTCGCTTCGGCCTTTGTCACGCCATAGGCGATAGCGATGTCACCGCCCAGCCCGTCACGGCCGGGGAAGGACAGCACATTGGTCGGCTTGTCCTTGCCGCGGAAATCCCGGTTCAGCGCCGCCAGCCGCCGGTCGTCTGCGAGCAGGATGGTGACCTCGCCTTTCAGCTTTACGGCACGGGCAGCCGCCTCAGCCGCCAGTTTCAGCCGGGCCTGGATGCCGCGTGCCTTTCGCCAATTGGCGTCTTCGACCACCAGCGTGATCCCGTTCATGATTTTCCGCCGCGATTATAGGCGGCAACGATGCGCGCGACGAGAGGATGGCGCACCACATCTTTTTCAGTGAAGCGCGTCACGCCGACCCCGTCCACCCCTTCCAGGAAGGCCAGCGCCTCGTTCAGGCCCAGCGCCACCCCGCCCGGCAGATCGCTCTGGCTGGCATCGCCGGTCACCACCATGTGGCTGTCTTCGCCCAGGCGGGTCAGCACCATCTTCATCTGGGCTGGGGTGGTGTTCTGCGCCTCGTCCAGGATGACGAAGGCGCGGCTGAGAGTGCGACCGCGCATGAAGGCCAGGGGCGCGACCTCGATCACGCCCTGCTCGATCAGCCGCCCGGCGGCATCGCCCAGCACATCGAACAACGCATCATAAAGCGGCCTGAGATAGGGATCGATCTTCTCTTTCAGGTCGCCCGGCAGGAAGCCCAGCCGTTCGCCCGCTTCCAGCGCCGGGCGTGACAGGATCACCCGCTCCACCTGCTTTTCGTGCAGCATATGGGCGGCGAAGGCGGCGGCGAGATAGGTCTTGCCGGTGCCGGCCGGCCCGATGCCGAAGGTCAGCGGATGCTGGCGCATCATGTCGAGATAGGCCGATTGCGCCGGGGAGCGCGGCTTCACCGCCCGCGACGACGCCGTCTTGATGGCGCCGGGCGCCAGCGCGCGGCCCGCCTCGGTGAAGCGCAGTTCGGCATCCACCTCGGCCAGGGTCACGCTTTCGCCCGCTACCAGCCGCAGATACAGCGCCCGCAAGATCGATCCGGCACGTTCGCGGCCCGCGCCTTCGATGGCGAGCAGGTTGCCGCGGCTGTCGATGCCGACATTCAGCTTCTGCTCCAGCCGCGCGAAATGCTTGGCGTGCGGGCCGCCCAGGGCCCTGAGCAGCTTGTTGTCGGGAAATTCCAACGTGACGACCGGCGTCTTCCTGGCGCTCAAACGAGCACTCCATGCAGGCTGTTGGCGGTGCGCCGTTCGATCTTCACCGTGCCGACCCGGCCGATGCGCACAGGGTCGGCCATGACGTGCACCGGCTGGAGATACGGCGTGCGGCCCATCAGCTGGCCGGTTTCGCGGGCAATCTTTTCAAACAGTACCGGCAGTTCCTTGCCGATCTGGGAATCATCAAAGGCATATTGCTGTGCGAGTAGCAGCTTTTGCAGCGCGTCCAGCCGCGCTGTCTTTACGTCTTCTGCAATCTGCTTGCGCAAGGTGGAGGCCGGCGTACCCGGGCGCTTGGAATACTTGAAGGAAAAAGCGGTGGCATAGCCAATGTCGCGCACCAGTTGCAGCGTGGCCTCGAAATCCGCGTCGCTCTCGCCGGGGAAACCGACAATGAAGTCAGACGTCATGGCAATGTCGGGCCGCGCCTTGCGAATGCGCTCGATCAGGCGACGATAATCGTCTGCCTTGTGCTGGCGGTTCATCGCGTCCAGCACCGCGTCCGATCCCGACTGCACCGGCAGGTGCAGGTAGGGCATCAGTTTCGGATTGTCCCGGTGCGCCGTAATGAGATCGTCGCCCATGTCGCGCGGGTGGCTGGTTGTGTAGCGGATGCGCTCCAGCCCTTCGATCTTCGCCAGTGCCTCGCACAGCCTGGCGAGATGCCATTCATCGCTGTCATAGGCATTGACGTTCTGGCCCAGGAGCACGATTTCGCGCGCGCCTTTCTCCACCAGCTGGCGCGCCTCGGTCAGGATCGCCTGGGGCGCGCGCGAATGTTCCGCGCCGCGCGTGTAAGGCACCACGCAGAAGGCGCAGAACTTGTCGCAGCCTTCTTGCACCGTGAGAAAGGCGCTGACGCCGCTTTCGCTCGGCGGGACCAGCAGGTCGAATTTCTCTAGCGCGGGAAAATCGGTCTCGATGCTGCGCCCCTCGGCGCGGGCGGCGCGGGCAATCATTTCGGGCAGGCGGTGATAGGATTGCGGCCCCACCACCATGTCCACAACCGGGGCGCGGGCGATGATCTCTTCGCCTTCAGCCTGGGCGACACAGCCCGCCACCGCGACCAGCATGTCGGACTTGGTACGCTTGAGCTTCTTCAGGCGGCCCAGCTCGGAATAGACCTTTTCCGCCGCCTTTTCGCGAATGTGGCAGGTGTTGAGGATCACCATGTCGGCGCCCTCGGCCACATCGGTCGCGGCGTAGCCCAGCGGCGCCAGCAGATCCGCCATCTTGGCGGAATCGTAGGCGTTCATCTGGCAGCCATAGGTTTTGACGAAAAGCTTCTTCATGGAGGCAGGGTTATCGGGTCCAGGGCCCGCAAATTCAATACTTCAGCGAAAACTGAGGCCAGGCTCCCCCGCGAGCGAAGCGGCCCGCAGGGGAGGTGGCCGTAGCAGCGCTTGCGATGCGAAGGCCGGAGAGGGCCAATGTTAAGTCAGGTGCGGCCCGCCAGGGCCAGCGCCTGACCTTCGCGCACGACGGCCTCAGCCCGGGCCGCCAATTCCTTCCGGTCCATCTGGTCCAGGCTAAAAGGCTCATGGAACTGCACTACCACATCCAGCGGCCCAGCCAGCAGGGCCTCCCACAGGTGTGGCACCATTTCCATGTCGCCGTACCAAGCGAACAGTGGCCGGTTCTCCCGCCCCATGGGCAGGCCATGCAGGCCGGTAAAGGCCGTCGAAACCGGCTGCACCTTCACATGCCGACCATCCGCCAGCTGCGCCTCGGCCGCACCCAGGAGGGCGCTCTTGAAGGGCAGGACAGTGTTGCCGTCATGGCTGGTGCCTTCGGGAAACAGAACCAGCGCATCGCCGGCGAGCAGCCGCGCGCGGATGGTGTCGCGCACATCGCCGGTGGCGCTGCGGCGGGTGCGTTCGACGAAAACGGTCCGCTGCAGCCGCGCCAAGGTTCCGAAGAAGGGCCAGCGCGCCACTTCCGCCTTGGCAACAAAGCTGATGGGGGCGACGGCCGAGAAAATGATGATGTCAGCCCAGCTGGTATGGTTGGCCACCAGCAGCACGCCTTCGCCCACCACCTTGTGGCCCTTCACATGGATATGGATGCCGAAGATCCGCGCCACATGGCGGTGATACCAATGCGGAAAGGCGCGGCCACGGCCGAGCTTCAGCAGCAGCCACTGCACCGGCATGCACAAAAACGTGAAGGTCAGGAATATCGCGATGATCGCGACGGCGCGCAGGCGTGCCATCAGCTTGGTTCGCTAGGATGTGGGGGGCTTGCGCCCCTTGGGCACGCCATACAGTTCCAGCCGGTGGTCGATCAGCTCGAAGCCCAGTTCCTCGGCGACGCGCTTTTGCAGCTTTTCGATATCCTCGTTGCGGAATTCGATCACGCTGCCGGTCGCCACATCGATCAGGTGATCGTGATGGGATTCGGGCACTTCCTCATAGCGCGAGCGGCCATCGCGAAAGTCGTGCCGCTCCAGGATGCCGGCGTCCTCGAACAGCTTGACGGTGCGATAGACAGTGGCGATGGAGATGTGTGGGTCGATGGCGCTGGCGCGGCGATACAGTTCCTCTGCATCGGGATGATCGGCGGCGTCCGACAGCACCCGCGCGATCACGCGTCGCTGGTCTGTCATGCGCAGGCCTTTGTCCACGCAAAGCTTTTCGATACGGGTCATGCGGCCACGTTAGGCGAAATCGTGCGAGAGCGGAAGCCTGAGAACCAGGGCGTCCCCGCCCCCGGAATCGGAGGTGTAATAGGCCTTGCGCATCCCAACCTTCGCAAAACCCAGCCCGGCATAGAGCGCCAGGGCGGCGGGATTGTCGGCGCCGACTTCCAGAAACATGGTCTGCGCCCCAAGCGCCTTTGCCTTGATCATCGCAGCTTGCAGAAGTGCGCGTCCCAGCCCCCTGCCGCGCGCCTCCGGCGCGACGGCCAGGGTCAAAATCTCCGCTTCCCCACCTGCAGCGCGGGCCATCACAAATCCCGCCTCGGTCTGAAAGACGAAGGTGCCCGGCGTCGCCAGCAAGGCGGTGATGGCAGGGGCGTCCCACGCGTCGGGAAAGCACAGACTGTGGAGCGCAGCCAAGGCGCCGGTATCAGCGGCAGGATCGAAAAGCGCGACCTCAGACAAGGGCTTTGCCGCCTGGCAGCTTGGCATCGGGCGCGCGCAGATAAAGCGGGCCGGGCGCTTCCATCATGGGCGGCAGGTTGGCGGCCAACCGCGCCACCCACAGGGCATCGGGCTGGCGGACAGAGGACAATGTGAAGTCGCTGCCCAGCGCGTCCTTGGCGGCTTGCGCACCGGTGCCTGCGATGGCACAGGCGCCAAAGGCGCGGATGCGTTCGATGGCATCCGCAAATGGCAGGACCGCGGGCTGCTGTACGACCGCGTCGCCCTCGCGCAGCAGCAGATAGGCCTCGTCCCGGCGCGCGTCATGGATCACGGCCGCGCGGCCCAGCTTGGTTTCCTGCATGGCTGCAACAGCGATCGCCTCAAGCGTGGTGACACCCGTGAGAGGAATCTTGAGCGCCAGACGCAGGCCGCGCATAAAGGCCAGGCCGACGCGCTGGCCCGTGAAAGTACCTGGGCCGGTGGTGACCGCGAGGCGGTCCAGCGCATTGAAGCCGACGCCCTGCATGGCTTGCTGGACCATCGGTGCCAAACGCTCGGCATGGCCGCGGTCCATCGGCTCGAAGATGTGGGCGTGGATGGCGTCGCCGTCCATCAGCGCCACCGAGCAGCCGCCCAGCGCTGTGTCCACGGCAAGAAGCACTAAAGGATCTCGCAGGCTTGGTCGAAGGCCAGGCGTGCGTCGCGCGGACGGGCGCCACCTGGTGCGCCGTAGCCCAGATTGCAGAGAAAATTGGACTTGATGGAGGTGCCGGCGAAGAATTCCGCATCGATTCCGGCATGGCTGAAGCCGCCCATCGGGCCACAGTCCAGACCCAGCCCCCGCGCCGCCAGGATGAAATAGCCGCCCTGCAGGCTGCCATTGCGCAGTGCGATGGTCTTGTTGCTTTCGGTGTCGGTGAACCAGCTTTGTGCTTCGGAATTGGCGCGATACAGCGTGGGCAGATGGCGCGCAAACTCCAGATCATAACCCAGGATGGCGGTGACCGGCGCTTCCATGGTCTGGCGCACATTGCCGGCGTCGAGATGGGGCTTCAGTCGATCTTTCGCGGCCTGCGACGTAACGAATACGATGCGGGCGGGCGTGATATTGGCTGCGGTGGGACCCCAGCGCATCAGGTCATAGATTGCCATCAGCAGCGCAGGCGACACCGGCTTGTCCAGCCATTTGCGCGTGGTGTGTGCCTCGCGAAACAGGGTGTCGAGCGCCGCGTCGGAAATCGCATGCGCCGGTTCGGCCAGATAAGGTTCTGTTGCCGACATCAGACCGCTTCGACCGCAGTCACTTCAGGCACGTAATGGCGCAGCATGTTCTCGATGCCGTTCTTCAGCGTCATGCTCGACGACGGACAGCCCGCACACGAACCTTGAAGATGCAGCGAGACAATGCCGCTGTCTTCGTCGAAGCGCTTGAAGATGATGTCGCCGCCATCCTGCGCCACGGCGGGGCGTACGCGGGTTTCGATCAGCTCCTTGATCTGGGTGACGATCTCGCTGTCGTCGGCGCTGGTGCTTTCTTCTGTTTCATCGGCGGCGCCTTCGATCAGGGGGTGGCCCTGGGTGAAATGCTCCATCACCGCGCCCAGGATGGCGGGCTTCAGATGCTTCCAGTCGCCGTCGCGCTTGGTGACCGAGATGAAGTCCGCACCGAAAAAGACACGGCTCACTTCCGGGATGGCGAACAGCGCCTTGGCCAGCGGCGAGCGATTGGCGGCGCCGATTTCGGGGAAGTCGGCCACTGCGCCCTCCCCCATGACGTCGCGTCCGGGGAGGAATTTCAGGGTGGCGGGATTGGGCGTGGATTCGGTCTGGATGAACATGGGGCTGCCTGCGGGGATGCCTCCCTTAAATGAACCTCGGCGGGCCGGGCATCAAGGGAAAGCTGGAATATACTTTTACCCGGACGATATTGACTCCGCATTTATACCCGGATAAATACTAGAAATGCGTTATACAGCTTTTGCCGGTTTTGACCGGATCGCCGCCGGCCCCCTGTCCGAAGTCTATACCGCCTGCCAGGCGCAGGAAGGGGCCGCAATCTTCGATCCTGAAACTGGCCGGGTGGTGGATATAGATCCCCGCTTTCCGCCCGCCGCCGACCTGCCCCGGCCAGGCCGTCCCAAGCTGGGTGTGGTACCGCGCGAAATCACCCTGCTGCCCCGGCACTGGGACTGGCTGGCCACCCAGTCGGGTGGTGCGTCCGTGGCGCTGCGCAAACTGGTGGAGGAGGCCAGCCGCAGCCCCAAGGCGCAGCAGCGGGCGCGGCGTGACGCCGCCTATCGCTTCGCCACCGCTTTGGTGGGCAATGCGCCGGGATATGAGGAAGCGATGCGGGCGCTTTATGCCGGGCAGGCCGAAGATTTCGCCGCCCATATCGAGGCCTGGCCGCGCGATGTGCGCGACGAGCTTGAGCGCATGACCGAAGGGGCTTTTTAAAAGTCCGAGGCGACGCCCTTGCGTTCCCAGTCGCCATAGCGCGTCGGCTCCGGCCCCTTGGGTCCGCCCAATTCCGGCGGCAATTGCTTTTTAGTCTCCGCCGCGCGGCGCGCCTGGGCTTCGGCATTGGCGCGCTGGGCGGCCTCGGCGAGTCTGGCGGCGATGTCTGCTTGATTGGCCATGGACCGAGATTACATCTGGACGGACAGGGAGTGAAGAATGAACACGCTGCGTACCGGCATCCTGATGGCAGGCCTGATGGGGCTGTTCCTGGTGATCGGCGGGCTGATCGGCGGCGCCCAGGGCATGCTGATTGCCTTCGTGATAGCGGCCGGCATGAACATGTTCGCCTACTGGAACTCCGACAAGGTGCTGCTGTCCATGTATGGCGCGCGCCAGGTCGATGCCGCCAGCGCGCCCGACCTGTACCGGATGGTTCAGCAACTGGCCGGCGAGGCCAAGCTGCCCATGCCCAAGGTCTATATCACCGAGAATCCGCAGCCCAACGCGTTCGCCACCGGGCGCAATCCCGATCATGCCGCCGTCTGTGTCACCAGCGGATTGCTGGCGCAGGTCAGCCCGCAGGAACTGGCCGGCGTGCTGGCGCATGAATTGGGGCATGTGAAGCATCGCGACACCCTGACCATGACCATTACCGCGGTGATCGCCGGCGCCATCGGCATGCTGGCCAATATGGCCTTCTTCATGGGTGGCTCCAGAGACCGGGAGAACCCGATGGGCTTTGTCGGCGTGCTGCTGGTCACCATGCTGGCACCCATTGCCGCCATGCTGGTGCAGGCCGCCATCTCGCGCAGCCGCGAGTTCGAAGCCGATCGTGCAGGCGCGGAGATCACCGGCAAACCCCTGTGGCTGGCCAGCGCGCTGGGCCAGATCGAACGCGCTGCGCAAGGCACGCCAAACTATCCTGCCGACGCCAATCCCGCCACGGCACACATGTTCATCATCAATCCCCTGCATGGCGGCATCGGCAGCCTGTTCGCCACCCATCCGTCCACCGAGGAACGCATCGCCCGACTGAAGGCGATGGCGACGCGCCCGGATGCGCCGCTGCAGCTGGACACGGCCGTGCCGCAAGCCGGTATTATTCGTCGTGGTCCCTGGGGGTGAGGCGCGACCCGCGAAGCGGGTCAAATTGGTCCAGTGGACCGATTTGAGCGCCGAACGCCGCGAGCCCAAGCGAGCGGCCGGGGATCTGGTTGCCGCTAGACACTGACCCGACTAAACACCCCTGATGAAAGATACCGGCCTCCCCGCGCGCAAGGCAGCGCTCGCCATTCTGTCAGGCGTGCTGCAGAAGCGCCGACCGTTGGATGCACAGTTGGAACAGCTGTCAGGCCTTGAGGTTCGCGATGCCGGCTTTGCCCGCGCCCTGATCAGCCAGACCCTGCGCCACATGGGGGCGCTGGATGCGGTACTGCGCAAGTTCATGGCCAAGCCGCTGGCGCCGCACAAAGCGGGCGCGGCGACCGAGATCCTGCTGCTGGGTGCCTGCGAACTGCTGATCCTGAAAGTGCCGGCGCATGCTGCGGTGGATGCCGCCAATCAGCTGGCGATCAAGGACACCAAGGCGGTGCACTTCAAGCCGCTGATCAACGCCGTACTGCGCAAGGTATCGAGCCAGGGCGAGATGGCGCTGTCGGGGCTGGATCGCGAGCGGCTGTCCACGCCCGACTGGCTGTGGACGCGCTGGACCGCGCAATATGGCGCCGGCACCGCGCGGCAGATCGCCCGCGCCCACCAGAGCGAAGCGCCGATCGACATCGTCCTGAAGGCAGAGGGCGCAACCCATCCGCAGAGCACGGCCTTGTTCGGCATGGTGCGGCGGCTGTCAGCGGAAGGACGTATCGACACAATGCCGGGCTTCGCGGCGGGGCATTGGTGGGTGCAGGACGCCGCCGCATCGCTGCCGGCAACGTTGCTGGGCGATGTGCGCGGCCAGCGGGTGATTGATTTGTGCGCCGCGCCGGGCGGCAAGACCATGCAACTGGCGGCGATGGGCGCAAGCGTGACGGCGGTGGAGATTGATGCTGTGCGGGCGGAACGCATCCGGGAAAACCTGGCGCGCACAAGGATGGAGGCAGAGATCGTTCAGGCCGATGCGCGCGACGTGGAAATTACCGCGCCGTTTGTGCTGATCGATGCGCCCTGCACCGCCACAGGCACCATTCGCCGCCATCCCGACCTGCCCTGGATCAAGGGCGCTGCCGACGTCACCGTGTCGGCAGGTGCGGCCTATGAGATTCTGCTCAGCGGCGCGGCGATGGTCGAGCCGGGCGGTACGCTGGTCTTTGCGGTGTGTTCGCTGGAGCGCGAGGAAGGCGAGGAACAGATTGCCGCCTTTCTGTCATCGCATCAAGATTTTGCACGCGTGCCAATCACGAAAGAGGATGTGTTCGGCCACGAGGACTGGATCACGCCCGAAGGCGACCTGCGCACCCTGCCCTTCATGATCGATGGCGGCATGGACGGCTTCTACGCGGCGCGGCTTCAGAGACGCCCGAGCGCATAAGCGATCGCCAGATACACCTTGCCGGTATCGGCCGACAGCAAGGTCGAAGTCAGCAAGCCGCCGCCATCGCCTTCCTTGGCGCGGGTCAGCAGGGTTTCGAATTCTGTCAGATAGGCGTCGGCGGCATCGTGGAAGCGCTTGTCATCGCGGTACAGCGTGGTGACGCGGTCCACAGCGCTGTCGTCGATAGTGTCGGCCAGGCGGCGCGCGAAGACGGCGCGATCGCCGGCGAGATAGCGCTTCCAGTCCTCGTCACCGGGCTGGGTTTCATCCAGCGCTGACAGGTCTATCGCCATGTCGGCGAGCGCCAGTTCCAGCGCACCCAGGGTCGCAGTATTGTCGAGCGACTTGCCGTCGCGGCGCATGTCGCCGCCCTGTTCCGCCGCCGCCAGCAGGGTCTTCATGTCCCAGCGCTGGCCGGTCGGCGCGGGCTTCTTGGATGTCAGCTTGCGCGCCAGACCCTTCAGGCCTTCGGGCTCCGCGTCCGCAGTCTTGGTCGGTGCGCCGCTGACCGGATCGGGCGGGGCGATCTTCTGCGTCGCGCGCGCGTGAAGCGTGGACATGGTGCGGGCCGACAGGTCCAGAATCTGTTCGGTTTCGCTGGCCATCATCTGGCGCACGCGGCGCGCTTCTTCCTGTGCGAGACCCGGCAGGCGAATGAGATGCTTTTCCACGTCGCGGGTGGTTTCGCTGAGCAGGCCGCGAATCTTGCCGGCTTCGGCGCTCATCTCGCCGGCGGTGCGCAGCAGGCGTTCGCATTCTGCCATCGCCTCGCCCACCAGCAGGCGCGCGTCATGCTTGGCCTGGGCGGCGCTTTCGCCGATCAATGTCTGGGCGCCGGTGCCCGCATCCTTCAGCGCCGCCGACAGGCCCGCCAGCACGCTGGCCGCCGTTTCGCTGGTTTCCTTCAGCCGTTCGGCCTCGCGTGCGAAGGCGCCAGTCAGTTGCGCGGCGCGGGTGGCGGCATTGGCCATGATCAGTTCCAGGTGGCGTTCGGCATCGCCGGTCACCATTTCGAACTTGCGCGCCTCCCCGCCCAATGCCTCGATCGCCTGTTCCATGCCGGTGCGCTGCTGGGCCAGCGCGCCTTCGAAGACTTCGCTTTCGTCCTTCAGCTTCTGCACCAGCTCGTGCATCTGGGCGCGGTGCTTTTCCTGCCGCGCCAGCACGAATTCGGCGCGGCTCATGGCGGTGTCGCTGACTTCCTCGATCCGCTGCGACTGGGCGTCCAGCGACTTGGCGGCTTCCAGCGGCGCTTCGGCAGCGGCGGTGATGGCGCCGCGGAAACTTGCAGCCTGCACGTCCAGCGACTGGGTCGCCATCTTCAGAGTGCCTTCGGCGGATTCCATCGTGGCCTTGAGCTGGGCAGCGCGGCCCGCCACCACTTCGCTGGCGCGGCCAGCCGCATCGGTGAGGCTGTCGCCCAAGGTTTCCAGACGATGGGATTCCTGGTTGAGGCGGGCGGCGATGCTGTCGCCGCGCACCTGGGCGCGCGCGCCGGCATCGTCCAAGGTCGAAATCTGCTTTTCCAGCACCGCTTCCAAAGTGCGCATGCGCTGGAAGGCGACATCAAGACCGGTGTTGAGGCCGTCGAGTTCGCGGCGCACGGCGCGCGCGAGACGCGCCGCATTGTTGGCGGTGGTTTCGTCGGCGGCGAACAGCCGGTCGGTGGCGATCACCAGCAGGCGGGTGGAATCGGCCATCGCGACGCTTCTGGATAGGGCCGACGAGATTGCCATGAACAAAAAGGGCGGCAGGATCATGCCCGCCGCGATCAGGGCCTTGGTGGAAAGTGGCAGGCTTGCCAGGCCCACGGGGCCGAGCCAGCCCCAGACAAAGGCGCCAGCCACGCCAACCCAGAACAGCGACAGGACGGCGCCGCTGGCCAGCGCCACGGTGCCGAAACGGCTGGGCTTCAGGCGGGGGATGGGAGCGGCAACCGGCGCGGGCTGGGCGTTGGCCGGAATCTGGGCCGGCTTCTCCAGCGTCACTGGCTTGCCGACGGGCTGCCCGAAGCTTTTTACCATATGTCCTAAAGCCCTGAAATCGCCCTGCCTTTGGCAATTTAAGCATGAATCCGGCTGGTTTCACACCCAAAAGCCGGATTAACCCGGCTTTAGCGGCGGCGGGGGCAGGATAGCCGGGCTAATTGAGAGCCCTTTTGCCATGGCCGAGCCCATCGATCTGTCCCATCTCGCCCGCTACACCGGCGGCGACAAGGCGCTGAATGCCGAGATCCTGAGGCTGTTCGACGATCAGGTCTCGCAGATGGTGGGGCAGCTTCTGGGCATCCTGGACCAGCGCGACGGGCGCAAGTGGCGCGAAGTCACCCACACCATCAAGGGCGCGGCGCGCGGCGTCGGGGCTTTTGCCATGGGCGAGGCGGCGGCCGATGCCGAGCCGGTCGATCCCGGCACCCAGCGCGACCGCGCCGTGCAGGTGATCGAGGCGCTGCGGATCGAGGGCGAGGCCGTGCAGGCCTTCATCGCCCAATATTTGGCAGCATAAAAGTATCTCGCCGCCTGATTCTTTGCATCGTTGGACAAACGGCGGACAGGCATTTTCCTGTCCTGTGCTTTTGCGCGCGCCGGCGGGTGCCGCTTTCGTGCTGCGCCAGGCACTTGCCGGATATTCGTTTTGATGAATTGCCACCACCCCCTCCCCCGCCGGAGGTGGATAGCCGTCTGATAAAGCGCGCGGCATCGTTCTCATCGCGCGCATCTTATCACGGGCCGGACGCGTGTGGATGGGAACTCGCAATCGGGACCGGAACCGGTGTGCCCCTGCTTCGTTGCCTCTGCGACTATTCACCAGGAGCATCACAATGGCAGTCATTATTGAAAAAGACGGCGGCGGCGGTGGCAGCAGCGGCGGCTCTGCCGTGATGGGTTTCATCCTCGGCGCGGTGTTGCTGGCGGTGGGCGTGGTCGGCTTCCTCATGTGGGACAACTACAAGAGCGGCGGCGCCCCCAAGGCCATCGTGGTCACCGGCCAGGCCAAGTAAGCGAAAGACGGGCGACGGTTTTCTGACTGTCGCCCTTTTTCTATCGCGTTCCGCAAAATTTTGAGAGGACCCCGTCATGGGCGACACAGTCATCATTACCGAAGACGAACCCAAGCCCGCGCCCAAGGTTGTTGTGGTGGAAGCGCCAAAGACCGAAACGGTCGTGACGGAAAAGACCACCGTGACGCGCGTCAAGGAAGACTGAACCGCTAGCCTGCTTTGCCGTCTGCGCCGCGCCGAAGTCGGCACCCATCACCACATCGCCGGCCCCTATCTGGCCGCATACGCCGCTGAAATGGACTGGCGCGAAGATAACCGCCGCGAGAGCAATGGCGCGCAGTTCTCAGCCTTCGTGTCGGCGGCGGCGATGCACCCGGTTAGCCGGACTTGGAAAGGGTATTGGCAGCGCCGGTCCGCTTAAGTTTCGTCAGGTCCGCTATCCTCGCCGGGGTCAAATTCCATCCGCAAGGAGCCCTGCTTTATGAGGGCCTTTATCTGATCCTGGACCAGAGTCCGGGCAACAACCCCTAATTGATTGCCATAGAGGCCGCTACGCTTAAGCTGCATCAGATACCTAACCGTTTGATGCGGCAGGTTTAAATTTATCGGAGGGGCGGTCTTTTTGTCCTCGGCCATTTGCTATTTTAGCTGTGATTTAGCTGTACAGCTACACACTAGCTATTGACGAACACCTGTGGACGGACGCAATCTGTTGCTGTTGAATGAAAAAGGCGGCCCCCGGAAGGACCGCCTTTAACGTGAAGTAAGTGGCGGATGCTGTGAGATTCGAACTCACGAGACCTTGTCCCCCCTGCATCTGATCAGGGCGCGTGGGGTTAGGGGTCTGCCGGGTTTAAAGCCCGGTGTATTCAACCACTCTACCAAGCATCCAAGTGAAAATTGGCCGGTCCCTGGGGATCGGCCTTTTGCTTTCGGGGTACAGCCCGAAGTTCCCCTCGAATCCCCTACTTGGGGCACCCGAAGCACTGTGAACGACTACATCTAGTGGCCCATTCGGGGAGTCCGTCAAGCAGCACTGGCGGAAAAAAGACTCGGAAATGCTGGAATTTTCCGCGAAAATCCGCGAGTCAAGCGGACTCCAGATTTAGCTGCAGAAATATATCTGCCAGCGGCGCGCTGTTAGCGCACGACTTCCCAAAGCAACTGCTGTCCCGGCCCCGGCATTGACCGGATCAGGCCCCGCTTCTTGGCCCAGTGCTTCAGGTTCGCGTTCGTCCGCCGCATCATCATCCGGCACAGGGCCTTGTCGTTGGTGTCCAGCGCTCGCGCCTTCATCACCGCCTCGCATACCTGCGCCGTGGACAGGGGGCGCATGGCCGTCCGCAGGGTTTCGAGGATCACCCGCCCGGTGTCGCCCTTGGTGTCGTACAGGACCGGGGCGACCTTCCGGGGCGACAGGGCGGCTAGGTCAACTTCGGGGTCAAACAGCCGTAGCGCCGCCTCAACATGGTCTAGGTCTATCGTGGCCTGCCGTAGCTGGCCTTGTAGGGATTCAATCTGGCCTGCGACCTGGGTGCGCTTGGTCTTGAGGGCGCTGACAACGTGGGTGTCAGTCATAGTAAGTCCTAGAGTTATCGTCTTCCCGCATGGCCATCTGTATGTCCGTGAAACATGCCCAGAAAATCCAAGCGTTCCACACTACGATCATGCAAAGAGCCACCAGAAGGACGTAAAAGCCACCCTCAAAGCCAACGGCTATTCCCGTACCAGCCACGGCCAACGTTCCGGTTGCTGCGGCCTGAGTTCTTTCGAATTTGGCTCTGGCCGCGTCTTCGTGGGGAGATTTCATGTGCCCTCCAATTGGAGACGCATTATCCCGCGAAATCCCGGCTAATCCCAGCTTATCCCGCATCGGGGCTTTGGAACGTTGCTACCTAATACCGGGAAGTCCGGATGTTCGCTTTGGAATGCCGGTGTAAGGTGCGCCGGGCAAACTTCGAAGGCTCGTTGCGCAGTGGCGCTACGCTTTCAAATCAAACTTTTCAAACTCATGCCGGATCGATTGCTCGATCAAGGTGCGCCAGACCGGTTCGGCGATGGCCGCTGACAACCCAACTTTTTGTGCCTCGGCCAGCACCTTGGTGACGACGTCTTCGATCCTTGCGGGGTCGCGGACCTGGTCGCGGGCGGTTTTCAGGATGGCGGCGCGGTCCATATAGGCCTGGCGGGCGGCCAGAAGAGCGACCAGCCGGCGGTCCAGTTCGTCGATTTCGGCGCGCAACGCGGCCATGTCGGCGCAGTCGGCGGGGGCTTTCAGGGCTGGCTTGCCGGGGGCGTCATTTTGCATTGCGGCAGCTTGCCTTGCGGGGGTTGTTGCGGCCAAGGGTTTTACCTATAAGAACCACGATTTCCCAGCCATTACACGAAGTTAGGTGTAAAATAGCATGAGCGCCCCAGACGTTGCGCCCGCCTCCGGCGGTCCGGTCGAAACAGATGTCGTCATCATCGGCGCAGGCCCGATCGGGCTTTTTGCCGTCTTTGAACTCGGCCTGCTCGACCTCAAATGCCATCTGGTGGACATCCTGGACCGTCCGGGCGGCCAGTGCACCGAGCTGTATCCGGAAAAGCCGATCTATGACATTCCGGGCCTGCCGATCGTCACCGGCCAGGAGCTGACCAACCGGCTGCTGGAACAGACCAAGCCGTTCAACCCGCAGTTCCACTTCAACGAGATGGCCACCAAGCTGGAAAAGCTGGAAGACGGCCGCTGGAAGCTGTCGACCGACCAGGGCACCGAGATCATCGCCCATGTGGTGGTGATCGCGGCGGGCGCCGGATCGTTCCAGCCCAAGCGTCCCCCGGTGCCGGGCATCGAGCTGCACGAGAATGCCGGTGACGGCGTCGGCGTGCATTACGCCGTGCGCAAGATGGAAACCTTCCGCGGCAAGAACATACTTATTGCTGGTGGTGGGGATTCCGCCCTCGATTGGGTGATCAACCTGGCCCCGCTGGCCAAGAGCATGACGCTGGTCCATCACCGCGACGGCTTTCGCGCCGCGGCCCACAGCGTCAACCAGATGCGCGAGCTGGAAGCGGCGGGCAAGGTGAAATTCCATGTCGCTTCGGTGAAGGCGGTGCATGGCGAACCCGGCAAGCTGACCGGCGTGACGCTTGCTGGCCATGACAAGACCGAGTGGCATCATGAAGTTGATACCTTCCTGCCGTTCTTCGGCCTGACCATCAAGCTGGGCCCGATCGCGGAGTTCGGCATCAACCTGACCGAGAATCTGATCGCGGTGGACACGGCGCGGTTTGAAAGCCAGACGCCCGGCATCTTTGCCATCGGCGACATCAACACCTATGCGGGCAAGCTGAAGCTGATCCTGTCGGGCTTCCATGAGGCGGCGCTGATGGCACAGGCGGCCTTCCATATCGCGCGGCCCAATGAGAAGCTGCGCTTCCAGTACACGACGTCGTCTTCCAACCTGCAAAAGAAGCTGGGTGTTTCCTGATGAAGATCATCGCCACCGACCGCAACGGCAAGCTGCACGAACTCGAAGGCCGCGACGGCTGGAGCGTAATGGAAATCCTGCGCGATGGCGGGCTGGATATCGCGGCGGAATGCGGCGGCGCCTGCGCCTGCGCCACCTGCCACGTCTATGTGAATGACGGCTGGTTCGACAAGCTGCCCAAGCCATCCGAAGCAGAGATCGACATGCTGGACATGGCGCTGGCGGTGGAGCCCAATTCGCGCCTGTCGTGCCAGGTGATCTGCTCGGCCGAGACCGACGGCATCAAAGTGACCGTCGCCCCGGAATAGGCGCGGGTCAGAAATTCAGACCTGCCACCGGCCGCCGTCGGCCAACAAGGGAAATTCCGGCACCGGCTCCTGGCCCGTGTAAAACCTGTCCGCGCCGATGGACTGGCCGGTACCGGCCCGCACCCCATTTTCTTTCGCCGCGTCCAGCAAAGCCGGGCTGGAAAGGCCGTGCAGGAAGGCGAAGCATTTTTGTTCGGCGGCCCGGCGCACCAGCCGCTGGGCGATCAGTGCGGCGGTCCCAGGATCGCAATCGGCGGGCAGAATGCCGCCGATACCCGCAGCGCCCAGGCGGATGTCCATCTCGGGCAAGGTGCGGGGCGTCTTGAACTCCAGCGAAACGCGGATGTTCGGCAGCGCCATCATCGCCACGATTTCGGCGATCCGGCCCAGCGGCGTGCCGTCCGGGATGGGCCCCAGGCGAACCATGATCGGACATTCGGCAAATGTGGGAATGGCCTTGAGCGCGGCGGTGTAACGGATGCGGGTGTGAAAGCCGGACAAGGTTTCATAGCTGGCGCCGACGCCCAGGACGCAGATTTTGCGGGCAGCATGGAGGCGCTGGGCATATTCCGCGGCGGCGAACAGCAATGCGATTTCCATTTCTGCTATGCGGGCTTCTTCCAGTCCGCCCAGGGCACGGCGCACACCGACGAGATTCTTGGGCGCGGTCCCGGAATAGAGCGAGGCGAACAGTGAAAAGCTTTTGCGCTTATGCAGGTCCCAGATGGGAAAGAAGCCCATGCTCCATCCCGCCCGGGCGGCCATTTTGTGACCCTTGGCAAGCCAGTCACCCGACAACCAGGTGGCGGGGGCGGCAGTGACCGTCGGATCGGCAGGATGGTGGTGGATGATTTCCCCGCCCTTGTCTTCCAGCAGTTCGGAAATCTTCAGGCCCGCCCCCGAACCTGTCGTGAACAGTTCGGGAGAGACATTGCCGACCAGACTGCGAACCGAAATTTCGTCGACATCCGCGCCGAACAGAAGCTCGCAGACTTCCTTTGCGATGGCGGCGCAAGCCAGGCTCGCCTCTTCCATCGACAGGCGATGGAAGGACACCACATAGGACATGTCGTCGAGCCGCAGAAAGTGATCGTGTGGGCCTTGCACCTGCTGCAGCGATTTTTCGAACAGCTTGTGCACCAGGTCCGACAGGCGGTCCCAACGGTCGCCCATCTTGGCCTTGATCGGCCCCAGCTGCAGGACATGCAGCTTGGCGGCGGCGACCTGCAGTCCGGCGATGTCGGTCTTCTGTTTATATTCCAGATCGGAAAGCATGCGTATCCCTGCGGCAAATGCCCGAACGGCATCGAACGCATACTGGACATTTCCACTTAAGGGGCTGTTTACGTGCCGGGGAGCGGTACCTCGGTAGAAATACCCATTCAAAGGCGCAACTGGCATTTTCAAACAAAGTTCGCGCCATAATCGCAACTTTTCCAGCCTTGCCGGGCCTGCGGTGTCCCGCTACCTTGCCATGCAAGAGAGTGGCGCGCGCGCTGGGCGCGGGCCCGGATTTATCCCAAGGGGTTCTTGATGCTCAATCGCCGTTCCATGCTTGCCACCACTGCCGCCGCGGCGCTGACCGCTGCCGCACCCGCCTTTGCCGCCGACACCAAATCCAATGCCGAGCTGGCGGCCCTGTTCGACCAGTTCGTGAAGGAAAACCTGGACCTGTCGCCGCTGACCGTTTCGGCGCTGGGCTTGGACAAGGGCGACCGCGCCTATCAGAAGTCGCTGGTCGACGAATTCTCGCTGGCCGCCATCGCCCACAACAAGGCGGTGAATGCCGACCAGCTTGCCCGCCTGTCGGCCTTTCCGCGCGCCAAGCTGACCGGCGACGACATGGTCAGCTATGACGTGGTGATGTTCGGGCTGAAGAACAGTGACGATGCCGGCAAGCGTTTCAACTATGGCGGCGGCGGCGCGGGTGCGCCCTATGTCCTGTCGCAGCTCACCGGCAGCTACCAGCAGGCGCCGTCCTTCCTGGACAATCAGCACACCATCGAGAACAAGGCCGATGCCGATGCCTATCTGGCGCGCCTGACCGGCTTTGGCACCCTGCTGGATCAGGAAGTCGAAGTGCAGCGCCATGACTTTGCGCTGGGCGTGGCCGCGCCGGACTTTGCGCTGGCCCGCACCGTCACCCAGCTGGAAGACCTGCGCAAGCCGGAGCCGGAAAAGTCGCCGCTGACCGAATCGCTGGTGCGCCGCGCCAAGGAAAAGAACATTCCGGGCGACTGGGAAATGATGGCCAGCCGCATCGTGAAGGAGCAGGTCTATCCCGCGCTCGACCGCCAGATCGCGCTGGTCAAGGAAATGCAGGGCAAGGCGACGCATGACGCCGGTGTGTGGCGGCTGCCGGATGGCGAGGCTTATTACCGCGCCAGCCTGACCCAGTGGGCCACCACCGACAAGCCGCCGGCGGAGATTCACCAGATCGGCCTGGACATCGTGAAGGATCACAGCGCCAAGATCGATGCGCTGATGAAGAAGAACGGCCTGACCAAGGGCACCGTCGGCGAGCGGCTGAAGGCGATGTATGCCGATGCAAGGTTTCAGTATCCCAACACCGACGAAGCCAAGGAGCAGTTGCTGAAGGACCTGAACGTCAAGGTGCAGCAGGTGCGCGCCAAGCTGCCCGCCAGCTTCGGCACGCTGCCCAAGGCCGACCTGGTCATCAAGCGTGTGCCCAAGAATATCGAGGCGGGTGCGCCGGGCGGCTATTACAACAATCCGCCGCTGGATGGTTCGCGCCCCGGCATCTACTGGATCAACCTGCGCGACACGGCGGAGATTCCGAAGTGGACGCTGCCGACTCTGACCTATCACGAAGGCATTCCGGGCCATCACCTGCAGCTTTCCATTGCGCAGGAAGCCAAGATCCCGCTGATCCGCAAGCTGTCCTTCTTCTCGGGCTATATCGAAGGCTGGGCGCTGTATGCCGAGCAGATGGCCAACGAGATGGGCATGTATGAAGGCGACACCCTGGGCCAGATCGGCCAGCTGCACGATGCGATGTTCCGCGGCGTGCGCCTGGTGGTGGATACCGGCATGCACGAGATGAAGTGGAGCCGCGAAAAGGCGGTGCAGTATTACGTGGATACGCTGGGCGACAAGGAAGCCAGCGCGGTAACCGAGATCGAACGCTATTGCGTGTGGCCGGGACAGGCTTGTTCCTACATGCTGGGCAAGCTGACCTTCCTGCGCGAGCGCGAGCGGGCCAGGGCGGCGCTGGGCGCCAAGTTCGACATCCGCAAATTCCACGACGCCATGCTGCTGGGCGGCGCGGTGCCGCTGGAGCTGTTGGACGGCATCACCGACCGCTATATCGCGGCCGCCAAGGTCTAGGAAAACTCTGACCGAAAGAGCCTCGTCAGCCCTGCCGTTCCCGGCTAGGCTGACGGGGCTTTTTTCTTGTCCGGTGTGTTGCGTTCGCCGTTTTGGATTTTTCCATGACCGTTGCGCACGTTTACACCGTGGCCTTCCAGGGCATCGAAGCCCGCGAAGTCGATGTGCAGGTGCATATCGGCGAGGGCGGCAATGGGGTGATGACCATTGTCGGGCTGGCCGACAAGGCGGTTGCGGAAAGCCGCGAGAGGGTGCGCTCGGCCCTGGCGTCGATTGGGTTGGCGCTGCCGTTCAAGCGCATCACGGTCAACCTGGCACCCGCCGACCTTCCCAAGGAAGGTTCGCATTACGACCTGCCCATCGCGCTGGGGCTGCTGGCGGCGATGGGGGTGATCCCGGCCAGCGAGATGGCGAATTATGTGGCGCTGGGTGAGCTGTCGCTGGATGCGGCGGTGACGGCGGTGGCCGGTGTGCTGCCGGCCGCGCTGGCAGCATCGGAAAGCAATCGCGGGTTGATCTGTCCCGCCGCCAATGGGCCGGAAGCCGCATTCGCGGGCGGGATAGAAATTCTGGCGACGCCGTCGCTGATCGCGCTGGTCAATCACATAAAGGGCGCATCGGTGCTGGTGCCGCCGGTGGCGCGGGTGGTGGAGGCAACGCGGGCCGCGCCGGACCTGCGCGATGTGAAGGGCCAGGAGAGCGCCAAGCGGGCGCTGGAGATTGCCGCTGCCGGGGGGCACAATCTTTTGATGATAGGTCCGCCGGGTGCGGGCAAGTCGATGCTGGCGCAGCGTTTGCCGGCGCTGCTGCCGCCGCTGGATGCGCGCGAGGCGCTGGAGATTTCCATGATCCAGAGCCTTGCCGGGTCGCTGGAAGGCGGCGCGATTTCGCGCACCCGGCCCTTTCGCAATCCGCATCATTCCGCCTCGATGGCGGCGCTGGTGGGCGGCGGATTGAAAGTGAAGCCGGGGGAAGTGTCGCTGGCGCATCTGGGCGTCTTGTTTCTGGACGAGCTGCCGGAATTTGCGCGCGGGGTGCTGGACAGTTTGCGCCAGCCGATCGAGACCGGCGAGGCGGTGGTGGCGCGGGCCAATGCGCATGTGCGCTATCCGGCGCGCTTCCAGCTGATCGCGGCGATGAACCCCTGCCGCTGCGGATATCTGTCCGATCCTTCGCTGGGCTGCGGGCGGGCGCCCAAATGTGCCGGCGATTACCAGTCGCGCATTTCGGGGCCGTTGTTTGACCGCATCGATATGCATGTGGAGGTGGCGGGCGTCACCGCTGCCGACCTCACCCTGCCGCCCGCCGCGGAAGGCAATGCCGAAGTGGCGAAGCGGGTTGGGGCGGCGCGGCAGGTGCAACGCGAGCGCTTTGCCGATTATCCCGTGCGCACCAATGCTGAAGCCGAAGGCGAATTGCTGGACCGGATCGCCAAGCCCGATGCGGCGGGTAGCAAACTGCTGACCGAGGCGGCGGAGCGCATGAAGCTGTCGGCGCGCGGCTATCACCGGGTGCTGAAAGTGGCGCGCACCATCGCCGACCTGGCGGGCGCGGACGGCGTGGGCCGCGCGCATGTCGCCGAGGCGCTGAGCTATCGGCGGATCAGTCATTTGCCCTGACATGACCGCAATGCGCGAATGGAAATGGTGCGTGAGGACCACCGCACTTAGGATGAGGCGGTCCAACGGGGGTTCGACATGCCGGCAGCACCAAACCTGATCGCCTTTTGCCTGGTGGCGCTGGGCATGGTGCTGACGCCAGGGCCCAACATGATCTATCTGGTGTCGCGCGCCATCTGCCAGGGACGCGAAGCGGCGCTGGTATCGCTGGCGGGCGTGGCGCTGGGCTTTGTCTTCTACATGCTGTGTGCGGCGTTCGGCATTACCGCCATCTTCCTGGCGGTGCCGTTTGCCTATGACGCGCTGCGCGCGGCGGGTGCGCTGTATCTGCTGTGGCTGGCGTGGCAGGCGATAAGGCCGGGCGGCAGCTCGCCCTTCCAGGTGCGCGACCTGCCGCAGGACAGCCCGCGCCGCCTGTTCACCATGGGTCTGGTGACGGCGCTGTTCAATCCCAAGGTGGCGGTGCTGTATCTGTCGCTGCTGCCGCAGTTCATCGAACCGGCGCGCGGCCATGTGCTGGGCCAGGCGCTGATCCTGGGCGGCGCGCAGATCCTGGTCAGCGTCACCATGAACGGGCTGATTGCCATGAGCGCGGGCACCATTGCGGGCTTCCTGGCGCGCCGCCCCGGCTGGGCCACGGTTCAGCGCTGGCTGATGGCGACGGTGCTTGGCGCGCTGGCGCTGCGCATGGCGACGGAAGCGCGGCGCTAAGGCTTCGCGTGGCCAAGCCACCACGCAATCGCCGCGCCTGCGACCAGCATCTCGGTCACCTCGATCAGCATGTAGGACAGGGTGTAGCTGAGCGGGAAGCCATACCAGATGAAATAGGAGCCGTTGGTGGACAGCGCCATGGTGACGCCGATGGCGGTGATGAAAACCACGCGCCGGGCGAAGGTGGCGATGGCGGCGACCGATACCAGCCAGGCAGCAATCAGCGCGATCACCAGCTGCTTGAGGAATTCCTCGGCCATCGGTGCGGCCATGTCGATCAGGCCCTTGCCGGGGGCGTGGTAGATCAGCAGGCCCGACGGATTGGCCTTGATGGCCGCGGCCGATTTCGCCATCGCGTCCGGATCGTTCATGTCCACCCACGGGAAAAAGAAGAGGCCGTCCTTTTCGCCCAGCGACGCCTGCATGGCGGCGATCACCGGAGTTTCGTTCGGGATTTGCTGGATTCCGGTTTCGGCCAGCGGCGTCGCCACATGCAGCACGGACGACCAGATGAACATGGCGATGGCGCCGAGCAGGCCGGCGATGAAGACGCGAACGGTCATGGATGACCCCCTGTTGCCCCGTCACGCAGTTTACAGCAGCGCGGCGCGGCGCGGAAGGGGCGCGGAACCTTTGTTCCGGTGTTTTCGTTGTCACCTCCATTAGAGGGATAACACATGAAACCGATGATGATTTTGGGCGTGGTTCTGATCCTGGCCGGTGTTGGCGGCCTGGTGTTTCGCAGCGTGCATTGGACCGAGACCAAGAATGTGGTGAATGCGGGTCCGATCCAGATCAACGCCGAGGAAGATCACAGTCTTTGGATTCCCACCGCTGCCGGCGTGATGGCCGTGCTGGCCGGTATTGGCCTGGTGTTCGTCAGCCGCAAGCAGGCCTGATTTTTTCAAGCGCCCCTGCGTGCTGCAAGCGCGAAGGAGCCTGATTTGTTTGCGGGCCGTCGCGGTTACTGACTATCATCCTCTCCATAAGATCCCGTCGGGGGATCCAGGGAGAGGATGATCATGCATTCCGTCGCGAAAATGATTTTGGTTGCCGGCGTCGCCGCGGGCATTGGCGCCGCCACCGTGGCCATTGCGCAGAACGACCCCAAGATCGGCACCACCGTCAACGACCCGGCCGGGCCGCTGCCCGACCCCGCCCGCATTGGCGTCACCCTGCCCAAGGACATCAAGTGCACCGGCGCCGTCGGCAAGCAGGAGACCTGCATCCTGTATGGCGATCCGTCCAAGCCCGGCCCCTATACCGTGATGTACAAGTGGTATCCGGGCAATTTCTCCAAGCCGCACTATCACAACAATGTGCGCTGGGCCTATGTGATCTCGGGCACCTGGTGGACTTCGTCCAGCAGCGTCTATGACGAGCGCACCACCTATCCGGTCCATGCCGGGACGGTGGCGGTCGACAAGCTGAACGGCATTCACTGGGACGGCGCGCGCACGGGCGAGAAGGAACCGGCGGTGCTGATCCTGTCGGGCACCGGGCCCAACATCACCCAGCAGGTGGACGAGAACGGCAAGCCGGTCGGCCCGGCGCGCTGAACACGAATTCTGCTATAGAGATGCGCCGCCCCGAGAGCCTCTGGGCGGCGCAGTGCTGGGGAGCCGCGACATGCCTGACGACAAGCCCTTGAATGCGGGGGGCCGGAAATTCCATCCGGTGTACCTGTTCCTGCTCATCCCCTATGCCGCCTGGGCGTGGCCGCCCTTCTACAACCGGCTGACACCGGAAGTGTTCGGCATTCCCTTTTTCTACTGGTGGCAGATCTTCGGCATCTTCCTGACCGCAGCCTGCATCGTGCCGGTCTATCTGTTCGAGGAAGGTCGCCGCAAATGAGCGTCCATCCCATCACCATCATTGTCTTCGCCGTGCTGTTCGTGGCGGTCGCCTTCCTGGGCCTGTTCGGGGCGCGCTGGCGGGCGGGCGATCTTTCCCAGCTCAGCGAATGGGGCCTGGGCGGGCGCAGCTTCGGCACCCTGATCACCTGGTTCCTGCTCGGCGGCGATCTTTATACCGCCTATACCTTCATCGCCGTGCCCGCCTTGATGTTCGGTGCGGGCGCCACCGGATTCTTCGCCGTGCCCTATGCGGCGCTGATGTATCCCATGGTGTTCATCGCCTTTCCGCGGCTGTGGTCGGTGGCCAAGGCCCACGGCTACATCACCGCCGCCGATTTCGTGAAGGGGCGTTTTGGCCATCGCTGGCTGGCGCTGGCGATCGCCGTCACCGGGCTGGTGGCGGTGATGCCGTATATCGCGCTGCAGCTTGTGGGCATGCAGGTGGTGATCGCGGCGCTAGGGCTGGATTACAACGTGGTCGTGCCGGTGCTGGGCAATGTGTCGGCGCCATTGCTGGCGGCCTTCGTGGTGCTGTCGGCCTTTACCTATACCAGCGGCCTGCGCGGCACGGCGCTGATCGCGGTGGCCAAGGACCTACTGGTGTACATCACCGTGCTGGCGGCGATCATCATCATTCCGGCCGAGCTGGGCGGCTATGGCAAGGTGTTTGACGCGGTGCCGCCGGCGCAATTGCTGTTGCCGCCGGCGCCCGATCACAGCCTGGGTGCGGGCTTCGGCTATATCACCCTGGCGCTGGGCTCGCTGCTGGCGCTGTTCCTGTACCCCCATTCGGTGACGGGAATCCTGTCATCGTCGTCGCGTCATGTCATTCGGCGCAACGCCATCCTGCTGCCGGCCTATTCGGTGGCGCTGGCGCTGATCGCGCTGCTTGGCTACATGGCGGTGGCATCGGGCGTGAACCGGATGCCGGAATATACCGAAGGCTTCAAAAGCTTCGGCAACAATTTCGCGGTGCCGGCGCTGTTCCTGCACATGTTCCCGCACTGGTTCGCGGGCCTTGCGTTTGCGGCCATCGCCATCGGCGCGATGATGCCGGCCTCGATCATGGCGATCGCCTGCGGCAACCTTTTCACCCGCAACATCTACAAGGAGTTCATCGCACCGGATTGCGCGCCGCAGACCGAGGCGCGCATGGCCAAGATCGTGGCGTTCGTGGCCAAGCTGGGGGCGCTGTTCTTCGTGCTGGAGATGCAGACCGCCTATGCCATCCAGCTGCAATTGCTGGGCGGTATCTGGATCTGCCAGACGGTGCCCAGCGTGCTGCTGGCGCTGTATGTGCGGCTTGATCCGCGCGCGCTGCTGGCCGGATGGGCGAGCGGCGTGGGGCTTGGCACCTGGATGGTGGCGCAACTGGGCTTCAAGGCGAGCGTCTATCCGTTGCACATCGCGGGCTGGACGATTCCCTGTTACGCGGCCGTCAGCGCATTGCTGGTAAACCTGCTGGTCAGCATCGTGCTGACCTGGGTGCTGAAGGCGATGGGCAGCAGCGCGGCGCGCGACGAGACGGTTGCGGCGGATTATATTTAGTTCCCGCGCACTGAGCGCGAGGGGTTTTGTGGCGTGAGCAGGAGCGGCCGAGCGACGTGTACACTCAAGTACGCGAGCGAAGGCGCGACGAACTCACGACGCAAAAGACCCGCGCTCAGCCGAAGCGGCCGGTGATGTACTGCTCGGTCTGCTTGTTTTCGGGCGCGGTGAAGATCTTTTCCGTCGGGCCGTATTCGATCAGTTCGCCCAGATACATGAAGGCGGTGTAGTCGCTGGCGCGGCTGGCCTGCTGCATGTTGTGGGTGACGATGACGATGGTGTAGTCGTTCGCCAGTTCCTCGATCAGCTCTTCGACCTTGGCGGTGGAGATCGGGTCCAGCGCCGAGCAAGGCTCGTCCAGCAGGATCACTTCGGGGCGCGTCGCCACGCTGCGTGCGATGCACAGGCGCTGCTGCTGACCGCCGGACAGGGAAAGCCCGCTGGCGCTCAGCTTGTCCTTCACTTCACCCCACAAGGCGGCGCGGGTGAGCGCGCTTTCGACACGGCCATCCAGTTCGGACTTGGGGACGCGTTCATAGAGTTTGATGCCGAAGGCGACATTGTCATAGATCGACATGGGAAATGGCGTCGGCTTCTGGAACACCATGCCGACGCGGGCGCGCAGCAGGTTCATGTCCTTCAGAGTCAGGATATTGTCGCCGTCCATCATGATTTCGCCCTCGGCCCGCTGGTGCGGATAGAGTTCGAAGATGCGGTTGATGGCACGCAGCAAGGTGGACTTGCCGCAGCCCGACGGGCCGATGAAGGCGGTGACCTTCTTTTCCTTCAGCGGCAGGGTGATGTTCTTCAGCGCCTTGGAGGCGCCGTAATAGAAGCTCAGATCGCGGATATCGATCTTGGTCTTTTCAGCAGCGGCGGGATTGGCGTGGTGTTCCGGCGCCAGGTGAAGAGCGGTATCCATGGATCAGGTCCGTTTCTGGTTTTCGAGGAGGCGGGCGGCGATGGACAGGACCAGCACCGTCACGGTGATCAGCAGCGCGCCTGCCCAGGCCAGGGCTTGCTGGTCTTGATAGGGACCGGTCGCAAACGAGTAGATGACAGCCGGCAGGCTGGCCATCGGCTGGTTCATGGCGCTTGGCGACCAGCTCCAGCCGGTGTTGCCCAGGGCGGTGAACAGCAGCGGCGCGGTTTCGCCCGAGATGCGCGCCACGGCCAGAAGGATGCCGGTCATGATGCCGGCGCGCGCGGCCTTCCAGGTCACCAGCTTGATGACAAAGTTGGGCGGGGCGCCCAGTGCGGACGCCGCTTCGCGCAGGCCGTTGGGCACCAGCAGCAGCATGTTTTCCGTGGTGCGGACCACCACCGGAATCACGATCACGGTCAGCGCCGCCGCACCGGCCCAGCCGGAAAAATGGCCCATCGGCACCACCAGCACTTCGTAGATGAACAGGCCGATGACGATGGAGGGCGCCGACAAGAGAATGTCGTTCACGAAGCGCACCACAAAAGAGAGTTTTCCGTAGCGGGCATATTCGGCCAGATAGGTGCCGGCAAAAAGCCCGATGGGAGTGCCGACCACGACCGCCACCACGCTCATCAGGATGCTGCCGCCGATGGCATTGGCGAGACCGCCCTTGCTGCCGGGCGGCGGCGTCATTTCGGTGAACAAAGTGGGCGACAGCGCGGAGATGCCGTCCACCAGCAACCCGCCCAGGATGAAGGCCAGCCACACCAGGCCGAACAGGGCAGCGGCAATCGACAGGGTGACGAACACGCCATTGGCCAGGCGGCGACGGAAATAAAGACCCGTGGAAATTTGCATGGCTATTTCCCCTTGGCCTTTTCCAGGCGGCGCAGCAGCAGCTGGGCGCAGGCCAGGACGATGAAGGTGATGACGAACAGCAGCAGGCCAAGCTCGATCAGGGCGGAACGGTAGAGTTCGCTCGTCGCCTCGGTGAATTCATTGGCGATGGCCGCCGAGATCGATGTGCCTGGCGCGAACAGCGAAGGTTCGATCCGGTGCGCATTGCCGATCACGAAAGTGACGGCCATGGTTTCGCCCAGGGCACGGCCCAGCGCCAGCATGGCGCCGCCCACCACGCCGGTGGAGCAGAAGGGCAGGCACACTTTGCGCATCACTTCCCAGCTGGTGGAGCCCAGGCCGTAAGCGGCTTCCTTCAGCACATGGGGCACCGTCTCCAGCACGTCGCGGGTCACCGCCGAGATGAAGGGCAGGATCATGATGGAAAGGATTAGACCGGCGGTGAAGACACCGATGCCATAGGGCGCGCCGCCGAACAGGCTGCCCAGCACCGGCACACCGTCCAGCGCCGTGATCACCGGCTCCTGCACATGCGCCTGGAACCAGGGCGCAAAGACGAAGAAGCCCCAGATGCCGTAGATGAGGGAGGGAATGCCGGCCAGCAGCTCGATGGCGATGCCGATCGGACGGCGCAGGATGCGCGGGCAAAGATCGGTCAGGAAGATGGCGATGCCGATGCCCACCGGCACCGCGATGATCATGGCGATGGCGCTGGTCACCAGGGTGCCGTAGATGGGCCCGAGGGCGCCGAAAATCTCGCGGGTGGGCCGCCAGGCCTCCGTGGTGATGAAGCCAAGGCCGAAAGCCTTGAAGGATGGCATGGCGCCATGGATCAGCGAGCCGATCACGCCGGCGAAAATCACCAGCACGCAAATCGCCGCCGACAGCGCCATCAGGCGAAAGCGGGTTTCGCCCGCGCCGGCACTGCGCGCGGTGGCTACTCGTTCGGCAAGGGCGGCAGATTCGTTCAAGGTGATATCGGTCAAAGGAAGCCCCGGGACGCGTCAAAGACTGGGCGAATTCACACCGCTCCCGCGCCACGAACATCACAGTCCTGCAAAGCTTTTGTGACAGCGTGGGAACTCGACCCCGGAATCCCGGCAAGTTATTGTTTTTACAGGGTTTAATTCTTGGAGCCCGAACCGGGCGCGGGTTAACAAAACCGCCGGAACTTTAAGCGTTTCTGAAGGGTCGCCGGGGCACATTGGCCAGGGAATTACCGGGAAAATCGCCGCTTTGAGCATCGCGCGGATACTCAGGATCGTGTTTGGCACGGTGGCGGGCTTGATGCTGGTCGCCGCGCTGGCGGACATCCTGCTGTTCGGCGCGCTGACGGTGATCACGAGCTTCAGTTTTGGGGCGCTGATGGCCGTGGCGCTGGCCTTCCTGCTGGACACGATCCTGCGGGCGCGCGAGCGCGGCGAGATTCTGGGCCAGCAGGCGGTGCAGCTCAAGACCGTTGCGGGACGGCTGGAAGCCTCGCTGAAAAATGCCGCCGCCATCAATGCGCGGCTGAACCAGAGCGAAGCGCGCTACAAGGGCCTGGTGGACGCGCAGGGCGACGCCATCTTCCGCCGCGATGCCGCCAGCCGCCTCACCTATGGCAATGACGCCTTCTTCAAGATGTTCGGGCTGACGTCCGCGCGCACCATCGGCTATCCCTTCGCGCCCGAACCGCATCCCGACAGCCGCGCACCACTGTTCGGCAGCTTTTTGGAATCGGGCCGCAGCCGCGCCCGCTATGACCAGCATGTGAAGACGGCCCAGGGCTATCGCTGGATCGCCTGGGAAGATTTCGCGGTGCGCGATTCCCATGGCCGCCTGGTGGAAGTGCAGAGCGTGGGCCGCGACATCACCGACCGCAAGGAGCTGGAAGGCGCCCTGACCGAGGCGCGCGATGCGGCCGAAGAAACCTCCCGGGCCAAGTCGGGCTTCCTTGCCACCATGAGCCACGAGATCCGCACGCCGATGAACGGCGTGCTGGGCATGGGTCGTCTTTTGCTGGAGACCGAGCTGCGCCCCGATCAGCGCACCTACGCAGAGGCCATCACCCAGTCGGGCGAAGCGCTGCTGACCCTGATCGGCGACATCCTGGACTTCTCCAAGATCGAAGCCGGGATGCTGCATCTGGACGAGGACGATGTGAATCTGCGTGTCCTGCTGAACGGCTTGACCGAGCTGCTGTGCCCGCGCGGCCATGCCAAGGGCGTGGAGATCACCACCGTCATCGCCCCCGGCGTGCCCGAAGTGATCCGTGCCGACCAGGGGCGTCTGCGCCAGGTCATCACCAACCTGGTGGGCAATGCCGTCAAGTTCACTGAGCAGGGCGGCGTCTGTGTCGAAGTGCGGCAGGAAATGCACGATGGCGGGCTCCAGTTGCGCTTTGAAGTGCGCGATACCGGCGTCGGCGTGCCGCCGGAAAAGCGCCGCGAAATCTTCGAGGAATTTGTGCAGGCCGATTCCAGCCATGCCCGCAAGTTCGGCGGCACCGGACTGGGACTGGCCATCTCCAAACGCCTGGTCGATACCTGGAACGGCACCATCGGTGTCGATGCGGTAACGCAGGATGACAAGGAGCGGGTCGGCCAGGAATGCGGCTCATGCTTCTGGTTCACTTTGCCCACCAAGAGCGTGACGCCGGCCGACAGCGAGGCCGCGCCGCTCAAGGGCCTGCGCGTGGCGGTGATGAGCCGCAACCGCGCCCTGCGCGAAGGCATGTATCTGCAAATTGCAGCGGCCGGCGGCATCCCTGCCGATCCCAAGGCCGGCAATGCCGATGCGGTGCTGATCGATGCCGGCACCGGAAGCCTGCCGGAGCTGACGGTGCATCCCGATCCGGACGTCCCGGCGCTGGTGCTGCTGACACCGGGGGGCCGCGGCAGCCTGGAAGAAATGCGCGCCATCGGCTTTGCCGGTTACCTGGTCAAGCCGGTGCGCCAGTCCTCGCTGGTGACGCGGCTGCAATTGTGCACAGGCCGCGCGACTGAAGAAGCGCCACGCGAGGTCCAGCCGGTGATCCAGCCCGCCCGTTCGGAATTGCCGCCGCTGGTCCAGGCCGCCCAGCCTGTCGACGCGCCAGATTTCGATCCGCCCGCGATTCCCGCGCCGTTCCTGGAAGACCATCCGGCCGCTGCGCGCAGCGTGGGACCGGCTGCGATCAACGCCGGCCATGGGAGCGCCGGGCAGGGCCTGCGAATCCTGCTGGCCGAGGACAATCCCATCAACATGCTGCTGATCCGCGAGCTCTTGCGCCGCCGCGGCCATACCATCACCGAAGTCACCACCGGCAATGCCGCGGTGCAGGCCATGCTGGAAGGGCGCTTTGACCTGCTGCTCACCGATATCCACATGCCCGGCATGGACGGGGTCGAGGCGGCACGCGCCATCCGCGCTGGCGAAGCTCGTTCGGGCCGTGAGCGCACCCCCATCGTGGCGCTGACCGCCGATGCACTGGAAGACGGCAAGAAGGCCTGCCGCGACGCGGGCATGGACGGCTTCCTCACCAAGCCGGTGGACCCGGCCGAGCTGGAGGAAATGTTCCTGATGCTGTTCCCCAGTGAAGAAGGTTCGCATATCGTCGCGGCATGACCGCGACTGCGACCCCCCAAAACAAAAATAAAACACGCCGGCGCTACAGCGTTCGCGACTATCTCAATCCGCGCGTGCTGGTGATGCTGGCGCTGGGATTTTCGTCGGGCCTGCCATTTTTGCTGGTGGGCAATACCTTCGGTTTCTGGCTTGCGGATGAAGGCACCTCGCTGACCGCCATCGGATTCATCTCGTGGGTCGGGCTGGCCTATTCCCTGAAATTCGTCTGGTCGCCGCTGCTGGACCGGCTGGATATTCCCGGCCTGGCCTGGCTGGGGCGGCGGCGCGGCTGGATGGCGGCGACCCAGATCGTGGTGGCGCTCGGTCTTGTCGCCATGGCGATGAGCGGCACGGGCCATGGCCTTGTGGTGCTGGGGGCGCTGGCGCTGGTGGTGGCGTTCGGCGCGGCCACCCAGGACATCGCCATCGATGCCTGGCGCATTGAATCGGCCCGGGACGCCGACGAGCTGGGCCTGCTGACTTCAGCCTATACGCTGGGCTTTCGCGTCGCGCTGCTTTGCACGGACTCGCTGCTGCTGGTGTCGGCGCAGCATCTGGGCTGGCCGATTTCCTACACCATCTGCGGCGTGCTGATGGGGATCGGTCTTGCGGCCAGCTTCCTTGCCACCGAACCGGTGCGCGCAGACCGCGTGATGGACCGCAGTGCCGAGGAAAAGCCGCTCTGGACGGCGCGCGGATTCTTTGACGCCGTGGCAGGGCCCTTCATTGTCTTCTTCAAGACCTATGGCGTGATCGCCGTGGTGATGCTGCTGGCCATCAGCCTGTACCGGCTGCCGGACTTCATGCGCGGACCGGTGACCAATCCCTTTTACCGCGAGATCGGCCTGTCGAAGGATGTGATCGGTGCGGTGCGCGGCACCCTGGGTCTGGCTTCGATATTCCTGGGCGTGGCGGCGGGCGGATTGCTGTCCCTGCGGCTGGGATACATGCGCGCGCTGCTGCTGGGCGGGGTAATGCAGGCGGTCGGCATCGCCGCCTTCGCCATCCTGACGGTCACCGGCCCCGATGTCGGCGTGTTCACCGCCATCATGTGCTTTGACGACTTCGCCATCAGCGTGGCGGGCGTCACCCTGGTCGCCTACATGTCCAGCCTGACCAGCCTGGGCTACACCGCCACCCAGTATGCCCTGCTGTCCTCGGCCTATGCCCTGGCGGGGAAGTTTCTGAAGGGCTTTTCGGGCGCGATCATCGAGGGGGCGGCACCCCATGTCGGCCGGATGGAGGCCTATGCCCTCTTCTTCATCGGCTGCGGCGCCATGGGCATACCCGCCCTGCTGCTGTTTGGCGTTCTGGAACGGAAACGGCGGAAAGCCGCCATTACTGCAGCTTAATCCGTTAACGCGACCCCGATTGTCACAATCCATTGCCCCGGCCCCCGCGTATGAGGTAAAATTGCCGAACTGTCGCAATAGGGGCGTAAGCCCATGCAACAGGGTGGGTTCGGTGAGTCATGGAAACTCCCGCACCAAACAGGACAAAGACCGTGGTCAATATCTACGAAGCCGGACCTTTCGAAGGCCGCCTGGAGCAGTGGCCGGTGCTGGCCTTCTCCGGTGCGCTGGAAGTGCGCCTGGCCGAGACCGAGCTGGAAATCGAACAGGCCCAGCGCCTGCGCTACACGGTTTTCTATGAAGAGATGAATGCCATCCCGTCGCCCCAGATGCGCGACGCGCAACGCGACTTCGACAAGTATGACGATGTCTGCGACCACCTGCTGGTGGTGGACCGCGACTCCCACAATGAAGACGGCCAGCCGCTGGTGGTGGGCACCTATCGCCTCACCCGCAAGCAGGATGCCGACAAGGTCGGTGGCTTCTATACTTCCAGCGAATATGACCTGACGCCGATGCTGCGCGGACTGCCCCAGGACACCAAGTTCCTGGAACTGGGCCGCTCCTGCATCCTGAAAAGCTATCGGGCCCGTCCCGGCACCATGCAGCTGTTGTGGAAGGGCCTGATGGCCTATGCCGCGCGCTTCGACATCGACCTGATGTTCGGCTGCGCCAGCCTGCCGGGCAATGACGTGGCAGAGATGGCGATGCCGCTGTCCTACCTGCATCATTTCCATCCCATGCCCGAAGTTCTGCGCGTGTCGGCGCGGCCCGAGCTGGGTGTGGACATGAATATCCTGCCCAAGGATGCGCTGGACCCGCGCGAGGCGCTGCGGACGCTGCCGCCGCTGCTCAAGGGCTATGTCCGCGCCGGCTGCATGATCGGCAATGGCGCGGTGATCGACCGCCAGTTCTGCACCACAGACGTCTTCATCTATTTCCCCATCTCGACGATGGACGCCCGCTACAAGAGCCGCTTCGGGCTGGTGAAGTAGCGCCGCTGCGCGGATTCGCGCTGCCCTGGCCGCTTGCTGCGTCCTGGGACTGCTGATGGAATTGCCCGTCTTAATCGGGGCTCCCATGAAAAAGCATCTTGCCGCCGCGCTCGCCTTGGCGATCACGCCCGCCTTTGCCGCCGACCTGCCCAAGGTGGAAGCCTGGCGCGCCGACCATGAAGCGCAGATCGTCGGCCAATTGGACGATCTGGTGCGCTTCAAGAGCGTCGCCGCCGATCCGGCCGGACTGAAAGCCACTGCCGCGCATTTGCAGGAACTGCTGAAGACGCGGGGCTTTGCGGTTTCGCTGCTGGCGCAAACGGATGATGCCCCGGTGGTGCTGGGCGAGCTGAAGACGCCGGGCGCCAGGCGCACCGTGATCTTCTATGCCCATTATGACGGCCAGCCGGTGACGCCGTCGGAATGGAAGTCCGATCCTTTCGTGCCGGTGATGCGCACCGGGATCGAAGGCGACTATGTCGACTGGAAGGTTGCGAAGTCGCCCTTCAACCCCGAATGGCGGCTGTTCGGCCGCGCCGCCGCCGACGACAAGAGCTCGATCGCCGCTTTTCTGATGGGTTTTGATGCGCTGAAGGCAAGCGGCATCAAGCCTTCGGTCAACATCAAGGTGTTGTGGGAAGGCGAGGAGGAGCGCGGTTCGGCCCATCTGGCGGCGGCGCTGCGCCCGCACCTGGATGCGCTGAAGGCCGACCTGCTGCTGATCGGCGACGGGCCGCTGCACCAGTCGCGCACACTCACACTGTATTTCGGGGCGCGCGGCGGCACCGGGTTCGAGGCCACGGTCTATGGCCCGCTGCGGGCATTGCATAACGGCCATTACGGCAATTGGGCGCCCAATCCGGCCTCGATGGCGGCGCAACTGATCACCAGCCTGCGCGACGATGACGGCAAAATCCTGATCCCCGGCTTCTATGACGATGTGCGGCCGCTGACGGCGGCGGAGAAGGACGCCATCGCCCATCTGCCGCCGGTGGAGGGTAGCCTGAAGCAGGAGTTCGGTCTTGGCCGCAGCGAAGGCAGCGACGGCCTGACCATGAGCACCATGCGGCCTGCGCTGAACGTGCAGGGCATCCGCTCCGGCCAGGTGGGGGCGGAAGCGGTCGGCGCGATCCCGCCGGATGCAGTGATCTCGATGGGCTACCGGCTGGTGCCCGGCCAGGTGCCGGCGCATGTGCAGAAGGAGACCGAAGACTTTCTCACCGCCAAGGGCTGGACCATCGTTCACGCGCCGCCCGATATGGCGACGCGGCTGGCGCATCCGCGCGTGGTGATGCTGAAATGGGGCGGTGGTTATCCGGCGCTGCGCGCCGACATGACCAGCGACGCGGCGCGCGCCACGATCGCGGCGGCGGGCGGCGGTTCGCCCGTGACCCTGCTGCCCATGATGGGCGCGGGGGTGCCGATCTATCTGTTCGACGACCTGTTCCACATTCCGGTGATCGGACTACCGGTCACCAACCATGACAACGGCCAGCACGCGGCGAACGAAAACCTGCGGCTGAAGAATCTGTGGGACGCAGTGAACCTGTATGCCCGGATGATGTCGCAGCTGAGCTGGTAAGCCGCTAGTCGTGCACGACCTCGTCGCCCAGGATCGCAAGCCAGTCATGCTTGCGGTTCTCGTAGACCGAGAAGTTCGGCGCGGGGAAGGCGGGATCGGCAAAGGCGCCCACCGGGATTGCGGTCAGGCCGGGCAAGGCTTCGATGGTATAGGCGATCGTCCCGCCACAGACCGGACAGAAGTGAAAGATCGCCCGGCTGCCGCTTTCGGATACCGGGCTCCAACGCCTGATGTCGCCGGTGATGACGACGGCGTCATTGGGCCAGCGCGCCTGGAAGCTGAAAGCGCTGCCCGAGCGCTTCTTGCAGTCCAGGCAATGGCAAACCGATATCCGCACCGGCTCGCCTGAACAAACGGCCTGTAGCTGTCCACACCGGCAGGTTGCGACGCGTGTCGTCATGACCGCAGATTAAGCGAACGGACGAACGCGGCGCAACGCTGGCCGGGTGACTAGGCCATGTCGAACAGCAGCACTTCGCTTTCGATGTTCGAGCGCACCGTGATCTGGGGCAGGTCGGTGATGGCGGCGGCGTCGCCGGCCTTCAGCACCTCATCGCCCAGCTTCACTTCACCCTTGGCCACATGCAGCCAGGCCTTGCGGCCCTGGGCCAGCGGATGGATCGCCTCGACATCGGCGTCGAGCTTGGCGGTCCAGATTTCGGCATCCTGGACCAGGCGCACTTCGTTCTCGCGCGGCTCGGGGGCGGCGATGCGGCCGAACTTGTTGGTCACCGCAGCGGTATCGATGGTCTTCTGCTCATAGCCGGGCGCGATGCCGGTCTTGGACGGCATGATCCAGATCTGCAACAGGTGGCAGGTCTCGGTCGGGCTGGCGTTGAACTCGGCATGGACGATGCCGCTGCCTGCGCTCATGCGCTGGATCTCGCCGGGGCGGATGGTACCGCCGCCGCCGCTATTGTCCTTGTGAGCGATGGCGCCGCCCAGGATATAGGTGACGATCTCCATGTCACGGTGGGGGTGCGGGGGAAAACCGGCACCGCCCTGGATCCAGTCTTCGTTGATGACCCGAAGCGGCCCGAAGCTTTCATGCGCCGGGTCGTAATAGTCGCCGAAGGAGAAGCTGTGGCGGGATTCCAGCCAGTCGATTTTGTTGTGACCGCGCTCGTCGGACCTGCGAAGGGTAATCATGGCGATACCTGCTGATGTTGCCCGTCTTATATAAGCATCGCGTCAAGGGGTGGCTTAAGCCTTGGCCGCGTTACGCTTTTTCTCGACGGCGTCCCAGACCAGGGCGGCGATGTCGGCGCCGCCGAAGCGCTTCACTTCATGGATGCCGGTGGGCGAGGTGACGTTGATCTCGGTCATGTAGTCGCCGATCACGTCGATGCCGGTGAAGATCAAGCCGCGCCGCTTCAGTTCCGGGCCGATGGCGGCACAGATCGCCTGCTCGCGCGGCGTCAGGTCGGTGGCCTCGGGGCGGCCGCCGACATGCATGTTGGAACGGGCTTCGCCGCTGGCGGGCACGCGGTTGATGGCGCCGGCAAATTCCCCATCAACAAGGATGATGCGCTTGTCGCCCTTGCGCACATCGGGGAGATAGCGCTGCACGATCACCGGCTCGCGGTAGAACTGGGTGAACATCTCCATCAGGGCGCCAAAATTTGTGTCGTCGATCTTGACCCGGAAGACGCCCGCGCCGCCGTTGCCGTAGAGCGGCTTGAGGATGATGTCCTGGTGCTCCTCGCGGAAGGCGCGGATTTCGCGCAGGTCCGACGTTATGAGCGTGGGCGGAATGAACTCCGCGAATTCGGTGACGAAGAGTTTTTCCGGCGCATTGCGCACTTCCGCCGGATTGTTCACCACCAGCGTCCTGGGATGGATGCGCTCAAGAATATGCGTGGCGGTGATGTAGGCCATGTCGAAGGGCGGGTCCTGGCGCATCAGCACCACGTCCGCCGCCGACAGGTCATAGACAAAGCCTTCGCCCAGCGCGAAATGGTCGCCCTTCACGGGGCGTACATTCAAGGGGCGCACATGCGCGCTGACCTTGCCGTCGCGGAAGGACAGATCGCGCGGGCCGTAATAAAGAAGACCATGGCCGCGATTCTGGGCTTCCAGCGCCAGGGCAAAGGTGGAATCGCCGCTGATATCAATGCGGTCGATCGGGTCCATCTGGATGGCGACGGTCAAAGCCATGGCATTCTCTTTCTAAAAATCGGCACGCCAGACATCGCGGTGATGCACCGGCAAGGCGCGGGGCGCGATGGCGACAATATCAAAGCGGCTGCCCCGGCGCGCCAGCGCCGGACGGCTGGCGAGATATAAGGAGGCGGCGCGGGCAATGCGAGTCTGCTGGGCAGGGCCTACTGAATCCGCCGCCGCGCGCGCCTTGCTGCGCGCCTTGACCTCGACAAAACAGACCGGGCCGAACGGTGCGGTTGCCACCAGGTCGATCTCGCCGGCATGGGTCTTCAGCCGGCGCGCGAGAATGCGGTAGCCCTTCAGCCGCAGCCACAGCGCCGCCAGGCTTTCGCTGGCGTGGCCGCGCTGGTGGGCTGCAAGCTTCTTGTTCATTCGTCTTTCAAATCCAGCGCGCGGGCATAGATCGCCTTCTTCGAACCATCGGTCAGCCCCGCGATCATCTCGGCGGCGGCCTTCACCGGCATGAAGGGCAGCGCCGCCTTCAGCGCCGCGTCGATCTTGCCCATGTCGGCCTCGGCCTCGCGCGGCGGCCCGATCAGCAAGGTGACTTCGCCCCTTGGCGCGGCCGCGCCTTCGTAATGCGCCGCCAACTGGGACAGCAGCCCGCGCCGGGTTTCCTCGTGCAGCTTGGTGATCTCGCGCGCCATCACGGCGGGTCGGTCGCCCAGCACCTGCAGCATGGTCGCCAGCGATTCCGACAGGCGCTGCGCCGATTCAAAGAAGATGAGCGTGGCGCGCACGCCTTTCAGTTCTTCCAGGATGGCGGCGCGCTCGCCCGTGCGGTGGGGCAGGAAACCGGCGAACAGGAAGCGGTCGGACGGCAGCCCGCTCAGCGCCAGCCCGGCAAGCACGGCGCTCGCGCCCGGGATCGCCACCACCGGCATGCCTTCGGCGATCACGTCGCGCACCAGCTTGTAGCCGGGGTCCGAGACCAGCGGCGTGCCGGCATCGCTGACCAGTGCCACCACCTCGCCCCGGGCCAGTCGGGCCAGCAGCTTGGGGCGCATCTCGGGGGCATTGTGGTCGTTATAGGGAACCAGCGGGCGGGAGATGCCATGGATGGTCAGCAGCTTGCTGGTCATCCTGGTGTCTTCACAGGCGATGACGTCGCAACCTTTCAGCACCTCCAGCGCTCTCAGGGAGATATCGCGGGCATTGCCGATGGGGGTGGCCACGATATAAAGCCCGGCCGTCAAACTGCCGCTTTGTTCGGTTTTTTTGGCCTGAGATTTACCATCCGGGGTCAAAGGCTTAAGTTCGCGCGTCAAAGGATATGCCCCATGCTTTCCAGCAAGCGTTCCATCACCCGCTTTTGTGCCATTGCCGTGACCCTGACAACAGGGCTGGTGGCGATAGCCGGCTGCGCCGCGCCCCCGCCCCCGCCCCCGCCCCCCATGGCGGAAGCGCCAAAGGGCCCGGTAGCGGGCAATCCGCTGGATCGCGACTTGCCGGGTTACCTGCGTTTGCCGGGCCTGGCCGATGGAACTCCGGTGCGGGTGGGCATCATCCTGCCCTTCAGCAGCAGCTCGGCCCCGACCCGCGCCCTGGCCCAGTCGATGATGAAAGCCGCCCAGCTGGCGCTGTTCGATGCCGGGAACCGTTCGGTCCTGCTGATGACCGCCGATGACGGCAATGGCGGCGCGAGTGCTGCCAATGCCGTCAAGCAGCTTTTGAACCAGGGAGCCGAGGTCATTGTCGGTCCGCTGTTCGGCGCTTCGGTGGCCGCCGTTGCTCCGATCGCGCGTGATCGCGGCGTGCCGGTGCTGGCCTTCTCCACCGAAAAGAATGTCGCCGGCAACGGCGCCTATCTGCTGAGCTTCCTGCCGCAATACGAAGTAAAGCGGGTGGTCGCCTTTGCCGCTGCCAACGGCCATCGCCAGTTCGCGGCACTGATCCCGCAGACCGCCTATGGCGACGTGGCCCAGGGGGCCTTTCAGGAGTCCGTCACGGCCGTGAAGGGCAACATCACCGATATCGAACGCTTCGCCCCCAATGCCAGTGCGGTGGCGGGCCCGTCCAAGGCGGTGGCACAGTCGGGCGCCGATGCCGTGTTGATCGCGCAGGGCGGCGTGACCTTGCGTGCCATTGCACCGACCCTGTCGCTGGACGGCATGGCGCGCGACAAGGTCAAGCTGCTGGGCACCGGCCTGTGGGATGACGATCCGGCACTGGCACGTGAATCCGCACTTCAAGGCAGCTGGTATGCGGCGCCCTCGCCCAAGGGCGATGCCCAGTTCATTGCCAAGTATCGTGGCACCTTTGGCACAGCTCCGGCGCAGCTGGCGAGCCTTGCCTATGATGCGGTGTCGCTGGTGGCGCTGCTGTCGCAGGGCGCGCCCTATCACCGCTTCACCGCGGCGGCGCTGATGGATCCCAACGGCTTTGCGGGCGTCAACGGCATCTTCCGCTTCAATGCCGACGGCACGTCGGAGCGCGGACTGGCGGTGCTGGAGATGACGGCCAACGGCCCGATCGTGGTTAGCCCTGCGCCGACGACCTTCCTGCGGCCAGCCTTCTAGTTCAGCAATTCCTCGATCACGCGATTGAGCAGCAGGCGTCCGCTGGGCGTCGCGGTCAGGGTATCGTCTTCAAGGGTGAGAAAGCCCTGCTGCGCCAACGCGGTGATTTTTCCGGCATCGGGGCGAAGGCCCCAGCGCGCGTCATAGGCCGCAAGGTCGATGCCTTCGGCCAGGCGCAGGTTCATCAGCAGATGTTCGCGCGCCGCTTCGTCATTTGAGATCGCCGTCATTTCGGCAAAGCCGTGGGCGTTCTTGCCCACCGTGTCATGCCAGCGTTCCGGCAGCTTGATGGCGGCAGTGGCGGTGCGCGCGCCATTCAGGTCCAGCCGTCCGTGCGCGCCGGGGCCGACGCCGGCATAATCGCCATAGCGCCAATAGACCAGGTTGTGACGGCTCTCCGCGCCGGGGCGGGCATGATTGGAAATCTCGTAGGCGGGACGACCGGCGGCCTGCGTCAATTCCTGCGTGGTTTCGTAGAGGCCTGCCGCCAGGTCTTCGTCGGGAATTTTCAATTGGCCATTGCGGTGCAGCAGGGCATAGGGCGTTTCGGGTTCGATGGTGAGTTGGTAGAGCGACAGATGCTCGGTGCCAAAGGCCAGCGCTTCACGCAGTTCCGTGCGCCATTGCGCATCGGTCTGGTCAGGGCGGGCATAAATCAGATCGAGCGAGACGCGATCAAACGTGCGCATTGCCAGCGCCAAGGCCGCCTTGGCTTCGGCGGTGTCGTGCAGACGGCCCAGCCTTTTCAGGTCGGAATCATTCAGCGCCTGCACCCCCAGCGAAACGCGATTGACGCCGGCGGCGCGGTAGTCGGCGAAGCGGGCTGCGTCGGCGCTGGCGGGATTGGCTTCCAGCGTGATTTCCGGATCATTGGCCATCGGCCACAGCGCGGCGATTTTTTGCAGGATGCGGCCGACGGATCTGCCGGACATCAGCGATGGCGTGCCGCCGCCGAAGAAGATGGTTTCCACCACCAGGCGCGCGGACTGATGCGCTGCGGTCCATTCCAGTTCGGATAGGATGCCGTCCACCCAGCCATCTTCATCAATGGCGGTGCGGACATGGGAATTGAAATCGCAATAGGGACACTTGGCGGCGCAGAAGGGCCAATGGACGTAAACGCCAAAGCTCACGGAGCGACGGCCCAGCGTAGCGAAGCGACAGCGTTAGGCCGCGCGACCACTAAAGACTCTCGTCGAAGATGTGGGAATGCAGCAGCTTTTCGAATGCCTTGGCGCGGTGGCTCATGGCGTGTTTTGCGGCCGGATCGATTTGCGCAAAGGTTTCGGTCATGCCGTCGGCGATGAAGATGGGGTCATAGCCGAAGCCGTTATCGCCGCGCGGCGGAAAGCTGAGCGTGCCATGCACTTCGCCTTCGAAGGTCATGGATTCGCCCGTCGGCAGCGCGATGCACAAGGCGCAGACGAATTTCGCCTTGCTGGTCTGCAAACCCTTGTGGCGCAGTTCGTCATGGATGCGGTTCATGGCAATGCGAAAATCTTTTGTCGGCCCGGCCCAGCGTGCCGAATAAACGCCCGGCGCGCCGTCCAGCGCTTCCACGCACAAGCCGCTGTCATCGGCCAGCGCGGCATGATTGCTGCCTAGCGCGCTGGCATGGGCCTTGAGTTCGGCATTGGCGGCAAATGTGAGTCCGGTCTCTTCGGGTTCGGGCAGGTTCAGCTCGCCCGCGCTCACCGGATGGATGCCGTGCGGGCCCAGCAGCGCCCTGATCTCGCGCACCTTGCCAGGATTGTGCGAGGCCACGACCAGGGTAGCGCCGCGCGGCAGACGGATGGTCACGCCCACTTCTCCATCATGAAAGCGCTTCCTTCTGCAGGGTCACCAGTTCGCCCACGCCCTTGCGGGCCAGCTTCAGCAGTTCAAGAAATTCGTCTTCGCTGAACGGCGCGCCTTCGGCGGTGCCTTGCAGCTCGACCAGGCCGCCCGAACCGGTGATGACGAAATTGGCATCGGTCTCGGCGTTGGAATCCTCGTCATAGTCCAGGTCCAGAACCGGCGTGCCTTTGAAAATGCCGCAGGAAATCGCTGCGACGTGATCCTTGATCACCGGCTGGGTGACCATGCCGACCTTCTTCATGAAGGCGACGCACTGGGCCAGCGCGACAAAGCCGCCGGTGATGGAGGCGGTGCGGGTGCCGCCATCGGCCTGCAGCACGTCGCAGTCGATCACGATCTGGCGTTCGCCCAAGGCGCTCATGTCGCAGACGGCGCGCAGGGAACGGCCGATCAGGCGCTGGATTTCCTGGGTGCGGCCCGACTGCTTGCCGCTGGCGGCCTCGCGGCGCATGCGGTCATGGGTGGAACGGGGCAGCATGCCGTATTCGGCCGTCACCCAGCCCTTGCCCGAACCCTTCAGAAAGGGCGGCGCCTTCTCTTCCAGGCTGGCGGTGACCAGCACATGGGTGTCGCCGAACTTGACCAGGCAGGAGCCTTCCGCATGGCGGGCAAAGCCCGGGGTCAGGCTGACGGCCCGCATCTGGTCATTCGAACGGTTGGAAGGACGCATGGAGCCTCATATATGGGGGTGCTAGGTTGGCGCGTTTCCTAGGCTGGCCGCCGGGCCGAAGCAACCACGACCGAAAATATCAAGGTTTTCAATAACTTGGCCATAGACCCCCGCATTCCCTTCATCACCCCGCCCGGCCTGACCGAGCGGCCGCGCGAGGTCTTCCGCCATCTGGTGGAGGCTTTCCTGGCATCGGGGGAGCCCGTGGGGTCGCGCACTTTGTCCCAGCGGCTGCCGCTGGCCCTGTCCCCGGCTTCAATCCGCAACGTGATGGCCGACCTGGAAGCCATGGGGCTGCTCTATGCCCCCCACACCTCGGCGGGTCGCGCCCCCACGGAAAAAGGCCTGCGGCTGTTCGTGGACGGACTTCTCGAGATTGGCGATCTGGCCCCGGATGAAAGGGTCGCCATCGAGGCCCGGATGTCGGGCAGCGGCCGCCAGATGGAAGACATGCTGACCCAGGCGACCCAGAGCCTGGCAGGCCTGTCGCGCTGCGCCGGGCTGATGGTCACCACCAAGCAGGATTCCGCCTTCAAGCATGTGGAATTTGTCGGCGTGGCGCCGGGCAAGGCGCTGGTGATAATGGTGACCGAGGACGGCCAGGTGGAAAACCGGGTGATCGAAACCCCGCCCGGCCTGCCGGTTTCGGCGCTGGTGGAGGCGGGAAATTACCTGGGCGCGCGGCTGCGCGGCCGCACCCTGGATACCGCCCGGGCCGAAATCCTGGCGGAACTGGACGGCGAAAAGCTGGAGCTGGACGTGCTGACCGCCAAGGTTGTGGCGGAGGGGCTTGCAACCCTGGCGGGGCCGGAAAAGCTGCTGATCGTGCGGGGCACCTCGAACCTTCTGGACAACACCCTTCGCGAGGGTCAGGCCGACCTGGAGCGCATTCGCACCCTGTTCGACGATATTGAACGAAAGGGCGACCTGATCCGTTTGCTGGAATTGGCCCGGGAAGGCGACGGGGTGCGGATTTTCATCGGCTCGGAGAACCGGCTGTTTTCCCTGTCGGGTTCCTCGATTGTCGCCGCCCCCTATGCCAATGCGGCCGGCAAGATCGTGGGCGTGATCGGGGTTTTGGGGCCCACAAGGCTGAATTATGGCCGCATCATCCCGATGGTCGACCATACCGCCAAAGTCATTGGACGATTGCTCGCTTAAGGTTTAAGGACGCCCCCCATGAATGACACCCCTGACGACTACATGCAGCTGCCCGATTCCGAGAACCCCCACGCGGCGGAATTCGCCGTGCTGGAAGCCCTGAAGGCCGAAGTGGAAATGCTGAAGGACCAGCGCCTGCGTGCGCTGGCCGAAGTGGAAAATATCCGCCGCCGCGCCGACAAGGAAAAGGCCGATGCCAGCCAGTATGCGGTGACCAAGTTCGCCCGCGACATGGTGGCGATCGCCGACAATTTCGCCCGTGCCCTGGCGGCGGTTCCCGCGCCGGTGCGCGACGCCGCCGATCCCGCCCTGAAGGCAGTGCTGGACGGTGTGGAAGCCACCGACCGCCAGTTGGTGCAGACGCTGGAACGCTATGGCGTCAAGCAGGTGGAAACCGAGGGCGCCAAATTCGATCCCAACCTGCACCAGGCCATCGCCGAAGTGCCCGGCAACGGCAAGCCCGGCGGCACCATCGTGGATGTGATGCAGACCGGTTTCATGATCGGGGACCGCCTGTTGCGTCCCGCCATGGTGACCGTGGCCAAAAAAGAAGCCGCAAGCGTCGACACCAAGATCTGAGGAGAAACGTCATGGCGGATCTGAAGATCGTCGTCACCGGCGCCTCCGGTCGCATGGGCCGTACCCTGATCCGCGAGATCGCGCAGGGTTCGGGCCTGATCCTGTGCGGGGCGCTGGAGATGGAAGGCCATCCCAATCTGGGCCAGGACTCCGGCACGCTGGCCGGAATGCAGCCCAATGGCATCAAGCTCACCGCCGATCCCCTGACCTTGCTGGCGGATGCGCAGGCGGTGGTGGATTTCACCTCGCCGCTGGTCTCCACCATGCTGGCCGACCTGGCGGCGCAGGCCCGCATCGTTCACGTCATCGGCACCACCGGCTTTGACGAAAAGGGCGAAGCGCGGATCAAGGCCGCCGCCCGCCATGCCGTGATCGTGAAGTCCGGCAATATGAGCATGGGCGTCAATCTGCTGGCAGCGCTGGCGGAGCGGGCCGCCAAGGCGCTGGCCGATTACGATGTCGAAATTCTGGAAATGCATCACCGCAACAAGGTGGATGCGCCTTCGGGCACCGCTTTGCTGCTGGGCGAGGCGGCGGCGCGTGGCCGCGACGTTTCGCTGCACAAGCATGCGGTCAGGTCGCGCGACGGCCATACCGGCGCGCGCAAGGACGGCGATATCGGTTTTGCCACCCTGCGCGGCGGCAGTGTGGTGGGCGAGCATTCGGTGATCTTCGCGGGCACCGGCGAGCGCATCACCCTGTCCCATTCCGCCGAAGACCGCTCCATCTTTTCGCATGGCGCGCTGACGGCGGCGCGCTGGGGTCACGGCCAGAAGCCGGGTCTTTATTCCATGACGGACGTGCTGGGGCTTTGAGCTTGCGGCCTTCATCCTTCGACAAGCTCAGCATGAGGATCCTCATGGTGAGCTTGTCGAACCATGCGGCAGCACGGTAATGCCCAAACCTTTCACCCGCGCCGAAGCCGAAGAGTTCTTCTCGCGGCTGAAGCGGCACACGCCCGAGCCCAAGACCGAGCTGCACCACGTCAATCCCTATACCTTGCTGGTGGCGGTGGCGCTGTCGGCCCAGGCCACCGACAAGGGCGTCAACAAGGCGACCACACCGCTTTTCAAGACGGTGAACACGCCTGAAGCGATGGTGGCGCTTGGAGAGGAAAAACTTACCGACGCCATCAAGACCATCGGCCTGTATCGCGGCAAGGCGAAGAACGTGATCGCACTTTCCAGAATCTTGCTGGAGCAGCATGGCGGACAGGTGCCGCAAAACCGCGAGGCGCTGGAGGCGCTGCCGGGGGTGGGGCGCAAAACCGCCAATGTGGTGTTGAACGTGGCGTTTGGCGAACCGACCATCGCGGTGGACACGCATATTTTCCGAGTTTCCAATCGCACCCATCTGGCGCCGGGCAGGAATGTGCTGGAGGTGGAATTCGGGCTGGAAAAAATCGTGCCCGATCATTTCAAAAGCCACGCCCATCACTGGCTGATCCTGCACGGCCGCTATACCTGCGTGGCAAGAAAGCCCTTGTGCCCGGTCTGCGTGGTGAGCGATCTCTGCCGCTTCAAGGACAAGACAAAGGAATTACCGCCGGAAAAACCGCGCGCGAAAGTTCGCTAATCTCTCGCCATGGCCGGGTTTAACCCGGCCATCCAGCCTTGCTTCAACAGTTGCTGGATGGGCGGCTCAAGGCCGCCCATGGAGATGGTTATGAGATTCTCGGTGGCGTCACGCGCAAAGCGGTCAGACAGGCCGGATCGGCTGCGGCCCGGGCGCCGTTCGGCAGGGTCTCGACATGGCGTACCGCCAGCGGCGCGCCATAGAAGAAGAAAAAGGCGCGGCAGGTGGCGCCGTCATAGCGCCACATCTCGATGGCGCCGTCCTTGCGGACAAAAGCGGGGCGGCCAAAGGCGGCTTGCAGGGCGGTGGTCGAAAGATTGATATAGCCGGGCGGTTCGCCGCGCGGCGGGGCGCTGGGAATGCTGGAGGGGGTGCGCGGCACCTGCGGCGTTCCGGGCGTGGCGCAGCCGGCGGCCAGCAGGACGATCAAAAGAGCGGCGGCTTGGCGGATCATGCATCGCCTTCTGCCCGAGCCTCCCGCGCCCGACAAGTGAAATACTTGCGAGGCTCGCCACATCCCGTATAAGCGAAAGCCATCTTTCGCAGGGGTTTTCATGTCGCAGCAGTATGATGTTGCCGGTCTGGGCAATGCCATTGTGGATGTCATCGCCTCGGTGGACGACCGCTTCCTGCTGACCCATCGCATCGCCAAGGGCGGCATGACCCTGATCGACGAGTTCCGCGCCAAGGAGCTGCTCAAGCTGCTGGCCGACAATCAGCAGACCATGAGCAGCGTGCATGAAGTAGCGGGCGGCTCGGCTGCCAACACCATGGCGGGCATCGCCTCGCTGGGCGGCAACGGCGTGTTTGTCGGCAAGGTGTTCGACGACCGGTTGGGCAAGGTGTTCGGCGATTCCATGGCCAGCCTGGGCATGACCTTCACCACCGCCCCGGCCAACCAGGGCTCGTCCACCGCCACCTGCATGATCGCGGTGACGCCGGACGGCCAGCGCAGCATGAGCACCTATCTGGGCGCCTGCCGCGAACTGGTGCCGGACGACATCGATGAAGGGCAGGTGGCTGCCGCGCGCATCCTCTATATCGAAGGCTATCTGTGGGACCAGGATGAAGCCAAGCAGGCGGCGCGCAAGGCGATTGCCGCGGTTAAGGGCGCGGGCGGGCGCATTGCCCTGTCTCTGTCGGATTCCTTCTGCGTCGGCCGCTTCCGCGACGAGTTCCTTCATCTCTTAGACAAGGATGTGAACATCCTGTTCGCCAATGAGGACGAAGCCAAGGCGCTGTTCCAGCAGGATGACTTTGACGGCGTGGTGGCGGCGGCGAAAAAATGGGGCGGCGTCGCTGCCCTGACGCGTTCGGCCAAGGGCTGCGTGGTGATCGAGGAAGGCCAGGAGCATGTCATTCCCGCCGCGCCGGTCAGCCGCGTGATCGACACCACCGGCGCGGGCGACCAGTTCGCCGCCGGATTCCTCTATGGCATGACGCACGGCAAGGGTCTGGCCGATTGCGGCCGTCTGGGCGCGCTGGCGGCGGTGGAAGTGATTTCGCATTACGGCGCGCGGCCGGAAACGTCGCTGAAGGATTTGGCGACTAAGGCGGGATTAATCTAATCCCAATCCTTGTTGTCATGCCCGCGAACGCGGGCATCCAACTTTTCATCCAGCGGTAACTGCTTGAAGATGGATTCCCGCTTTCGCGGGAATGACAAAAGGTTATTCCCCAATCGAATGCAGCGTCACCTCGCGTTTATGCGGCGCGTCACGATGCTCGAAGACGTAGATCCCCTGCCAGGTGCCCAGCGCCAGCCTGCCCTTTCGCAGCGGAATTCCGATCGACGTCTGGGTCAGGGCTGAGCGGATATGCGAGGGCATGTCGTCCGGCCCTTCGGCAGTGTGGCGGTAGTTCATGCCATTGGTCGCCAGATGGGCGAAGAATGTCTGTAAGTCCTTGCAGACATCCGGATCGGCATTTTCCTGAATCAGAAGCGACGCCGAGGTATGGCGGATGAAGCAGGTGAGCAGGCCATTCTGGATTGCGCTGCCGCGAACAAAATCACCCAGCGCCTCGGTGAACTCATAAAGCCCCGGCCCGCGGGTGGGCACTGTCAGCGTATGCTGCGCCTGTTTCATTGGCTTTTGCGCAAATAGACATACAGCGCGCCATCGCCGCCATGGCGGACATGCGCCGCTTTGGTACTGGCGATCATGGGGGCCAGTTCCGGCTCCTTCAGCCAGCGCGGCACCATCTGTTTCAGCACGCCATGGGGCGAGGTCATCCAGCTGGTGCTTTCTTCCTTTCGCGGATTGCCCTTGCCGGTCACCACCAGGATCAAGCGGTTGCCGCGCAGCTGCGCGCCCGCCAGGAAGCGCGACAAGGCGCGATAGGCGGCGGCCTCGGTCATGCCGTGCAGGTCCAGCTTGGCATCCGGCTCCAGCTGGCCACGCCGCAAGCGGTCCTGGGTGGCGCCATTGACGCCGGTCGGCTGCAACGCAGCGCTTTTCTTTTTGGCTGCTCCCTTTGGCGCGGCAATCTTGATAGGCCGCGCCTCGCGGAAATTCTGCTCGAATTCCTTGCGTTCTTCGTCGCTAACTTTACGACGGCTCACGGCCAGCGAGCCCCGATTTTCGCCGCGACGTTATTGGGCAGCAGCAGATACAGCCGCCCGGGCGCTTTCATCTCCCCGGCGCGGCGTTCCGCCTGCGCGCCAAAGCCGAAAAAGATATCGCCGCGCACCGGTCCCCGAATGGCGCCGCCGATGTCCTGCGCCACCAGCAAGCCACGCACCGGACCGGGCCCGCCGGCATCCAGATAGAAGGGTGCGCCCAGCGCATGAAGGCGCGGGTCCACCGCCAGGCTCGCCATCGGCGTCAGCGCCACGCCCAGCGAACCGGTGCTGCCCAGCTGCGTGTCGCCCAGCGGCTTTTCCTCAAAGAAGATGTAGCTTTCATTGCCTTCCATGACACCCTGGGCGCGGGCGGGGTTGGCCAGCAGCCAGGCGCGGATGGTTTGCAGCGAAACATTTTCGCGCGTCAGCGCGCCTTCAGCAATGAGCGTGCGGCCGATGGCGGTGTAAGGGCGGCCATTCTCGCCGGCATAGCCGATGCGCGCCGCGCTGCCGTCTGTGAACACCACCCGTCCCGAGCCCTGGATCTGCAGGAAGAAAAAGGCCACCGCATCGTCGGTATAGAATAGCACCGGCGCCTTGATCCCGGCATTGATCTGGGCGCGGTTGGCATACGGCACCAACGCCCGGCCCGATACCCGTCCCGAAACGCGCTCGCCTTTGAACTTGGGAATGAACAGGCCCAGATCAACGCGCACCAGATCGGACGGAACGCCATGCACCGGGGTTTGGTACGCGCCCTGCCGCGTGCGGCTGCCGCGGATTTCCGGCTCATAATAGCCGGTGAACAGGCCTTCGCCGCCGGTCAGGGCAAAGGGCGTGAAGTTGGTTTGAAAGAAGGTTTTGGCGTCACCGCTGGCACCGGCGCAAACCCCGCGCCAGTCGCGCACATTGCCCGCATAGCCCGCTCCGCCCATCGCCGCGCTGTCGGGCCTTGCCGCCAGCACCGCACAGCTGCGGCGGAAGGACAGCAGCGCCGCATCGGCTTGGGCGACGTCCCAGCCGGGCAGCGCCGCGAATGCGGTGCGCGCCATGCTCCAGCTGTCGGGCGGGGGTTTTGTGACCGGAGCGGTCGGAGGACTGGCGCAGCCATACAGCGCGCCCAGCAGGACACCCAGAACAACGAGCCGTCCTGCCCTCAT
>JBBQHU010000006.1:0-86083 GCA_038324265.1 Micropepsales bacterium | reverse complement strand
CCATACCCAACCCCTTTGACTTGCGCCGTCACCATGACGGTCACAGGACAATTATCCTATACTCTGAACAGGTGGGGATAGGAATTTCTACTTGGGATTGCATCCAGGGGGAAAATTTGCTTGAGACAAAAGGATTTATCTCCGCAAATTTATTTCATAGGGAGGAGGATAGGCCAATATTCCGCATAAAATGCGCCGTCCACCCTCAGGCGCAGGCACATTCCAAACCCTATTACAGGTTGTGGGATTATAGTCTGTTCAGGCGGCCGTGCTGTCGATCACCGTCGGCCTGCGGATGGGCGAAGCCTCACCCTGGACCTTGTCGCCAAAGCCGCTGGAGAAATCCTGGAAGATCGCCGACAGTTCTTCCGCATAGATGTGGCGCGGACCGCCCACCGCAAAGCGATAGCGCCAGAAGCTGACGATATGCGAAATGGCGCCCAGCTTCTCACCCAGTTCCAGGAACATGTAGGGCGCGCTCAGCAGGAAGTCGCGGAAGTTCTTCGGCGCCTGGTTTGCCACCAGGTCGGCAAAGGAACTGTCGTAGATCGCCAGCGACTTGTTCACGTGATTGCCATTGTCGCGCACCATCTCGATGATCGTGCGGCGGGCGCTGGTCAGGTAGACCTTTTGTTCCGGTGTCTGCGGCCCCATGGGGTGGATGGAGTTGATCTCGCGCAGCACGCCCATCACGTCGGGCCAAAACTTGGCCATCGACCATTTGTAATAAAGAAAGCCGCGCCAGCTGAAGACGCCTTCGCGGAAATCATTGCCGGTCAGGTTGAGCGTCAGGCGCAGCGGTTCCAGCTTCTCGTCCACTTCGCTGGACAGCATCGCCGTCACCAGCCGGTTGCTGGATGCAGAATTGCCATTGCCGCCGGCCATGGCCACCAGCTTGGACATCTCACCAGTGACAAAGTTGTACATGCGCTCCTGATCGCCTTCGGATATGGCGAAATAGCAGGGCGCGACTTCTATCTTGTTGTTGCGCAGATGCTCGCGCAGCAGGAAAGGATCCAGCGACGGCACCGCATTCAAAAGCCGCAGCACCGACAGGTCGCGCTCCAGCGCCTCGGAACTGTAGTTGCCCGCCTGGCGCAGGCTGTCGACATAGCCGCGCTGATCCACGAACAGCGAGCGCCCGCCGGCGCGCAGGTCAGTCGAATCGAACGGCACCAGGATCTTGGTCGCCACTGCGCGCGGCGACGCGAACAGATAGGTCTCATCCGCCCGCGTGCGGTGCTTCAACAGGAAAGCCTTGTTGATGATGGGCGACAGGAACAGCGGCTTTTCCGCATATTCGGGATTGTCGGCATTGTCCTGTGCGATGCGGAACAGGTTCAGCACACGGCTGGTCGACGCGCCCCCCAGGGCACTCATGAAGCGGACCGAACGATCTGATGCCACGGAAGCAATCCATTTTGACGGTTAACGCAACCACCCTGGAACTCGACCCCCTAAGGATTGCTTTACCGTGCCATTAAACCGCTGAAATTTTGGGCCAGGTGTTAACAATGAGCCCGTTTGCGTTAACACTATCCGCCCGACTACCGCAGGATGGCATGGCTCTGCACCTGGACCGCTCGCTGAACGTCCCCGCCGGGCTCCCCGTCTGCCTGTCGCCGATGGTGGAGCGCCTGCTGGCCCCCAATCCCGGCCCCTTCACCTTCCGCGGCACCGGCGTTTACATTGTGGGCGCCGGCGACACCGTCGCGGTGATCGATCCCGGTCCCGCTTTGCCGCAGCATCTGGACTCGCTGAAGCGCGCGCTGGGCACCCGCAAGGTCAGCCATATCCTGGTCACCCACACCCACAACGACCATTCGCCCGCCGCAGCCCCCCTGAAGGCCTGGAGCGGTGCGAAAATCTTTTCAGGCCCCGCGCCCGCAGTCCCCCGGCAAGAGGAAAACATCGTCGACGAAGCCCATGATCGCACCTTTGCGCCCGACATCATCGTGCGCGACGGCGACATCATCGCCGGACCCGACGTCACGTTCGAATGCATCGCCACCCCCGGCCACACTGCCGGCCACATCTGCTACGCGCTGGCCCAGGAACAGGCGCTGTTCAGCGGCGATCATGTGATGGGCTGGTCCACCAGCGTGATCGCCCCGCCCGACGGCGACATGGCGCAATATATCGCCAGCCTGGAAAAGTTGGGCCGCCGCGACGATCTGGTTTTCTATCCCACCCACGGCTCGCCGATTGAATCACCACAGGATCATGTGCGCGCGCTGGTGCTCCACCGCCGCCAGCGCGCCGCCCAGATCGTCGCCGCCATCGCACGCGGCACCGCCGACATTACGTCGCTGGTGGCAAGTCTCTATCCCGATTTGGAACCCGCACTCATACCCGCCGCCGCCGCACAGGTGCAGGCGCATCTGGACCAGATGGCGCGCGAAGGCGCCGTCATCCGCAACGGCCTCAGCTATCGGCTTTCGTCTTGAACGCCCGCACCAGCTCCATGTTGAAGCCATTGTCGGTGGCGCCGGTGCGGCTTTGCGCGCGAATGTCATAACGCGCGCCCAGATTGCCCGACGGCCGCACCCGGATGACGATGTCGGATACCTGCCCGAACCAGGGCGTCGCGGCGACAGCCTCGATGCGGCCGTCCTTCTCGCTATAGTCCTCGATGGTCCAGCCCATCTTCTTGACGATCTCGAAGCAGCGCCAGAACACCGCGCCCTGCGGGTCCTTGCTGTTGGGCATCAGCTTGGTGTGATGCTTGGTCAGCAATCCATTCTTCCAGGTGTGCAGGGCATAGGAGATGGTGACGTCTTCGCCGTCATAATGAATCTTCTGCTGGCCATCGAAGGCGACCGAATTCATCTGCGGCGTGCGCAGCTTGGCCAGGGCGACAAACTGCGGCGGGTCTTCCGGATCGCTGGAAGCGTCATGGATGGCGGGATAGCGCCAGCCATCCACCAGCGTCGAGATGGGCGGATACAGAAACGCGCAGGCTCCCAGAAAAGCGGCCATGCCCAGCCGCTTGCCGGTTCCCACATTCTGCCCGATCGCGCCCTTCAGCCACCACAGCGCCAGTCCCAGCGCCACCAGCCCAAGCCCGGTCGCCGGCCACATCAGGTCCATGCCGATGGCATAGGACAAGCGCCCCATCCGCACGCCGATGATCGCCGCCGCCGCCGTCAGAACGGCCAGCAGCAACAGCGCAAAAGCGGCACGGGCGGCGAAAAGCTGGGAACGCATGGCAGGATTTTCCGAATGGGCCGGTCAATTATCACTTCAATCGCCCGCATCCTAGGATAGATTGCGCAGCGCCGCGAGAGATCACACATGTCTTCCCCCCAGCTTTCCAAACTCTCCAATATGCCCCTCTCCAATATGCAGAGCCGCGACATGGCGAGCCTGCTGCACCCCTTCACCAACCTGACACTGTTGCGCCAGACCGGCCCCCTGGTGATCGAGCGTGGCGCCGGCGTCTTTGTCCATGATGCCCAGGGCCGCGATTACCTGGAAGCGATGTCCGGCCTGTGGTGCACGGCGCTGGGCTGGGGCGAGAACGAGCTGGCCGAAACCGCCGCCGAACAGATGCGCAAGCTCTCCTTCGGACATATCTTCGGCGGCAAGAGTCACGAGCCCGGCATCACCCTGGCCGAGAAGCTCAAGCAGATGGCGCCGTTCCAGGTTGGCAAGGTCTTCTTCGCCAATTCCGGCAGCGAAGCCAATGACAGCCAGATCAAGTTCATGTGGTACGCCGCCAATGCGCGCGGGGAAGGCAAGCGCAAGAAAATCATCGCCCGCAATCGCGCCTATCACGGCGTCACGCTCGCCAGTGCCTCGCTCACCGGCCTCGATGCCTTCCACAAAAGCTTCGACCTGCCCTTCGATTTCACGGTGCGCGTCGCCTGCCCGCATTATTATCGCGACGCCCAGCCGGGCGAGAGCGAAGAACAATATTCCGCCCGTCTGGCCGCAGACCTCGACACCACCATCCAGCGCGAAGGCCCCGAAACCATCGCCGCCATGTTTGTCGAAGCGGTGATGGGCGCCGGCGGCGCCATGCCGCCGCCAAAGGGCTATTTCGAAGCCATCACCCCGGTGCTGACCAGATACGGCATCCGCCTGGTGGACGACGAAGTGATCTGCGGCTTCGGCCGCACCGGCAATCCCTTCGGCTGCCAGACCTACAACTTCCAGCCGGACTCCATGTCCATCGCCAAGGCGCTGTCATCGGCCTATATCCCCATCAGTGCCGTGCTGCTGTCGCCCGAGCTGACCGAGATCATTGAAGCGGAAGCGACCAAGATCGGCGGCCTGTGGCACGCCTTCACTTATTCCGCCCATCCCGTCGCCGCCGCCGTGGCGCTCAAGACTCTGGAGATTTACGAAAAGCGCGACACCTTCGGCCATGTGCGCAAGGTTGCACCCACCTTCCTGAAGCGCCTCTTCGCGCTCGCCGATCACCCGCTGGTGGGCGAAGCCAATGGCGTCGGGCTTATCGGTGCGGTGGAAATGGTGGCGGACAAAACCACCAAGCGCAACTTCGAAGCGTCGAAACTGGTTGGCACGGCTTGCGCCCAGTTCTGCCAGGACGAAGGCGTCATCGTGCGCCCCCTGCTGGGCGACCGCATAGCCCTGTGCCCGCCGCTGGTGATCACCGATGCGGAAATCCACGAGCTGTTCGATCGGCTGGAGCGCGGCCTGAACAAGACGCTGGACTGGGTCAAGACCGAAGGTCTTCTTGCATAAAAGAACCGAAGGTCTTCTGGCCTAGTCGGTCCAGTTCGCCAGCGCCTTGCCGGTATCGGCATCTTCAAAGGCGACATGGTCAAACGTCACGCCATACACGCACAGCGGCCGATGGTCCGCCGACTCCGCCCAGCAGCGTTGTGCCTTGCCATCCGCGAAACCGGTGATGCGTCCCTCCAGCACCAGCCGATAGGAATGGCCCAGCACCGCCGCATCGCCGGATGACATCTTGCGGGTGAACTCATAGGCGTGGTCGCTGCGCTGGCCCACGCGTGAATCGCTCTCGCGCAAAATCTGCACCAGCCCCAGGATCTGCGCCGTCGCCGCGGTCGGCGTCACCGGCACCGGATAATCGCGCGGCGCCGGACAATTTTCCGAATAGCTCCAGGGCTGCGGAATCCAGAAGCCGCTGGCCGTATCGATGCCCGCAGCATCCGGCGACGTCTGCAGCACCGGCAGGCTGGTCCAGTCGCCCGGCCGCGCCGCCAGCGTGATGCTCTGGTTCTGCGCATCCAGGCTCAGCGAAATCTGCGACGCCGGGGCGTTCTGCATCCCGTTGCAGGCAAAGGGAATGCGCAACAGGAATTTGCGCCCGGTCAGGGACTCGCCGCTGGGCACAGTCTCGCCGGCGGCATAGCGCGCCGCCGCCAGGCGCGACGCCTCGATCAGGTCCTTGCGGGTCAGGACCGGCGGGGGCGCGGTGATGGCGGCGGTCAACTGCTTGGGCACATAGGGTGTGGCAGGGGGCGCGGCCTTGACCAGAGCCGGCGGCTTGTCCGCCGGCATCAGGACGAAGATCACGGTCAGGACGGCAAGGATCATCACGCCGATGATCAGCGGGGCGATATACAATAACTTGCGCTCTCGCGGCGCGGGTTTATTGTCGGCCATTCAATAGTCTAGCAAACGGACGCCGCTTGATCCACGACTCTCTTTGCCTGCGACGCAAAAACAGACGAACGCTGCGTCGTTTGCAATGACGGCGCCGCAAGGCATCGCATTGGCCGTGCTGGTGGCCGTCGTTGCAGGACTGATATCAGGCAAAATGCGCGCCGAAGTGGTGGCGCTGGCGGGCGCTGCGATCCTGCTGGCAACGCGTACCATTCGCCCCGTCGAAGTCCAGGGCGCTTTTGCCAGCCCCGCCATCATCGCACTCGCATCGCTGTTCGTGATTGTCTATGCGATGGAGCTCAGCGGCCTTTTGGGTCTGCTGATTCGCCAGGCGACGCGCCTCTGCGCCAAGCTCGGGGTCGGCGGATTGTGGATCGTGATCGCGCTGTGCGGTGCAGCATCCGCCTTCGTCAACAACACGCCACTGGTGGTGCTGGCCGCGCCCGTGATCCGCGACGTGGCCGGATCGCTGTCGCTTTCGGCCAAGCGCTTTCTCATTCCGCTGTCCTACGCCACCATCATGGGCGGTGCCTGCACCCTGATCGGCACCTCCACCAATCTTCTGGTCAACGACATGGCGCGCAACGCCGGCCAGCCCGTCTTCTCGATGTTCGAGATTACGCCGGTCGCCCTGTGCATCGCGGTGGTGGGCGGCATCTATCTGCTGCTGTTCGGCAAGCGCCTGCTGGAAGGGACCGAGGCCGCCCCCGCCATGATGCTGCCCCAGCGTGCCGAAAATGCCGCCGGCGACGATCCCGCCCTCTTCCCGGTGGACCGTCCGTTCCAGCCTTGGGCTGCCGCCATGTCGCTGCTGGTCTTTGCCGGCGTGGTCACTGTCGCCGCGCTCGGTTTCGCACCCATCGCGGCTTCCGCCTTTGCCGGCGCGGTACTGCTGATCGTGACCCGCACCATCAGCGCCGATGATGCCTATAAAGGCCTGCGCCCCGAAATCCTGCTGCTGATCGCCGGCATGGTGGTGATCGGACTCTCGCTCGAAGTCACCGGCCTTGCCGCCGTGGTGACCAAGTCGCTGCTGGGCTGGGTGAAATATGCCGGACCTTTCTGGGCCCTGATGCTGCTCTATGGCGCCACGCTGTTTCTCACCGAGATTTTGTCCAACGCCGCGGTGGCGGTGCTGATCACCCCCATCGCCGTGGCGCTGGCAGAAAGCATGGGCGTCAGCGCCCGTCCTTTCCTGGTCGCGGTGATGATGGCCGCCAGCGCCGCCTTCGCCACGCCCTTCGGCTACCAGACCAACGTGCTGGTCTACCAGATCGGCGGCTACAGCTATCTCGACTTCGTCAAGATCGGCGTGCCGCTCAACCTGCTGACCTGGCTGGTGGGCGCGCTGGTGATCCCGATCTTCTTTCCCTTCTGATCCTGAACCTGCTCACGACGCGTGCGAGGGAAGGGTGCCCAGGTGATAGAGATCGGTGTGGTGGCTATCAGTTAGACCGAGCAGTTTGCACCGCCGGCCCGGCCGCTCGCTTTGGCTCGCGGCGTTCGAAGCTCAAATCGGTCCACTGGACCGATTTGCCCCGCTACGCGGGTCGCTTCTCACCCAGCAGCCCGCATCGGCTGCACCGCGCTGGGCCTGGCATAGATCAGCGCCTCGCCGCTCCACACTTCCAGTTTGCTGGCGCTGGGCACCTTCATCGCATGCGCCAGGATCTTGGCGCGCTGGTCATCGTCGCAGTCGGCGGAAAATTTGTAGGTCAGTGCGTCGTGCACATCGCGATAGCAGATTTCATAGGCAGGCATGGATCACTCCAACGCTGATGATACGACCCCGCTTGTGATCAAGTTGGACGACGAAGGCGCGAATGTCGAATGACAATGCGGTTACAGCGATCACGATTTGTGGAAAATCCGCGCGTGTCATTCCTGCCGCATTGCAACGCATCAAGACACACCCCACATGTTGGTTTCCCGGCACGGAGCCGATTGCGGCGCCACGCGTTAACGGGGCACCGGTATTTTATTTCAAGGAGCTTTCCATGTCCGCACCCTTCAAGCTTGCGCCCCTGCCCTGGGCAGAAGACGCGCTCGCGCCCATCATTTCCGCCAGCACCATCAATTTCCACTATCACAAGCATCACCAGACCTATGTGGACACCCTCAACAAGCTGGCCCCCGGCACCAAATTCGCGGACATGAAGCTCGAGGAAATCGTCAAGACCACTGCCGGCTCTGCCGACGCAAAAGAAAAGACCCTCTTCAACAACGCCGCCCAGGTGTGGAATCACGATTTCTACTGGCGCAGCCTGTCGCCCGCCAAGACCGAAGCTGGCGGCAAGCTCGACAGCGCCATCACCGCCGCCTTCGGCTCCAAGACTGTCCTGATCGAGCAACTGGCCGAAGCGGGAAAAACCCAGTTCGGCTCCGGCTGGGCTTGGCTGGTGTCGAAGGACGGCAAGCTCTCCATCGAAAAGACCCCCAATGCCGAAACCCCGATGGCCAAGGGCGTTAACTGCCTGCTTACCGTCGATGTGTGGGAGCACGCCTATTATCTCGACTATCAGAATGCGCGGCCCAAATACCTGGAAGCCGTGCTGGGCAAGATACTCAATTGGAACTTTGCCGCCGAGAATCTCGAGAAGGAATCCCAGCCCATTCGCGCCGCTGCCGAATAATTAACCAAGCCTTTTCACCATCCCGAAAGCCTGAAAACCCTATCCTCACCGCACCTAAATGGCGGTGGGGATGTCGGTTTCCAGAACAGTCAGCTTCGGCAAGCGCGGGCCGCCGCCCGCGCGCGTTGCCGCGCCTGCGCCCCGCCTGCGCAGCGCCGACGATCCCCTGCCGCAACCGATTGCACCGCCTGGCCTCATCGCCCGCATCCGCGCCGGCATCCCCTATTTCACCCTGGTCGCCAGCTACCTGCTGGTGACGCGCTTCAATGCCGAACTGGTGCGCGCCACCGACTGGACCGGTCCCAAGGCGCCCGGCCATTTCACCTTGCTGGCGATGGGCGCCGCGGACCGCACCCAGGTGGTGGGACACGGCGAATGGTGGCGCCTGTTCACCCAGACCGCGCTGCACGGTTCGCTCTCTCACCTGGTGGGCAATCTCCTCACCTTCCTGGTGGTGGGTTTCCTGCTGGAGCCGATGATCGGCATCGGCTGGTTTGCCGCCATCTATTTCACCGGCGGCTTTGCCGGCGCCTTGCTGTCGATGGTTCTCAATCCCGCCGACCTGCTGTCCGTCGGCGCCTCAGGCGCCATCATGGCGACCTTGGCGGCCCTGTTCACCCTCAGTTTTCACGCCGGCGCCAAGCGCCCATCCCTGATGCGCCGCGTCGCTGGCTTCTCGCTGTTTCCCGCACTGATGCCCTCGGTTGCGCAGGGCGCCTCCATCACCGACATCAATGCCCATCTGGGCGGCTGCATGGCAGGCGTCCTGCTGGCCTTTGTGATGCTGGTGTTCTGGAACGAGGAAGAGGAAAAACCGCCCGGCCGCAACATCGCCGCCACCCTGGCCGTCGGCTGGGTGGCGATGACGGTGCTGGCCTTCGTCATCTCCGCCAGCAGCTTTGGCCGCTACGCAAAGGACGGCCTGGCCTATATCCCGCCGGCCGAAATGCCCCGCGATGTCGAGACCATGAAGACCAATTCCTTTTCCCTGGTCACCAAATATCCCAGGGATCCGCGCGCGCATCTTTTCCGCGGCCTGTATTTCCTGGAGCAGCATGACGTTTCCGATGCCGAGCCCTATTTCCGCTCCGCCCAGAGACTGGGTGCGGCCAGCCCGGTGATGACCCCGGCCTTCAGCAACTGGAGCAAGGCGCTGCTGGCTGTTGCCGTGCGCTATCAGGGCCGCAAGGACGAAGCCATGACCATCGCCGCGCCCCTGTGCGCCGCCGGCGAGATTGACGCGCGCACCCAGCGCACGCTGGCCGTCACCAAGCTCTGCAACTAGCCCCCTTCTAACGGGGAGGCAGTCCGCCATTGCCGGGATTCATGTCCGGGATCGGCCCGCTATTGGGCGAAGTGCCCGGCAGCGCCCCGCCGCTATAGCCGGTGCCCGATGTGCGGCAGGCGGCGATGCCGCGATTCCACCCCGATCGATAGGCCTTGTTGGTCCGGTACTGCTCGTCGTCGCGCACAGTGGAATCATCGTGTCGCTTGTTGGCATCGGGACCATAGGCGCTGTTGCAGCCGTCCTGGTAACCGGCGCGATAGTCCGGCGTCTTGCGCAGCGCGCGCGTTTCCTTGCTGACAAAAATCCCGCAGGCCGCCAGAGGCAGTATGAGTAGAAAAATCGTGATCGCGCGGCGCATCGTACATCCCGTGTTAACCAGACCATTTTACCCCGGATTAAGGACAAAAGGCGCAAAATCGGCAGGTCGCTCAAAACAAGAATCGCTGGATCGCGTCATGGAAATCACCAATCTGACCGACTATCGCATCCTGGTCCTTGGCGGCAAGACCCATCCGATTCTGCTGCTGCGCTCGATCCTGTCGGCCATGGGCGCCAAGCAGGTGTTCCAGGTCGCAGACACCCAGCGCGCCATCGAACTGCTGAGCATGGAATTTTTCCAGGCCGTCTTCTACGATCCGAACTCGGAAAGTTACGACGGCATGACGTTTCCCGTCGCGGCCCGGCGCAAGGAATCCATGGTCAATCCGCTGATACCGATCTTTGCGGTGCAGGCGCGCGCGCGCCGCAGCGACGTGGAAATCGCCCGTGACGCCGGCGTCACCGATGTGATCACCGTGCCGGTCAGCCCGCGCACCATCATGACAAAACTGAAAGCCGCCCCGCGCCCCTTCATCCTGGCGCCGGAATTCTTCGGTCCCGACCGCCGCGCCAAGGCCCGGCCCCACTGGTCGGGTTCCGATCGCCGCATCCGCGCGGCCCGCAAGCAAAAAGTCGATTTCACCCACGTCTGAAGCACGCCTGTTCAGCAACTGGAACCTTTGAGGTACCGTGGCGTTTTAACGACCACATAGCCCCAAAAGGATTTTCCCATGCTGAATGCCTCGATATTCAAGCCCATGGCCAAACTGGCTTCCATCGCGGCTGTGGCCGCTGTCGCCTTCGCCGCCCCGGCCCAGGCCTCCGACAAGACCGAGCTGCTGAATGACGCCAATGTCGTCGTCAATGACCTGCGCCGCGACCCGGCTTTCGGCACCGCCCGCAACATGCTGCAGAATGCCGAAGCCATCTACATCGTCCCCAAGCTGCTCAAGGCCGGTTTCATCTTCGGCGCCGAAGGCGGCGAAGGCGTTTTGATGCACCGCACCGGCCGCGGCTGGTCCACCCCGCGCTTCTACGACATGGGCTCGGCCAGCTTCGGCCTGCAGATCGGCCTGGAACAGGCCAAGCTGGTTTTCATCATCAATTCCAAGCGCGCCCTGCGCGGCATTGAAAAGGGTGAACTCAAGCTGGGTGCCGGCGCCGGCATCACCGTCGTCACCCTGTCCAGCGCCGCCGAAGGCGCCACAACCACCCATGGCGGCGACATGGTTGTGTGGGCCAGCGGCACGGGCGCCTATGGCGGCCTGACCTTCAACGGCACCGTCATCAAGCAGGACAAGGACATGAACGCGGTTCCCGCCACCGGCCCGGCCGCCCAGCGCCTGCGCAAGAACCTCGCCAGCATCTGGTAACGCCTTTATTTCAGGCCTAGGATCGGGGCGTCCGGCAACGACCGGGCGCCCTATTCGTTTCCATACCACCCCCACCCGAAAATCATGAGGTACCCCCAATGAAAAAGATCATGCTGCTGGCCGGCGCTGCCGCCCTGCTCGCCACCCCCGCCTTCGCCGACCTGGCGGGCGAACTGTCCACCGCCCAGACCCATGCGGGCATGGCCGCCACCCAGGCCGACATCACCATGGTGCACAAGCACCTGCAGCACGCCGTCAATTGCCTGGTCGGCCCGTCGGATGCGGCGTTCGACGCCGCCGCCGGCAATCCCTGCGGCAAGGCCGGCATGGGCGCGATCCCTGATTCCACCGACGCCGCCCAGAAGGCCAAGCTGACCACCATTGCCGCCGAAGCCAAGGCTGGCGTGGGCAACACCGATCTGATGGCCGCGCAGAAGGCCGCCAAGGACACCGCTGACGCGATCGCGGCCGCCCATTAGGCCTTCACGACACGCAAAGAAAAAGGCGCCCTCGCGGGCGCCTTTTTTTATGGCGGATCGTTCTGCGACTTAATCCTCGGTGGGCGAATTTTCCCCACCGCGCCGGATGGCAGCGCGGGCCTGGGCACGCGCCTGCTTCATCGCTTCGGCGACACTGCGCTTGGCATCGGCCAAAGCCACTTCGCGGCTGACGCGGGCTTGCGCCATCGCCTTGCCCACTTCCATGCGTACCTGCGCCAGGATGACGGCCGTGTTGTGCCCCGCTTCCTTCATGGACTGGTGGCTGCTCTCGCGCAGCCACTTGCGCGACTCCGCACTGTCTTGCGCGGCGTGGGCCTGCTCCAGCGCTCTTTCCGTTTGCTCACGGACCCGTTCCATCGCCCGCTCGCTTTCATCGCGCGCCCGTTCCAGTTCCGCCTCGCTGCGGGCCTGGGCGCGCTCCAGCGTCGCCTGGGCGCGCTCGCGGCTGCGTTCCGCCTGCGCCATGGCGCGTTCGCGCTCCCGTTCGGCGTGCGCAAGGTCGCGTTCCATCTTCGCATCCATCTCAGGCGAGCGGTGCCGGTCATGGATATGAATCACAGGCATGGACGGCACCGGCGGCATCGCTGGCATTGCGGGCATTGGGGGCATGGCAGGCATCGCCGGCACGGGCGGCACCGGCGGCATGTCAGGCGCAGCCGGCACATCGCGCGCCACCCGCGTACCATGATGACGATCGCGGGTCGGTTCGGCCGGCGCCACCGGCGCTTCGTCCACCGCCTCCAACGCCTCAGGCTGCGTCACGGCCACGGGCGGCTGCGGCGCCACTTCCGCCCAGGCCAAATCGGGACGCGCCATCGCCAGCGCAAAGGCCGCCACCGATCCCAGCGCCGCCAGCTTCAGCGCATCCATGCGGCTCACGCCCTTGCGCGATGGTTCGGGCGAAAGAACAGACGTCACGCGCGCTTCCAAAGTGGAACCCGCTGCCATCGCCATGGCCATCAGGCGGGGACTGCCGGCAAACTCGGTCGCAACCTGCACCAGTTGTGTCGCATAGGCAGACGCCTGCAGCCCCGAAGCCAGCACCGCGTCATCGGCCGCAATCTCGGCATCGCGGCGCAGGCGGCGTGCACCCAGCCACACCAGCGGATTGGGCCAGTAAAAGGCGCAGGCCAGTTCGGCCAGCAACTGGGTGATGCTGTCATGGCGCGCGATATGGGCGCGCTCATGGCGCAGCACCGCATCCAGCCGCGCCTGCGGCCAGTGTGCCGCGGCGCGCGGCAGCAGGATCACCGGCTTGCGCAGGCCAAAGGTCATCGGCCCGCCGTCACCCAACCGCACATCTTCCATGTCCGCAAAGACGGTGCTGCGCGCATACAGACGGCGAAGCCCATGCGCGCCCAGCGCCAGCCGCGAGAGCTGGAACACCATGCCCGCCAGCCACAGCGCGCACAGCGGCGCCAGCAGGGCCGAGACGATGCCTTCCAGGCTCCAGCTGTCGGCATAGGTCGCCGTCACCGGCGCCGCCATCGTCACCACCACCGGGATCGCCGGACCGGGATCCAGGGTCATCACCTGCGCCGGCACCAGCAGCGCCAGCAGCGGCAGGATCAGCAGCACCGCGAAAACACTCAGCCACAGCAAATGGCGCAGCGCCGCCCGCCCGCGGAAGAATGCCACGATCATGAAAGCCAGCAACGGCAACAAGGTCGAAACCGCCAGCGCTTCGGCGGTGAACAAAAGACAGCGCATGACAAACAGTGTCATCGTCCCTCCTTGCGGGCTTTATCGATCAGGGCGGCAAGCCGGTCGAGTTCGTCGGCGTCCACGTCTTCCTGTGTCAGCAGCGCCGCCACGACCTTTTCCACGGAGTTGCCGTAGAAAGTCTCCATCAGCGTGCGCGCGGCGCGGCGCCCCATCTGCTCGCGCGCCACTGCCGGCTCATAGACATAGCGGGGCCCATCCACCGTGTGGCGGACATGGCCCTTCTTTTCCAGGATGGTCAGCAAGGTGCGAATGGCGGTGTAGCTGGGCGGACTGGGCAGCGCTTCCAGGATCTGCTGTGCCGTGGCCTTGCCCTTGGCATAGAGTGCATCCATGATCTCGCGCTCGCGACGCGAAAATCCGTCCTTGCCGGGAATCGTCTTGGGGGCCTTGCCTATCATGCCAATTTTTTGGCATGACTCCGGCGCCCTGTCAATCCGTTATTTTAGTGCTCTTTTGGCTTCTCGGCCCGGTTGCCGATGTAATCCATCGCCGCGAACATCAGCCCCGACGCCACAAACGTCACGTGCAGCACCACCATCCAGCGCAGCCGCCCCTCGTCCATCGCGCCTTCGGCTTCCGACAGGGTCATGAAGGCGCGCAGCAGCGAGATCGCCGAGATCGCCACGATCGATCCGATCAGCTTCATCTTCAGGCCCGAGAAATCCAGCGTCCCCATCCATTCCGGACGGTCCTCATGGTTTTCGGTGTTGATCCGCGAGACGAAATTCTCGTAGCCCGAGAAAATCACGATCACCACCAGGTTCCCCGCCAGCGACAGGTCGATCATCCCCAGCACCACCAGGATGATCTTCTCCGGATCGACATGTATGATGTCCAGCGCCTGCGGCACCCCATGGATCATCTCCCCCACAAACGCCGCCAGCAGCAGCACCAGCGACACCACCAACCCCAGGTAAAACGGCGCCAGCAACCAGCGCGACTGGAACAGCACGCTCTCGATGATTTTTTCAACTGGATTGCGATTGTGCATGACGGTCCCCGAACTGTGCGCTGGCATACCTATAAATCACGACGGAACCGGGGCAAGGGCACACGCGCGGACGGGGAAATCAAAAAATTTAGCCCCCTGCACAAACCCGGAACGCGCCCTATATTACCCCCATGGCCCACAACAACGGCATGGTTCCCCGGCCCAAAAAGGCCGCGCGCAAGAAACCCGACAACGCCGCCCGCTTCCAGGCTGCGGTGGATGCCGTTGCCGCCATCGAACCCCTGGCCCCCGAAGACCTGATCGACCCCGCCTACGCCACCGTCCCGATCAGCGACTTCGTCCCCCACCGCCCGTCCCGCCCCGAAAAATCCGAAGGCGGCCGCCGCTTCAAGCTGGTCTCCGACTACACCCCCGCCGGCGACCAGCGCACCGCCATCCCGGAGCTGGTGGCCGGCGTCAATGCGGGCGAGCGCGACCAGGTCCTGCTCGGCGTCACCGGCAGCGGCAAGACCTTCACCATGGCCAAGATCATCGAGGCGACCCAGCGCCCCGCTTTGATCCTCGCCCCCAACAAGACGCTGGCGGCCCAGCTCTACAGCGAGTTCAAGCAGTTCTTCCCGGAGAACGCGGTCGAATACTTCGTCAGCTACTACGACTACTACCAGCCCGAAGCCTATATCCCGCGCAGCGACACCTATATCGAAAAAGACTCCTCGGTGAACGAGGAGATCGACCGCATGCGCCACAGCGCCACCCGCGCCATCCTCGAACGCGACGACGTCATCATCGTCGCCTCTGTCTCCTGCATCTACGGCATCGGCTCGGTCGAAACCTATGCCGGCACCGCCGTCGGCATCGCGCGCGGCGACAAGCTCGACCGCAATGCCGCCATCCAGAACCTGATCGCGCTCCAGTATCGCCGCAACGACGACAACTTCACCCGCGGCGCCTTCCGTGTCCGCGGCGACGTCCTCGACATCTTTCCCGCCCACCAGGAAGACCGCGCCTGGCGGGTCGAGCTGTTCGGCGACACCGTCGACAGCATCACCGAGTTCGATCCCCTCACCGGCCACAAGGCCGGCACCCTCGACGCCATCAAGATCTACGCCAACAGCCACTACGTCACGCCGCGCCCGACGCTGCAGCAGGCGATGAAGGGCATCAAGGCCGAGCTGATCGCCACCCTCGCCGACATGCGCGCCAAGGGAAAGCTGCTGGAAGCCCAGCGCCTGGAACAGCGCTGCACCTTCGACCTTGAGATGATCGAGGCCACCGGCTCCTGCGCCGGCATCGAGAATTATTCCCGCTGGCTGACGGGCCGCAAACCCGGCGAACCGCCGCCCACCTTGTTCGAATATCTCCCCGACAACGCCATCGTCTTCGCCGACGAAAGCCATGTCTCCGTCCCGCAGATCGGCGCCATGTATAAGGGCGACTATCGCCGCAAGTTCACCCTCGCCGAATACGGCTTCCGCCTGCCCAGCTGCATCGACAACCGCCCGCTGAAGTTCGAGGAGTGGGACGCCATGCGCCCCCAGTCGGTCTATGTCAGCGCCACCCCCGGCAACTGGGAGATGGAACGCACCGGCGGCATCTTCACCGAACAGGTCATCCGCCCCACCGGGCTGATTGATCCGCCCGTGGAAATCCGCCCCGTGGAATCCCAGGTCGACGACCTGATCGCCGAATGCCGCCTCATCGCAGCGGCGGGCTATCGCGCCCTGGTCACCACTTTGACCAAGAAGATGGCCGAAGACCTCACCGAATACATGCACGACCAGGGCATCCGCGTGCGCTACATGCACAGCGATGTCGAAACCCTGGAGCGCATCGAGATCATCCGCGACCTGCGCCTTGGCGCCTTTGATGTCCTGATCGGCATCAACCTGCTGCGCGAAGGCCTCGACATTCCCGAATGCGGGCTGGTCGCCATCCTCGATGCCGACAAGGAAGGTTTCCTGCGCAGCGAAACCAGCCTGGTCCAGACCATCGGCCGCGCCGCCCGCAACGTCGACGGCAAGGTGATCCTTTATGCGGACAGGATCACCGGCTCGATGGAGCGCGCCATGGCGGAAACCAGCCGCCGCCGCACCAAGCAGGAAGCGTATAATAAGGAGCACGGCATCACCCCCGCCTCGGTGAAAGCCAGGATCAACGACATCATGGGCAGCATGTACGAACGCGACCATGTCACCGTCGATGGCGGCCAGCTGGCCGCAGCGGAAGACGGCCGCGGCTTTGTCGGCCACAACATCAAGGCCATCATCGCCGACATAGAAAAGAAGATGCGCGCCGCCGCCGCCGACCTGGAATTCGAAACCGCCGCCCGCCTGCGCGACGAACTGAAACGCCTTCAAGCCACCGCCCTCGCCATCGCCGACGACCCGTTTGCGCGCCAAAGCGACGTGCAGCGCGCCAACCTGGACGCCGAGATCACCTATTCGACGGACGACCAGCCCTCAAAGCCGATCCCGTCAAAAGGCGGCCGCAAGAAACTGCAACGCGCCGCCCGCCCCAACGCGCCCAAGACGTTTGGATCACGCGCGCGCTAGCGCTGCACAAACCCAAAGGTGTCATGGCCCGCGAATGCGGGCCACCCAGGTGACACAGGCGCATATCCTGACAGGTCACGCGGCGGCTTGCCCATCAGCACCACGGTCTTCACGTTTTTCAGGCTGCGTTCCAGCGACCAGGCCAGTTCGAGCAGGTCCTTCTCATACTCATGCCGCCCCAGCGCCCTATGCTCCTTGGGGCCCGCCAGGAACACGATCTTGCGGACAGAAGCCTGCGCACGCCGGCGCCGCACATATGTATCGGATCATCTCGCCCCTCCGTGTTTTTGCCCCAACGCTGGGCTGGATTGCGGGGCAAGATTTCATGGTTATAGCGAAGGGGCAAACCGCGCCCTGCACTAAACGCAGAAAGATCAAAGATCAAAGATCAACGGATCTGAATCAAAGTCGCTTTCAAGGAGGCTGATGACTTTCGGTTTCAACTCTTCTTGCTTATCTTGATTTTTGAAAAGATTGCCAGGGTAAGACTCTAAATATTCATTGCTAAGGATGTGCAATAGGCTGCTCGCCACTTTGTCGGTCAACTCTTTTGCGTCCTTGGCTTTTGACTTTATTTTTGCGCCCTTGTTGCCGAGCTTGGAAAGATCAAGTCGATTAAGCACGATGTGCGCCAGAAATCGATTGCTGTGCACCAAAATAAGCTTTTCACGCCCAAACTTTGAACCTGAAGCAGCAACCAATTGATTCTGAATCTCCCTCTCTAATCTCACTAACGCCCAAAGATATCGCCCGGTAACACTCTCATTAAAAATCGAAATATATGGCTCTTTTTTAATATCCTCCCACAGACCGCTGATATAGCGCTTGGCGTATACAGCAAGCCTCAAATCGGAATTTGCGCATGCCAGCGCGACCGTGGCCTCCCGAATATCGAAGCCATTCTTTTCGTCCGCGATGCTATCGCCACGTCGATAAGCGTACTGGATACCGATATTTTTTAGCTCGCCGGCAAGCCTCTCTTGATTTGGATCGAGAGCAACGAAATCTACCGATGTGAGGTTATTTTGAGTGTTATTCGTTCGCGTGACATTCGCGCCGAAATCTCCGGGAGCGTCTTTCAAAGAAATAAAACGCGCCTGCACCTTCACCTTATCGAGAGAAGAACCGGATGATTTAGCGGCGTGTAATGACCCTATAGTTTGAGCCCCATTCACGACGCTCATTCCTTCGATGTTGAAGACCCCTGAGGCGCTATCTGCGCCACCAATCGGCTTTTTTGAAATTGTCCGACAGACGACAGTAATGCCGTTGTTATAATACCAGAAAGAATTCGGTGTTTTTTCAATCGTTTCAATGATTGCCTGGTTGACTTCGGAGTTAGATAAAACGAACCGGAGGTTTTCTGCAAACAAAACCTCTTTAAACTCGTCGTACCAACTCCAAACATCTTCACCTGAAATTTCGCCGTAGTAAGCCGCGTATGGCCCAGAAGCCACGCCAAAATTTTTGAGTAGAACTTCTTTATCGATATTCGCAGATTTAGCCTCGGCCCGCGCAAGACTGGTTACACGAGCCAGATCAACTTCTTCAAACGTAAGAAAATCTGGCGAGTATTGATTTTGTGCTTTTTCTATTTCTGCAATCTGCTTCTTTACGTCGCCGGATAATTTCTGACCGCTTGTATGAACTAATGCCACCCTTAGTTTGGTGTCGATGTCATCTAGCGCAGAAGAAATTAGCGGAGCGTTGCTTTTTACTTTGTCGTTAAAAGCAGAGAATTCAAGTTTCAGGATATTATGAATCCCATCCTTAAGCTTTAGAAAATCGCCTAACTCTATTCCTTTGTCGGGCTTCCATCGCCACTTCGTCTGCACAAGGTACAAAGTTTTGGAGTTTTTATTCCAAGCGATGGCATCTATACCGCCATCATTGAATCCATCAGTTATAGTCTTCGTGGCGGCGGAGACTGTAATTGGGACTTCGCTCTTTATATAAAGCGCCGCCAAGGATCGCGTGAGATATTGGCTAGCCCGATCTTGCTCATTTTTCGAAGTGACGTCCGAAAGATCTATTTTGTCGCCGAAGATCGTATGCAAACGAGTACGAACTTGATTTATGGCTCTTACTGCCGCGTCGTCTCCAGTCATAGGTACGCCTCCTAAATCTCTAACCGGTAAGAGGCATACGCCACACTGCCCATTCACTGAGTTCAGATTGGCGCCCTGCGCGAAACATTACAACTTATCCCCACGCTCCCGCGCTGCTGTACAATGCGCGCCATGAACACGCGCGAGGACAATCCATCGGCAAGCGGACACTCCACACGGCGGACAGGCGCGTGCGGGATATCCTGCCCAAGGGGGAGGGGGCACCCGCAATTCTGCAAAACGAATATTCGCCAACCGCCTGCCGCGCATCGCCTTTCCATTTTGGCGCGCCGCGCGCGCCGGCTGCGTGTCGTGGGATAGCGCGGTGGCGGATCGCCCGCGCTGGACAAGGGGGGAGGGGCTATCGTTTTTACGCCGGATTTCCCCGCGCATTCTGCGCATTTCGCCCTTTGCGACCGTGGCACAGGCACCCGCGCACAGGCTGCGCGCCTTGCTATCGCCCCATTATAGGCGCATGCACTCCCCGCGTACCGTCAGACGAAGCGCCACCCGACCCGCAATACCGCGCGCCTGGCCCAGCATTTCTTTCGCCCCTGTCGTTTTCGCCGCCTGCCACGCCGTGGCGCGCGCTCAATCAAGGAACGAAAAAATGACAACTGGTACCGTGAAATTCTTCAATGCCTCCAAGGGCTTCGGCTTCATCTCGCCCGACGGCGGCGCCAAGGACGTGTTCGTGCACGCCACCGCGCTCGAAGCCGCCGGCATGACCTCGCTGGCCGAAGGCCAGAAGGTTTCCTTCGACATCCAGCCGGATGCCAAGGGTTCCAAGGCCGTGAACCTGGTTCGCGCCTAAATCACGATCGATTTCGGGCGGCGCGGGTTTTCCCGCGTCGCCCGTTTTCACTTTTACACCTCCGGGAAAGGACCCTCATGCAGCGACGCCACCGCTTTCCGCCCGAAACAGATCCCACCATCATTGACGAGCTGGTCGCCGTGTTGGCGCCGCACCCCGCGGGCCTGCGCCGCTGGTCCGTGATGAACGCCATCCGCAAGCAGCGCCAGTCCCAGTCGCGCGACATCCCGCTGAAGATGGAAGCCGATATCGAGCGCGCCTTCCGCGGCTCCTGCACCTCCGGCCAGTCGCGCACCGCGCGCTTCCGCCGCCCCGCCGAAACTGCCGGCGAAGTCTGGGCCCTCAACACCGCCTACGTCTCCAACGATGACGTGCCCCCCGAACCCAGCATGGAAGCAGCCGAATAATGGCGCCCCGCCCCCCGAACTACTCGCAAGACCGCATGCAGCGCGAACGCGCCCAGGCCGCCAAGACCGCCGAAAAGGCCGAGCGCAAGGCCGCCGAAAAGGCCCAGCGCAAGGCCGAAAAAGACGCCGCAGAGCCCCAGTCCGGAACGTAACCGGCTGTTCTGCCTGCACAAAACTGCCGTTATTGTGAAATGAGCCCATCTCGGTTAGGCTCCTCGCACGTGGTTCTTGTGTCCCTGTCAGACGAAGCGCTTCTGTCCTTTCTGACTCGCTAGCGCGCGCCGGACCGAACTGAACTCTTCCTTTCGGCCTCTACCCAGTATCCACCGCCGTTTGCGCATCTCGCGCGGGCGGAACCCCGATGACCAAAGGAAAATGAAATGACCATCGGTACCGTGAAGTTCTTCAACGCAACCAAGGGCTTCGGCTTCATCGCGCCGGAAGATGGCGGCAAGGACGTGTTCGTGCACGTCTCCGCCGTTGAAGCCGCGGGCATGCGCTCGCTCAACGAAGGCCAGAAGGTGTCGTTCGACATCCAGCCCGACGCGCGTGGCGCCAAGGCCGGCAATCTTCAGGCCGTCTAAGTAAGACCAATAAGCCGGGCGGCCTCGCGTTTTCGCGTGGCCGCCCGTGCTGTTTGATGAGGACCCTATGACCGAACAACCCAACTCCGCCGCCGGCCGCAAGCGCGACGCCATGATGCGCACCGCCAATGGCGCCTTCCAGGCCTGGCAGGATCGCACCGACCTGGTGAAGAACGAACGCGCCGCCACCAACGCCGCCAACGACGCCAAGACCGCCCGCCTCAAGGCCCTGCGCCTGGAAAAGGAAAAGCAGGACGCCGAGGACGCTGCGACGCTGGCCGCCAGCGCCCCGCCCGCGCCGAAGAAAAAGACCGCCAAGCGCGCCGAATAAAGCCTCCGCGCGTTAGCCTCCCCACATGTCACGCGCTTTCGTCAAGGAAACCTCCGAGTCCGCGCCCCCGCCCGAACGCATGGTGGAGGACGGCCCCAACCCGGTAACCCCGGAAGGCTTCGCCCAGATCGAAGCCCATGTCGCGCGCCTCGAAGCCGCGCTGAAAACGCAAGCCAATGTCCTGCTGCGCGAAACCCTCGCGCGCGACCTTCGCTATTGGGAAGTCCGCAAGGCCTCCGCCGAAGTGGCATCCCCTTCCACCGACGACACCATCGCCTTCGGCTCCCGCGTCACCATCCGCCGCAAGGATCGCATCCAGGCCTTCCGCATCGTCGGCGTGGACGAAGCCGACGCCGCCCAGGGCCGCATCTCCTTCCGCGCCCCCCTCGCCGCCGCCGTCCTGGGTGCCCGCCCCGGCGACATCGTCGAAGCACCAGAACCCCTGGGCGAGATCGAGGTCGTGACTGTGTCATAAATGACGGGCCTCCCGTCATTCCGCATCGCGCATGGGTCCAAAAGCGCGCTGGCGCGTTCGCTGCCAATGGCCATGACCCGCATTCCCAACCAGCTCGACCTGACATCGCCCGAGCTGAAGACTCTCAGGGCCATCGTGGCCAACAGCTTCACCCCCACCAGCCAGATCAACGCGCTGGAAAAAGCGCGTCTCATCGAACTCGGCCTGGTGCTCGGCGGCATGGGCGGATTGATGCCCACCCCCGCCGGCCGCATCGTTGCCCGCCTGTGATGGAGCAAACCTCCCATGGCTGAAAAACCCACAACCACCCGCAACCGGGCGATATTCTCAGCCGCCGAGGCCGGACAGAGCATTGACGATCTGGCGCAGATCTATCGCCTGGCACCCGCCAGCATTCGCGCCATCATGGCCGACGAAGGCCACAGAAGAGCCGTCAGCGTAGACGCCTATTACCGCGACATGCGGCAGCCCCAGGGGCGCGCTGCGTCCATCCACTAGCCGGCGGCCTTGCGCGGAAACGCTCCGCGAATGCCCGGCGCCTCATAACAGGCGCGGCATCGCACCTGATATTCGCCCGCGTCCCCCACCACCAGCTGCTTGTCGCCCGGAATGATGCGGTGGGAGATATAGCCGTGATCCGATCCGCAAATCATGCAAACGCCGGTCAGCTTCTCCACGCTGTCGGCCATCGCCAGCAGCCCCGGTATCGGTCCAAACGGATTTTCCGCAAAATCCATGTCCAGCCCCGCAATAATCACGCGCAGGTCGCTTTGCGCCCTGAGGCGCATCAGGTCGCGGATGGCGCGTCCAAACCAGCCCAGGCTGTCCGTCATCGGCTCATCCAGCGGAAAGAACTGCGCCTCGTCCACGGCCAGCACGTCGTAATCGGCATTTTGGGTAACATTGGCGAAGTCATCGGCATTGCGAACCATGACAGCCGACAATGTGTCGGTGACTTCGATCGAGCCGTCCTGGTTCACCGCCCGGCTGGCAATGTGACCCTGGTGGCGGGTGTCGTGCGCGGGCTTGAGAATGCGAATGCGCTTCCTGGCATACTGGGCGCGGTGCAGCCTTGCGATCAGGCGCTCGGTCTTGCCCGAAAACATCGGGCCAACGATCACTTCCAGGCGGGCAGTCATGGCATCCCCTTCCATCGACAGGGGATGGCAATCGGCCCATTGGCGCAAGCGAAAGCCGGGGGAATCCACAAGGACCTGCCGCAGCTGCGAAAAACCCCTTTCTTGCCAACTTCCGGGGCTGGGCGTATTGTCGCGGCCACGTGGAGTTACGTCCCGTCACAGAAGAAGCGCACTGAACTAATCCTGCCGCCTCACTTAGTGCGCGCCTGGACGACGTGAACTCCCTTCCCTGCGACACCGTAAAGGCCCCGTCCGCTCGGCATCCGCCGGTCGGAATCGACTAGCAGGAACTGTTTAATGACCATCGGAACCGTGAAATTCTTCAATACCTCCAAGGGCTTCGGCTTCATCGCGCCGGAAGGCGGCGGCAAGGACGTGTTCGTGCACGCCACTGCCGTGGAAGCGGCCGGCATGCGCTCGCTGAACGAAGGCCAGAAGGTCTCGTTCGACATCGTGCCGGACGCCCGTGGCGCCAAGGCCTCGAACCTCAAGGCCGTCTAAGCACGGTTTGGAGTGTTGAGATTGGGGCCGGTGGAGCAATCCACCGGCCCCTTTTCTTTGCGCGCTCCGCAGGTCTTACGGGGTCGCCGGGCTCGGGAAGGTGATGGTGATTTCCTTCTGTGCGCCGCCGCCGGAGGTCTGGAAATCGACATTGCTGGACCGGCCGCTTCCACCGATCAGGGTGGCGGTCGCGGTGTAGCTGCCGGCCGGCGCCCGCAGCAATATCCACGGCGCATCGCATTCGGTCTGAACCACGGTCGTGCCGCCTTGAGTCAGGGTGAAATGGGCACTGGCAAGATTGGCGCCGCCGGCCGTGGCCAGCACGATCTTGACCGGATAGGCGCTCCAGCGCGGATCATCCTTGGCCGACCCGACCCCGGTGCAGACCGTCTCCACCCCGTTGATCGTGGTGGGCGTGTCCTGGACCGCCAAAGCCTCGTTTGCCAGCATGAGGGTAGCGAAAGTGGAAAAGCCCGCGACCGCGGTCATCAGAAAGGCGCGCATAACTGTTCTCCTCTTTGTGCCCCGCTTTAAAGCGTACGGAGCGGCATCGGGTTCCCCCGGTTTCCCAGCTGTGGCAGGCTGGGCCCATGATCCGGACGCTTTTCACGCTGTTGCTGGTCTTCCTGCCCTTCCCCGCACTGGCTGCGGCCAAGGCCCATGCCGTTGCGCGGCTGGCAGGACTGGATGGCAAGGCCCTGGGCAGTGCCGAGTTCAGCGCCGTCAATCACGGTGTGCTTATCGTGTTTGACCTCCACGGCCTGCCGCCCGGCGCCCATGGCGTCCATCTCCATGTCAGCGGCAATTGCGATGCCAAGTCCGGCTTTACCAAGGCGGGCCCCATCCTGTCCCTGACGCCGGGAAAGCAGCACGGCATGCTGGCACAAGGCGGGCCCATGACTGGAGATCTGCCCAACCAGTTTGCTAGCCCCGACGGCCGGCTGCATGCCAGCGTCGTCACCACGGCCTTCACGCTGGGCAACGGCAAAAAATCCATTTTTGACCGCGACGGTATCAGCCTGATCGTGGATGAACGGGCAGATGACTACCGCACCCAGCCCCTGGGCAATGCCGGCGCCCGCATCGCCTGCGGCGTGGTGATACGAACCGTGGGGCCCGCAGCGCGCCGCAAACGTCCCGCCCATTAGGCGAAAACGGCATAAGCGCTAGGCGTTTGGCGGGTAGCAACCCCCTGCCCCCCGTGACATTATCCACGCCTCCAGAAAACAGGACAAGTACCGCATAAACATGGGACTGGAACGCACCCTCGCCGTCCGCGACCTGATTGACGCCGATGCCCTGCGCCACGCCCTTACGGCGCAGGCCAAGGCCTCGGGCGGCGATCCCGGCGCTTTGCGCAAAGCGGGCCTGACCCTGATCAAGCAGGCCTTCACCGAAGGCCGCGCCAAGGTCCGCACCGCCGTCGAGCAAGAAGGCCTGTCGGGCCTTGCCGCCGCGCGCGCCTTGTCGGGCCTTCAGGACGCCATCATCCAGGTGATCTACGACTACGCCGTCAAGCATGTCTATTACGCACAGAATCCCTCTACCGCCGAGCGCATCTGCATTGTCGCCACCGGCGGCTATGGCCGCGGCGAGCTGGCGCCGGGCTCCGACATCGACCTGCTGTTCCTGCGCCCCTTCAAGCAGACAGCCTGGGGCGAGAGCGTCATCGAATTCATTCTCTACATGCTGTGGGACCTGGGTCTGAAGGTTGGCCACGCCACCCGCTCCCTGGCCGAATGCGTGCGCCTGTCCAAGCTGGACATCACCATCCGCACCGCCATCCTGGAGGCCCGCTTCCTGTGGGGCGATACCGGGCTGTACGAAGATCTGCGCAAGAAATTCTGGACCGAAGTCGCAACCGGTAACGGAAACGACTTTGTCGAAGCCAAGCTGGCCGAACGCAATCGCCGCCACGAACACCAGGGCGAAAGCCGCTATCTTGTCGAGCCCAACATCAAGGAAGGCAAGGGCGGTCTGCGCGACCTGCAAACGCTCTACTGGATTGGCAAATATCTCTACCACGCCGACGACACCGCCGACCTGATCGAGCATGGCGTCTTCACCCGCGACGAATATCGCACCTTCCAGAAGGCGGAAGCCTTTCTTTGGAACGTGCGAGTCCACCTTCACTATCTGGTGGACCGCGCCGAGGAACGCCTGTCCTTTGACGTCCAGCCTGCACTTGCGGCCCAGCTTGGCTATGTCGATGCCGACAAGCCGCGCCGCGCCGTGGAAAGCTTCATGCGCGCCTATTTCCTCGTGGCCAAGGACGTCGGCGACCTGACCCGCATCTTCTGCGCCGCGCTGGAAGAGCAGCATCGCAAACCGCGCCGTACCCTGCGCGGCATGTTGCCCACATTCTTCAAGCCACGCAGCCAAGATGATGAATTCTATATCGAGAATGGCCGCCTCAATGCCAATCCCGCCATTTTCCGTCAGGACCCCGCCAACATCCTGCGCCTGTTCCATATCGCCGATGTCCGCAGCGTGGACATTCACCCCGACGCCCTGCGCACCGTCACGCGCTCGCTGGACCTGATCACCGACACGCTGCGCAACAATCCGGCCGCAAACCAGGCCTTCCTGGAAGCCCTGACTTCGCGGCACGATCCGGAACGCGCCTTGCGGCTGATGAACGAGGCCGGCGTGCTGGGTCGCTTCATTCCGGAATTCGGGCACGCCGTGGGCCTGATGCAGTTCAACATGTACCACCACTACACGGTGGACGAGCACCTGATCCGCGCCGTGGGCAACGTCGCCTCCATCGAGCGCGGCGAGCACAAGGACGACAACCCCCTCGCCACCGAAGTCATCAAGCGCGTCCAGTCACGCAATGTCCTCTACTGCGCCATTCTGCTGCACGACATCGCCAAGGGCCTGCCCGGCGATCACAGCGATGTGGGTGCCGTGATCGCGCACAGCCTGTGTCCGCGCCTGGGCCTTTCCGCTGCCGACACCAACGCCGTTGCCTGGCTGGTAAAACACCATCTGGTGATGAGCGATACCGCCCAACGCCGCGACGTGTCCGATCCCAAGACGGTGCGCGATTTCGTGGAACTGGTGCAGTCGCCCGAGATGCTGCGCCTGCTGGTGGTGCTGACCGTCGCCGATATCCGCGCCGTCGGCCCCGGCGTCTGGAACGGCTGGAAGGGCCAGCTGCTGCGCGAACTCTATTACGCATCCGAGAACATGATGACAGGCGGCGACCAGGCGCCGTCTCGCGGCAGCCGCGTTGCCGCCGCCAAACAGGCACTGGAAGCGCGTCTCACCGATCTCGCACCGGAGCAGCGCCAGCGCGCCCTCACCCGGCACTATGACAATTATTGGCTGGCCTTTGATGAGGCGGAGCTGGAACGTCACGCCAGGCTGATGACAAGCGCAGATGCCCAAGGCCAGCTCCTGTCCCTGGAAGTGATCAGCAACGATTTCCGCGCTGCTACCGAGATCATCCTCTACACCCCGGACAATGCCGGCCTGTTTTCACAATTCGCTGGCGCCATCGCAATGGCGGGCGCCTCCATCGTCGATGCCAAGGCCTTCACCACCTCTGACGGTTTCGCCCTCGACGTTTTTTCCATCCAGGATGCTGATGGCGAAGCCTTCGCGGACAAGGAGCGGCAGCGGCGCCTGCGCCAGGGCATCGAAAAGACATTGCGCGGCGAAGTGCGGCCCCAGCAGCACCTCGCCCGCAAAAGCCAGAAAAGCCGCACCAGCGCCTTTTCCATCCGACCCAAAATCCACTTCGACAATGAAGCGTCGCGCATCGCCACCGTCATCGAGGTGGAATGCCTGGATCGCCCCGGTCTGCTCTATGACGTGACCCAGGCGATCTTTGAATCCGGGCTCTCAATCTCCACCTCCATGGTGGCGACCTATGGCGAGCGCGCCATCGACGTTTTCTATGTGCGCGACGGTTTCGGCCACAAGATCGTGCACCCCGAGCGGCTGGCCACGGTGGAAAAGCGGCTGCGGATTGCCCTGGCGCCGCCGCCCCTGGAAGCGATGAAATCTTGAAGGCGGGGGCCCGCCAAGGCATAACGGCTTTTTTTGAAGGAGGCCGCATTTTCTGCGAAAATGCGGGGCCATGACACACGCACCCCTCGTCCTTTCGGGCATGCAGCCCACCAACACCCTGCATCTGGGCAATTACCTGGGCGCACTCAAGAACTGGGTGCGGATGCAGGAACAGATGCCTTGCCTGTTTTGCGTGGTGGATATGCATGCCATCACCCAGGATGCTGGCTATGGAAAGCCGAGCGACCTGACCCAGGCCACCCGCGAAGTCACCGCCGCCTATATCGCCGCCGGCGTTGATCCCAAACGCTCGCCCATCTTCAACCAGGGCCAGGTGCCAGAGCATGGCGAATTGGCCTGGATCTTCAATTGCGTGGCGCGACTGGGCTGGCTGGACCGCATGACCCAGTTCAAGGAGAAGTCGGGCAAGCACAAGGAGCGCGCCAGCGTCGGGCTCTACACCTATCCCGTGCTGATGGCGGCCGATATCCTGGTTTACAAGGCGACCCATGTGCCGGTGGGTGAGGACCAGAAACAACATCTGGAACTGGCGCGCGACATCGCCGCCAAGTTCAACAATGACTTTGGCGTGCCGGACTTCTTCCCCCAGCCCGAACCGGTCATCACCGGCACGGCAACGCGGGTGATGAGCCTGCGCGATGGCACCAAGAAAATGTCCAAGTCGGACGAAAGCGACGCCAGCCGCATCAACCTCACCGATGACGCCGACGCCATCGTCAAGAAAATCCGCAAGGCCACGACCGATCCGCTGCCGCTGCCGGCTTCCAAGGAAGAGTTGAAGGACCGACCGGAAGCGGAAAACCTGTTGAACATCTACGCCGCCCTGGCCGACCAGGATCGCGACGCGGTGATCGCCCAGTTCGCCGGCCAGCAATTTTCCGGCTTCAAGCAGTCTCTGGCGGACCTGACGGTGGCCAAGCTGTCGCCCATCAACACCGAGATGCGCCGCCTGCTGGCCGACCCGGCCGAGATCGACAAGGTGCTGAAGGACGGCGCTCGCCGCGCCCGTGCCATCGCCACGCCCATCATGGACGAAGTGAAGAAGCGCGTCGGGTTCATCGTTTGAAAAATGTTCTGGTCACAGGCGCGGCGAAGCGATTGGGGCGGGCCATCGCCCTGGATCTCGCCGCCGCAGGCTGGAACGTGGCGATCCATTATCATGGCTCCGGCGAGGATGCCGAAAGCGCGGCGGTGGAAGCCCGTGCCAGAGGCGTGAAGGCCGCCACGCTCAAGAGTGATCTTTCGCAGGAAGACCAGACCGCAACTTTGTTGGCACGCGCAGCGACCGCGATCGGCCCCCTCACCGCCCTGATCAATTCCGCCTCGCTGTTCGAAAATGATGACTGGCAAAGCGCCTCGCGCCAAAGCTGGGATGATCATATCGAAACCAACCTGCGTAGCCCCCTGGTGCTGTCGCAAGCCTTCGGCAAGCAACTGCCGGACGGCGAAACTGGCAACATCATCAACATCGTCGATCAGCGGGTGCTGAAGCCCACGCCGCAATTTCTCTCCTACAGCCTTTCCAAGGCCGGTCTTTACTGGCTCACCACCACCCTGGCCCAGGGCATGGGGCCACGCATCCGCGTCAATGCCGTGGGACCCGGTCCTACCATCCGCAATGCCCGCCAGTCGGAAGAGGACTTCGCCCGCCAGCGCGAGGCCACGATCCTGAAGCGCGGTGCCGAGCCAGCCGACATCTGTGCCGCCATACGATACCTGCTGGATGCTCCCGCCGTCACCGGCCAGATGCTGGCGGTGGATGGCGGCCAGCACCTGATCTGGCAGAGCGCCGACGTACAGGGCCGCGAATGAGCAGGCCCGATATCCCCCGCATCGCCAGTGCCGCCCGCGGCATCCGTCATGTCTTCATCCGCAACCTGGAACTTGAGGCCCATATCGGCGTCTACCGGCAGGAAGAAGGCCGCACCCAGCCAGTTCGCATCAATGTCGACCTCGCCACCGACGACCTGGCCGATACCGGGGACATGCTGGAAAATGTGGTGGACTACCATGTCATCGAAAAGCGCATCCGCGCCATCATCGCCGAAGGCCATGTCCGACTGGCGGAAACCCTGGCCGAACGCATTGCTGCCGCCTGTTTCGAAGACGAAAGGGTTCGCACGGTGCGAGTACGGGTGGAAAAGCTGCAGGCCCTCACCCATGCCGAAAGCGTGGGTATTGAAATCGAGCGCGCCCGTTAACATTACAACTTGTCCTCCAGGCCCAGGACTGGGGTAAAATCCGCTGGAAGGCGCCCCGGCCGGTGCCTATCCGCCAAAAGCGGGTTTTGTTGGATAAGGATGTGCCTACCGTTGGATAACTGCCGGCAAAATTCCCTGTTTGCGCGCTTTTGCGCGCTGCCTGTCCCCTGCCGGGGGGGGAGGGGGAGTCTAAAAGTGCCTCGCACAATTATGTTGCCGAAGCCGATTTTGTCGTCTGATTTCAAGGCGCCGGCAAATCGGACCGGCGGGGCTCCATGACCGCCCTATCCCCCACCTTGAAGGGCGCCGCGCGGATCGCGGCCTATCTCAAGACCCTGCCCGACGCGCCAGGCGTCTACCGCATGCTGAATGCGGCGGGGGAGGTGCTGTATGTCGGCAAGGCCAAGAGCCTGAAGAAGCGGGTCAGTTCCTACGCGTTGCGGGGCGGGCACAATGACCGCATCACCCGGATGATCTCGGAAACCACCGAGATGCTGTTCGTCACCACCGCCAGCGAAATTGAAGCCCTGCTGCTGGAATCCAACCTGATCAAGCGGCTGAAGCCGCGCTACAATGTCAGCTATCGCGACGACAAGAGCTTCCCCAACATCCTGCTGCGCGAAGATCACCCCTTCCCGCAGCTTCTCAAGCATCGCGGCGCCAAGACCACCAAGGGCATCTATTTCGGTCCCTTCGCCTCTGCCGGCGCCGTCAACCGCACCCTCAACACCCTGCAGCGCGCCTTCTTGCTGCGCTCCTGTTCGGATTCGGTGTTCGAAAGCCGCACCCGCCCCTGCCTGTTGTTCCAGATCAAGCGCTGCAGCGCGCCCTGCGTGAACCGCGTCGATCTGGCCGGTTATCATGAACTGGTGGAGGAAGCCGAAAGCTTTCTCAACGGCAAGAGCCAGGCGGTGCAGACCGGTATCAAGGCCGAGATGACCAAGGCTTCCGACGCAATGGATTTCGAGGCCGCCGCCAAGTTGCGCGACCGCCTCAAGGCGATGAGCCACATCCAGTCCTCGCAGGGCGTGAACCCTTCCACCTTCGACGAAGCCGATCTGTTCGCCCTTCACAGCGAAGGCGGCCATACCTGCATCCAGGTCTTCTTCTTCCGCGCCGGCCAGAACTGGGGCAACCGCCCCTACTTCCCGCGCCACGCCGCCGATCTCCCCCCGACCGAAGTGCTGGAGAGCTTTGTCGGCCAGTTCTATGACGAACGCATCGCGCCAAAGCTGATCCTCACCTCCGAAGCGCTGCCGAGCAGCGAATTGCTGGCAGAGGCCCTGGGCCTGCGCGCCGAGCATCGCGTGGAAATCTCCATGCCCCAGCGCGGCGAAAAGCGCGAAATAATGGAACGCGCCCTGACCAATGCCCGCGAACAACTGGGCCGCCGCATGGCCGAGAACAGCGCCCAAACGCAATTGCTGGAAGGCGTGGCCGATGTCTTCGGGCTGGAACAGCCACCACGCCGCATCGAGGTCTATGACAATTCCCATATCCAGGGTGCCCATGCGCTGGGCGCCTTCATCGTGGCCGGTCCGGACGGGTTCGAAAAGGCGCAATACCGCAAGTTCAACATCAAGAGCGAGGAACTGGCGCCCGGCGACGACTACGCCATGATGCGCGAGGTGCTGACCCGCCGCTTCGCCCGCATGGTTAAGGAAGAAGCCGCCGAAGACGCCAAGGCAGATGATGCGCGCTGGAAGCGCCCCGACCTGGTGCTGATCGATGGCGGCCCCGGCCAATTGTCCATCGCCTGCCAGGTCTTTGCCGATCTGGGTGTGGAGGATGTGACGCTGGTGGGCATCTCAAAGGGCCCGGACCGCGATGCCGGACGTGAGCATTTCTACAGGCCGGGCAAGGAGCCCTTCCGCCTCGATCACAAGAGTCCGGTCCTCTACTATCTGCAAAGACTTCGCGACGAGGCGCACCGCTTCGTCATCGGCGGCCACCGCAAGAAGCGCAGCGCCGCCATAGGCGCCAATCCGCTGGACGAGATCGCCGGGGTGGGAGCCAACCGAAAACGGGCCCTGTTGCAGCATTTCGGCTCCGCACGCGCCGTGGCGGGGGCCAGCCTGGCCGATTTGGCGGCCGTGGGCGGTGTCAGCGCGACACTCGCCAAGAAAATCTTTGATTTCTTCCATCCCGGCGGGTGATTTCACCGCTTCAGGCGTTCTAAACTAGGTCCATGTTTGCTCTGCCCAACGCCCTGACCATCCTGCGCATCGTACTGGTGCCGATTTTCGCCGTCGCATTCGTGATGAGCGGCGAGGCGGCACGCCTGGTGGCCTTCGCGGTCTTCGTGATCGCGGGTGTCAGCGATTGGCTGGACGGCTTCGCCGCCCGCAAGCTGAAGGCGGGCTCGGACTTCGGCCGCATGCTGGACCCCATCGCCGACAAGGTGCTGGTGGCGGTGGCGCTGATGATGCTGGTCGCCGAAGGCACCTTCACCCAGGTCAAGCCCAACGGCACCATCAGCCTGCTCAGGCTGGTGCCGGCCCTTATCATCCTGGCGCGCGAGATCCTGGTTTCGGGCCTGCGCGAATTCCTCGCCGGCACCCGCGTCAGCGTGCCGGTTACCGCAATCGCCAAATTCAAGACCGCCGTGCAGATGCTGGCGATCGGCGCCATGATCCTGACGCCGCTGGCGGACACCTATCTGCCGGGCATTCCGTCCCTCACCTATGCGGCGCTGGCCTATATCCTGCTGTATGTCGCAGCGGCCCTGACGGTCTATACGGGTGTGATCTATTTTCGCAACGGCATGGCGCATATCCGGCCAGGACCAACGCCAGAGAACCGCGACCCGGCGTGAGTTTTCTTTGGGTAGCCTTCACCTTGCTGGGCGCGGCCGGGCAAACAGCCCGCAACACCATGCAACGCGGGCTGACGCCCGGGCTGGGCGCTCTGGGCGCAACCCTAGTGCGCTTTCTGTTCGGCTTTCCGTTCGCACTGGTTTTCCTGGCCGGCGTTCTTCTGGCGACCGGCGCTCCGCTACCACACTTCAATACCGATTTCGCCCAATGGACAGCACTGGGCGCACTGACCCAGATTGGCGCCACGGCGCTGATGCTCAAGACCATGGAGCAGCGCAGCTTCGTGGTTACGACGGCCTATCTCAAGACCGAACCGGTGCTGGTGGCGCTGATGGGGCTGGTGTTCCTACATGACCCGCTCAGCCTTCCGATGGCATTGGCAATCCTGGTGGCCATGCTCGGCGTGGGGTTGATCTCGATCAAGCCGCAGGCTCTGACCGGCGGTCTTGGACCGGCATTGCTGGGTCTTTCGTCCGCCGCGTTGTTCGCGGCATCGGCCATCGGCTATCGCGGCGCCATCCTGTCCTTGCACGAAGAGAGCTTCGTGTTGGCCGCGACTGTTTCACTGGCGGCGGGGCTGACCTTGCAGACCGCGCTGCTGCTAGCGTGGCTGTTGCTGATCCAGCGGCCCATGCTCCGCGCCATTGTGGGACTGTGGAAGCCATCGCTGGCGGCAGGATTTGCCGGCGCGGCGGCGTCGCAATTCTGGTTCCTGGCGTTTGCGCTGGCGAGCGCCGCCAGCGTCCGCACGCTGGCGTTGGTGGAAGTGCTGTTCGCGCAGGGGGTGACGCGCTTTGTCTTCAAGCAGAAAACCACGCCGCGTGAGGCAGCCGGCATTGCCCTGCTGGTGGCGGGCGCGGTCCTGATCGTGTGGACGAACGGCTAGGCCGGCACCTTTGCGGAGACACCGCGCACTTCGTCGGAATAGGCGTTCATCAGTGTTTCCGTCAGGGCGCCGGGCTTGAAGGTGTATGGCCCGATCTCGGACACCGGGGTCACTTCTGCGGCCGAGCCGGTGAGGAAGCATTCGGTGAAGCCGGACAGTTCTTCGGGCATTATGTGGCGCTCGATCACCTTCACGCCGCGTGCCTTGGCGATGGCGACCACCGACTGGCGCGTCAGGCCGTTGAGGAAGCAATCGGGCGTCGGCGTGTGGAGATCACCGTCCTTGACGAAGAACACATTGGCGCCGGTCGCCTCGGCGACATAGCCGCGATAGTCCAGCATCATGGCGTCGGCATAGCCCTTGGCTTCGGCTTCATGCTTGGAGATGGTGCAGATCATGTAGAGACCGGCGGCCTTTGCATGCACCGGCTCGGTCTCCGCCGAGGGGCGCTTCCAGCGCGAGATGTCCAGGCGAATGCCCTTGAGCTTTTCGGCGGGACTGAAATAGCTGGGCCAAGGCCAGCAGGCGATGGCGACATGGATGGTGGTAGCCTGTGCCGAGACCGCCATCATCTCGCTGCCGCGGAACACCACCGGTCGCAGATAGCCGTCGCGAATATCCTGAACCGCAGCGGCGTCGATGCAGGCCTGGTTGATCTGTTCGCGGGTGAAGGGAATCTTCATGCCCAGCTGCTCGGCCGAGAAGAACAGCCGGTCGGTGTGCTCCTTCAGCTTGTAGATGGTGCCGTTGTAGATTCTCTGGCCTTCAAACACGCAGGAGCCATAGTGCAGGCCATGGGTCAGCACATGGGTCTTGGCGTCCTTCCAGGGCACCAGTTTGCCGTCAAACCAAAGTGAGCCATCACGCTGGTCGAAAGGGATCACGTCTGCCATCGGGCTCTTCCTGTCTGGTCCCGCCCTTCCATGCAAAGTGGCACAAAGGCGGGCTTGCCCGTCCCGGTGGGAGGGCCTAGTTTTTCTGGCATGTATTGCAGCATGGCATGCGCGAAACCCGCAAGGGCGTCACGGGTATTTTCGCCACTTTCCCGGGCATGGCAGCCATGAGCGGGACGGGCGATGAACCACATCTGCTGGTGGTCGATGACGATGAGCGCCTGCGCGCGTTGCTGCAGCGTTACCTTTCCGGCAATGGCTACCGGGTAACGGCCGCCCCCGGCGCCGCCGATGCCCGCGCCCTGATGAAGGGCATGGCGTTTGACCTGCTGATCCTGGACGTGATGATGCCAGGCGAATCCGGGCTGGACCTGACCCAGAGTGTGCGCAAGGAATCCAAGGTTCCTATCCTGATGCTGACGGCGCGGGGCGACCCCGCCGACCGCATTGCCGGGCTGGAGCTGGGCGCTGACGATTACCTTCCCAAGCCGTTCGAACCGCGCGAGCTGCTGCTGCGGGTGAACAGTCTTTTGCGCCGGTCCGCACCGCCGGAAGCGCCCGCCATTGGCCCGGTGCGCATGGGGGCCGCCCTGTTCGATCCCGCGACCTCGCGGCTGACGCGCACCGGCAAGCCGGTGAAGCTGACTGGCGCGGAAGCCGCCCTGCTGCAACTCTTCACCACCCATGCCGGACGCCCCTTTTCGCGCAGCGAATTGTGCAAACGCCTGAACGTGGCGCTTGAAAGATCGATAGACGTGCAGGTGACGCGCCTGCGCCGCAAGATCGAGGAAGACCCCAAGCTGCCGCTGTATCTTCAGACGGTGCGGGGGGTGGGGTACATGTTGGTGCCGGATCGTGCCTGACAATATCCTGAAGCGGCTTTTGCCGCGCCACCTGTTCGGCCGATCGCTGATCATCATCGTGGCACCCATCGTGCTTCTGCAGGCGATCGTGGCCTATGTCTTTTTCGAGCGCGACCTCGACACCACCACGCGGCGCTTGGCGCGCGACGTTTCCGCCGACATCGCGCTGCTGGTGGCGCTGGAGGACAATCATATCGGTGCGGATCGCCTGCGATTGCGGGCGCTGGCGGCGCGGCAGCTTGATTACCGTATCCAGTTTCTTCCCGGCGCCGATGTGGCGCGGCTGCAGGGCCCGCCGACCAGCACCATCGATGTGGCGCTGGATGACATCCTGGAACAGCGCATCGGCGCCGACCGCAACTTTCGCACCACCCGCATCGGCGATCATTTCGAGATCCGGGTAGATGTGCATGACGGCGCGCTGGTGGTGATGGTGCCGCGCGACCGCGTCACCGTCTCCAAGCCCGATATTTTCATCCTGTGGATGGTGGGCTCATCGCTGCTGCTGATCGGCATCGCGGTGCTGTTTCTGCGAAACCAGGTGCGTCCGATCGAACGGCTGGCGCGCGCCGCCGAGAGTTTCGGCAAGGGCCGCGCCGTGCCCGATTTCAAGCCGTATGGCGCAATTGAAGTCCGCCGCGCCGCCCAGGCCTTCATCACCATGCGCGAACGCATCGAGCGCCACGTCACCCAGCGCACCGAGATGCTGGCCGGTGTCAGCCACGACCTCAAGACGCCGCTGACGCGGCTGAAGCTGGCGCTGGCGATGATGCCCGAAGGTGAGGGGCATGCTGCCCCGAACGAAATCGCCGACATGCGCGGCGACATCGCAGAGATGGAGCATATGCTGGACGAATATCTCGCCTTTGCGCGCGGCGAGGGCGGCGAGGAGACCGCGCTCACCGACCTGGGCGAGATGGTGCGGGATGCGGCGGCGGCCAGCGCCAAGGCGCGGCAGCGCGAGGATGTCGTGGTGACGGCGCCGGACGGCATCGAAGTCAGCATCAAGCGCGCGGCGCTGCGGCGCTGCCTCACCAACCTGATCGACAATGCGCTCAAGCATGGTTCGAAGGTTTCGGTGACCGTGGCACGCCGCGGCAGCAAGGCGGAAATCGCGGTGGAGGATAATGGGCCGGGCATCCCGCAGGCCCGCCGCGAGGAAGCCTTCCGCCCTTTTCACCGCCTGGACCAGGGCCGCAACCTGCAGAGCGGCGGCAGCGGACTTGGTTTGGCCATTGCCCGCGATATCGCGCGTGCGCATGGCGGGGATATCGTGCTGGGCGACAGCGGGCTGGGCGGCCTGAAAGCCGTGATCCGGCTGCCGGTCTGAGCGGAATTTGCTGTCCACGCTTTTGGCGGCGCATCTGGAGCCCTGTTTACCCCAAAATCCGCGCTGCGGCTGGACCGTTGTTTTGATGAACGGACCGTACCCCCCTCCCCTCCCTGTCGTCTTGTCCAACACCGCATGACGCGCCTTTCGTAACCTCCGGCGCGCATTTTACCATGGGCGAAAGTGGTGTTGATAAGGTCGGTGCGAATGTCCTGCCGCGCTGGTGAAGCCCTTGAACCTCACGCGAGCTCAGAGTGTCCGCTTCCGACCCAGAGCGCGGCGGGCTCACCATCCTGATATCGCGGTCCATATGCCCGGCGGGCTGGACCGAAGCGAGAATGGCCGCGCAAAACAGGGTCGATCAACATGGCGCGGCACGGCATATAAAACGGGACGACGCGCCGTGAAAGCGATACGGTCTGCCTGGCTTACAAGGGAAATGAAAATGGCCGATAAAAGTTCGGAAGAGGTCGAATTGGAGAAACGCGCAGCGGAGCGTGCGGCAGCCCACAAGGAAATGAAGCTTGCCGCAGGTACGCCCGCGCACCATGCAGCGGTCAAGAAGCATGCATTGGCCAGTGAGGCGCATGCGAAGGCCGTGACGATTGCGCAAAAGGCTGCGTCTCGCGCACGCAAGTAATTGAAATCGCCAGCGCGTCTGGCGCGAAGGCGCGCAAAGACTGCGGCCGAATTTCCAGGCGCCGCGCTAACCCAGTTCTTCCGCGCGGCGGGCGCAGGCGTGGGCGGCCCGTTTGACCAGGTCGAGCAGCGCATCATCTTCCATGAACACGGCCAGCGCCGCCGCCGTTGTGCCGCCGGGGCTGGTGACGTTCTCGCGCAACTTGCCGGCGGGTGTCTTGTCGGCGGCCAGCAAGGCACCGGCGCCGGAGACGGTGGCGCGGGCGAAAATTTCGGCCTGTTTGCGCGTGAGGCCCTCGGCGATGCCGGCTGCGGTGAGCGCTTCGGCGAACAGAAAGAGATAGGCGGGACCGGAGCCGGACACGGCCGTGACGCTGTCGATCAGCTTTTCCCTTGCCAGCCATTCGGTGGCGCCCAAGGCCGACAGCAGCGCGACAGCCTTCTTCCTGTCGGCAGCGGTCACACCTTTGGCGGGAAAGATTCCGGTGATGCCGGCGCCGATTGACCCGGGCGTATTTGGCATGGCGCGGATGATGCGCGCCTTCGCACCCCATGCCTTGCGCATGGAAGCGACGGAGGTTCCCGCCGCGATGGAGATCATCAGCGCGCCCGCTTTTGCGAAACCCGCCAAAGTTGGGGCTTCGCCTTTCAGAATCTGCGGCTTGATCGCCACCACGCAGACGGAGGGCTTGCCTTTGACCTGCGACGGCGCGGCGAACAGGGAAATCTTCTTTGCCCTGGCGAGATTTTGAATGTCGGCGGAAGGATTTGGTTCGACCACGGTAATGGATTTGACGCCGCCCGCCAGCCAGCCCTTCAGGAGGGCGGACCCCATGCGTCCGCAGCCGACAAGGACAATCACAGCCTTAGGCCTGGCCGACGCATTCCAGCACCGCGGAGGCGATGGCGTCTTCCGCCGTCTTGCCGCCCCACAGCACGAACTGGAAGGCGGGGTAGTAATGTTCGCAGGCTTCCAGCGCCAGGTTCAGCAGCGCCTCGCACTGGGCGGCGCTGGCTTCCGCATCGGGGAAGATCATGGCGTGGCGGAAGATGATGGTGCCGTCCTGGGGCCAGAGGTCGAAATGGCCGATCCACAGCTTGGCATTCACCGCCATCAGCAGGTCGGCGACATTCTGGCGACGCACGCCTTCGCTGATGCGCATGTCGAAGGCGCTGGACAGATGCAGGGACTGCAGGTCGTCGCGCCAGGAGAAGTTGAAATGGTGGTCGCTCCACTTGCCGGCGACCGACAGGTTCAGCTCGTCCCGACCGGCCCGTTCAAAGGCCCAGCCATTGGCCTCCACGGCCCGTTCCAGCATGTCGAGCGGGTGCAGGGCATCCAGCGGCTCGTCGTCCAGGTGGGTAAAGCTCATGGCAACTCCAGACACAAAACGAAGCAGTTGCGATCCAAACTGGCACAACATCTGGAGAAAACAAGAGTCGCAGAGTCCTCATCCCCGCCTGCGGAAAAGATTCCACAGCTTTGAATCCACTCACAGATTCAGGAGTTCCAAAGCCGAACGACTCCCAGATTCGGTCTAAGTCGTTGATTTGGATTCCAAAGCTGCAATCCGGGCGGCAAGCGCCTCGTTCTCGGCGCGGGCATTCGCTGCCATCGCCTTCACGGCCTCAAATTCTTCGCGCGGGACGAAATCCATGTCGGCCACTAGCCGTTCCAGCCGCTGGCGCATGAAAGTATCGATCTCGGTGCGGACGCTCTGGGCCATGCCGGCGGCGTCGGTAAAGGCCTTGGCCACGCCGTCCAGGAAGGGGTTGTCGGTCTGTGCCATGGGAGGCTCCTTTGTGGCCTCTTTATGAATACCATGCTCCCTTGACACAAGCCGCGAAGCACCGGCGTTTTGCCCCATGATCCAGGCCCTGCTGCCCTTTCCCCATATCGATCCCGTCGCCCTGCAGCTGGGGCCCATCGCCATCCGCTGGTATGCCCTGAGCTACATGCTGGGAATCGCCCTGGCCTGGTGGGGCGTGGTGCGGGTGCTGCGGCAGAAGCGGCTGTGGGCGCATCCCCCCTTCAACGGCAAGCCGCCGGCCACCGAGGATGATATCGGCGACCTGTCGGTCTGGGCCATCATCGGCATTATCCTGGGCGGGCGGCTGGGCTGGGTGCTGATCTATGGCACCGTGCTGTGCAGCGTCACCCCGAGCTATGCGCCATTCTGCGATGGGTTGCCGATGGGCTTTCTCACCGATCCGGTGCGCATCATCGCGGCGTGGGAAGGCGGCATGTCGTTCCATGGCGGCTTCCTGGGCGTGATCATCGCTTTGTGGCTGTTCTGCCGTCGCCGCTGGCTGAGGCTGCTGGCGGTTGGGGACCTGATCGCGGCGTTCGCGCCGGTCGGGCTGTTCTGGGGCCGCATCGCCAATTTCGTGAATGGCGAATTGTGGGGCCGCGTCACCGATGTGCCCTGGGCGATGATCTTCCCGCGCGCCGGGCTGCTGCCGCGTCATCCCAGCCAACTTTATGAAGCCGCGCTGGAAGGCGTGCTGCTGTTCGTGCTGTTGCAGGTCGCGCTGCGCGTGTTCCGTGCTAACGAAAAGCCGGGGCTGCTGTCGGCGCTGTTCTTCCTGGGCTATGGCACCTTCCGCTTCATCAGCGAGTTCTACCGCGAGCCCGATACCCAGTTCATCGGCCCTGTCAGCATGGGCATGGCCCTGTCGATCCCGATCTGGCTGGCGGCAGGTGTGCTGTTCTGGATCGCGCTTCGGAAGCGCAAAGCGGCATGAGGCTCAAAGCGCGCATCGCCGACCTCATCGACGCGCAGGGGCCGATGTCGGTGGCGCAGTTCATGACCATCGCGCTGCTCGATCCGCAGGACGGCTATTATGCCACCCGCGATCCGTTCGGCATCGCAGGAGATTTCACCACCGCGCCGGAAGTCAGCCAGATGTTCGGCGAAATGGTAGGGCTGTGGCTGGTGCAGGCCTGGGCCGATCAGGGCTGTCCGAAGAACCCGCGGCTGGTGGAGATGGGGCCGGGACGCGGCACCTTGATGGCTGACATCCTGCGCGCCGCAGCTGTGGCGCCGGAATTCCTGGCCGATCTGGACGTGGTGATGATCGAAGCCAGTCCGGTTTTGCAGGCGATGCAGGCCGAAAAGCTGCGCGGCAGCGGCGCGGATATTTCCTGGCAGGCGCAGTTCGACGACAGCCTGTCCGACCGGCCGCTGTTCCTGGTGGCCAACGAGTTCTTCGATGCCTTGCCGGTGCGCCAGTATGTGAAGACCGAACGCGGCTGGTGTGAGCGGATGGTGACGGTGGCGACGGAAGGCTTGCGGCGCGGCGACCTCGCCTTTGCGCTGGCGCCGGTGCCGGCGCCGCGACCGGTGATTCCAGCAGACCGCGAAGCGGCGCCGCAAGGCGGGGTGTACGAGATTTCGCCGTCCGGCATCGCGCTGGCCGAAGAGATTGCGCGCATCGTCGCCGCCAAGGGCGGTGCGGCGCTGGTGATCGATTACGGCTATGACAAGGTGACGGGCTTTGGCGAAACCTTGCAGGCGGTGGGCGGACATGCCTTTGCCGATGTGCTGGCCGAGCCGGGCGAGGACGATCTGTCCGCGCATGTGGATTTCGCAAGCCTGGCGGCGGCGGGCAAACGCGGCGGCGCTGCGGTGGCCGGGCCGGTGACGCAGGGTCAATTCCTGGCCACCATCGGCATCACCGAGCGCGCCGAACAGCTTGTCAAAAGCCATCCGGCGGAAGCGGACGCGCTGATCAAGGCGACTGAACGGCTGATCGGCGCGCAGCAGATGGGCACCTTGTTCAAGGCCATTGCCTTTGTGCCGCCGGTCCTAAGCGAGGTGGCGGGGTTCGCGCCATGACGATTCCGCGGGTGGAAGCGCAGAACCTGAAAGGGGCCAGCTTTGCGCATGGTTTTTTTGGCCGCGAAGGCGGTGTTTCGGAAGGGATCTATGCCTCTCTCAATTGCGGGCCGGGTTCGAAGGACGATCCCGCCGCCGTGATGGAAAATCGCAGCCGGGTTGCCCTGGTGCTGGGCCCCCAGACCGAGCTTCTCAGCCTGTCGCAGGTTCACAGTACCGTGGTGCATAACGCGCCGATGTGGGAGGCGCGGCCCGATGGCGACGGCATGGTAACCGCCACCCCGGGCGTGGCGCTGGGTATCCTGACGGCGGACTGCGCGCCGGTGCTGTTCGCCGACCGCAAGGCACGGGTGATCGGTGCGGCCCATGCGGGCTGGAAAGGCGCGCATGGTGGTGTTCTGGAAGCTACGCTCGACGCGATGGAGAAACTGGGTGCCACCCGCGCGGGAATTTCTGCTGCGATCGGGCCGTGCATCAGCCAGCGCAATTATGAAGTGGGCTTCGATTTTCGCGACCGGTTCCTGGAACAGGGCCTGCGGATGCGCAAATTCTTCGTGCCCAGCGACAAGGAAGGCCATTACCGCTTCGACCTGGAGGGTTATGTCGCCCATCGGCTGACCCTGGCGGGCGCGGGACCGGTGGAAAAGCTGGGTATCTGCACCTATCCGCCGGAAAACGGCTTTTTCAGCTATCGCCGCACCACCCATGCGGGAGAACCGGACTATGGGCGGCAAATTTCGGCGATTGTGCTGACGGGCGCCTAAGCGACCCGAATAAATGACTGGGACAATAGCGCGGGTTGCGAGTCCCCGGGGCAACGGCTAAAAGCCCGTCATCAAAGGTTCATGGGGTTTGGGGCGCATCATGACGGATCTGAACGGATCGCGGGGCATGCGCCTCATCACCGGCAACTCCAACAAGCCGCTGGTGGACGCCATCAGCAGCTATCTGGGCCTGGTTCCGGTCAAGACCGATGTCCGCCGCTTCTCCGATGACGAGGTCTTTGTCGAAGTGCATGAAAATGTGCGCGGCGAGGACATGTTCCTGATCCAGTCCACCAGCGCGCCGGCCAACGACAATCTGATGGAACTGCTGATCATGATCGATGCGCTGCGCCGCGCCAGCGCGCGCCGTATCACCGCCGTGATCCCCTATTTCGGTTACGCCCGCCAGGACCGCAAGGTCGGCCCGCGCACGCCGATTTCGGCCAAGCTGGTGGCCAATTTGATCACCGAAGCCGGCGCCAACCGCGTTTTGACGGTGGACCAGCATGCAGGCCAGATCCAGGGCTTCTTCGACATTCCCACCGACAACCTGTTCGCCCAGCCGGTGATCGTGAAGGACATCCTGGAAAACCTGGGCGGCAAGGAGCCCATGGTGGTGTCGCCCGACGTGGGCGGCGTGGTGCGCGCCCGTTCGCTGGCGCGCCGCCTCAACACCGACCTGGCCATTGTGGACAAGCGCCGCGAGCGCGCCGGGGTTTCGGAAGTGATGAACATCATCGGCGATGTCGATGGCCGCGTCTGCATCCTGATCGACGATATCGTGGATTCCGGCGGCACCCTGTGCAATGCCGCCGAGGCACTGATCAACAATGGCGCCACCGAGGTCTATGCCTATTGCACCCATGGCGTGCTGTCGGGCAAGGCGGTGGCACGCATCCAGGGCTCGCAGCTCAAGTCGATGGTGGTGAGCGATTCCATCGCCCCCACTGCGGCCCAGTCCGCCTGCCCCAACATCCGCACCATCTCCATCGCGCCGCTGCTGGGCGAAGCAATGCGGCGCATCAACAATGAAGCGTCGGTGTCGAGCCTGTTCGACTAAAGCAGCGCCCCGATCACCGCGCCTTCGATGGCGGCGACGATCACCCAGTGGCCGCCGTCGATCACGGTGACCATCAGCTTTTTGCCCTGGAACAGGTTGGTGACCAGGGTGGAGGTCGCCATCAGGCCAAGCCCCAAGGTGAGCCCGGCAATGGTGCCGGCCATCCAGCCCATCACCCCCAGATGGTCCAGCACCTGGTAGAGCACCACCGCCATCACCCATTCGGCCACCAGGCAGACCACCAGCGGCGTCACCGGCATCTTCTTGTCCTTGCAATCTTCCGGGTTCTGCCCCAGCGCCGCCTGCCAGACCTTGCCCAGGGCGATGTACCAGGCGCTGCCGAACAGCCAGGCGGCGAGCCCGGCCAGGCCGATGACCACCAATGGATTGTGCATGCTGTTCCCTCCCCTTGAGACCCGCGCAGGCTAGATCAGGCGCGCGGAGTGGAAAAGCAGGTTGGGGCCTTGTTGCGCCCGGGGGCACCTTGCGCTCAAAGCGCCGTCTTTCGGGGCTCCCTTTGGGGTCTGGGATCATTGAGGTAAGAAAATGACGCAAGTTCAAGAGCTTAAGGCAGAAGCGCGCACCGGCACCGGCAAGGGCCCGGCCTATCAGGCGCGCCAAAAGGGGCTGGTCCCCGGCGTCATTTATGGTGGCACCGACACCCCGGAGAACGTGGCCGTGGACGGCCGCACCCTGGAACGCATCGTTGAGGCCGGCCATTTCCTCACCACCCTTTTCAACCTGGAGATCGGCGGCAAGAAGACCCGCGCCATCCCGCGCGCCGTGCAGCTGGACCCGGTCACCGACCGCGTCGTGCATGTCGATTTCCTGCGCATGCCCGAAGGCGGCAGCGTGAAGCTGGCCATTCCGGTGCATTTCCATGGCCAGGATGTTTCGCCCGGCCTGAAGAAGGGCGGCGTGTTGAACGTGGTTCGCCACAGCATGACCCTGCTCTGCCCGGCCGACAGCATTCCCAACACCATCGAGGTGGATGTTTCGGCGCTGGACATCAATGAAACCGTCCATATCGCCGACCTGGCGCTGCCCAAGGGCGTGAAGCCGCTGATCAAGGGCCGCGACACCACCGTCTGCTCCATCGTCGCCTCGACCACTGTGCGCGAAGAGCAGAAGAAGGCCGCTGCCGGTGCAGACGCGCCCGCCGCCGAAGCTGCGCCCGCCGCAGCCGCGCCGGCCGCTGGTGCCAAGGCCGCCGCGCCGGCTGCTGCCGCCGCCAAGCCCGCAGCCAAGAAGTAAGATCGCTGGAGCGGGGGCGTCTCCGTCATGGATACGCCTCTGCTACTGGCGGGCCTGGGCAATCCCGGTTCGCAATATGCAAGGAACCGGCACAATGCCGGCTTCATTGTGCTGGACGAACTGCACGCCGCTTACCGCTTCGGACCGTGGAAGGTGAAGTCGGGCGGGCTGTTGTCGGAAGGCGCGCTGGCCGGTCGCAAGACTTTCCTGCTGAAGCCCCAGACTTTCATGAACCTGTCGGGCGACTGCATCGGGCCGGTACTGCGCTTTTTCAAGCTGCCGCTGTCGGCGCTGGTGGTGGTGCATGACGAGATTGATCTGGCGGCCGGCAAGGTGAAGGTGAAGACGGGCGGCGGCGATGCCGGGCAGAACGGGCTTCGCTCCATCACCGCGACGCTGGGGCCGGGCTATCGCCGGGTACGACTGGGCATCGGCCATCCGGGCGAGAAGAGCCGCGTGACCGGGCATGTACTGCAGAATTTCTCGAAAGAGGATATCGACTGGCTGCAGCCGCTGGTGGGCGCGATGGTCGAAGCCGCGCCGCTGCTGGCCAAGGACGATGATACCGGCTTCATGAGCAAGGTGGCGCTGCTGACCGCACCGCCGAAAATTGAAAAAGTGCCGAAAAAAGAACCGAAGACAAAAGATTCAGAGCCGAAAAAAGAGAAAGACGCGTAATGGGTTTCAAATGCGGAATTGTGGGCCTGCCCAATGTCGGCAAGTCCACCCTGTTCAATGCCCTGACCCAGACCGCGGCGGCGCAGGCGGCCAATTATCCGTTTTGCACCATCGAGCCGAATGTCGGTGACGTGGCGGTGCCGGACCCGCGGCTTGAGACGCTGGCGTCCATCGCCGGTTCGCAGGAGATCATTCCGACGCGCATCACCTTCGTGGACATTGCGGGCCTGGTGCGCGGCGCATCGAAGGGCGAAGGGCTGGGCAACCAATTCCTGGCCAATATCCGCGAAGTGGATGCGGTGGCGCATGTGCTGCGCTGTTTCATCGATGATGACATCACCCATGTCGAAGGCAAGATCGATCCGGTGAGCGACGCCGAGACGGTCGAGACCGAACTGATGCTGGCCGATCTGGAGAGCCTGGAAAAGCGCCTCAAGCCGCTGGAGAAGAAAGCCAATGGCGGCGAGAAGGAAGCCAAGGAACAGCTCGCCTTGATGATGAAGGCTGTCGTGCTGCTGCGCGAAGGCAAGCCCGCACGCCGCGCCGAACTGGCGCCGGAAGAACGCGGGCCCTACAGCCAGTTGGGCCTGATGACGGCAAAGCCGGTGCTGTATGTCTGCAATGTCGAGGAAGGCAGCGCCGCCACCGGCAACGCCATCAGCGCCAAGGTTGAAGCCATGGCCAAGGCCGAAGGTGCGCGCAGCGTGGTGATCAGCGCCAAGATCGAGGAAGAGATCGCGCAGATGCCGATGGCGGACCGCGCCGACTTTTTAGAGTCGCTGGGGCTGGAAGAACCTGGCCTGAACCGGCTGATCCGCACCGGCTATGAATTGCTCGGGTTGCTGACATTTTTCACGGTAGGGCCCAAGGAAGCGCGCGCCTGGACCGTGACCAAGGGCAGCAAAGGCCCGCAGGCGGCGGGCGTGATCCATACCGATTTCGAGCATGGTTATATTCGTGCTGAAACGATTGCCTTCAACGACTATGTGGCGGGCAAGGGCGAAGCGGGCGCGCGCGAGGCGGGGAAGTTCCGGCTGGAAGGCAAGGAATATGTCGTCGCTGATGGCGACGTGATGCACTTCCGGTTCAATACCTGAACGGATTATTTCGGAAACAGTCCGCGTAAACCTTCCGGTGTCGCGGCGCAGGTGCCGGCTTCGGTGATGAAGCCCGTCACCAGCCGCGCCGGGGTGACGTCGAAGCCGGGGTTGGCGGCGGCGCTGCCGGGGGCGGCGATATCGACTGTCACCACCGAACCATCCGGAAGACGGCCGGACATTTTCAGGACTTCGTCCGCGCTGCGTTCCTCGATCGGGATGTCGCGGCCGCTTTCCAAGGTCCAGTCGATGGTGGAGCTGGGCAGCGCGACATAGAAGGGGACATTGTTGTCTTTGGCGGCCAGCGCCTTGAGATAGGTGCCGATCTTGTTGGCGACATCGCCATTGGCGGTGACGCGGTCGGTGCCCACGATCACCATGTCCACCTCGCCCTGCTGCATATAATGGCCACCGGCATTGTCGGCGAGGATGGTGTGGGCGACGCCGTGGCCGCCCAGCTCGAATGCCGTGAGGGATGCGCCCTGGTTGCGGGGACGGGTTTCATCGACCCAGACATGCAGCGGAATGCCGGCGTCATGGGCCATGTAGATGGGCGCCAGCGCGGTGCCGTAATCCACCGTGGCCAGCCAGCCCGCATTGCAGTGGGTTAGGATGTTGACGGTCTTGCCCGGCTTTGATTCTGCGATCTTTTCGATGATCTTGAGGCCGTTGAAGCCGATGGCCTCGCTCATCGCCACGTCTTCGTCGGCGATTTTTGCGGCTTCCGCCCAGGCGAGGGCGACACGCTTTGCGTGGGGCTGGTTCAGCAGCGCGCCGCGCATGCGCCACAGCGCCCATTTCAGGTTGATGGCGGTGGGGCGGGTTTCGGCCAGCATTTCCACGCACCTGTTGATGGCGTCGTCGGACGCATCTTCGCGCACGGACAGTGCGAGGCCATAGGCACCGACTGCGCCAATCAGGGGCGCGCCGCGGGTCTGCATGGAGCGGATGGCGTGGGCGGCATCTTCGGCCGAATGCAGCTTCAGGGTGACGAATTCATGTGGCAGGCGGGTCTGGTCGATGATGCCGAAGGCATCTTCGCCGATGGGCCAGATGGAGCGGGTATGGGTGCCGTTGATTTTCATTTTTCCTCCCTGTCGTTCCCGGTCTAGCAATCCAGCGCGCTCGCCGGGGGTGACAGTGGTGGTTATGGCGCTGCGGGCGCTGTTGCCTTTACGGACGGGTACTCGCAGAAGCGCGCATACCAGGCCGACAATTTGGGGCGAGAACCCTTCCAATCAAGATCGGGCAGGCGGAAATCGACATAGCCGAGGGCGCAGCCGATGGCGATTTCGCCGATGGTGGGATCCTTGGCGAAGTTCACTTTTTCCAGCATGTCGAGGGTGGCGTGGATCGCGGCCATGTGGCGGGTGCGCGCCGCTTCGTTCGGGCTGGGCTGGCGGCCTTCGATCACCCAGGCCACGGCGGCGTCGGCGATGCCGTCGCCCAGGGCCTGCAGGCCCAGCGCCTTCCAGCGGCCATTGGTGGGGCGCCAGATGTTCATGCCGGGAAAGAATTTTCCGCCACCGAAGCTGTTGAGATATTCGCAGATCACCGGGCTGTCGACCAGCGCCGAGCCGTCATCCAGAACCAGCGCCGGAATCTTGCCAAGGGGATTGATGCGGCGGAACTCTTCGTCCTGCATCGGCAGGGTGCGGATTTCCTCCAGCTTCAGGCCGAGCTCGTGCGCAATGATGCGACACTTGCGGGCGAAGGGCGATGCCGTGTTGGAATAGAGCTTCAAGGCTCAATGCCCTTCAAAAGCGACCAGCGACGAGACGGTCATGCCGCGAGCGCGCAACTTGTCGGCGCCGCCCAGTTCGGGAAGGTCGATCACGAAAGAGCAGCCGATGACGTTGGCGCCGGCACGTTCCAGCAAGTTGATGCCGGCCATGGCGGTGCCGCCGGTGGCGATCAGGTCATCGACCAGCAGGACATTGTCGCCGGGGCTGAGGGCGTCGACATGGATCTCGATGCGGTCGCGGCCATATTCCAGGTCGTAATCCTCGCCGATCACGGTGTGGGGCAGCTTGCCTTTCTTGCGCACCGGCACGAAGCCGGTGGAAAGCTGGTGCGCCACGGCGCCACCCAGGATGAAGCCGCGCGCTTCCAAACCCGCCACCTTGTCGACGCGAATGCCGGCATAGGGCTGCACCAGCTGGTCCACCGCGGCGCGGAAGGCGCGCGGGTTGCCCAGCAAGGTGGTGATGTCGCGGAACATGATGCCCGGCTTGGGATAGTCGGGAATGGTGCGAATGACGGTCTTGAAATCCATGGTCTCAGTCTTTCTTCAGGACGCGGCCGGCGACCGCATCCAGCTTGGCCATGCGCGAGGGATCACGGCGGTCTGGCGAGGTGATGATGGCGTGGTCGAGCACCGTTTCAGGATGGTCGGGACAGGTGGAGGGCATGCGGTCCGGCCCCAGCTTGGGCGCAACCGCCGCAATCAGGCGGGCGGCATTGCCGGCATTGTGGTGCATGACCTTGATCACGGCATCGACGGTCACGCCGTCATGATCGTCGTGCCAGCAGTCATAGTCGGTGACCATGCCGATGATGGCGTAGGGCAGCTCAGCCTCGCGCGCCAGCTTGGCTTCGGGCATCGCGGTCATGCCGATCACGTCGGCGCCCCAGTTTCGATAGAGAAAGCTTTCGGCGCGAGTGGAGAATTGCGGGCCTTCGATGCAGATATAGGTTCCGCCTTCGCTGTGGTCGATTTTGAGCTCGCGCGCGGTGAGCGTGAGTGCGCCCGACAGCTTGGGGCAGACCGGATGGGCCATGGGGACATGGGCGACAAAGCCCTGGCCGAAGAAACTTTTCTTGCGGGCAATGGTGCGGTCGATGAACTGGTCGGCCATCACGAAGGTGCCGGGCGGCAATTCTTCCTTCAGCGAGCCGCAGGCGGAAACGCTGATCAGGTCGGTGACGCCGACCCGCTTCATGGCATCGATAGTGGCGCGGTAGTTGATGGAAGACGGCGACTGGAAATGGCCGCGGCCGTGACGGGGCAGGAAGGCCATGTCCACGCCCGACAGGGTGCCGGTCAGGATGTAATCCGACGGCTCGCCCCAGGGGCTGTCCACCCGCTGCCACTTGGCGTTTTCCAGGCCGGGAACGTCATAGACGCCGGAACCGCCGATAATGCCGAGCACAGTTTTGGTCATAATGAAGAAGCGCCAGAGTTGCCGAGGTTTTTAACACAAAAGGAACAGGGCGCGAGTCCTTCGACCCGCGCCCTGGAATAGATGCTTGTCACGAAAGTTACAGCGGACTAATGCGCGTCTTTCCAGACGCGGCGATAGGCGGCGAAGAGAATGCCGGCCAGCGCCACCAGGAAGATCAGCACGCCAAAGCCCATCTGCTTGCGCTGTTCCATCTTGGGCTCACCGGCCCAGGTCAGGAAAACGGTCACGTCATGGGCTTCCTGCTCGATGGTCGCCTTGGTGCCATCGCTGTAGGTCACCGAGTTGGCGGCGAGCGGCGGCGGCATGCCGATATTCCAGCCTTCGAAATAGGGGTTGAAATACTTGCCTTCCGTCGCCGCGAAACCGTGCGGTGCCTTTTCGTGGAAGCCTGTCAGGATCGAATAGACATACTGGGGTCCGCCTTCGCGGGCCTTGACGATCATGGACAGGTCCGGCGGCAGGGCGCCGCCATTGTTGGCGCGGGCTGCCTGTTCGTTCGGGAAGGGCGACGGAAACTTGTCGGCCAGGATGGCAGGGCGCATCAGCGGCGTGCCATTTTCGTCGGTGGTCTCGCCCTTGTCGTTGGGTTCGGCAGGGACCTTGGCGGCGGCGGCAAGCGCCTTGGCCTGGGCCTCGGTGAAACCCGGGCCGCCCGGCTCGGACAGGTTGTGGAAGGCCAGGTGGTTTGCCGCGTGACAGGCGGCGCAGACTTCCTTGTAGACCTGATAGCCGCGCTGCAAGGCGCCGCGATCATAGGTGCCGAAGGGACCTTCGAAGGAGAAGGTCACGTCCTTGGGGTGCAACCGCTTGGTGTCGACGCCTTCCGCCAGGGCGGCAGTGGACGCCAGGAGCCCGAAGGCCAAACCGGCGCGAAGGCCAAGAGAGAGGGTCTTGAGGTGCATGGTCATTCTCTCACTCACTCGGCAGGGGTGGCGGCAGCGTCGCCGAGCACGGATTGCGCGATGGATGCGGGAAGTTTCTTCGGGGTCTCGATCAGGCCGATGATCGGCATCAGCACCCAGAAGAAGCCGAAATAGTAGAGCGTCGCCAGACGCGCCACCCAAACCAGCGGAATGCCGGCAACTGCCGCATCCACCGGCTGCGCGCCGCAATAGCCCAGGATCACGCAGACCGCGGCGAAGAACCAGAACAGCCACTTCATGGTCGGGCGGAAGCGGTTGGAGCGCACGCGGCTGGTGTCCAGCCAGGGGATGAACACCAGGGTGACGATGGCGCCGCCCATCACGATCACGCCCAGCAGCTTGCTGGGGATGGACCGCAGCATGGCGTAGAAGGGCAGCAGGTACCATTCCGGCACGATGTCCGGCGGGGTCACCAGCGGGTTGGCCTGCTGGTAATTGTCCGGGTTGCCGAAGAAGTTCGGGGCGTAGAACACGAACACCGCGAACAGGATGACGAACAGCACCAGATAGAAGGCGTCTTTCACCGTGTAGTAGGGGTGGAAGGGCACCGTGTCCTGCGGGGTCTTCACGTCGATGCCCAGCGGGTTGTTGTTGCCCGGCACATGCAGCGCCCAGATATGCAGGCCGACCACGGCGGCGATGATGAAGGGCAGAAGATAGTGCAGCGAGAAGAAGCGGTTCAGGGTGGCGTCGCCCACCGAGAAGTCGCCCCACAGCCAGGTGGCAATGTGGGTGCCGATCACGGGGATCGCGCTGAACAGGTTGGTGATGACCGTGGCACCCCAGAAGGACATCTGGCCCCAGGGCAGCACATAGCCGAAGAAGGCGGTGGCCATCATCAGGAGATAGATCAGCACGCCGATGATCCAGATCAGCTCGCGCGGGGCCTTGTAGGAGCCGTAATAGAGGCCGCGGAACATGTGGATATAGACCGCCAGGAAGAACATCGAGGCGCCGTTGGCGTGGATGTAGCGGATCAGCCAGCCGTAATTGACGTCGCGCATGATGGCTTCGACGCTGTCGAAGGCCAGGTTCGCATTGGCCACATAGTGCATGGCCAAGACGACGCCAGTGAGGATCTGCACCATCAGGCAGAAGGTGAGGATGCCGCCGAAGGTGTACCAGATGTTCAGGTTACGCGGCGTCGGGAAGGTCTGCATCGTGTCGTGCATCAGGCGCGGCAACGGCAGCCGCGCATCGATCCACTTTTCGAGACCGGACTTGGGGGTATAGGTCGAAGGGCCAGACATGAATATTCTCCTCAACCGACCTTGATCTTGGTGTCAGACAGATAGCTGTACGTGGGAACCAGCAGGTTCTGCGGCGCCGGTCCTTTGCGAATGCGGCCCGCGGTATCGTATTGCGAGCCGTGGCAGTGGCACAGCCACCCGCCATAATCGCCTTCGGGCATCTGCGGGGTGGAAACGGTGGGAGTGCAGCCCAGATGGGTGCAGACGCCGACCAGCACCAGCCATTCCGGCTTGGTGGCACGGTCGGCATCGGTCGCCGGCGCCCCGTCGGGCAGGTTCAGGTTGCGCGCCAGCGGGTCGGGCAGCGAGGCGACGTCAACCGCCTTGGCTTCCTCGATCTCCTTGGGGGTACGGCGGCGCACGAACAGCGGCTGGCCGCGGAACTTGAAGATGACCTGCTGGCCCGGCTGGATGGTGGAAATGTCGACATCGATGGATGCCAGGGCCAGGGCCGCCGCTGAAGGGTTCATCTGGTCAATGAAAGGCCAAGCCGCCGCGGCCACGCCCACGGCGCCCACGGCGCCCGACGCCACATACAGAAAATCGCGTCGCGTGCCCGCGTCACTCTTAGTCGCTGCCACTGGATTCACCCTTGAATAAGTCTCTGCCTGATTTGGGCGGAAGAAAACGCACGAACTTCTGGCACAAACAAGCACAGGACCGGAACTGACGCAGTGACGCGCCGGCCCCTTATTTTCCCCGCTGCCCTCCCAATATGGACTGGGGGACGGCTTGTTCGTTCGGCCGGTAAAATAGAGAGTCGATTTTCGAGGGTCTTGCGGCACGATGACGCAGAAAATGCCTTGTGTGTCCTATACTTGGGTAAAAATGGAGATTTGCGGTGCGCCTGGCCCTTTATGAGCCCGATATCGCCCAGAATGCGGGGGCCATGATGCGGCTGGGGGCGGCCCTGGGGGTGGGGGTCGACCTGATCGAGCCCTGTGGATTTCTGCTGACCGACCGGGGTCTGAAGCGGGCCGGGATGGATTATCTCAAAAGCGCCGATATTTGCCGCCATGAATCCTGGGTGAGATTCCAAGAAGTTCCCCGGACGGGGCGCCTGCTGCTTCTGACCACCCGAGGGGACATGGCCTATACGGATTTGAGCTTTTCGGTCGGAGATACCCTGATGGTGGGCCGGGAGAGCGCGGGCGTACCGCAGCACGTCCATGACGGCGCCGACGCCCGGCTGGTGATACCGCTGGCGGCTGGCATGCGGTCCTTGAATGTGGCACAGGCCGCCGCGATGGTGCTGGGCGAAGCCCTTCGCCAGACATCGCTTTTCCCCCCCAACTTCAAATATTCAAAAGACTTCAAATCTTCAAAAGAGGCATGAATTGGACCTGACCTTGTTTCATGAAGGCGGCTTCTGGGCCCTTGGCCAGGTGCTGATGATCGACGTCGTGCTGGCGGGCGACAATGCCGTGGTGATCGGCCTGGCCGCGGCGCGCGTGCCGTTGGCCATGCGTAAGAAGGTCATCCTGTGGGGACTTGTGGCCGCAGTGGCGCTGCGCATCGCCATGGCGGTGGTGGCGGTCGAGATGCTGGCCATCATTGGCCTGACCCTGGCCGGCGGCATCCTGCTTTTGTGGGTGTGCTGGCGCTTCTGGCGCGACATCCGCGCCGGTGGCCAACATGACGCGCCCAAGGTCGATGCCGCGACGTCGGTGCGGCGCGCCATCCTGCAGATCCTGGTGGCCGATTTGTCCATGTCGCTGGACAATGTGCTGGCGGTGGCCGGCGCGGCCCGCGACCATATCGATGTGCTGATCATCGGTCTTTTGATGTCGGTGGCGCTGATGGGGGCGGCCGCGAACTATATCGCCAAGCTTTTGGAGCGCTACCGCTGGATCAGCTATGTCGGCCTGGTCATCGTGCTCTATGTGGCGCTGAACATGATCTGGCACGGCGCGGTGGAAGTGGAGCGGGTGCTGGTCTAGGCCAGCTTCAGCAGCAGCGCTGTCGAGTCGTCACTTTTCTTGAAGCGTGGGAATTTCACGCCGTCGGCGTCGCCCGCCTCGATGGCGCGCAGTTCTTCGCCCAGCGCGGCAAGGCCCTTGACCTGCGCGGCCGCCAGCAGGGTGTCGACATTGTAGGCGCCATAGTCCGACGCCAAGGCGAGAAAGCCATCCGAGGCGAGCAGGATCACCGCGCCCGGTGCCAGCTTCATCACCCGGCGCGCGACATGTGCCGCCGCCTTGGGTTCGGGACTGAACAGCCAAGAGTTGCCGCTGTTGATCCGGTTGCGGCGTTCCCTGAGAGAATCGAGAAAGTGGCTGCGGTCGGTGGCCGCCTGACCGCGTTCCTTTGCCAGCCGCCCGGCAAGGCCGGTCTCATTGCCGCGCTTTTCAAAGCTTTCGCCGACAATCTGCGCCGGCGCATCGCCCTGTTTCACCAATGCGGCACAATCGCCGAACCAGAGAAATTCCACTTCGCCCGCGTCTTGCACAGCAAGCATCATGGACGCACATGGGGTCTGCCACACATCTTGTGGCGGCATGCGGCGCAGGGCTTCGAATGATTTTTGGGCGTCCATCAGCGCCGAGCGCAGCGCCTTGCGCGCGCCTTCGCCACCCTGCAGATGGGCCAGCAGGCGGCGTGCCCCGAACTGGGCGATCCAGGCGGCGTCGCTGGGGCCGGGCATCAGCGCATCACCCAAAGGTGTGGCGCCGTCCATCACCACCGCGGCGGTTTCACCGTGCTGGAGGGAATCCTCGTTGGGCTTTGTGGGGTCGCCCGGCAGGGACAACTGGTCCAGAATTTCAAGCCTCATCGCGCAGGACCTCGCGCAGCTTATCGCGCAGGGCGCCTTCGTCAGCGGCGAAATCGGTGCCGATCCACCAGTCCTCGACCCGCGCCAGCAGGCGCCCGACATCGGGACCCTGCGTGATACCGGCCTGCATTACATCCATGCCGGTGAGCGCAAAGCGCGGCCGTTGCCAGTTTTCGGCCATGTCCAGCAACATGCGCCAGGACAGCGCCGGGGCGGCGCGCGGGGCGGCGGCCCAGGCCAAAAAAACCTTGTCCTTGAAGCGCGCCACTCCGATTTTGTAGAGCAGCCGCCGCGCTTCCTTCGCCGAAAGCTGCGCTTTGACGCGCTCGCCGCTCAAGGCCTGTTCCAGCCTTGTGCGATCAGCATTGGAAAGCTTCAGCGAATCGGCGGCGGCATGGGCAGTGTCATTGTCGTCGGGCAGCAGCGAGGCCAGCCGCAGCAGGGCGTCACGCGGCAGCAGGTTGTCGGCGTCGATCTCGCTCAGCCGTTCCAGCCGTCCCAGTTGCAGCGCACCGGGCAGCAGTTCGGACAGGATGCCTGTGGCCGCCATCACCCGCAGCACCGGCGCGGGGTTGCCGGCTTCCAGCAGGCGCAGCATTTCCTTGGCGATGCGTTCGGCGGAAAGCGTTTTCAGCTTGTCCCTGGCGTCGGCGGCGGCGCGCAGGCCCTGGGGATCAATGTCGCCCTTGCCGTACCAGGCATGGAAACGAAACAGGCGCAGCACGCGCAGATAGTCTTCGGCGATGCGGGTGGCGGCATCGCCCATGAAGCGCACCTTGCCCGCGATGAGATCCTCGACGCCGGTGGCATAGTCGTAGATCAGGCCGTCGGCGTCGGCATAGAGCGCATTGATGATGAAGTCGCGGCGCGCCGCGTCTTCGGCCCAGTCGTCGGTGAAGGCGACTTGCGCATGGCGGCCGTCGGTCTCCACATCGCGGCGCAAGGACGTGATCTCGAAAGCATGGGGGCCAGCGATGGCGGTGACGGTGCCATGATCTATGCCCGTGGCAACCACCTTGATGCCGTGGTTGGTCAGGAGTGCCAGGGTCTCGCTGGGCGGCATGGGCACGGCGATATCGATATCGGCCACCGGTACGCCCAGCAGTGCGTTGCGCACGGCGCCGCCGACAAAGCGCGCCACACCAAGCGCTGTCATGACTTGCGCAGTTTCAGGGGCCGTCATCCAACCGTGTTGCCTGGGATCAATCTTCATGGCAGCGCTTGCTTTGTTTTTTGTCGCGCGCAGGCGGCCATCGCCACTTATCACGATTTCCAAAAGCCGCGAACGGCAGCCCCGCGCGACGGGGCGCCGCCATGACTTGCGCAGTTTCAGGGGCCGTCATCCGGGCATGGGTCTTGGGATCTATCCTCATGGCGGCTCTATAGCATCTTTGGAGTCAGGCGTTCCGCCAGATTGACGACGATGGCGGCAGTGACGCCCCAGATTTCATGCTCCTTATACGTGAAGGCATAGAAGCGGCGCTGGCGGCCCGCGATCTCGCGGCTTTCGCGGCGCCGGTTGGCGGGATCGAGCAGGAAGGCAAGCGGCACCTCGAAGATTTCGTCCACCTCGCGGGCGTCGGGCGCCAGCGCAAAACCCTCTCCCAGCACGCCCACCACCGGCTGAATGTCGAAGCCGGTGCCGGTGAGATAGCGATCAAGATAGCCCGCGACGCTGACAAGGCCGGGCGCGATGCCGGTTTCCTCGAAGGTCTCGCGCAGGGCTGTCTGGAGAGGGGAAATATCCTGCGGTTCGCTGCGGCCGCCGGGAAAACTCACCTGGCCGGAATGGCGCGCCAGGGTGGCGGTGCGGCGGGTGAAGAGCAGGGTTGGCGCATCGCGGACAATGACCGGCAGCAACACGGAGGCGCGGGCCGGCGGTGTGGCAACCGGCTGGGTGGCCAGGTCCATGTCGACATCTTCGCGCTGGACAAGCTCCTGCGGTCCTTGCGGCAGGCGGGCGCGCAGATCGGCCAATATCCTCAAGCCGCCGCTCCCAGTGAAAAGAAGATGCCGTCGCTCCAGACACCCATATTGTCTTTATGCGGCACGGCGCGCGCCGCCAACTGGTGCCAGACGTTGCGCGAGACCCTGGCTTCCAGCCCGTGCCGGACATGCAGGTAAGGAACGGCGCCTTGCATCCGCAGCACATGGTCCGCGCCCAGCGTCACGCGATCGCCGACATTGGTTGTGAAGGCCAGGCTTGCGCCATCCTGGTCCACCGCCACGACGAGGAAGGGGACGTCTTCCACGGCGATCGACAGTTTTTCTGCGGGCGTCACCAGCACATAGCCGCTGCCTTCCTTGCGCAGGAGTCCGGCGAAGAGGCGCACCAGCTCGGCGCGCGCAATGGGTTGCCCGTCATGGAACCATTGGCCGTCGCGCGCGATCCGCATACAGCTGTCGCCGCAAAAAGGCGGGTTCCAACCTTCGACCGGCGGCAGGCTGGCGCCTTCCAGAACGCGATAGAAATCATGCGCCGTCATGCCGCCATAATTCCATTTTTTGCTGGAAATTAAACACATTGCGGGGTTGCGGCCCTGCTGCCCAACGGTGCAACATAACCGTCATCGCGGCAAGCCAAAGCCGCCTTTGCAAAGGCTCCTATGAACAAGGTGGATATCCTGGACGATCCCGGCAAGACGCTCGCTGCCTCGGCCGAAACTTTCGGGCGGGTGAAGGACGGGTTGAACGCGGTGATCTTCGGCCAGGAACAGGTGGTCGAACAGACATTGATCACCTTGCTGGCCGGCGGCCATGGCCTGCTGATCGGCGTACCGGGCCTGGCCAAGACCAAGCTGGTCGATACCTTGTCCAAGGTGATGGGGCTGGATGCCAACCGCGTGCAGTTCACTCCCGACCTGATGCCCGGCGACATCACCGGGTCCGAAGTGATGGAGGAATCCGCCGGCGGCGAACGCGCCTTCCGCTTTATCCGCGGACCGGTGTTCACCCAGTTGCTGATGGCCGACGAAATCAACCGCGCCAGCCCGCGCACCCAGTCGGCGCTGCTGCAGGCGATGCAGGAAAAGCATGTCACCGTGGCCGGCGCGCGCCACGATTTGCCCAAGCTGTTTCATGTGCTGGCGACCCAAAACCCGCTGGAGCAGGAAGGCACATATCCCCTGCCCGAAGCCCAGCTCGACCGTTTCCTGCTGCAGATAGACGTCGGCTATCCGGACCTGGATGCCGAGCGCCGGATGTTACTGGCCACCACCATGGGCGAGGAAAAGAACCCCGTGCGGGTTTGCGGCGGCGATGATTTGCTGGAGGCCCAGGCGCTGGTGCGGCGCATCCCGGTCGGCGAACAGGTGATGGAGGCCATCCTTGCCTTGGTGCGCGCGGCGCGTCCGGATTCCGATCATGACAGCGGCGTAAAGGGCATGATCGCCTGGGGCCCCGGCCCGCGCGCTAGCCAGGCCTTGATGCTGGCGGTGCGCGCCCGCGCGCTGCTGGACGGGCGTTTTGCGCCCTCCACCGACGATGTCGTGGCGCTGGCGGGACCGGTGCTGCGTCACCGCATGGCGCTGAATTTCTCCGCCCGCGCCGAAGGCGCCACCGCGGCAGGCGTGATCGAGCGGCTTTGCCAAAATCTGTTTTAAAGAACCTGTCCTAGATGAGCGATTTCTCCGCGCTTCAGCATGAAGCCGATGGCCTGTCCGCCGGGCTGCCGCCGCTGATGGTGGAGGCCGATCATCTGGCGACCTCGGCGTCGCTGGGCGTGCATGGCCGCAGGCGCGCCGGCATGGGGGAAAGCTTCTGGCAGTTCCGCCGCTATTCCCACACCGATCCCTCGTCGGCGATCGACTGGCGGCAGTCTGCCAAGTCGCAGCACATCTTCGTGCGCGAGCGCGAATGGGAAGCCGCCCAGACCGTGTGGTTCTGGCGCGATGCCTCGGCCAACATGAATTTCAAATCGGGCACGGTCTCCAAGCGCGCCCGCGCCGACCTGCTGCTGCTGTCGCTGGCTTCCATGCTGGTGCGCGGCGGCGAGCGGGTGGGCTTTATCGGGATGGATGGCGCCGCCGCGGCCTCGCGCCTGGCGCTGACCCGCATTGGCCGCGCGCTGTTTGCGCCGGGTACCGAAGCGCTGCCGCCGGAGATGAATTTTCAGCGCGGCAATGAACTGGTCTGGTTCAGCGACTTTCTGGATGACGGCGTGGCGGAGGCGATGGTGAAGCTGTCGCGGCGCGGCGTCACCGGCCACCTGGTGCGGATCGTCGATCCGGCGGAAGAGGATTTCCCCTATTCCGGCCGCACCCGTTTTGAATCGCCCCTTGGCCAGGCCGATGAAGTCTTCGGCCGTGCCGAACGGGTGCGCGAAGCCTATCGCACGCGGTTTGCAGCCCATGCAGACGCCGTGGCCGCGGAAGCCAGGCGGGTGGGCTGGACCTGCACCACCCATCGCACCGATCACGCGGCGCAGCGCTCGCTGATCGCGCTGCATGCCGCCATCGGCGGCCAGCCCGGTAGTATGTGAACGTGCTTGGCTCCCTGCCGCTGAGTTTTGGAACACCCTGGCTTTTGGCGGGGCTGCTGGTGCTGCCGGCGCTGTGGTGGCTGCTCCGCGTCACCCCGCCCTTGCCCAAGCGCATGGTGTTTCCGCCGCTGCGGCTGTTGCGCGGGCTGGAAGACGAAGAACAGACGCCCGCTGCCACGCCGTGGTGGTTGCTGCTGCTGCGGCTGCTGGCGGCGGCGCTTCTTATCATCGCGCTGGCTGATCCCTTGCTGGGACGCAGCCCCCAACTGACGGCGCAGGGACCGCTGGTGCTGGTGGTGGACAATGGTTGGACCGCCGCCAAGGACTGGGAATTGCGCCAGGAGTTGATCGCCGACCTGCTGCACGGCGCGCAGGGTCGGGCAGTGGCGATCATTCCCACCGCCAGCGCAGGCCCGACCGGATTGCTGAATGAAGGCGAGGCGACGCGGTTTGCAAAAGCGTTGAAGCCCATGCCCTGGCCTGGCGATCGCACGCAAGCGGCGCAGGCGCTGGGGCAGTTCAAGTTCGAAGCTGCGCCTGCGCTCTATTGGCTGACGGACGGCATCGAGCAGGACAGCCACAAATTGCGTGAGGCCTTGCGCCGGTTTGGCAATGTCACGGTGTTCGCGCCGCAGCGGCTGCCGCTAGGGATGCTGCCGGTGACGCGCGATGCCTCCGGCTTTGCCTTTACTGCCATTCGCGCCACCACCGGCGCGGCCCAGGATGCCGAGGCTGCCGCCATCGGCGTGCGCGGCGAGACGTTGGCGGCCTCGCGGCTGCATTTCAAGCGCGGCCAGGCGACGGCGCGCGGGCATATTTCGCTGCCGATGGAAGTGCGCAACGCGACGGCGAGACTGGCCGTGGTGGGCGAAGACAGCGCCGGCGCGGTGCAACTGCTGGACAAGGGCGCGGCCCAGCGCAGCGCCGGCATCGTGTCGGAAAGCGCCACCAGCGAAGGTCAGCCGCTACTATCGGACGTTTATTACCTGGAGCGGGCGCTGAGCCCCTATGCCGAGATCGCCAAGGGTTCGATCGGTACCCTGCTGGACAAGCATGTCTCAGTGCTTTTGCTGGCCGATGTGGCAAAGATTCCGGCGGCCGAGATGGGCCGGGTGAAAGAATTCATCACCAAGGGCGGCGTGCTGATCCGCTTTGCCGGTGAACGCATGACCAACGGCTCCGACGATCTGGTACCGGTGCCGCTGCGGATCGGCGGGCGGTACCTGGGCAGCGCCATGGCCTGGGGCAAGCCGCAGCATCTGGGCAGTTTCACCGCAACATCGCCCTTCAATGGATTGGAAATTCCGTCCGAGGTCACCGTGACGCGGCAGATACTGGCCGAACCCGGCGCCGAGATCGAAAGCCGCACCTGGGCGCGGCTGGCGGACGGCACGCCGCTGATCACGGCGCAGGGCATGGGCGCAGGCTGGAATGTGCTGTTTCACATCACGGCAAGCCCCAACTGGTCGTCGCTGCCGCTGTCGGGATTGTATGTGGACATGCTCAAGCGGCTGCTGGCGCTGTCGGCGGGCACCCCGGCGCGCGATCTGGCGGGGCTGACCAGCCTGCCGCCGGTGTCGGTGCTGGACGGCTTTGGCCGCAACGCCACCCCATCGCCCGACGTCACGCCGATTGCGGCGCGCGACTTCAGCCATGCGCGGGTAACGCCGAAACATCCGCCTGGACTCTACGGCGCGCATGAAGTGGAAAGCGCGCTGAACCTGATGGGGGCGAAGGATCGCCTGACGCCACTGTCGGGTGAGAGCCTGCAATCCTATGGCAGCACCCATGCGCGCGCGCTGGAGCCGTGGCTGCTGGCGGCGGCCATGCTGCTGTTGCTGGTGGATGCACTGGTGGCGTTGTTCCTGCGTGGCTTCACGCCGGGCCGGATGCGCTGGATCGGGGCGGCGGTTGTTTTCATGCTCTTCATCCCGCACGCGCGTGCGGACGATGCAACCGCCATGAAGGCGGCGCTGGATACGCGGCTGGCCTATGTGAAGACGGGGCTGGCCGATGTGGATGCCACCAGCCAGATGGGCCTGACGGGGCTGGGCATGGCGCTGCGCTCGCGCACCTCCTATGAGCCGCTGGAGCCCATGGGGGTTGATCCGGAGCGCGACGATCTTTCGCTGTTCCCCCTGCTCTATTGGCCGATGGACCCGCGTGAAAAAAATCTGTCGCCCCGGGCGCTGGCGCGGGTGACCGATTACATGCGCAACGGTGGCACCATCATGTTCGACACCCGCGACCTGAGCCTGGGGGCGGTACGCGGAGAGATGTCACCGGGCGAGCAGACCCTGCGGCGGTTGACGGCGGGGCTGGATCTTCCGCCGCTGCAGCAGGTGCCGTCCGACCATGTGCTGACCAAGACCTTTTATATCTTGCGCGACTTTCCCGGCCGCTGGACCGGCGGCAAATTGTGGGTGGAAGCGATTCCGCCTGCCGCCAAGGACGGCTCGCCGCCGGCGCGCGGCGGTGACGGCGTTTCGCAGGTGGTGATCGGCGGCAATGACTGGGCCGCGGCCTGGGCGATCGACGCAAGCGGCCATTTCCAGTTCACGCCTTCGCCGGGCGGCGAATTGCAGCGCGAGATGGCCTTCCGCTTCGGCATCAATCTGGTGATGTATGCGCTGACCGGAAACTACAAGACCGATGTGGTGCATGCGCCGGCCCTTCTCCAGCGGTTGGGGAATGAGCGCAAATGACCAGGCTGGCCTTTTCGCCCGTGATCCCGATCGAATTGCTGGCGGCGCTGGCGGTGGTGGCGGCGGCGATCACGCTCTACGCTTTTTACATGCGCGCGCATGGCGCCTGGGCGCGTGGGCTGGCCTTTGGCGTGCTGCTGTTCGCCCTGTCGGGGCCGCTGCTGGTGAAGGAAAAGCGCAGCCCCCTGCCGGACGTGGCGGTTATTGTGACCGATCGCTCCCAGAGCATGAGCCTGGGCAAGCGCAAGGCACAGGCCGAGGCTGCGCGCACAGCCATCGCCCGCATGATGGCGCAGCAGCCGGGGCTGGTCGTGCGCGAGACGTCGGTCACGACCACCGCCACCGGAGACAATAACGGCACCCAGGCCTTTGCGGCGCTCAACGCGGCGCTGGCGGACGTGCCACAGGGACGGGTGGCGGGCGCGGTGCTGATCACCGACGGCCAGGTGCATGACGCGCCGCCGCCGCAGACCATGAGTCTCAAAGCGCCCTTGCAGGTCCTGATCGCTGGAGGGCGCAACGAGCGCGATCGCAAGCTGACGGTGCTGAATGCGGCGCGCTTCGCCATTGCCGGGCAATGGGCCACCATGCGGCTGCGGGTGGACGATCTGGGGGGCAGCGGCGAGACCAATGCACAGTTGAACATCCGCATCGACGGCAAGCCCTTTGGCACCCGCAGTGTGCCGGTGGGCAAGGATACCGACATCAAGGTGCCGGTGTCGCATGAAGGTGAAAACCTGATCGAGCTGTCGGCAGCGCAGGGCCCGGCCGAGCTGACCCTGCAGAACAACCATGCGGTGGTGACGGTGTCGGGCGTGCGCGACCGGCTGCGGGTGCTTTTGGTGTCGGGCGAGCCCCATGCCGGCGAACGAGTATGGCGCAATCTTCTGAAGGCCGATCCGTCGGTTGACCTGATCCACTTCACCATCCTGCGCCCGCCGGACAAGCAGGATTCCACGCCGATCAACGAATTGGCGCTCATTGCCTTTCCCTATCGCGAACTGTTCCTGGAAAAGCTGGGGTCGTTCGACCTCATCGTGTTTGATCGCTATCGGGAGCGGGGCATCCTGCCGCTGGCTTACTTCCAGAATATCGCCAGCTATGTGCGCGAGGGCGGCGCGCTGTTGATCTCGTCCGGGCCGGAATTTGCCGGGCCCGAAAGCGTCTCTCGCACGCCCTTGTCGCAGGTGCTGCCCGCGCTGCCCACCGGCCAGGTTCTGACGGGCGGCTTCAAGCCGATGCTGACAGCCGATGGCATGGCGCATCCGGTGACGCGCGAACTGGCCGGGCGCAATACGGACAAGACCGCGCCGACCTGGGGCCGCTGGTTCCGCCTGATCGCCGCAAACCGCATCGCGGGCCAGACGGTGATGAGCGGGCCGCAAGGCAAGCCGCTGCTGGTGCTTGACCAGGTCGGCAAGGGCCGGGTCGCAGAATTGATGAGCGACCAGACCTGGCTGTGGGCGCGCGGTTTTGAAGGCGGCGGGCCGCAGGCCGAATTGCTGCGCCGGCTGGCACACTGGCTGATGAAGGAACCGGAACTGGAAGCCGAGGCACTGTCGGCCAGCATTGTCGGCAACACTATCCAGATTACCCGCCGCACCATGGCGTCGAAGACGCCGGACGTGACCTTGACCATGCCGTCGGGCAAGACCGTGGCGCTGCCGCTGACCAAGGCCGAGCCCGGCATCTGGCGCGCCAGCGCAAAGGCGGGCGACCTGGGATTGTACCGCGCCAGCGATGGCATTCTTTCCACCGTGACAGCGGCGGGGCCGCTCAATCCCAAGGAAGTGGCCGACATGCGCGCCACGGACACGGTGCTTGCGCTTCAGGCGGCTGCCACCGGCGGCAGTGTGCACTGGCTGGAGGACGGGATACCGGAAGTGCGGCGCGTGGATGCAGGGGCTACTGCCAGCGGTTCGGGCTGGATCGGGCTGCGCAGCAACGGCGCCTATCGCGTCACCGCGCTGGAGCAGAGCAAGCTGATGCCGCAATGGCTGGCGCTGATATTGATCGTGGGGGCGCTGCTGCTCGCCTGGCGGCTGGAAGGCCGCTGATTTTCTTTTGCGCCCACTTGATTGCGAAACGGCGCGCCTTATACTGAACCACATGGTTCAGTATTCAACCCGCCTCGATAGCTCCTTCGCCGCTCTTTCGGACGTGACCCGACGCGGAGTCCTGGAACAACTGGGACGCGCCGACGCATCGATCACGGATCTTGCCGAAAAGTTCCGCATGACCCTTACGGGCATGAAAAAGCATGTCGGCGTGCTGGAGCAGGCAGGGCTTGTCACCACGCAAAAGGTCGGGCGCGTGCGGACCTGCAAACTTGGCCTGCGCGCACTGGAAGAAGAGGCGGCCTGGATCGAGGGGTATCGCCAGCTTTGGGACGCACGCTTCGATGCATTGGACACGCTTGTCGAGGCGTTGAAACGGACGGAAAAGCGCGCTGGGCGCAATAAGAGGAAGTGAGCCGATGAAGAAAAACACCTCGGTAGAACGGACGTCAGAGCGTGAACTGGTCGTTACGCGAACCGTCAACGGCCCGGCGCACATCGTCTTCATGGCCTGGACCAACCCCGTGCTGTTCATACAATGGTGGGTGCCGAAATCGAGTTGCGCCTCCCTGCTTTCCCATGAAATGGATATTCGTACCGGGGGCACCTACCGTTTGGTGTTTAGCCACCCTTCCGCGCCCCAGCCGATGGCGTTCTTCGGCACTTACAAGGAGGTGACGCCGCCGTCGCGCGTGGTCTGGACCAACGAGGAAAGTCCGGACGGCGCCGTGACCACGGTCACTTTCACGGAAAAAGATGGAAAGACGCTGGTGGTGCTGACCGACCTCTATCCATCAAAAGAGGCGCTCGACGACGCCATCGCCTCGGGCAGCACCAGCGGCTTCGACGAACAGTTCGCGCAACTGGACGCGCTGCTGGCCGACGGAACGTCTTAGGCCAGCGCGGTCTTGTACAGGGCGCTGAGATTGGTCCAGGCGCGTTCGGCTTCTGCCTCGTTGTAGACAGCACCGCCCTTGACGCACCAGCCGTGATTGGCGGCATAGACGTCCACCGTCGCGGTCTTGCCGGCTGCGGCGAAGGCTGCCTTGAGGTCTTCCTTCATCTTGGGATTGGTGGCGTCGTCATTCTGGGCCTGGCAGACCAGATAGGCGGCATTGGTTTTCGCAATCAGCAGATGCGGGCTGTCGGGCTTGTCGGTGACAAGGCCGTTGCCACCATGGAAGCTGCCGACGGCGCCGATGCGGTCCGAGACTGCTGCCGCCGTGCGAAACGACAGTGCGCCGCCCATGCAATAGCCCTGCACGCCGGCCTTTTTGGTCTTGTCGGTCACCGACTGTGCGTCCAGAAAGGCCAGATAGGCTTTTGCATCGCTGTCCACGCCTTCATTGGTCATGGCGGCGCGATAGCCCATCACCTTGGCGCGCTGTTCGGGAACGCCGAAATCGAAATTGTCGCCCACCACCGGCGCATGGGCCGAGCGGTAGAAGGGGTTGGGTACCAGCACGACATAACCCTGTTCTGCCAACCGGCGGCCGATGTCGCGGAAGGCGGGGCGCAAGCCCATGATGTCGGGCCAGACCAGGACGGCCGGCCATTTGCCTTTAACTGAGGGGTGGAACAGCACCGCGTCACAATTGCCGTCGGCGGTTTTCACCACCACGTCCATCTCCATGACGTTGGACTGCGCCATGGCGGAGCCTGCACTGCCGGCGACTGCGGCGGTCATCAGGCCGAAGGTGCGCCGGGAAAGCCGGGAATCCGAAACCAGGCCGGGATGGATGAATTCATCGCACATGACGCGTCTCCTGTTGGGCTGCCGCAGTTTTCCGGAGGAGAGCAAAGAAGGGCTGGGCGCCCCAGTCAAGGAAATCCGGGCTGCAAGGCCTGGCGCGCGGCTTAAACCGCGCCTCAGCCAACCCCAGCGCCATCCGCCGTCACGGGATCGTTGATGGCGGCGCGGCGGATCTGGCCCGAAAGCGTCAGCAATTCACCAGCTTTCAGCGACAGGCCCAGGATGCGGTTCTGGTCCACCGGTCCGGGGAACTTTACCCGGCCGGGCGGCAGGCGCGAAAAGCCGACCCTGGCATAATAAGGCTCGTCGCCCACCAGCAGGATGCCGCGCCAAGGGCCTTGTTTCGCGGCGTCGATGCCGGCTTGCATCAGCGCAATGCCGATGCCCCGGCCGCGCTGGCCGTTCTGTACTGCCAGGGGGCCCAGCAGCAATTCCTCATGCCCGCCCACACTGATCGGCCAGAAGCGCACCGAGCCGCGCAGGACACCGGTTTCCATCGCGACAAAGGACAGCGCCGCGACCGGGTCCACGCCTTCGCGCAGCCGGTAGGCGGATTTGGCGAACCGGCCCGGCCCAAAGCTGTCGGCATTCAGCGCTTCCACGCCCGGCGCATCGGCGGTCGTTTCCAGCCGGATCTGCCAGGTGGGGAGGGGTGCATTCATGGGCGCTTGCGCTAATGGCAGCGGACCCAAAAGGCAAGCTACCAATAGGGCGAAGGCGCCGCGCCGCGCAGTTCCGCCAGACGCCGCAGCGTGGCAGGAGTGCATCCGGGGGGCGGTGACGCCGGGTCCGCAAAGCAGATTTCGCGGATTTCCAGGCTGGGGCGGAAATCCACAGCCGCGCCCGTGACGCGGTAAAAGGCAATGACATTGGTCGCCCAGCCTGCGGGGCGGGTGTAAAGGCCGAGGAATTCCGCCTCTCCGCCAGTCAGGCCCAATTCCTCGTGCAATTCGCGCAACACTGCTGCCTGTGGCGGTTCATTGCGGTCCACACCCCCGCCCGGAAGCTGCCAGCCGGGCATGTAGCTGTGGCGGACCAGCAGAACCCGGCCGGCGGAATCCTGCACGGCGCCCGTCACCCCGAACGCGGTCGGGGACGCCAGGGTCTTGAGAGTGATGAACAGCTGGAACAGCAGCCGGCCGGCGCCATGTCTTAACAAGACAATAATTCTTTCCAACAGTTCACGGTCTGTAACGTTTCCATAACTGCAGCGTGTGTAACCTGCGGTGGAACATCTAGCACAATCGCAGATATTGTGTGGGCGTATCCGGGACTATGAGAGACGCATGTCGGGAGCCGGCTTCGAGAGTCTGAAGGCGCTGATTGTCGAGGACAATGCGCACATGCGCGCCTTGCTGCGCGCCCTGCTCAATTCCGTCGGCATCAAGGACGTTGCCGAAGCCGCCCATGGCGACGGCGCCTTGCGACTCCTGAACGAGCGCAAGAGCGACCTGGTGCTGTCCGACCTGGCCATGAAGCCGATGGACGGGCTGGAATTCACCCGCCAGGTGCGCAACTCCGAGCTGAGTACCAATCCTTTCGTGCCCATCATCATGATCACCGGCCATACCGAGAAGCATCGCGTTGAAGCGGCGCGCGACGCCGGCGTCACCGAGTTTCTGGCCAAGCCGATCACCGCAGCCAACCTTTATGCCCGCATTGCTGAAATCGTGGAGCGCCCCCGGGCCTTTGTGCGTTGCGAGAATTATTTCGGTCCCGATCGCCGCCGCCGCGCGGGCGAGGATTATGCGGGCCCGTGGCGCCGCGCCGACGATTTTCAGGAAACCGAAGTCCGTTGAGATGGGACATGCCGACATGACCGCCGCAGCCAAACAGGCCCAGTTCATCGCGCCCGATGCCTATCCCCAGATGATGAGCAAACAGGATGCGGCACGCGCCATGAAGACCCTGCGCTCGTCCGCCACCGCGGAAAAAGCACAGGTCGCCATGGAAAAGGCCGCCCCGCCCATGAAGGTCGCCATTCTGCAATATGTCTGCGAGCTGGAAGAAGCCGAAGGCAACCTGGACCTGATATTCGAAAAGGTTCACGAGATACGCGGTTTTGCGGAGACGGCGGGGCTGATCACCACCGGGCGCATCTCCGAAATTCTGGGCCGCTACATGGATGACATGATCCGCATCGGCAAGCCGGCGGATGCCGCCATCGTGGCACTGCACGTTTCGGCCATCGCGCAGGCCGCGCGGGCCGAGCGTGACGACATTGCCATGGGCGAAATGGTGGCGGGCGAACTGGCAGCGCTGGTGGCGCGGCGCCTGACCGAGGCGCTTCGCTAACGCGGAGATAACGCCGGCGTAATCCTGCGCTAACCCGGCATTAACGCTTTGAATGCGTGTTTTGACGGAACAATTCACGCCTCCTTAAGCCCTGGCGTTAATACTGTTGGCGAATATCTCGGATTTGCCTTTCCATGATTCAGCTCGGCGGCATTGTTGTTCTGTTTGCCTGCGTGTTCGGCGGTTACATGATGACCGGCGGCAGCCTTGGCGTGGTCATCGAGGCCGCACCGCATGAAATGCTGACGATCTTCGGCGCCGCCATTGCCGCCATGCTGATCGCCGGGTCGATGTACAACGTCAAGAAAATCTTCGGCGGCCTCGGCCAGATCATCTCCGGACCGCGCTGGAAGCCCAAGGATTACAACGACCTGCTTTGCCTGCTGTTCCTGCTGACCAAGACCATGAAGTCCAAGGGCCTGATCGCGCTGGAAGCCCATATTGAAAATCCCGGCGAGTCTTCGATCTTCAAGCGCTTCCCCAAGATCTGCAAAGACCATTTCGCGCTGGATTTCATTTGCGACACGCTGCGCATGATGACCATGAGCCTGGAAGACCCGCACCAGGTCGAAACCGCCATGGAAAAACAACTGGAAAAGCATCATCACGAGGCCCTGGTCGGCGCCAATGCGCTGGCCGCGATGGCCGACGGGTTGCCGGCACTGGGCATCGTCGCCGCCGTGCTGGGCGTCATCAAGACCATGGGCGCGATCAGCGAACCGCCTGAAGTGCTGGGCGAGATGATCGGCTCGGCGCTGGTCGGTACCTTCCTGGGCGTGTTCCTGGCCTATGGCCTGGTCGGCCCCATGGGTGTGCGCCTGAAGGCGGTGATCGACGAGGACGCGCTGTTCTATCACGTCATCCGCGACATCCTGGTGGCGCATCTGCATGGCAATGCGGCGCAGGTGTCGGTGGAAATCGGCCGCGGCAGCGTGCCGTCGGAATATCAGCCCAGCTTCGCCAAGCTGGAAGCTGCCCTCAATGCCATTCCGCCGGACGGCGCCTGACCTTCTTGCCGAATTCGCGGCGCGGTTCGTTCCCGAACTCGCGATAAGATTCGCGATAGGGTTCGCGCCAGGTTTTCTGGTCGCGCGGCTCGCGCCACGTATCCTGATCTGGTTCCCGGTATGAGGGTTTCTGGCGCGCGACCCTGCGGCGCGGTGCCGGCTTTGCGTCCCAATAATATAAAAACAGCGCGGTAAACGAGCCTGCAAACACGCCCAGCGGGATCGCGACAAACAGATCGGAGTCCGTGCCGAAGCCGACAATGCCGGCCACGACCACCCCCGTCAGTTGCGCGACGCTTCTTGGAAAAAATGATCCCAGACCGCCCATCCGGCAGTTTTAGGAAGCGCCTGTCCCAAAATGAAACAGTTGTAAGACGCAGGGTTAATGGCGGGCGGGCGTTAACCCTGCTTGTCGTTCAGTGCTGGCGAAAGCCGGCCGCAACCAGTGCATCGCGGATTTCCTGCGCGTGCTCGGTGTCGCGCGCTTCCACCACCAGCCCCAGGGTGGCGGACTTGGCGGAAATGCCCGCCATCATGCGGTTGTGGGAGACTTCCAGCACATTGCCGCCGGCCTGGGCGATCAAGGCGGCAATCTGTGCCAGCTGGCCGGGGCGATCCTCTATCTGGAGTTCCAGCGAGAAGATGCGGCCCTCGCGCGTCAGTTCGCGCAGAATGACATTGGAGAGTAGCCGCATGTCGATATTGCCGCCCGACATCACGATGCCGACATGGCGGCCCTTGAAGACATCCCCATTGGCCATCAGGGCAGCGAAGCCTGCGGCGGCGGCGCCTTCGATCAGCGTTTTTTCAATTTCCAGGATCATCGCCAGGGCATGTTCGATACGATCTTCGCCAACCACGAAGATGTCTTTCACCAATGCACGCACGATTTGCGTGGTGAGCGCGCCCGGCCGCTTGACCGCAATGCCTTCGGCGATGGTCTGGGCGTGCGGCAGTTCGGCTGGCGGTGCGCCCCGCATCGCCTGGCGCATCGCAGGATACAGCGCGGTCTGGACGCCATAGATTTCGATCGCGGGTTTCATCGCCTGCGCGGCGATGGCGCAACCGGAGATCAGGCCGCCGCCGCCGACCGGCACGATCAGGGCATCCAGCTGCGGCACGTCTTCGAGCATTTCCAGCGCGCAGGTGCCCTGGCCGGCGATCACCAGCGGATCGTCATAGGGATGGATGAAGGTGAGATTCTGTTCGGCGGTGATGCGTTGGGCCTCGTCATAGGCCTCGTTCAGGTCGGCACCCTGCAGGATGACCTTGGCGCCGAAATCGCTGGTGTGCTTGACCTTGTTGAAGGGCGTGGTCACCGGCATCACGATGGTGGCCGGAATACCCAGGCGGCCGGCGTGATAGGCGACGCCCTGGGCATGGTTGCCGGCGCTCATGGCCGCCACGCCGCGGCGCTTTTCGTCGTCGGTCAGGGAGAGGATGCGGTTCAGCGCGCCGCGTTCCTTGAAGCTGGCGGTGAACTGGCGGTTCTCGAATTTCAGCCACACTTCGCAACCGGCGATGCCCGAAAGGGTGCGCGAATGGCGGGTGGGGGTGCGGACAAGGGCGGGCTGAACCCGGGCTGCGGCGCGCTGGATGTCGGCGAAAGTGGGCGCGGCGGTCACGGGAAACCTCAACGATGGTTCGGTGCCGGGCCCGAGCTCACTGCGCGCGACTCACGCTGTCGCTAAGTCGCCGCGACCGGCCTCGGCATTCATAACCGTTTGCGCTGCAAACGGTTATGAATGGTAGCAGCGGCAGGATTTGAACCTGCGACCAAAGGATTATGATTCCCCTACTCTACCACTGAGCTACGCTGCCAAACCGGGGTTCGGACCGCCTGATGGTCCGGGCGCGGGGTGTAAAATGGCCCCTTGCCCGTGTCAAGTTTTGAGGGTTCCAGGTCAATTTGCGCCCGCCAGGCGCAGACTGGCCGGCACAGCGCAAAAGAGGCAGAGAGCGGCCACGCTTTTGTTCTCGGACCCGGATATTCTGATTATGACGCTGGCATGATTCCCCGGGGGGCGGGGCTGTCATTGATCCGGATCAAGTCGGCATTTGCGGTTTCTGGTCAGATAACATCTGGCATTACCTTGGGGGGAATTTGAAAGATGGCACTGCGTGAATTCATCCGGACGGATGGCTAGGGGCCGCCATGGTTCCTTCCAGCGTGGACCTGACGACACTCGATATCCTGGTCGTTGACGACAATGAGTTCCTGCGCAAGCTGATCGGTGCGATCCTGGAAAGTTTCGGGGTAGGATCAATCCGGCAGGCCGACTGTGCCGATGCGGCGTTGCGCCAGATTGAACAACAGGTGCCCGACATCATCTTCAGCGACTGGGTTATGCCGCAGTCCGGCGGCCTGGCGCTATTGCGCGCGCTGCGCCGCGACAATCCCGGCAAGTGGCCGCGCATTCCGGTCATCGTCATCAGCGGGCATGCAACGGAAGACTATGTTGCCCAGGCGATCGGCGAGGGCGCCGACAGCTATGTCGTCAAGCCCTTTACCGCCAAGACCATCATGGAGCATGTGCTCAAGGTCGTCGCGCAGGAAGAGGAGGCCTATTACCTTGAATAGCGCAAATGCCGTCAGACGCGTCAGCCTGGCAAAGCGCATCCGCGGCCCCAATGCGCGGCCCGTGGACCTGCTGGTGGAGCGCGCCACCCAGTCCGCCATCGCAGTAAGCTCGGGATATGCCGGCTTCGCCAGCGCGCGCGTCGCCGAGATCGGCGACATGATGGCGACCCTGACGCCGCTGTCGCGCGCCGCCGACTGGCAGGCGCTGATGGTGGCGATACAGGACCTGCGCAGCAGCAGCATCACTTGCGGCAATGCTGCGCTCTCCTGGATCGCACAGTCCTGGGAACGGGCGCTGGACTGGCAGTATCGTCACGAAAGCCGCTTGATGGCGGTGATGCAGCTGCATTTGGACGCCTTGCGGCTGGCAGTTTCCGGACAGGCGCAGGACGAGGAATTGAAGGCGCTGGCCAACCGTTTGACCTTGCTGGTGCGCGGGCTGAACCCGACGGCCTAGGCCGCGGCTGGCGCGGTGATCCAGCCGCCGCCCAGTACGCGGCTGCCGTCCATTTCATAGAACACACAGGCCTGGCCGGGTGCGATGGCGTCTTCGGGCGCCGCCAGCTCGACCCTTGCTTTGCCGCCCGCCAGCGGCGTGACCATGGCGGTCACCGGCGGGCGCATGGAACGGACCTTGACGCGCGCCTCGAACGGCGCGGGCTGCTGGCCAAGCCAGTTCACGTCGCGCAGCAGCATGGTGGACGAGCCCAGTGCGCTGCGCGGTCCCACCACCACGCGCGCATTGACGGGATCGAGCTTGAGCACGAACAGCGGCTCTTCGTTGCCAGACAGGCCCAGGCCCTTGCGCTGGCCGACGGTAAAATTGACGATGCCGTCATGGCGACCGACGACCACGCCGGTCAAGTCGACAATATCGCCGGCACGCGCCGCATGGGGCAGCACCTTGTTGACGATGCCGGTGTAGCGGCCCTGCGGCACAAAGCAGATGTCTTGGCTGTCAGGCTTGGCGGCATTGACCAATCCCAGCTCGGCGGCGACAGCGCGCACTTCACTCTTTTCCATGCCGCCCAGGGGAAAGCGCAGATAGTCGAGCTGGTCCTGAGTGGTGGCGAAGAGGAAATAGCTTTGATCGCGCGCCGTGTCGGCGGCGGCATGAAGTTCCGCGCCGTTCGCGCCGTCCACGCGGCGGACATAGTGACCGGTGGCCATGGCCTCGGCACCCAGCTCTTTGGCGGTGTCGAGCAGGTCGGCGAACTTCACTTTCTGATTGCACTGGACGCAGGGGATGGGCGTCTCGCCCTTGGCATAGCTGCCTGCGAATTCCTCGATCACCGCCTTGCGAAAGCGGCTTTCGTAATCCAGCACGTAATGGGGAATGCCGATCTTCTGCGCCACTGTCCTGGCATCGTAGATATCGGCGCCGGCACAGCAGGCGCCTTTGCGCGCCGGGCCGGTGTCGGAGGGGTATAGCTGGAGCGTGATGCCGATTACGTCATAGCCCTGACGCTTCAGCAGCGCAGCGGTTACGCTGGAATCCACGCCGCCGGACATGGCAGCCACAATCCGGCTTCCGGGTTTGAGGGCGTTCATGCCGGGCATATAGGCGCGGCGGTCCAAAAACTCAACGGAAACCGAGAAAAAGCCCTTAGCCGCTGACCGGCAGGTAATTCAGCAGGGTCAGCTTGTTCAGGCTGGCGGTCACCTGCAGGGCGGCCTGCAACTGGGTCTGGTTCAGGGACAGCTGCGTGGCGGCATCCGCCATGTTGGTGTCCTGGATATCTGAGGCAAAGCCCTTGTACAGGGTGTCCATCGAGCTCTGCTGGGTGTTGGCATCCGTCAGCCGGTTGGCGACAAAGCCGTTGGCCGCCACATTGGCATTGAGATCGGTGTAAACGGTCGTCGTGGTGGCGATGGCGCCGGTCAGATAGCTGGTCTGTGCCTGTGTCAGGTTGGAGGTTGCGCTGAAATTGCCGCTGCCGCCGGCATCGAAGGCGGCGATGTCTTTCAGCGTCTGCATCAACCCGGTGGCAACATCAGAAGCCGTGACGCCATAGGAAACGGTGACGCCGTCGGCGACCTGCACGGATTTCTTGAGATCGCCATTGGCGAAGGCGCCCGCCGTGGCGGGCAATGCAACCAAATCGGACAACGAATTCACAGTCACCGGCGCAGTATCGGTACGACCGCCAGCATAGATATAGTCGCCATTGGCATCCTTGGAATTCAGGATCGCTGTCGCCTGGTCGAAGATGCTCTGCACCTGGCTCATCAGGGTGCTGCCCTCGTTGTTGGCGACAGAGCCGCTTACGGCCTTCTTCAACTGCGCGGCAAGATCGGACAAGGCGGAAAGCTGGGTATCCTGCAGGTCTACCTGTGTGGAAGCCAGTTTCGTGGCGGTGGTGTAGGCACCATTGCGCGCATTTGCGGCCAGAGTCGCGGTGAGCACCTGGGTCTTGTCGCCGAAGCCGGCATAGGTGGTGGCGTTCTTGCCCGAAGCGATCTGGGCCTGTGTCTTGTCCAGCGCCGAACCGGCATTCTGGATCTGGCTGAGCAGATAGGCGGTCTGGGCCGAGGTGGAAACGCGGTTGATGCTCATCTTTCAGTCCTACTGAATATCCAGAAGCGTCTGGTACAATTTGTCCACCACTGTCAGCATGCGCGCGCCCGCGGCATAGGCCTGCTGGTAGGAGGTCAGCGCCATCAGTTCCTCGTCCAGGTTGACGCCGGAGTTGGACGACAGGCGCGACTGGGCCTCCGTCAACCGGCCGTCCTGGGTGACCTGGTTGGCGGTGACGCTGTTCGATTGGGTCGAGAGATTCTGGTAGAAGGCCGCAGCATAATCCGACAGCGAAGACGCCTGGGCGGCAATGCCGCCGGCAGACTTGAAATTCTGCGTGGTGGTGATGGCGTTCTGCAGCGCAATGGCGCCGGCATTGTCGCCCGCTGACACGATGGTGTCGCCGGCGACGCTGGACGCGGTCAGCATCGGCCTGGCAAAGCCGATCGAGGCCGGATTGCCCGCAACCTTGGCGGTCACGGCAAAGTTGGCAGCCTGTGCGCCCTGGGCATTGGCGCCCAGTCCGAACAGGGTGGAAAAGCTCATGCCGGTGGTGCCGCGCGTGGTGGTGTCGGCGGTGACGTTTACGGCATAACCGGGATACAGCGCCGATGTGGCGGTGGAGATCGAACCGTCGGTGCCCAGCGTGAAGGTGGCTGCGCCGCCCAGCGCGGTGTTCAGGGCATTGACCACATCGCCGATGGTCTGGCCGGCGGTGGTGGTGATGCTGACATTCTTGACGATGTCGCCATCGGGGCTCTTCAGCGACAGGGCGATCTTGCCGCCCACGGCGAGGCCGCTGGAATCCGAGGCCAGGAGGCCGGTGGCGGTGATGGAGGGTGCCTGCGACTGGAACAGGTCGTTCAGGCCGAAAAACTGGGAGAAGCCCGCACCGCCGCGCGCCGACGGGGTGGACGCGTCATCCTGCACCAGCACGCCATTGGTGCCGGTGGCGGAAATGGAAAGCTGGCCGTTTGCAAAGCTGGCCGTTCCGTTGCCGCCCAGAGCAGTGTTCAGCGCGGTGGTGAATCTGGCGACTGTGCCGCCGATGCTCTGCGCCGCACCGCCGTTGACCGACAATGTGCCGGCGGAGAAATCCACATCGATCCGGGATACCAGCGCGCCGCTGCTGTCGGCGACGGCCAGGGTGGTCTTGCCGCTGAAGTTCAGGGCGTCGGTGCCGAGCAGGCCGGTATCGCGGCCGGTCAGGCTGGACGGCGGCGGATAGGCGGCATTGGCGTTGGCCGCGGCATTGAAGGTCTGCGCGGTCTGCTGCGCCAGGTTGCCGAGGGTCTGGTTCAGGCCGCCCAGCACCTGATCGCGCATGTCGATCAGGCCCTTGAGCGAACCGCCCGAAAGATGCGGGTCCAGCGCCACCGCCGCGCCGATCGCCTGGCCGGTCTGGGGGTTCACGTCCTGGATATTGATATTGCCGTAGCTGCCGTTGGTGGCGCCGCCCGAATAAGAGAGCTGGGCATAGGTGTTGGACACCAGATTGACGCCGTCGGTGGTGGAAACATTGACGCTGCCATCGGCGTTGGCGCTGATCTTGATGCCCATCACCTTGGACAGGTTGCCCAGCGCCACGTCGCGCTGGTCGAGCAATGCGCTGGCGGTGTCGCCGGCGGCATTGGCAGTGCGGACCTGGGTGTTGAGGTCAAAAACCTGCTTGAGCAGCTGGTTGGTGCTGCCGATGGAATTCACCGCCTGCTGGTCGATCTGCTTCTGCAGCGCGCTGATGGTGTTTGACGCGTTGGAAAAGCCGGCGGCCAGGTTGTTGATCGCGTTGAGCACGCCGGTGCGGCTGGCGGATGAGGTGGGCGACTGGGAGGCGGTTGCGAAGGCCGACGCGACATTGGTCAAGCCGGTGGCCAGGCTCTGATTGTCGCCGGGGCCGCCGAGAATGCCATTCAGCTGCGAGAAGAGGCCGGCCATGGTGTCGTATTGCGAGGCGGCGCCGCCCGACGACAGGACTTCCTGGGTCAGGAACGCACTCGCCACCCGCTGCACGCTGGCAATGTCCACGCCCATAAGCTGACCGGCGGCAGAAAGTGTCTGCTGATTGACGATGCGCCGCGCATAGCCGGGCGTGTTGAGATTGGAGATGTTGTTCGACACGACAGAGAGCGCAGCGCTGTTGGTCTTGAGCGCGCTCATGGCACTGGCTGCGATTCCGTTCAGGCTCACGTCGTTGGTCCGGATGCTTTGTTCCGCACAAACAGTCGCAAGCCCCATGCCATGTTCGGAGGGCCATTTTTGCCCGCTATTGCTGGGTTTTTACACTGTTCAGCGGGGCGCTTGCGGGCGGCAGAGTTTGCCGCACCGGCAGCTTGTGCCTGTGCGTTTGTGTCATGGGAGCGGGCGCCAATACCAAAAAGTCCAACGAAATCGCGGGCCGCAATCTGGCACCGCCCTTGCGATGGGTTTTGCCGGACCATCATCGGATTTCATTTTTGCGTACCTCGGCCACATCGCGAATAGCCCATGCCAGCGTTCAGGCATCCCATGCTCATGCCAGCAAGCCGGCGGACGGCGGAATGCCGTTTGAACAGCTGCTGGCTTCGACTTCTCCCAAGACGGCAAGTCATGGCCACGGCGATGCGAAGAATGCGGGCACTGACGACAAGGCCGCCTCGCAGGACACTGCCACCGGGTCCAAGTCCGACTCCGTGAAGGACAAGGCCGGCAAAACCGATGTCGCGCAGGCCAAGACCACTGCCAAGCCGGACAAGGATGACAAGTCTGACGCAGCGGATAGCACACAAGGCACCGCTGCTGCGGATGCGCCGACACCAGACATGACGGCCCTGCCCGCGCCTGCCCCGCAGCCACAGACAGAAGCCAACACAGATACAGAACAATCCGTCGGCGAAATCGCCGCGGCGCAGGGTGCGAAAGCGGCCGCGCCGCAGGACGCAAAACCCGATGCCGCACCGCAGGACGGTATCGATTCAGGCGATGCGCCGGGTGCGGCCCAGCAGACTGCGGCCGCCGCCCTGGGCAAGCCTGCCCCAGGCACCGCCAAGCCCCCCACCAAGGGCGATGTAAAAGCCGATGCATCGCAGGGCGTGAAGGGGGCCGCGCACAAGGCGCAGGCGTCCGACGCAAAAATCGCATCGGCAGAAGACATCAAGGCTGATGCCGCCAAGGCTGCCGCGCAGCCGGCAGGCGGCGACGCGGCCACGAAGCCGGCGGCGCAGACCACCGCCCAGACAGCCGATACCAATGTGACCATTGGCGCGCCCCAGACGAACGCGCCCGCCAATGCGCCCGCAATCACCCATCATGTGCAGGTCAGCACCCAGGCCGCCGCCCCGCCTCCCACGCCCAACATGCCGGCGTTGGCGGTGCAGATCGCGGCCAAGTCGCAAGGCGGCGCCAGGCAGTTCGACATCCGCCTTGACCCGCCGGAGTTGGGACGGGTGGAAGTGCGCCTGTCCATCGATGCCACCGGCAAGGCCAGCGCCCATCTTTCCGCCGACCAGCCCCAGACGCTCGACCTGCTGCAAAAGGATTCCACCAACCTGACACGCGCGCTGCGCGAAGCGGGCCTGGACGTGTCGCAGGACGGGCTGAATTTCTCGCTGCGCCAGCAGGGCCAGCAATCAGACCAGGGCAGCGGCAACGCGCCCGGCTTTTCGCGCGGCGGCCATTCACTTGTCGCCAGCAAGACCATCGACGCCACCGCCGCCAGTGTCGCTTACCGCGCCCCTGCCGACGGGCGGCTGGACATCCGGGTTTAAGGACACACCATCATGACCGTCACTCCCACTTCCTCGACCTCCAACATCCCGGCGGCCAGCACCGCGTCCACGGACTCGATGAGCCAGCTGTCGGGAAATTTCTCGACCTTCCTGACGTTGCTGACCACGCAGCTGAAGAACCAGGACCCCACCAGCCCGATGGACTCCAACCAGTTCACCCAGCAGCTGGTCATGTACAGCCAGGTCGAACAGCAGATTCAGTCCAACACCAATCTGAAGACCCTGATCAGCCAGGGCAACTCCAGCGCGGCCTCCATGACCAACAGCTATTTGGGCAAGAAGGTGTCGGTCACCAACGGCCAGGCCTCGCTGGCCAGCGGCAGCGCCAACTGGTCCTACAATCTGGCGACCGCGACGGCCACCACCCAGCTCACCGTCACCAATGAGAGCGGCAAGGTCGTCTATACCGGCGCCGGCGCGACCACGGCGGGCAACAACAATTTCGCCTGGGACGGCAAGGACAATAACGGCAATGCGTTGGCCGACGGCGCCTACAAGCTGACCGTTACCGCCAATGATGCGGCGGGCAACACCGTCTCCTCGTCGGTCGCCAGCGCCGGCACCGTCACCCAGATCGACATGACCAGCGGCATCCCGCAGCTGGTCATCGGCAACATGGAAGTCAGCCTCGCGGATATCGCGGCGGTTGCCAACTGAATTTGAAGTTTTGAAACCACATGGGCGCCGAGAAACGGCGCCAAACCTCAAGCGGATCGGTCGAAGACCCTCACTCCGCCCTGAAGGAACTGCAAAATGAGTCTGTATGGAGCACTGAATATCGGCGTCGCCGGCCTGGCCGCCAACGCCCAGGCCCTGTCCGCCACCTCGGCCAACATCGCCAACGTCAACACCGTGGGTTACAAGACCCAGAACGCCAATTTCCAGACCTTCCTGAACGTTCAGGGCGTGGTCGGAAGTGCGGGTGCCGGCGTCTCCTCGGTGATCAGCCAGGATGTGAAGACCCAGGGCCTGCCTACCGCCACCTCCTCGCCCACCGACATGTCGATCTCGGGCAATGGCTTCTTCGTGGTGGCCACCAACACCAGCGCTGCCGCGCAGCAGCAATTTACCCGCGCCGGCAGCTTCACCCCGGATGAAGCCGGTAACCTGAAGAATTCCGCCGGGCTGTACCTGCTGGGCTACAAGCTGGATTCGGCCGGCAATGTGCCCACCGACACCAGCGCACTGAGCCTGATCAATATCTCCACCCTGGCGGGCAAGGCCGAGGCCACCACCACGATCGGCCTTCAGGCCAACCTGCAGGCCAGCTCGACCACCGCCGCAGCCTATACCGCGGGCGACATGGCCTCGGGCACGGTGACGCCGGATTTCCAGCGCACCATCAATGTCTACAACAGCCAGGGCGGCACCGAGCCGCTGAACATGTCCTTCGTCAAGACCGGCGCCAACCAGTGGGCCTATGAAGCCTCCTATGCCGGCGACATGACCAAGGTCACCGGTACCAACCCCATCACTTCGGGCACCGTCACCTTCAATTCCGACGGTTCGTTGGCCAATGTGGACGGCGCGGCGCCGGCTTCCGGATCCTTCTCGGTCACGGTGCCCTGGGCTGCCACCACCGGCCTTGGCAGCCAGACCATTGCGGTCAGCCTGGGCTCGGTGAACGGCACGTCCGGTCTCACCCAGTTTGACGCGGCGTCTTCTTTGAACGGCACCGCCATCAGCGGTTCGCCCTTCGGCAGCGTCACGGGCGTGACGGTGGCCAAGGACGGCACCGTGTCGGCGCAGTTTTCCAACGGCTTGACGCAGAATGTCTACAAGGTGCCGGTGGCGACCTTCACCAACCCGGACGGTCTCGCGCAGATGAACGGCAATGCCTATATCGCCACCAAGGGCTCGGGCACGGCCAACATCAACCTGGCCAATTCCGGCGGCGCCGGCGGAATCGCCGCCCAGTCGCTGGAAGCTTCCACCGTGGACCTGGCGACGGAGTTCACCAACTTGATCACCACGCAGCGCGCCTATTCCGCGTCGGCACGCATCGTCACCACCGCCGACCAGATGCTGCAACTTCTGGAACAATTGCCTTCGAACTAAGATAGCAGAAAAGCCCCGTAAAACTGGCCTTTCCTGACTTTATCGCGACGAGTTGAGCAATGATTTTATGGGTTCGTTTACCACGTCCCTTGGCCCTTTTTAAACGCGGGGGCGCGTAGTTTGGGCGTGGATAATGTTGGAGTTTTGACGATGGAAGAGCGCAAGGGACGCGTGAGCTATGTCATCGGGCCTGATGGGTCGCCGCTGACGCTCGCCGATCTGCCGCCGCCCTCGACGCGCCGCTGGGTCATCCGCCGCAAGGCCGAAGTCGTTGCGGCCGTGCGCGGCGGGCTGTTGAGCCTGGACGATGCCTGCAAGCGCTACACCCTGACGGTGGAGGAATTCCTTGCCTGGCAGCATGCGATTGATCGCTTCGGCCTGGCCGGTCTGCGCGCGACCCGCGTGCAGCAGTATCGCAACTAAACCCGGGCTGGGGAACGGTCGCGCGCAAACACAAAATATGGGGCGCGACCCGCATGCAGCCATATCGCAAATGACTTGGATCAAGTTGTAAACGATCGGTTAAGCAAAATAACACCGCGACAAGACGCGCGGGGGCTTTCGCCTTAAGCCAAATTTTACCCTACAGGCGGCAATGTTTGCCTAGCAGAACGGACGAAGGGTTTTTCGTCCGCATGCCAGGAGGACATCTTGCCGGAGTTTTTCAAACAGGTGGGTGCGGCACGGTTCGGCGTCATGGCCGGCGTGGCCGCCGTATTGACCGCCTTCTTCCTTTATATAGCAGGCGCCATCACCGAGGCGCCCAAGACCATTCTGTTTTCCGGCCTGGAATCGCGCGACGCCGCAGCGGTGACCGGCAAGCTCGACTCCATGGCGGTCAAATATGACGTCAAGGATGGCGGCACCATCCTGGTGCCTGCCGACCAGGTGACCAAGCTGCGCATGGCGCTGGCCCAGGACAACCTGCCGGCCGCCGGCGTCGGCTATGAAGTGTTCGACAAGACCGACACCTTCGGCACCACCGCCTTCGTCCAGAACATCAATCGCCTGCGCGCCCTGGAAGGCGAGCTGTCGCGCTCGATCCAGACCATCGAGGGCGTGGAAAGCGCACGCATCCACCTGGTCATCCCCGAGCGTCAGATCTTTTCGCGCGACGACCAGACCCCGTCGGCGTCCGTTGTGCTGAAGACCCGCGGCCGCATGGACCGTGGCCAGGTTCAGGCCATCCAGCACCTGGTGGCGGCGGCCGTCGCCTCGATGTCGGCGGACCGTGTCGCCATCGTGGATGATCGCGGCAATCTACTGGCCGGCGGCGATGACAAGTCCGGCCCCGATGCGCTGGCTCGCAACCAGGACGAGGACACGACCAATTACGAAAATTCGTTGCGCCAGCGCATCGAATCCATCGTCACTTCGGTGGTTGGCGCCGGCCATGTGCAGGTCCAGGTGGCCGCCGACATCAACTACAACCACACCCAGACCACCAGCGAATCCTACGACCCCGACAGCAAGGTGGTGCGTTCGACCCAGACCGTGGAACGCAACGCCAGCGACACCTCCGGCGCCAGCAATGCCGTCTCGGTCGCCAATGCCCTTCCCGGCGGCGGCGCGACTGGCGGCGATGCCGCCAAGAACACCTCGGGCTCGACCGAGGAAACCACCAACTACGAAATTTCCAAGAAGGTCACCACCTCCACGGTGGATGGCGGCGACGTCAAGAAGCTGTCGGTAGCTGTGGTCGTGGACGGCAGCGGCGAAGGCTCCACCTACAAGGCGCGGACGCCGGAAGAGATGAGCAAGATTACCGCCCTGGTGCGGTCCGCGATGGGTTACGATCAGGCGCGCGGCGATCAGGTGCAGGTCTCCAACATGCCGTTCGCTCGCATGGAAACCACGGTCGGCACCGAGGCCCCCAAGCCGCTTCTGGGCCTGGATGCCGGTTACTGGTTCAAGATCATCGAGGCCGCCATCCTGGGCCTGACCGCGCTGCTTATCGGCCTGTTCGTCGCCAAGCCCCTGATAAACCGCATGTTTACGGCCCAGGCGATTGCGGGCGGCGGCGTCACCAAGTTGAGCAATTCCTCGCCTGTGGCGGGCGCGCTGCCGGCACCGCAGGACGCACAGGGCGTTTCCGCCGACGGTACACAGGCGGCTTTGCCTGCCCCGTCGGGCGCCCAAATCGACACCAGCCGCATCGACGGCCAGGTGCGCGATTCCGCCATCAAGAAGGTCGGTGAAGTGGTGCAGGCGCATCCCGAAGAAGCGCTGGCGCTCATTCGCACCTGGCTGCATCAACCGGCCTAGAGAACGATAACCGCCCATGTCCAAACCCGTAAAGGCCATCAAGGAAGACATCCGCTCCCTCTCCGGAGCGGAGCGCGCAGCCATCATCATGCTGTCGCTGGGGGAAGAGCATTCCGAGCAGATCTGGAAGATGATGGACGAGGAGGAGATCAAGGAAATCTCCCAGGTCATGTCCAATTTGGGATCGGTCTCGGCCACCCTGATCGAAAAACTGCTGGTGGACTTCGTCTCACAGATGTCGGGCACCGGTTCGCTGATGGGCTCGTATGAATCCACTGAGCGCCTGCTGGCCAACATCCTGCCGGACGAAAAAGTCGGCAACATCATGGAAGAAATCCGCGGTCCGGCCGGTCGCACCATGTGGGACAAGCTGGCCAATGTGAACGAAACCGTCCTGGCCAACTATCTGAAGAACGAATATCCGCAGACCGTTTCGGTTGTGCTGTCCAAGATCAAGCCCGAACACGCCGCCCGCGTGCTGGGCGCCCTGCCCGAGGAATTCGCGCTGGAAGTGGTGCAGCGGATGCTGCGCATGGAAAGCGTGCAGAAGGACATTCTGGACAAGGTCGAGCAGACCCTACGGGTGGAATTCATGTCGAACCTGGCGCGCACTGCCAAGCGCGACTCCCACGAGCAGATGGCCGAAATTTTCAACAATTTCGACCGCCAGACCGAAAGCCGGTTCATCACCGCCTTGGAAGAGCGCAGCCGCGATTCCGCCGAGCGCATCAAGGCGCTGATGTTCACCTTTGAAGACCTGTCCAAGCTGGACCCGGGTTCGATTCAGACCCTGCTGCGCAGCGTGGACAAAGACAAGCTGGGCCTGGCGCTGAAGGGCGCCACCGACGGCCTGCGCGATGTCTTCTTCTCCAACATGAGCGAACGCGCCGGCAAGATCCTGCGCGACGACATGGAAGCCATGGGTCCGGTGCGCCTGAAGGATGTTGATGAAGCCCAAATGCGCATGGTCAATGTCGCCAAGGACTTGGCCAACAAGGGCGAGATCATGATTGCCGGCGGCAGCGGCGAAGACGAGCTGGTGTACTGATGACGCCCGCAACCGAAAACTCCGCCCGCAAGTTTACCTTCGACACCGAATTTTCCGATGGCGAGGCCCGTCCGGCGGCGTCCGCCCGTGCCCGCCAGAAGCACACCCTCACCTCCGAGGACCTGGAAACACTCAAGGCGAGCGCCCGCAGCGAAGGCGAGAACGACGCGAGCGTGCGCGCCGCCGAAGCGCTGGATCGCAGTGTTGCCGCGCTGACCATCGCGGTGCGCGCCGCCTTGGACAACAGCCATGCACAGGTCGAGACGCTGCGCGCGGAAGCCGCCGAGCTGGCGCTGGCCATGGCCAAGAGAATTGCGCCCGCTGCGCTTGCCGCCCTGCCCGCCGGCGATGTCGAGATCGCACTGCGCCAGGCCATGCACCAAGCGATCGGCGAGCCCCGCATCACCCTGCGCGCCGCGCCCGTGGTGGTCGAGGCACTGCAGGCGCGTCTGGACGAAATCGCACATGAAGAAGGCTATGAGGGCCGCGTGATGATCGCCCCCGATGCCGCCATGACCGGCGCGGACTGCCGCATCGAATGGCGCGGTGGTGGTGCCGAGCGCCGCGAACAGGCCATTGAAGACGCACTGACCGCACTGATTTCCCGTCGTTTTTCGCACAATGAAGACTTGAAAGGTTAAATTCCATGGCCAGCGACAATGTCGATCTGCCAGATCTGAGCCACGAGGACGCGCCCGGTTCGAGCGCTGCGCTGCTCAACAGCGATGCGCCCCCGGCGGAAATGTCCAAGCGGTCAGCCCACGACCTGGAAGCGGTGTTCGACGTGCCGGTCACGGTGTCGGCCGTGCTGGGCAAGAGCGCCATGGAAGTCAGCCAGCTGCTGAAGCTGGGCAAGGGCACCATCGTTGAGCTGGACCGCAAGGTCGGTGAAGCCATCGACATCTACGTCAATGACCGGCTGGTCGCGCGCGGCGAAGTCGTGCTGGTCGAGGACCGGCTGGGCGTCACCATGACGGAAATTATCAAGGCCGGTTCGGGCTCGTAAGTTTTCAAGGGAATTAAGCCATGCGTCTTCTCATCGTCGGCGGACTTCAGGGCCAGATCGGCCTCGCGACAAAAATCGCCATGGACAAGGGGGCCAAGGTCACCCATGCCGTGGACATCGAGCAGGCGCTTTCCAGCCTGCGAGGCGGTGTCGGCGCGGACCTGGTGTTCTGCGATGTCACGCTGGACATTGGCAGCCTGGTGCGCGGCCTGGCCGCCGAACGCATCTGCACGCCGGTCGTGGCCTGCGGTATAGGCACGGACACCCGCCGCGCGGTGGACGCGATCCGTGCCGGCGCCAAGGAATATTTGCCGCTTCCCGCCGATGCCGAGTTGATTGCGGCAGTTCTGGCGGCGGTGGCCGACGAATCCCATCAGCTGGTGCATGAAGACGAGGCCATGACGGCGGTGCTGTCGCTGGCCGACCAGATCGCCACCAGTGAAGCCTCGATCCTGATCACCGGCGAAAGCGGTACGGGTAAGGAAGTTCTGGCCCGCTATGTTCACAGGAAGTCACTGCGCAACGACAAGCCGTTCATTTCGGTGAACTGCGCCGCCATTCCGGAAAACCTGCTGGAATCCGAACTGTTCGGCCATGAGAAGGGCGCCTTCACCGGCGCCATAGCACGGCGCATCGGCAAGTTCGAGGAAGCCAATGGCGGCACGCTGTTGCTGGACGAAATCAGCGAGATGGATGCCCGCCTGCAGGCCAAGCTGCTGCGCGCCATCCAGGAACGCGAGATCGATCGCGTCGGCGGCACCAAGCCGGTCAAGGTGGACATTCGCATCATCGCCACATCGAACCGCGACCTCGCCGAGGCGGTCAAGCACGGCACCTTCCGCGAAGACTTGCTGTACCGCCTGAATGTCGTGAACCTGCGTATTCCGGCGCTGCGCGAACGGCCCAAGGATATTCGCGCGCTGTCGCATCACTTTGCGCGCAAGTATGCCGAAGCCAATGGCGTGCCTTATCGCCAGATTTCCTCGCCCACCGAGCGACTGCTGCTGGGGCATTACTGGAAGGGCAATGTCCGCGAACTGGAAAACACCATCCATCGCGCTGTGCTGCTGGCCCAAGGCCCCGAGATCGGCCCGGAAGCCATTCGCCTGCCCGACGGCACCCAGGTTGGCGCTGGCACTCATGTGAATGTGCCGCAGGACACTTCGGTGCAGGGCGCCATGGTGTCTGCCACCGCCGTGACCCGCGGGCTTGTCGGCCGCACGGTGAGCGACGTGGAACGTGACCTGATCCTGGACACGTTGGACCATTGCCTGGGCAATCGCACCCATGCCGCCAACATCCTGGGCATTTCAATCCGTACCCTGCGCAACAAGCTGCGCGAATATTCGGACTCCGGTCTCAGCGTTCCCCAGCACGGCGAACAGCGGCTTGCCGGCTAGGCATTAGGTATCATTTGAATGTCTGACATCGGCACCACTGCATCCCCCTTCTCCGGTCTGACCGCCAGCAAGGCCTGGGACATATTCAAAAAGGGCGAACTGGGCCTGGCCATCGGTATCATGGCCATCCTGGTGGTCCTGATCGTACCGCTGCCGACCTGGCTTCTGGACGTGAGCCTGGCTTTCTCGCTGTCCTTCTCGATCCTGATCCTGATGACGGCGGTGTTCATCCGCAAGCCGTTGGAATTCAGCTCTTTCCCCACCATCCTGCTGATCACCACCATGATGCGGCTGGCGCTGAACCTGGCCTCCACCCGCATGATCCTGGGCCATGGCCATGAAGGCACCGCCGCGTCCGGCTATGTCATCCAGGCCTTCGGCACCCTGATCATGCAGGGCAATTTCGTTATTGGCCTGATCGTCTTCTCCATCTTGGTGGTGGTGAATTTCGTGGTCATCACCAAGGGTTCGGGCCGCATCGCCGAAGTCGCGGCACGCTTCAGCCTGGACGCGATGCCCGGCAAGCAGATGGCGATCGACGCCGACCTGTCCGCCGGCCTGATCGACGAGAAGGACGCCAAGCTGCGCCGCAAGACCATCGAAGCGGAATCCAATTTCTTCGGCGCCATGGACGGCGCTTCCAAATTCGTGCGTGGCGACGCCATTGCCGGCCTGCTCATTGTCGGCATCAACATTGTCGGCGGCATCATCATCGCCGTGGCGCAAAAAGGCATGAGCTTCAGTAGCGCCACCCAGACCTTCACCCTGCTCTCGGTCGGCGACGGCCTGGTCTCGCAGATGCCGGCCCTGATCGTCTCCACCGCCGCGGGCCTGATGGTGTCCAAGGCCGGCGTCGAAGGCGCCACCGACAAGGCGTTGATGAGCCAGCTGTCCTTCTATCCCCAGGCGCTCGGCATGGCCGCCGCCGTGATGGGCATCGTGGCCGTGCTTCCGGGCATGCCGACTTTGGTGTTCGGCGGATTGTCCGGCGCCACCGGCGCCCTCGCCTTCTACGCCTTCAAGCGCAAGGACGCCCGCACCGCCAGCGAACAGGCGCAGGATGCCAAAAACAAACCCGATACCGGACCGAAGGAAGAGCCCATTGCCACGGCGCTGGCGCTCGACCTTCTGCGCATCGAGTTGGGTTATGGCCTGTTGCCCCTGATCAACGATGTCCAGGGCCACCGCATCACCGACCAGATCAAGGCCCTGCGCCGCCAGCTGGCGCAGGAAATGGGCTTCGTCATGCCCGCGGTGCGCATCCTCGACAATATGCAGCTGGGCGCCAACGAGTATCGCATCCGCATCAAGGAATTCGATTCCGGCAAGGGCGAACTCTTCCCCGGCTCCTTCCTC